>NZ_JAVIXS010000021.1:0-253796 GCF_031324065.1 Chryseobacterium metallicongregator
TGTGTATAAGAGACAGCCACTATACTCAGTTTGGAAGGGATAAATGACATACCCGCCGGGTTAAAGAATGTCACACTCGCGTCTTCGGCATGAGCACTAGTATGCGCCATTGCCAATTGTTTTACCCCTTGCAGGGAAACTCTGAAGCCTCCTGCGTAAGATAGAACTCCCGCCAATAAAGCAGTTGATACTAATATTTTTTTCATAGACTATTATTATATAAGCCAAATATAAAATTATTTTGAATACGTCTGTTAATATTTGCTAATATTTTAAACAATATCCCAAAAGAAAACTATGTTTAAAATAATAACTCTAAGGAAATAAACCACAAAATAATCATTATGAAAGTCTTAAATAGATTAAAAAACTAAACATCATTTACTGTTTAATTCTAAACAACCGTTTAACATTAAGTCTTAACAGCCTCAAAAAGCATTAGCAGGAAAGCAAAATGATAATAAATGTTAAATTAAACAGAGCTGGAATAAAAAGATTAAATTAAAAAAATAGTATGCCCTTTACTTCCTTAAATGGCAGCCTTTAACGATCATTCTTACTCAAAATAGGAAAATGTTTTATCTCCAATTCAGGTTATTTAACTATTTTAGAATCTCATAAAGATAAAAATACATAAATTTGCAGATTATAAATAATAGAAAATATGAGTTGTGGATGTAAAACATCCGGCGATTCTGCACATTCTTGCGGCCCTAAAAAAACCGCAAATGGCTGTGAAAATGTAAATACCTGCGGGAATAGTTATAAATTAAGTGTTTTTGACTGGCTTTCTAACATCAACAATCCGGCACCAAACAGGTGTGATTTTGTGGAAGTTAGATTTAAAAACGACAGAAAATCGTTTTATAAGAATGTAAATAATATTCCTTTACATATAGGTAGCGTAATTACAGTAGAATCAAGTCCGGGACACGATGTAGGCGTAGTAAGCCTTACGGGAGAATTAGTAAAGATTCAGATGAAAAAGAAAAAGTTTTCTGAAGAATCGGCACTCAAAATATACAGACAGGCCAACCAAAAAGATCTTGAGGTATGGCAGGAAGCAAGAAAAAAAGAAGATGGCGTAAAGCTTGAAGCAAGAAAAATTGCCCAGAGATTAGGCCTTGAAATGAAAGTTACAGACGTAGAATACCAGGGTGACTCCTCAAAAATCACCTTTTATTACACTGCTGATAACCGAGTGGATTTCAGACAACTAATCAAAGATTACGCTGGAGCTTTCCGTACTAAAATCGACATGAAACAAATCGGTTTCAGACAGGAAGCTGCCAAAGTAGGTGGAATCGGATCTTGCGGACGTGAACTTTGCTGCTCTACATGGCTTACAGACTTCAGATCTGTAAACACCAATGTTGCAAGATATCAACAGCTGAGTATCAATCCTCAGAAACTGGCAGGGCAATGCGGTAAGCTTAAATGTTGTCTTAACTATGAGCTTGACAGTTATTTGGATGCATTAAGCAACTTCCCTTCTTCTTCAACGACTTTGGAAACAGAGAAAGGAAAAGCATTCTGTATTAAAATCGACGTTTTCAAAAAGAAAATGTGGTTTGCTTATGTAGACAGTTCAATTGCATGGTATGATTTTGACATCGACCTTGTTAAAAAATTGATTTCAAAGAATAAAAGAGGAGAAAAAACACTTCCTCTTGAAGACCTGAAACAACCGGAAACCTCTACTCACACGATCGATTTGATCCAGGAAAACAATGTGGATCGTTTCGAAAAGAAAAACAGAGGAAACAACAGGAACAGAAACAACCAGAGCAACCAGAATAAACAAAATAACAACCAGCAAAGTCAGGGTCAGGGCCAAGGACAAAAAAGAAACAGACCTGAAAGGCAAGAGAGACCGGAAAGATCTGAAAAAACCGAAAACCCAAATGCTCAATCTGCAAATCAGCCTAGACCTCAAAAGCAGCACCCACAGCAAAAAGCACCTGTGGAAAAAGCAGTGAATAATTCTGACGCTGATAAAAAGCCACAGAGCAACAATCCGAATAAGAAAAAATTCAAAAAGAAATATCCTCCAAAAAAAGATAACAATGCATAAAATTTTAGGATTACTTTCACTTATCCTTTTCTTTAGCTGCAACTCTTCCTCAGGAGGAGATGTCATCATGAATTCCGTTGATAACAAATGGAATAAGAAAAGTGAACAAAAATTTAATCTTGAAGTTTCAGATCCGCAGAATCCTAAAAACATTATATTTGTCGTAAGAAATAACAACACTTATCCTTACAGCAATATAAGGTTTATAGTGAATTTCACCAATCTCCAGAACAAAAAAAAGGAAACAGACACCTTGAATTATGTTCTGGCTAAACCAAACGGAGAATGGCTTGGTACAGGGTTTGGTGATACGAAGGAAACTTTGTTTCAGTATAAAGTAAATTACCAGTTCCCAGGAAAAGGGAAATATGAAATCAGTCTTACTCAGGCGATGAGAAATGACAACCTTCAGGGAATTGAGGATATTGGGGTAAAAATAGAAACGGCTAAACCGTAACCATAAATGGAAGAAAACAAAAAAAATGCAGGAAATAAGGGGAAAACATTTCCTCTGCCTCCCAAGAAAAAGAAAGACACCTCCTGGAGAAAATGGGTTTCGTTTATTTGGATCGGACTCATTGCGGTAGTTCTGGGAATTTCAGGGCTTTTCTTTTCGGTTTCTCAAGGATTCCTTGGGGAAATGCCTGATGTAAAAGAACTTGAAAACCCGGATATCTTTGTTGCTTCTGAAATCATTTCTTCAGACGGAGTAACTTTGGGTAAATTCGAAAAAGAAAAGACTCAGCCAATCGTTTATAAAGACCTTCCTCCTTATCTTATTTATGCCCTACAAGCTAAAGAAGATGAGCGTTTTAAAGAACACTCAGGAATAGATTTATACTCTGTTGCCAGAGCCGTTGCATATGGTGGTGGACGTGGTGGAGGTTCTACCATTACCCAACAGCTTGCCAAACTTCTTTTCACAGGAAATGCTTCTCAGAATAAAGTTCAGAGAGCATTCCAGAAACTGAAAGAATGGGTAGTAGCAGTAAGTCTTGAGAAAAGATACACCAAAGAAGAAATTATCACTCTTTATTTCAACAAATTTGACTTCCTTTTCAACGCTAATGGTATTGAAATGGCTTCCAGAGTTTACTTTAACAAGAAAACATCTGAACTTACATTACCAGAAGCTGCAACATTTGTAGCAATGCTTGAAAATCCAAGAAAAAACAATCCTTACAGATATCCTGAAAAGGCTAAAGAAAGAAGGAATGTAGTATTGGATCAAATGCAGAAAACCGGATATATTGATGCTGCAACTTATGAAAAAGCAGCCAGTACTCCGATTGAAGTAGACTTCCACCCTATCAAAAGCATCACGGATGGATATTCTGCTTATTACAAGTTCTATCTGAGAAAAGAGATTGACAAATATCTTGAAGCTCATGAAAAAGAAACCGGTAAAAAACTTAACCTTTACAAAGACGGTTTAAAAATATATGTTACTCTTGATTCTAAAATGCAGAAATATGCAGAAGAGTCAATCAAAGAGCACTTAACAGATCTTCAGAAGAGATTTGATGCAGAACAGAGAGGAAGAAAGAACAGACCTTTCTACTATCTTAATGATAAACAAATCAAAGACGTAATGGTTCAGGCTATGAAAAGAACCGGCCGTTACAAATTGCTCAAAGCTGACGGAATGCCTGAGGATTCTATTATGATGGAGTTCAAAAAACCTATCAAAACTTCACGATTCACATGGGCCGGAGAAGAAGAGGTGGAAATGTCTCCATGGGATTCTATCAGATACCATAAACAAATTGCACAGGCAGGTTTGATGTCTATGGTTCCGGGAACCGGAGAAATCAAAGCCTGGGTAGGTGGTATAGACTGGCAGCACTTCCAATATGATCATATCAAGCAAGGTAAGAGACAGGTAGGATCTACATTCAAACCTTTCGTATACGCTACTGCTATTATGAAACTGGGAATGACTCCTTGTTCCGCTGTTTCTAACGGAACCTATGATCACAACGGGTGGCACGTACCGGGAAGAGGCGGAATGCTTACTTTAAAAGATGCATTAGCACACTCTCAAAACCCTGTTGCTGCAAGACTAATTGAAATGACAGGAGTGGACGCTGTAATCCAGACAGCAAGAGATCTGGGAGTAACAGAAGATATTCCTAGAAACAATACCATCGCTTTAGGTTCATCAGACATTACGATTTACGAAATGCTAGGTGCATACAGTACTTTTGCCAACTATGGTAACTACAACAAACCAGAGATGATATGGAGAATTGAAGATGCCAACGGTAGAGTTATCAAGGAAGTAAACGTAGAGCCAAAAGAAGTAATGAACCCAATGTATGCCTACACCATGATTGAACTGATGAAAGGTGTTGCACAATACGGAACTGCTTCCGGAGAATTAGGAAGAAGAGGAATCTCAAAAGCGGTAGAAATTGCTGCTAAAACAGGAACAACTCAGAATAACTCCGATGGATGGTTTATGGGAATCACACCAAAACTGGCAACCGGAGCATGGGTTGGATGGGAAGACAGAGCAACCCACTTCTTTGGAACAGGTGAAGGTCAGGGTGCGAGAATGGCACTACCGATCTGGGCAATTTTCATGAAAAAAGTATGGGCTGATAAGAGTTTAGGAGTAACTCCTGATGACAAATTTGTAAAACCTTCAGACTGGAAAGACGGATGTTCGAACCTTAAAGGACTAAGCGGAGGATATGGAGACGATGGAAGTCTTCAGACGATCGATGAGATCAAAAATCCAAGACCAGCAGATCCAACGCCTAAAAAGCCAACAGAAAAGAAAGAGGACAACATCAATGAAAACCTTCATTCTAATGATGAAGTAGATTTCAATAAATAAATTCTCTTTTAGAAATACACAAGACCTTTCAATAATTTGGAAGGTCTTTTCTTTTATAATTAATACCTTTGAAGGATGAATATCGAACGTATCAGACAACCATTTATTGAAACTTTTCCCGGTGATTTTTCAAACAATCCCATGCAGAGAAACACACCAAAGGTTTTATTCGCCACCATTAAACCTGCAGGCTTTGATAAACCTGAACTTATTGCTTTTAACGAAGCTTTATCAAAGGAAATTGGCTTAGGAAAATATGAAGATAAAGACCTGAACTTTCTGGTGGGAAATAACCTTCCGGAAAACGTTCGAACCTATGCCACAGCGTATGCAGGGCATCAGTTCGGAAACTGGGCAGGACAGCTTGGAGATGGAAGAGCTATTCTTGCTGGTGAAATTACCAATGAGGCAGGAAAAAAGACCGAAATCCAATGGAAAGGAGCCGGAGCAACTCCATATTCCAGACATGCTGACGGAAGAGCCGTATTGAGATCTTCTGTACGCGAATATCTTATGAGTGAAGCCATGTATCACCTAGGCATTCCTACAACAAGAGCACTTAGTCTGGCTTTTACAGGCGAAGATGTGATACGTGATATCATGTACAGTGGAAATCCACAGCTTGAAAAAGGTGCAGTGGTTATCAGAACTGCTGAAAGCTTTTTACGTTTCGGTCATTTTGAACTTATGTCTGCCCAAAGAGAATACAACAATCTTCAGGAGCTTGCCGACTTTACCATTGAAAACTATTACCCGGAAATCACATCTACTGACAGTAAGAAATACAGAGACTTTTTTGAAAACATCTGCACCCGAACGGCTAACTTAATGGTTGAATGGTTCAGAGTAGGCTTTGTACATGGAGTGATGAATACAGATAATATGTCAGTTCTGGGATTAACCATTGATTACGGCCCTTATTCCATGATGGACGAATATGATTTGAATTTCACACCCAATACAACAGATCTTCCGGGAAGAAGATATGCCTTTGGAAAGCAGGGGCAGATCGCCCAGTGGAATCTTTGGCAGCTTGCTAATGCTCTTCATCCATTAATCAAGGACGAAAAGTTTTTAGAAGATACTTTAAATAATTTCGGAACTTATTTTTGGGAAGCTCATGACCAGATGCTCTGTAAAAAGTTTGGTTTTGATCAGCTTCAAAAGGATGATGAAGAATTTTTCACCAATTGGCAGGGATTAATGCAGGAACTTCAGTTAGATTACACCTTGTTTTTCAATCAACTGAAAAAAATAACCCAAAACACAAACATACCAGAACATTTTAAAGATGTCTCTTATATTATTCTGGATGAAGTAAAGCTGGAAAAGCTAAATAGTTTTATCAAAAGTCATGAAGCAAGAAAAGCTTTAAACACCATTTCGGAAGAAGACTCTTTAGCCATGATGGAAAAAACAAATCCAACATTTATACTCCGAAATTATCTTCTCTACGAATGTATTGAAGAGATCAGCAATGGCAAAAAAGAGATGTTGGAAAAACTCATTAAAGCCCTCGAAAATCCATATCAGGAAATATACCCTGAGTTCTCCGCCAAAAGACCGTCTGGATACGATGATACTGCCGGATGTTCCACACTTTCATGCAGTTCGTAATTAACAAATATTCATAAAAAACCAAAAAACATGTAATTATTTTCATTTTTTTATTACATTTACTAACAACTTTAAACGTAAACCAAATGAAAACAAAATTACTATTCCTTTTCCTAATCTCTTTTGTATTTGGAAATGCACAGATTCTCACAGAGACTTTTCAGGGTACGACATTTCCTCCAACAGGATGGACAACCGGAACAAATGTGGCTTCAAGACCTTGGGGATTTACCACTATCATATTTAATGCAACCGGACAAGCAACATTCAATATCACAGGTGGAAAATCTGCTTGCATAGGATGGATTGCCGATTCACAGGATGCTCATTTAACAAGTCCTTCCTTCAGTTTAGTAGGGACAACAAGTCCGGTACTAAAGTTCAATGCTAAAATTGGATACGAATACATGGTTGATCCAAATCCTAACGGAGATTTAAAAGTAGAGGTATCCACAGATGGAGGAACTACCTGGAATCAGGTATGGGTTGAAGAAGACTATGGAGTATATACTGATTATGAAACACTAGCGATTACCGTGAGCTTAGCCTCATATGCAGGGCAGGCCAATGTTAAATTCAGATTCCATTATGTTGCCAATGATGCAGACAGCCTTTCTATAGATGATGTACAGGTTTTAGCAAGTGCTACATTAGCTACTCAGGAAGCCAATGCTAAAGTAAAAGACTTCACAAACATTTATCCAAACCCTACAAAAGGAGAAATCAATATAAAAACAGACAAAAAAATCAAATCTGCCACAGTAATTGATGCAAGTGGAAAATCTCTGCTCAACAATACTTCAGAAAGATTGGATATTTCTTCACTTCCAAAAGGAGTCTATCTATTAAAAGTAGACTTCTCAGACGGAACTTCCAAAACCGAGAAAGTAATCAAACAATAACAACGTTTATACAAACTTTTATAACCACCAAAATTGGTGGTTTTTTTATTTTACTTTTGCAAAAAATTTGACCCGTGTCTTTTATCAAAACAAAATTTATCAATTTTCTTAAACTGGTTTTCCCATCCACCTATACCGAGTTGGCGGTATTTCTGTTTTTCATAGTCTGTTATGGAATTCTGGGATCTTATATTGCCCTTCATTACAGGATTATTTTTGACAGCAGGATTCCGTGGGATGCTTACTTCAGTTTTGATAATAAATCAATCCTTATGACAGGAGGCAGTTTTGAAAGACATCCTCTATCCTACTATTTTTTCAACTGGATAAGAGAATTCTCGCTATTTATTTCAGGAGGAAAAACGGATGCCAACTTCAGACTTACGCTGGCATGGCTCAGTAATATTATCATTACATTAAATATTATTCAGGTATTTAAATATTTAAAGAATATCATTCAGCTTCCTTTATGGCTAAGCCTTTTAATCATATTATTCTTTGGAGCTTTTTCCACTAATATCATCTTGTCTTTTACTCCGGAGAACTTTACCTACACCTTATTTTTACTATCGCTATACAACTACTATGCGGCAATCAAACTAAGGAAAGAAGAGAAAATACCTGCTACTGCTTTATCACTGGCTGGAATTACTATCGGAGGGCTTACTATTACCAACTTTGTAAAAGTTTTCATTCCACTTATTTTTGAGAAAGGCATTTTTACCAACTGGAAGAAATTTGGAAATGCAGTTTTAAGAGTGGCAATAGCTGTTATCTGTTTTGTACTGCTTTATCTGAACAGAATTGATTTTAAATATCAGAATATCTTTTCAAAAACCAACCAGCAATATGAAAAGTTTTCCAATGTAGAATCTATGCCGACATGGGATATGATTCTTTCATTCTTTTTCGGAGGCAATATTCTTTTCCCGGGATTTATTATGTCTGACAAACATAATATGAAAGGGTTTAATTTCAAAGGACTTTACATGGATGTTTATTCATCGCCCCTTTCCTACTTTTTCATCGGCACATTATTAATCCTGATCAGTTGGAGTTATTTTAAAAACTTTAAAAACAAATGGGTTCAGGTTATCGTCATTTCATTTTTAGTTGACCTCATTATCCATTGTGTAATGAGGTTTGGTCTTCACACTTCCTATATTTATGGAGGACATTTTGTTTTTGTATACCCTCTTCTTTTAGGATGGCTCTTTTTTGCCTACAGATCTTCACCTAAAATGATGTCGTTTTTAACATTAACAATGGTTGTATTGTTTATCTATCTGATCGTCAATAATACCTTCAGAATGGCAGAGTTCTTCTGGTTTATGGAAAATTATTATCAATAAAAAAAGCTGAGAAAATTTCTCAGCTTTTTGTTTTTTATGTTGAAATAAATTCTTCCTATTTTGCTTCTGCACAGAAAATTCTATACTGTACTGCTACTGCAGATTTAAAGTATTCTCTGATTTTGGAAAGATCACTGGCTGCACTTTGTTTTGTGAAATAACTTCCAGCTAAAATCTTATAATTTGGTCTTAAAGAAGCATCCGTCTCTACTTTCAGATTCGGGAATCTTTTTCTGAAATAAGACTTCACCTCATTAGCCTCCTCATTACTTTTCACCGTTGTAATCTGGATTTTGAACCCTAAAATTCTAGGATTTTTCTTACAGATTTCAGCATTCGTAAGTTCTCTGCTCGGCACAAAGATCTTAGGCGGTTTTGTATTGATTCCTGTAGAAATTCCACTATCATTATTACTGAAATCTTTAGGAGAATTTGTTGGAGCAACTTTCGCACACTTTCCTTCAATTCCTTCCAAAGCAGCATTTATTTTGGAATCCATTGTCATAACAAGCTCTGTTCCTGACAGGGTATCCTTTTTAACAACTTGTTGTGCTTCAATATTATAAAATCCAAATAATGATAATATCGAAAATATTTTGATTAGATTTCTCATTTAAACTTGTTTCCGCAAATTTATACAAATTAAAAAACTATACCAAACTGGTTATTTAGAATCAATACAAATTAAACGTAAATGATATTTTCCCTTTTCGATATACCGTTAAATTCCTGTTAAAAATATTATTTTTGCGGAATTGATTGAATGTTCAATAATTTACTAACATAAGATAATTTAAATGATTAGTTGGAGAAAGCATTATAAAAAAACGTTGATCGCAATAGGCTTATTGCTATCAACCAGTGCTTCATTTTACGGGCAAGACGGCGATCCTAAAAACGGAGAGAAACTTTTCAAAGCGAATTGTACTGCATGTCACGCGCTGGACAAACAAGTTGTAGGACCACCACTAAAAGGGGTTGTAGAACGAGTAAAGACAGAAGGTGGTGTAGACAAAGATTGGCTTCACAAGTGGATCAAAGACAACAAAGCTCTAAGAGCTTCTGGGGATAAATACGCCAATGAGATTTTTGAAAAGTTTAACAAGACTGAAATGCAGGTCTTTCCAAATCTTACAGATAAGGATATTGACGACATTTTAGCTTTCACAACTAACCCTCCTGCTCCGGAGGAGAAAAAACCGGAAGCAACTCCTGCAACTGACGCTACTGCGGCAGCTCCTGCAGACAAAACTACAACAAACGTTGTCATCATTTCACTTTTAGCGATCGCAGGTTTACTGGTTTGGATCTTGGTTAAACTAAGACAATTGGTAAAACTGGGTCAGTCTGAAGATTTAGCTGGACTTAATGAAACAAGAGTTCGTTCTTTCAGTGAAATGTACGAGAAGTTCCACTTCATTGGTAAAGGTCTATTGGCAATCCTTGCTATTTTAGCCGCTTACGGAGTATGGAACTGGTTAATGTGGATTGGGGTTTACAAAGGGTACAAACCTGAGCAGCCTATCTACTTCTCTCACAAAATCCACGCTGGAGAACAGAAAATTGACTGTCAGTTATGTCACTCTAGTGCTAAATACGGAAAAGTATCTGAGATTCCTTCTATGAACGTTTGTATGAACTGTCACAGAACAATTTCTGAATACAACGCAGATCACTACATGGAGCCAGGAAAAGACAAGGCATTCTATGACGGAGAAATCCAGAAGATCTACGCTGCAACAGGTTGGGATCCTGCAAAACAACAGTACACAGGAAAAACACAGCCGGTTGAATGGACAAGAATCCACAACATGCCAGACTTCGTTTACTTCAACCACTCTCAGCACGTAATTGCTGGAGAACAAGCGATCATCAATTCTTTCAACAAAAAGAATCCTAACAACAAAATTGATGTTGTATGTAAAGCTTGTCACGGTAAAATTGATACAATGAATGTTGTTCAAATGGCAAACGACTTTACTATGGGATGGTGTATCGAGTGCCACAGAACGACTGAAGTTGATATGAACAACGGTTATAATAAAGAGTACTTCAAAAATCTACATGACAAGTTGAAAAAACAATATCCACAAGATGGAGGTAAGATCACTGTAGATGCAATTGGAGGTCTTGAGTGTGGTAAATGTCATTATTAATAACTAAAAAATTAGAAGTATAAATGGCTTCAAACAAAATACAATTCAGAAGTATTCATGAACTTAAAGATCCAGCTTTGAATAATAAGCTGGCTCAGAAAGAGTTTCAGGAAGAAATTCCGGTAGAAGATTTCCTTGGAGATGCTGAGAAAAACGGATCAAGTACTTCAAGAAGAGATTTCCTTAAATTACTAGGATTCTCTACAGCAGCAGTTACATTAGCTGCCTGCGAAGCTCCGGTAATCAAAACGATTCCTTATGTGGTAAAACCGCATGACATTATTCCGGGAATCCCTAATTATTACGCTTCAACATATTTTGACGGTTTCGACTTTGCTAGTGTTTTAGTAAAAACCCGTGAAGGTAGACCTATCAAAATTGAACCAAACCCGGCTGGTGGTGATTTAGGTAAAACTAACGCAAGAGCTCAGGCAAGTGTACTTTCTCTTTATGATAACGATAAAGTAAAGCAGCCTAAACTAGACGGTAAAGATGAAACTTTCGATAAAGTAGACAGTTTCGTTATCAAAGGTTTGGAAGAAGCTAAAGCGTCAGGCAAAAAGATTGTTGTTTTATCACACTCTTTTGCTTCACCAACTTTCAAAAAGTTATTCGCTGAATTCAAAGCTAAATATCCTACAGCTGAATTAGTAACTTATGATGCTTTCCCTTACTCTGCAGGATTAGATGCAGCTCAGGAAGTATTCGGACAAAGAGCATTACCTGTTTATGACCTTAACGGTTCTGAATTGGTAGTTTCTTTCCAGGCTGATTTCTTAGGAGATTATAACGCTTCAAGCTTAGAGACTTCTTATGCAGCAGCTAGAAAACCAGGAGCAAGCATGTTGAGACACATCCAGGTGGAGTCTAACATGTCTTTAACTGGAGCTAATGCTGACTCAAGATACAGATTAAAACCAAGTGCTGTAAACAAAACGTTAGTGGAAGTTTACAATGCAATCGTAGGTGGCGGTACTACTGATAAGACTGCAACTGAAATTGCTAACGAATTGAAAGCAAAAGGAAGCAAAGCTGTTGTTTTCGCTGACGGTTCTAAAGGAGCACAGGTTTTAGCACACTTAATCAACCAAAAATTAGGTTCAGTAGCTTTCACAGGTAAGGCAAACTTCCTTAAAGAATTCAACGGTGCTAAATACCAGGAATTCTTAGGATGGGTAAACGGTGGACAAGTTGGTGTATTAATTACAAACAACGTAGACCCTATCTACTCTCATCCAAAAGGAGAAGATTTCAAAAAATCTTTATCAAAAGTTCCTTACGTAGTTGCTGTAGCAGATAAGAAAAATGAAATGTACAAAGCAGCGAAAGCTGTAATTCCGGTAGCTAACTGGTTAGAGTCTTGGGGAGATATCGAACCACAGACTGGAGTATATTCATTAATGCAGCCTACGATCCAGAAAATCTACAAATCAAGACAGATTGAAGAGTCTCTATTGGTTTGGAAGAATGGTAAAAACAATGCAGCAAATAACTACTACGATTATTTAAAAGCAAGCTCTGCTTCTCTTTTAGGTGGTACTTCTTTCAACAAAGCATTGTATAACGGTATCAACGCTTCTACGAATGCAACTTCTCTTGCTTATGCAGGTGGAAACGCTGCTCAGGCTGTTGCTGAACTAGGAAACTTTAAAGCTTCTGAATTAGAATTAGTATTATACACTAAGACTTCAATGGGAGATGGTACTCAGGCAAATAACCCTTGGTTACAAGAGTTACCTGACCCAATCACAAGAATGTCTTGGGATAACTACCTTACAATTTCTCCTAAAGATGCAGAGAAATTTGCAATTGACAACGATCTTAACGCAAGAATGCAGCTAGATGGTTCTATTGTAAACCTTACTGTAAACGGAGTTAAAATAGAAAACGTTCCTGTATTCGTACAACCAGGACAAGCTGAAGGATCTGTAGGTCTTGCACTTGGTTATGGTAAGAAAAACTCAGGAGCAACTGCTGATACTGGTGTAAATGCTTATCCTTTATTTGACGGTTCTAACCTTGTTCTTTCAGGTGTTAAAATTGAAAAAACAGGAGAAGATCACGAGTTCGCAGGTATCCAGCTTCAAAATACATTAATGGGTCGTTATGAAATCGCGAAGGAAGTTCCTTTAGCTGAATTCATTAACGTTGCTTTTGATGACGAGCACAAAGGATGGAACAAGCCTTTGGAATACCACACGATCAGCGGAGCACTTCCAGCGAGAAAAATCGACCTTTGGGATGCTTTTGATGATACAGATGGTCCTCACTTTAACTTATCTATTGACTTGAACTCTTGTACTGGTTGTGGAGCATGTATCATTGCTTGTCAGGCAGAAAACAACGTTCCTGTAGTAGGTAAAGAAGAAGTAAGGATGTCTAGAGATATGTACTGGTTAAGAATTGACCGTTACTACTCTTCAAGACAGAAAGTAGAAGTTTACGAAGGATTGAAAGAAGGAATGGCTGTACCAGAATTGTACGGTACTGCTTTCGGAGACGGAGGTGCATTAAACCACCCTGCAGACAACCCGGATGTAATCTTCCAACCAGTAATGTGTCAGCACTGTAACCACGCTCCATGTGAAACTGTATGTCCGGTAGCAGCTACTTCACACGGTAAGCAAGGTCAAAACCATATGGCTTACAACAGATGTATCGGTACCAGATATTGTGCAAACAACTGTCCGTACAAAGTAAGACGTTTCAACTGGTTTACTTATAACCTAAATGACAAGTTCGATTTCAACATGAACAACGATTTAGGAAGAATGGTACTTAACCCGGATGTAGTTGTAAGAACTAGAGGGGTAATGGAGAAATGTTCAATGTGTATCCAAATGACTCAGAATACTATTCTTGAGGCTAAGAAAGAAGGAAGAAGAGTGAAGGATGGAGAATTCCAGACTGCTTGTTCTAAAGCTTGTTCTACTGGAGCAATGACATTTGGAGACATGAATGATAAAGATTCTTCGATTAGAGAGCAATATGCATCTAACAGAAGATATTATTTACTAGAGGAGATCGGAACAAAACCAAACGTGTTCTATCACACTAAAGTAAGAAACAGAGTAGAAAAATAAAGTTTAAATAATAAATAGGTAAAAAATGTCAGGACATTACGAAGCTCCGATAAGGGAACCTCTAATTATTGGTCACAAAACTTATCACGATATTACAGAAGATATCGCACGACCTATCGAAGAAAGAGCAGGTAAATTATGGTGGATCTCATTATATGCTGCACTAGTTCTATTCCTCTATGGATTCGGCTGTATCGCTTACACTATCGGGACAGGTATTGGAGCATGGGGGCTTAACAGAACTATTAACTGGGGTTGGGATATTACCAACTTCGTATGGTGGGTAGGTATCGGTCACGCCGGGACCCTAATCTCCGCAGTATTATTATTATTTAGACAGAGATGGAGAATGTCTGTAAACAGATCTGCAGAGGCGATGACGATCTTTGCGGTTGTACAGGCAGCAATCTTCCCTGTAATCCACATGGGTAGAGTTTGGGTTGGATACTGGGTATTCCCTTTACCAAACCAATTCGGTTCTCTTTGGGGGAACTTTAACTCTCCTCTACTTTGGGACGTATTTGCGATCTCTACGTATTTCTCAGTATCAACTGTATTCTGGTTCATGGGACTAATCCCTGACTTTGCAATGATCAGAGATAGAGCTAAGACTCCTTGGACTAAGAAAATTTATACATTCCTTGCATTCGGTTGGGGTGGTAAAGCAAAACACTGGCAAAGATTCGAAGAACTTTCTTTGGTTCTTGCAGGTTTGGCAACTCCACTTGTATTCTCAGTACACACCACCGTATCATTTGACTTCGCGACTTCAGTAATTAAAGGATGGCACTCAACAATCTATCCTCCTTACTTCGTTGCTGGTGCAATCTTCTCAGGATTTGCAATGGTACAGACACTATTGTTGGTTGCAAGAAAAGTGTGTCACTTAGAAGAGTATATTACAATGTATCATATCGAAATCATGAACATCGTAATCATCTTAACTGGTGGTATGGTAACTGTAGCTTACGCAACTGAATATTTCATCGGATGGTACTCCGGATCTAGATTTGAAGATTTCACATATCTTTCTCCAGGTGCTGCTGTAGGACCTTACTGGTGGGCATTCTGGTCATTGATCATCTGTAACCTTGTTATTCCTGCTTCTTTCTGGTTCAAGAGACTAAGAACGAACATTATCTGGACATTCATTGTTGCATTAATCATCAACATCGGTATGTGGTTCGAGCGTTTTGATATCATCGTTATCAACCTTTCAAGAGACTACTTACCAGGGTCATGGACAATGTTTAAGCCAACGATCATTGATGTAGGTGTATACTTAGGAACTATCGGATTCTTCTCTGTATTATTCTTATTATATGCAAGAACGTTCCCTGTAATTGCACAGGCTGAATTAAAATCGATTTTGAAAATCTCAGGTGAAACTTATAAAGCAAAAGAAGGAGATGAGCACCACTAAAATTGTATACGGACTTTATGCTGACGACGACGATTTAATGAACGGCGTTAAAGCATTCAACGATAAAGGAATCGCAATTAACGAAGTTTATACTCCGTTTCCGGTTCACGGACTAGACAAAGCTTTAGGTTTAAAGAAAACTAGAATTTCTGATGCCGCATTCTTATATGCTCTTTATGGGGTTACTATCGGTGCTACTTTAACCTGGTATGTAATGAACCACGACTGGCCGCAGAATATCGGTGGTAAACCAGCTTTTGACTGGGGACACAACATGCCTGCATTCGTAGTTCCAATGTTCGAATTAATGGTATTCTGTGCCGCTCACATGATGTCTTTAACTTTCTTAGTTAGAAACAAAATGTATCCAGGAGCTCCAGCTCAGAACCCGGATCCAAGAACGACTGATGATAAATTCATGATGGAATTTGTAACTGAAGATGTAGAATCTGTAAAACAGTTGCTTATTGAAACTGGAGTTGAAGAAATAACTGTTAAAGACGCTTAAAATGAAAAAGAATGTATTAAAAATTACAGCGGTTTTAGGTTTAACTACAGTTTTACTTAACTCTTGCGGACCAAAGGAGAACACTCCGTTGGTATATTTCCCGGACATGTATTTTCCGGTAGCTTATGATCCATTGATGAAAGCTCAGGACGCTTATTCAGATCATGAAAATGAAATTCCTGCTTTTGTTAAAAATAATGGTGCAACAGGTCTTTCTCCGGTAGAAGGATCAGTTCCTCAGAATAAAGACGGAGTTTTTGAAGAAAGCTTATTACCTAAAAACGTTGACGAGTATAACGCAGGGTATGAAGCATCTAAAAAACTTACAGCATCTCCTTTGAACCCAGCTAATGCAGCTAAGGATCTTGAAAGAGGTAAAATATTGTTTGATCACACTTGTGCTGCATGTCACGGTACAGGAGGTGATGGACAAGGACCTATCGTTCAAAGTGGAGCATTCTCTGGAGTACCAAACTATGCTGACAGAGAAATTACTGTAGGATCTGTTCATTATGTATTAACAAACGGTAGAAATGCCATGGGATCTTATGCGGGACAATTGAACGCAGGAGACAGATGGAGAGTAGCAATGTATGTGATGAGTGCTTTCAAAAAAGGAGCAGCAGCACCGGCAGCAGCTACAGCGGCGGCACCAGCAACAACTGAAACGACTACCGAAACTAAAAAATAAGAAAAGAAATGTATAGTTTTTCACCAAAATTAAAATCAACTTCTATAATACTTCTTGTTGTAGGTTTAGTTCTTTTCGGTATTGGTTTCTTTTTGAACAAAGGAATTTCTACTGAGAAAATAGAACAAATGATGGAAGCTGTTCATGCTTCAGGTCATACTGCTCCTACACACTCAAGTGAAATGGTTGGACCTCAGGATCACGCTGCTCACCTTGAGCACGCTACATTACAGGTACACAACCAGCCTTTAGCAGCAATACATTTTGTAGCTGTATTTTTCTTTGGAGTGAGCTGCTGCGTATTATTCTTCTATTCTATTCAGCACGCTGCACACGCAGGATGGCCAATCATCATTACAAGAGTAATGGAAGCTATTGCTTCTTATATCCCTTACGGTGGTGCAATCTTAGTAATCCTGATGATCTTAAACATCACTCATAATGGTCACTTATTCCACTGGATGGACCCTGAATTGACAAACCCGGATTCTCCGCATTTTGATGTGATCTTATTCGAAAAGAAAAAATTCTTAAATATTCCTTTCTACGCAGTAAGAACTTTAATCTATGTGATTGGTGCTTCTTTCTTCGCTTGGAAATTAAAAGCTCAGTCTAAGAAAGTAGATGAAACTAAGTCTAAAGTAGAGTACCAAATGCTTTACAGATGGGCAGTAGGATATATCGCATTCTTCGGATTTGCTTCTGCAGCTTGGGCTTGGGACTGGTTGATGTCTATTGACCCTCACTGGTATTCCACAATGTATATCTGGTATTCAATGGTTAGCTGCCTTTCAAGTGGTATCGCTGTAATCATTCTATTAAGTGTTTATCTTAAGAAAAATGGTTTCTTACCACAGTTCAATGATAACCACTTACACGATTTAGGAGTATTCCTTTTCGCTACAAGTATGCTTTGGACATATACATGGTTCGCTCAGTTCATGCTTTACTGGTATGCAAACGTTCCGGAAGAGGTTAACTACTTCTTCGGTAGATTCCAACACTACTCTCCTACTTTCTTACCGATGTTGATCATCAACTTCTTATTACCACTATTGGTATTAGTAAGTAGCAGCATCAAGAGAAACTATAAAGTAGTTACTACAATGGCAGTAGTAGTGATCTTAGGGCACATCTTAGACTACTTCAACATGGTAATGCCGGGAACAGTAGGACCATACTGGAACACTCCTGAAGTATTCTTGTTAATCCTTGGAGCAATCCTATTCGTAGCTGGATTATTTATGTTTACTGTACTTTCAGCTTTATCTAAACTGAAGTTGATTCCTACAGGAAACCCATTCTTACATGAATCTGAAATTTATGAGTATCCTTTCTAAGGACTTGTAACAAAATAAAATTATAAAAGACTGATTGTTAAAACGATCAGTCTTTTTTTATGCATACCAATCTGCAGGCAACCATTCTGAACGTTATGCGTCTCTATAATGAGATCAATAAACTAAAAACAAAATCTTATTATGAAAATAAAACTTTGCCTTTACTCGTTTTTCATTTTTCTGTTTAGCTTTATTCAGGCACAGACCATCACTTTCGTTTCTGAAAAAAGTAATACTCCCCTTCCCAGAGTTTCAGTGTTTGGGAAAGATGGAACTATTCTGGCATACTCAGATATCGAAGGTAAGATTAACAAACAATCATTGTCCCCCTCGCAGGAAAAGTTTCAGCTTGTCTATAATAATTTTCCGGTTGCCACTTTATCATATGCAGACTTTGAGCAATCCATTATAAAAATCAATGACCAGGTAAAGGAAATTGAAACTGTAGTTATCAAAAATAACAAACCTGCCAAATACATTTTTATCAAAGGAAATTTTAATGCTTACGTGACCGTAAATAATAAACTGAATAGTTATACCGACGGAATTGTAACCTATATTTTTGACAACAAAACAAAAAAACTAAAAAGTACCAATGTTGAACAATACAGGGTTTTCAGATTGACAGAACCTAAAAACGAGAAAAAACAGACTTCATCATGGGATTATGGAAATTCTCTACAGATTCCAAAACTTAAAAATGTAGGAAACCCGGAAGAATATAAAACAAAAAGAAATATCATCAGAGAATTGAAAGGTGATCGTAAAGATCAGATTGAGGTAACAGGAGGAGCGCTTCAGGAAAAAGAATTTTCTTTCTTCGGATATAGATTTTATGATATCAGAACAATTCTTAATATGTCCTTTGAAAAAGGAACAGAAAAAACATTGAAAGATTTCCTTGAATACAATGAACTTGTTTTTGTAAAACTTAAACACAAAAGTGAACCTGAATACAATCAGATTGCCGTTTACACAAATTTCTATCCTACAGAACTCAGCTTCAATAACGACAATGATATTGAAAAAGTAAAATTTGATAAAGAAAACAGTAATTACAAAACTTCTTACTGGCAGGATCCTTCATTCCCAAATATGCAGACTATCTTCAGCAATTTTTTCAAAGGAGACTTAAAAGAACAATCCAATAAAAAGTAAAAATATAGGATTATGGCTACTGTGAAAAAGAAATAAAACAAGCTATAAAACATAAAGTAAAAATAAAATCCAGTATTAATAAAGGTTTTATTAAATTTGCAACAAACCAAATAAAAATGAAAAAGTTTTCTTTTCTACTTGTTTTCAGTCTGTTGCTTTTTACAGCATGTAAGAAAGATCATGTAGATGCTACGAATACTAAAACACTGCAGTCAAGTATCAATGATATGACTTCCAGTTTACCTACCATTAAGCAGATTAAGTTTAATGAAGCTCTTTATATCCTTAAAACATTTGGGGTAGAGGCAGACGGTGATATCAATGAGCTAAAAGCCCTTGGAAAACTGATTAACGGGAAGAAAGTTCCTGAAATCATGTCATTGGCTGATGAAATTGCACAAAAAAACGGAATAGAATGGGCAAGTACTGCCCCACCATCACTTGGAGAAATGAATATCTTCGGGGATGATAAAGCTAAAGAAAGTGATCCTAATGATGTAAAAGCAGGATCATTAAGCCTTGTGACAAGACCTACAGGAGATGACGGAACCGGAGCGCCTACAGCGATTCAAATTGTTCCAAGACTTGTAGATGCGGCCGGAAACCCTGTATCATTCACAGGAGCTGGTCTTGAAGCAACTCTTGAAGTCTACAGTAACGGTGTAAGATTGGCTACTGCTAAAAACCTGATGCAGGATAATAACTTTAAAGGATTCAACTTAAAGTTCTCATCTATCCCTGCTGCAAAAGTAGTGGATAACAAAATTGACATCACGGTTTCAGTAAAAACAACAGCCAAGACTTTCAAAATGTCTAAAATCGGTCTTGATGTAAATGCAGCAGCTCTGAAAGTTCCTGCAATCCCAAAAACTGATTCAACAGCAGTGACTGAGCAACCAAGCGCGGTGGTAGATCCAAACAATCCAACAGCGACTCCTGGAGCAACTACAGATCCTGCAACAGCTACTCCTGCAACGCCTGCTGCTCCAAAGCAACCGACGGCAGACCCCAAAAATACAGTCACGAAGTTTTTGAACAGCGTAAGTTCTCAGAATTTAAAAGCAGCTTACGAAACAGCCAGTAACCCAAGCTGGGGAAGCTATGAATCTTTCTCAAATCCTACTTCAGGTTTTGGATCTGTGAAAAATGTAAGCGTAAAAAACATTACGACTAATGGGACATCAGCTAACAGTGCCAGCGTAAATGCTACTTATGATGTAACGGATAAAAGCGGGAAGACAACTTCTCTAAAAGTAACTTTCGGGCTTAAAAATGTAAATGGAGACTGGAAAATTTCCAGCTATAAAATCAATTAATAAATGGCTTCAGCAGAACTCATCAAAAGATTAGAAGAAACAATTGAAAATATCCCAGATTTTCCGATTCCGGGAATACAGTTTAAGGATATTTCACCCATCTTTTTAGACCCAAAACTTTACGAAGACGTTATTTCAGATCTTGTAGCCTTCAGTAAAGGAAAGATAGACGCAGTCTGCGGAATTGAAAGCCGTGGTTACCTTTTTGGAATCGCAATTGCTGTAGCATTGGAAGTGCCATTCATCTTAATCAGAAAAGCAGGAAAACTTCCACCACCAGTCATTTCAGAAAAGTATGATCTGGAATATGGAAGTGCCATTATTGAAACCCGTGAAGGACAGATAAAACCCGGACAAACAGTTTTAATCCACGATGACCTTTTAGCAACAGGAGGAACTACTGAAGCTGCTGCCAAGTTGGTAGAAAAACAAGGAGCAATTGTTTCACAGTTTAGTTTTCTTATCGGCTTACAAGGTTTGAATGGTGATGAAAAACTGAAAAAATTCGGGGCAGAAATCTACCATATTTTAGGATACTAAGATTTAATATATATGCTTCGACAAGTTCAGCATGACAACGCTAATCATTTACTGTGAGATTAGAACAAACAGTATTAGAAGTGTCTTGATGAGCCTGTCGAAGCATCTTTTTTTAATAAATTCATCATCCAAGATTAACAATTCACAAGATTTCCTCAATAATACTCATAAAGTATTTTGTAAATCTCTCAGAAACAATTAAATTTGCATTTCAATTTTTAAAAACTTATGGCAAAATTGGGAAAGAGTGCTCAGAACGAGCAAGAAGGTAAAGAAACAGTTGAGTTCTTTAAAGACCTTGACAGAGAAGCTTTAAACACTGAAAGATTTGTTGAAAAATATTCAAAACCACTTGGTTTTATATTTGGAGCTTTGATTTTAGGAGTTTTAGGATTCTTTGCTTACAAGCAATTTGTAATTGCTCCAAAGAACACTGAAGCTGTAAAAAGTTTCCTTGCTGCTCAGAAAAACCTTGCTGAAGGTAAAGATAAAGATGCTTTGGGTGGAAAATCTGCTGCTAATCCTGGTTTTATAGGGACAGCAAATGAATATGCTTCTACTGAAATCGGTAAGCTTTCTTCTTATAATGCCGGTTTATTAAAATTCAAAGAAGGAAAGTTCCAGGAAGCTTATGATCTTTTAGATAAATTCTCTTCCAAAAACAAGACTTTAATGGCAATGAAGTATGGTGCTATGGCAGATGCAAAATCAGGTCTTAACAAAAATGATGAGGCTTTAGGTTTGTTAGATCAGGCTGCATCGGCATCTGATGATCCTTATACAACATATTATTTCACAAGAAAAGCAGGTATCGTTGCATTGGGATTAAAGAAAAATGCAGAAGCTAAAAAATACTTCTCTGCAATTGATGAAAAATATCAGGACTACGACAACGGAATGTCTGATTCTTATATTGAAATGACTAAATATTATTAAAAAATGGCAACAGTTAATCTATCCGATTACAAGCCACTTCATATAACTAATGCCGAAGATTTTTCTATCGGCATTGTTTTTTCTGAGTGGAATGATTTTGTAACTTACAATCTTCGTGATGCAGCTTTGGAAATCCTTGAAAAAGAAGGGGTAAAACCTGAAAACATCAAACTTTTCCCTGTACCAGGAGCCTTCGAATTAAGCTATGCAAGCATGCAGCTTTGCAAAGAGAGAAAATATGACGCAGTAATCTCTATCGGATGTGTGATCCGTGGGGAAACTCCTCATTTTGATTATGTATGTTCTGCAGTAGCACAGGGAATTAAAGACTGTAATATCATGACAGATACTCCAACTATTTTCTGTGTATTAACGGATGATAACAAAGAACAATCTATTGCGAGAAGCGGTGGAGATCTTGGAAATAAAGGAGTAGAAGCAGCCGTTACAGCTCTTAGAATGATTGATTTCAAAAAGAAATTATCTGATAAAAAAGGAAATATTGGTTTCGGACATTCTTAACCAATAATTTGCTTCGACAATATAATGGGACTATTTTTTAATAGTCCTTTTTTATTAGTATATAAATAATTCATAAATCTTATTAATAAAAAGGATGTTTTTCTTTTTTTCTGTCAAAAGTTCTCTACAAAAACTATCTTTGTGAAAATTAATAAAGACAGACACTACATGTTTTTAAAAAAAATAAAACCCTTCCTGTATTTAGGAATTTTCTATCTTATTATTTCATTGATAATAAGAACAATATTCTTTTTTCATCCTATTACTACCGCTAGTTTTGGATTTTTCGAAGTCGTAAAAGTTTTGCTCATAGGTCTGGTGAATGACGTTTTTGTTTTCATATTGGCCAGCTCTATTCTCGCCCTTTACTTCCTCTTTCTTTCCAATTCAAAATATAAAAAGCCTTACGGCTATCTTATTTTGGGAGCATTAGTTCTATTCTTCCTTTATATCTGGCTTGTTCCGAACAATATTTTCAAGCAGTATGGAGGTTCTATCATGGAAATTGCCCTTGTTTTCGTAGGAATAAAGACTCTTTTCTTCGGATTGATGCTGTTTCTTCCTACACAAAGAATTAAGATCCGTAATACATTATATTTCATTACATTACTATTATACGTTCTTCTGATTATTTTTAACGGAGTAAGTGAATACTTCTTCTACAATGAATTTGGGGTTCGTTATAATTTTATTGCTGTAGATTATCTTATTTATACCAATGAGGTCATTGGGAATATTATGGAAAGTTATCCGGTTGTTCCGTTATTTTCTGCCATCATGATCGTGACCCTTGCCATCACATGGTTTATTTATAAGAAAACAAAAGATGAATTGCTTGAGCTTCCCGATTTTAAACAAAAAATGGTTCTTCTGGGCAGTTTTATGGTACTATGTGCGCTGAGTGCACTGGCAATACCGTCTTTGATGCAAATCAAATCTGACAATGTTTTCGCAGACGAAATTGAAGCTAACGGACTTCCTAAGTTCTACTGGGCATTTACCCATAATGAGCTGGATTATTTCCAGTTTTACTCACAAATTAACCAACAGCAGGCCGAAAAGAATTTCTTAAGCCAATATCCACAACATACGTTATCAAGGACTGTAGCTGCTGAACAACCGGAAGTGAAGAAAAATGTAGTATTGATCTCTATTGAGAGTCTTTCTGCCGATTTCATGGAACACTATGGTAATACGCAAAAAATTACTCCTTTTCTGGATAGCCTTGCTGATAAATCATTAATGTTTACCAATCTGTATGCAACCGGAAACAGAACGGTTCGCGGCCTGGAAGCTTTGACATTATGTATTCCTCCTACCGCTGGAGAAAGCATCATCAAAAGAGATGACAATAAGAATAAATTCACAACCGGAAGTGTTTTCAAGTCTAAAGGATATGATGTTAAATTCTTATACGGCGGCTATAGCTATTTCGATAATATGCAGGACTTCTTCGGAGGAAACGGCTACGGTATCGTAGACAGAAATAACTTTAAACCTGAAGAAATTACTTTTGCCAATGTTTGGGGTGTTGCGGATGAAGATATGGCCAGAAAGGCTATTCAGGTGATGAATGCCGAAGCCAAGTCAGGAAAGCCGTTTTTCAATCACTGGATGACAGTTTCCAATCACAGACCGTTTACATATCCTGACGGAAGAATCGATATTCCTGGGACAGCAAAATCCCGTGAAGGCGGTGTAAAATATACGGATTACTCGCTTAAATTGTTCTTCGATATGGCTAAGAAACAAGACTGGTATAAAAACACAGTTTTTGTTATCATTGCAGACCACTGTGCATCCAGTGCCGGAAAAACAGAGCTTCCGATGGATAAATACAGAATTCCTGCTATGATTTTCTCTGAAGGATTTATTCAGCCGCAGAAATTCAATGCATTGATGTCTCAGATAGATGTTATGCCTACACTTATGGGATTATTAAATTTCAACTATCAGTCTAAATTTTTGGGCCAGGATGTCTTCAGACAGGAATTCCAACCTAAAGCATATGTGGCAACCTATCAGGATCTAGGATTTATCAAAGGAGAGCGTTTAACTATTATTTCGCCAGTAAAAAAAGTAAAACAATACTCCTTAGAACTGGAAAAAAGTGACCTGAAACCGGAATTCAAGCTGTATTACGACGAAAAATTATTAAAAGATCCAGATCAGAAACTGGTAGATGATGCTGTATCAGCTTATCAGTCTACGTCTTACTGGCTCAAAACAAAACAACTCAACAGATAAATATCTAGATATTTTCGCTTATAATCTGGTGTAAAATATTTAAATTAACCCATAAATTTATTGATATGAAATGGACAGACGACAGAGGCGGAAACGTTGATGACCGCCGTGGTTCAGGAGGCGGAAGTGGAGGTATGATTGTAGGAGGCGGACTCGGAACCTTAATTATAGCAGCCATCGTATTCTTTTTGGGAGGTGATCCGTCCGGTATTTTGAATTCCGGAGGAATACAGCCTTCAGGCAATACAGGAGAACAAAGAGAACTGACTGCCGAAGAAAAACAAATTGGAGAAATGGTTGATATGATGGCCAAATGGAATATTCTTACCTGGGATCAGATTTTTAAGGAAAATGGAATGACTTACAGTGCTCCTGAAGTGGTTCTTTTTGAAAATACAACTTCTTCAGCATGTGGTACAGCGCAATCTGCCATGGGACCTTTCTATTGCCCGGCCGATCAGAAAGTTTATATGGACATGAGTTTTTTTGGTGAGCTTCAGCAAAAATTCGGAGCTAAAGTAACAGAATTTACGGTAGCTTATGTTCTTGCCCACGAAGTAGGACATCATGTACAGACTCTCTTGGGAACTACTCAGAAAGTGGATGCGCTAAGAAGAAGCGGAAGATATTCCGAAGAACAGATGAACAGAGTATCCGTTGCTACAGAGTTACAGGCTGATTTCTATGCCGGAGTCTGGGCAAAAAGAACCAATGACAGCAAACATATTCTTGAACCCGGAGATATAGAATCTGCCATAGATGCTGCAGAAGCCGTTGGAGATGATAATATTCAGAAAAGAGCACAGGGATATGTGAATCAGGAAAGCTTTACCCATGGATCATCTGCACAACGTAAAGAATGGTTTATGAAAGGTTACAACACTGGTGATATCAGACAAGGTGATACTTTCAACCAACTATTAAAATAGTTTTATCACAATTATTGTGATGATATAAAATAAAATGCGGTCTTAGCTTAAGACCGCATTTTTTATTTATTGCAATTCGATTGGATTGGAATTTTTCTTGGCTTCTTCTTTTACCCTTTCTTCCATTCTCTTTCTCATATCGGAAGGATTCTGGTTTCCACCACCACCTCCGGGACCTCTCCCACCTCCGCCTACTCTCATCGGAGCACTGATCCCTCCTGCACCCTGACTCATGAATGACATTGGATCAGTTTTAAACTTTTGCTGCTGCTTTAAATAATCTGTTCTTTTTACTTTTAAAGTATTTCCAAACTGGTTCAATGTTGGAAACTCAGCAATTTTATAGTTTTTCATTAAATCAAAAGAATAATCTCCTTTATCATCTTCCACTTTTACAATCAGTCCAGGAAGCCCTCCGAACTTATAAGGTCCGTCCTGATAAGGAAGATCTGTCGTAAACCATGCAGTCCATTTTCTTCCTCCAAACTCGGTTTCAGCTTTCTGAACTTTGTAATCGCCAATTTTTCTGGTTTCTGATCCAATTTTCCAGTTCAGAGGTCTGTCTTCTTCATAGGAATAGATATCACGACCAATTCTGTCTTTGAAATAGGTCTTTTGATTTGTTTTATCTTTTTCAATGGAATAGTTGATATTGGTTCTCAATCCTTCCATCTGATCTCTGTTGATACTTCCTCTTCCGCCCCCACCTTGAAATGCTTTTTGCATAATGGAGTCTCTTTTGATTCTGTTTTCAGAATAAAACACTGATTTTTCCGGAGAAATATCCAGATAAGCATTTTCAGTTTTGATATCTGTTTTATTTTCAGCATCAGGCTTCATAGTCACCTGATACACAAACCTGTTTGTCTGTGCAGAAACATTCTGTATGAAGAGTGCCAATGCGATAATACCTAATTTTTTCATTTATATTTTTATTTATTTTAATTCAATTGGATTCTGTGCTATATTGGTAAAAGAAGGTATTTCTACAGATGAGCCTTGTGACATGGGTATTCCCTGATTGACTCCACCCATTCCGCCTCTGTGCATTCCACCACTTCCGTTGCCGCCTCCTCTCATTCCACCACCGTTCATTCCGCCGCCATGTTTTCCACCTCCGAAGTTCATATTTCCATCACCATTATTCCCGGCCATCGCTTTTTTGTTTTTACCAAACTCCAGTTCAAATGCTGCTTTATCACCATGGAAATTAATTCTTGTACTTTGCTTAGCATCAGCATTTATCTGTTCTTCAAAAGCATTTTTAAGCGTAAGCTTTTTCACAAGATCAAATTTATAATCTCCTTTGTCATCCTCCAGTTTTACAATCAGTCCTGGCAATCCTGAAAACTTGTAAGGACCGTCAGACAGTGGAATTTCTTTAGTAAACCAAGCTGTCCAGACTCTTCCTCCAAACTCGGCAACTGCTTTTTGGGCAGAATATCCATTCTGTTTCTCAATCATATTAGTGATTTCCCATTTTACAGGTCTGTCTTCCTGATAATAAATTTGTTTTCCGGAAGCCTTCTCATAATAATACACTTTCTGATCCGGAATGGTCTTAGTAATGAAATATTCAAAAAATGTAGGTTCAAAATGTTTTTTTCCTTCCATTTTTGAAAAATCTTTTTCCTCTTTCTTGTTTTCCTTTATTTCTGATCTTAGTTCTGCAAAAAGAGAGTCTCTTTTCAATTTATTTTCACTGATGAATAAGGAACGATCTCCTTTAACATCCAGAAAAGTTCTCTCACTTTTCATACTTACCAGATTGATTGAATCCGGATTTACCAAGGTTTCATAAACAAATCTGGTGGTCTGTCCATAGGATACAATGGTGAAAAACAATACAAAAAAAACTATTATTTTTTGTTTCATGACCAATTTTCTTTATAGATCGAAAATAAGATTCAAGGTTAAATCCTTAATGAAATCTTCACATTGAAAGGCTAAATTTATTATTTTTTAACATAATTTATCCTCTCAGAAATTGCTATTAATAACAGAATCATTAAAATAGATATCTTCGATTTGAGATTGCGGAAATTAGTTCGTATTTTTGCATCATTAAATCATTCTAAATAAATACAATGATAAAAGTATCAGACTATGCAAAGGAGAAAGCCATCCAGTTAATGACAGAAGATGGTTTTAACCCTGCTGAAGATTATATAAGAGTAGGGGTGAAAAGCGGCGGATGCTCTGGTTTAGAGTATGTTTTAAAGTTTGATAACCAAAAAACAGACACAGATCAGATTTTTGAAGATAATAACATTAAAATTATTATAGATAAAAAATCCATCCTTTATTTAGCAGGAACAACTCTTGAGTATTCAGGAGGATTGAACGGAAAAGGGTTTGTTTTCAACAACCCGAATGCATCCAGAACATGTGGGTGTGGGGAATCATTTAGTCTTTAGAGAAAAGACATTAGATCCTAGATTTCAGACCTCAGAGCTACTCTGGATTCTGAAATCTAAAATCTGAAATCTAAAAAAAAGTAATGAGTAAATATACAGAAGACGATTTAAGAGTCGATCTAGAAAATAAAAAATATGAATTCGGTTGGGAAACGAAGATTGATTATGAAGATTTCCCGATTGGTTTAAATGAGGACATCATCCGTGCCATCTCTGCTAAAAAAGAAGAACCGGAATGGATGACTGAATGGCGATTGGAATCTTTCAAAATCTGGCAGAAAATGGTAGAGCCTGAATGGGCCAATATCAAATATGAAAAACCAGATTTTCAGGCAATCCGTTATTACGCTGCTCCTAAAGTAAAGCCAGAACTGGCAAGTCTTGACGAAGTAGATCCTGAGTTGTTGAAGACATTCGCAAAGCTAGGGATTAATATCGAAGAGCAAAAAAGACTTTCCGGAGTTGCCGTAGATATTGTAATGGACTCAGTTTCTGTGAAAACCACTTTCCAGGATACATTGGCAGAGAAAGGAATTATTTTCTGTTCCATCTCTGAGGCTATTAAAAACCACCCTGATTTAGTAAGAAAATATCTTGGAAAAGTAGTTCCAAGAGGAGATAACTTTTATGCAGCATTGAATTCCGCAGTATTTTCTGACGGAAGTTTCTGTTATATTCCTAAAGGGGTAAAATGCCCTATGGAACTTTCTACTTATTTCCGTATCAACCAGGCAGGAACAGGACAGTTTGAAAGAACGCTTCTTGTAGCTGATGAAGGAAGTTATGTTTCTTATCTTGAAGGGTGTACAGCTCCATCAAGAGATGAAAACCAGCTTCACGCAGCAGTTGTAGAGCTTATTGCTTTAGACAATGCCGAGATCAAATATTCAACGGTACAGAACTGGTATCCTGGTAACGAAGAAGGAAAAGGAGGTGTATTCAACTTTGTAACGAAAAGAGGACTTTGCGAAAGAAATGCAAAAATCTCATGGACACAGGTAGAAACAGGTTCTGCAGTAACATGGAAATATCCGTCTTGTATCCTTAAAGGAGACAATTCTATCGGAGAATTCTACTCTATTGCAGTTACTAACAACCACCAGTATGCAGATACAGGAACAAAAATGATCCACATCGGAAAGAATACCAAATCAACGATTATTTCAAAAGGTATTTCTGCCGGGAAATCACAAAACTCATACAGAGGACAGGTGAAAGTAATGCCTTCAGCAAAAGGAGCAAGAAACTTCTCACAATGTGACTCTTTATTGATGGGTAATGAATGTGGAGCTCATACTTTCCCTTATATTGAAATCAAAGATCCTACAGCACAGTTAGAGCACGAGGCAACGACTTCAAAGATTGGGGAAGATCAGATTTTCTACTGTAACCAGAGAGGTATTGATACAGAAAGAGCCATTGCTCTGATTGTGAATGGTTTCAGCAAAGAAGTTTTGAACAAGCTTCCAATGGAATTTGCTATTGAAGCTCAGAAATTACTTGAGATTTCATTAGAAGGTTCAGTAGGATAATATGATCAAAAAAGAACCCTTCAGATAAAAACAAACTGATTTTAAAGGCAAGGTTTTCAGAGTTTTTATCTGATGATCAACCGTTATAAACGGAAATATAAGTTATAATCTTCGTTGAAGATTATTATAAACATAAAATATAAAAAGCTTCTGTCCGTCTATTGAGGAGATATCCTAATACAAAGACGATGTGTACCTAAAGGAAAGAAGCTCATACAATTATAAAAAGCAAAAGTTAGCAAGAATGTTACAAATTAAAGACCTTCACGCCAAAATTGAAGATGGCGCAGAAATATTAAAAGGTATTAATCTTGAAATAAAGCCGGGCGAAGTTCACGCGATCATGGGACCCAACGGAGCTGGTAAATCTACCCTTTCTTCTGTAATCGCAGGAAAAGAAGATTACGAAGTGACTGGTGGAGAAATTCTTTTCGAAGGACAAGACATCAGTGAAGAAGCTCCTGAAGATAGAGCTCACAAAGGGATTTTCCTTTCTTTCCAGTATCCAGTGGAAATTCCGGGAGTTTCTGTAACGAACTTTATCAAAGCTGCTTTGAACGAGACGAGAAAAGCAAACGGACTGGAAGAAATGCCGGCAAAAGAAATGCTTGCATTAATCCGCGAGAAATCTGAAAAATTAGGAATTAAAAAAGATTTCCTTTCAAGATCATTGAACGAGGGATTCTCCGGAGGTGAGAAGAAAAGAAATGAAATTTTCCAGATGATGATGCTTAATCCTAAGCTGGCTATTCTTGATGAAACAGATTCAGGATTGGATATCGATGCTTTAAGAATCGTGGCAGATGGAGTAAATCATTTTAAAAATGAAGGGAATGCAGTTCTTTTGATTACGCACTATCAGAGATTGCTAAACTATATTCAGCCTGATTTCGTTCACGTTTTAGCAGATGGAAAAATCATCAAAACAGGTGACAAGTCTTTAGCATTAGAACTTGAAGAAAAAGGTTACGACTGGCTTCTTAACTAAGAAGAATATATATTATTTCAGAGATAACCTTTTTTCACACTCATTCATACAATGTAGCAAAAAAGAGTCTCTACTATTAAAAATTGGGTTTCCTATTCCTCGGAATAACAATATTTTAGTTAATAAAAAAAGAAAAAATGGTGCAAACCACAGATATACCAGTAATGGCATTAAAAGAACAAATTATAGAGAACCATAATGAATTTTTGGAGAGTCTTCGTCACAGGTTTCTGGACGACAGCAGAAAAGCTGCTCTTCAAAGATTTGCAAACCTTGGTTTTCCGACAAAAAAAGACGAAGAATATAAATATACCAATCTAAAGGAAATCACGGAAAAAAGCTACAACTTCTTCCCGAAAGAGAGCCACAATATCACTAAAGAGCAGTTTGATGAACTGCACCTTGGAGAAGAAAACTTTGATTGGATTGTTTTTGTAAACGGTAAGCTTCACAAAGAGCTATCTAAGGTTTCTATTGAGAATGTAGAATTCCTTTCATTTAATTATGCATTGAATGATGAGAAGCATAAAGAGGTTTTTGAAAAGTATTTCAATACGATTGCTTCCAAAGAACAGGCTTTTACGAACCTGAACCTTGCTTACTGCAAATATGGTTTCTTCCTTAAAGTTCCTAAAAATGTAGTGATTGAAAAGCCAATCCACGTTTTTTATATTTCTCAGAATCAGGAGGAAAACACGTTTTACAATACAAGAAACCTTTTGATCGTAGAAGAAGGAGCTAAAGTAGAGGTCATTGAAAGCCATCACAATTTTGACAGCACTTACGTATTAACAAACTCTGTAACGGAGATCTTTACATACCCTAATGCAAAGGCTGACTGGCACAAACTTCAGAACGATAACAACACAACCTATCTTATCGACAATACTTTTGCAAGACAGGAGAAAGACAGTTTAACAACGGTAAACACATTCTCTTTCGGAGGTAAACTGGTAAGAAACAACCTTGATTTTATTCATAATGGATCTAATATCAATTCATTCATGAACGGAATCACCATTATCGGGAAAGATCAGTTGGTAGATCACCATACGGCGGTTCACCATAACTTCCCGAACTGTGAAAGTTACCAGAACTACAAAGGAATCTTTGATGGGAATGCTCACGGAGTTTTCAACGGAAAAGTTTTTGTGGACAAAATTGCTCAGAAAACAAATGCTTATCAGCAGAATAACAACGTATTGCTAAGCGAAGGGGCAAGTATTGATACCAAACCTCAGTTAGAAATCTTTGCAGACGATGTAAAATGTTCTCACGGTTGTACAGTAGGTCAATTGAATGAAGATGCTTTATTCTACCTGAGAGCAAGAGGAATTTCTAAAAAAGAAGCTCAGGCATTACTTTTATATGCTTTCGCTAATGATGCAATGCAAAACATTGATATAGAACCTCTAAAAGATAAAATTTCCAAGCTATTAGCTGAAAAATTAGGAGTTGATATAGAATTCTAAGACTTATATATATTGATACAAAAAGCACTTCTTTTCGAAGTGCTTTTTTATTTTTATTACAGATTATCTTTCTGTTTTATTTCTTTAACCAACCTTGGTTATCTTTATTATCCGAACGTTTCTTACCATTATCAAAATTATAAGCCAATCCTACGCCTAAAGTCTGCTTCAACTGGGTCTTCCATATCTGATTATGATCATACAAAAGATCCAGGGTAACATTGGTAGAAATATATTTATTGATTTTCATGCTTAAAACTCCGCTGTATCCAAGAACCAGTCTTTCCGGATGATCAAGATAATTTGAAAATACAGAAGCCGTATTCAGCAAGGTAATGTTCTCCATAATCTTCAGCTTATACATTGCTGTTCCCAGGAAACCGAATTGGAAAAGAGAAGAATCTCCATCATTTTTAAGACCATAAGTTCCCGCTTTCTGAAGATCTTCGTCTAAAACAAAAGTCCATCTTGCATTTGCCGGGCGTAAAGTCACGGTAAGATTGTCATTAGGACGATAAGTAACCCCAGCTCCTACACTCAGATATCCGGGAGCCATAAAATTAGAAATCTTTTTAGCATCAGGATTATTTCCATCTTCATAACCCGGAGCAAACTGAGTCTGAAGCCCTGCGCCTGCAGACAAATACCAATGCTTGGCAAATTCTCTACCATAGTTTGTAGACAGGTTAATAACATCCTGAGTCTTTCTTACTCCAGTTCCCTGCGTGTTATTTTGTCCGTAACCCAGAATAATAATATTTTCCCAAAGATCTTTCCCTTTTTCATACGTCAGGTTGTAATTAACACCAGCAAGCCACCCAACATTGTTGGCTCCACCTCCTACCCAGTTTGAAAAGGCAGCCTGATTAAGCATTAATGTATTTTGTCCCTGAATAGACCATGCTTTAACGGTGTCTGATGCCGGAGTTTCTGTCTTAGCCTCCTGAGCGAACGCTACAACCCCAAAAGAGATAGAACTGATCAATAAAAGTTTTTTCATAATGTTGATTTATTACAAATGTATAAATAATAATTTACGCCATCATAAAATTCACTTTAAAATGAATTTAACATAATCGAAAACAATATTACAAACAACTGAAAACAAGAGATTTACAACCAAAACCATTAACTATCAAACTTAAATCAACTTAAAACTACAGTATTTTAAAAAGAAAAAACACCTCATTTTTGAAGTGTTTTTAATTATAAAATAAGTTTTCTAAACTATTTTTTGATCCACCACTGGCTATCTTTACGATCAGAACGTTTTACCCCATTTTCCAGTGTATACGCAAATCCGATTCCAAGAGTCTGCTTCAGCTGTGTTTTTTCTATCTGATTATGATCGTAGAGTAAATCTACTGTTACATTGGATGAAATATATTTATTTACCTTCAGGTTTAATAGAGCTCCATAGGCAAGAACCAGCCTTTCCGGATGATCAAGATAATTTGAAAAGACAGAAGCTGTATTGGTTAAATAAATATCTTCCATTATTTTTAGTTTATACATGGCTGTACCCAGAAAACCGAATTGTAATAAAGAAGTATCTCCATCATTTTTTAAACCATAGCTCCCTGCTGTCTGAAGGTCTTTATCCAATACAAACGTCCATCTGGCGTTGGTAGGACGCAAAGTTACCGTAAGATCATCATTGGGCCTGTACGTGATACCCATCCCGACGTTTACATAGCCAGGAGCCATAAAGTTTGAGATTTTTTTGGCTTCAGGGTTATTTCCATCTTCATATCCTGCCGCAAACTGTGATTGCAAACCAGCTCCTAAAGAGAAGTACCAGCTTTTCGAAAATTTTCTCCCATAATTGGTAGAAACATTGATAACATCCTGTGTCTTTCTGATTCCAAGTCCTTTTGTATCATTCTGACCATACCCAAGAACAATGATATTTTCCCAGAGATCTTTGTCTTTTTCATAGGTGAGGTTATAATTGGTACCGGCTAGCCATCCGACGTTGTTGGCTCCACCTCCAACCCAGTTTGAAAAGGCAGCCTGGTTAATCATTAATGTATTTTTTCCTAAAACCGACCAGTATTTAACAGTGTCTACTACTACGGAATCTTTTTTCAATTCTTCTTGTGCACTAGCATATATTCCTATAAAACAGGAAAGAATCAATAAAAACTTCTTCATTACTCTAAATAATTTTCAATGCAAAAATATTAATATAATTTTTTTTAAAGGTAAATTCAGCTGTAAAAGAATCGAATTTCAATAAAGTTTAATCTCCTCATAACAAGATATTTCTATAAAATCAATGCCAAAATAATAAGTTCAAAAGTTAAATTTAATACCTTTTGTCTTAAAATCAGATCGGTAGGAACGAATTCATCGACAAATTTTCCGAAATTTATTATTGGCTTTTGATTTGACGTAAAATCCACATGTTCAAAAATGTAATTTCCAAAAGAGCGGTTATATACCCATTACTGATGCTTTCAGCGATGTGGTTCGGGTATTTTTTACAAATGCAGGGCTTTTTTCAAAGCTGTTTTGGAGCCATTATTCCTCTCTTACCTGAGGGATTGCTTGGCGTGGTTACTTCTCCCCTTTTACATGGAAATATTGATCATATTATAGGAAATTCTATTCCCATAGCAGCACTTATGTTTTTGCTGTATCAGTTTTATCCATTGGTTGCCAACAAAGTCTTTATCATCGGCTGGCTGGCAACGGGACTTTTGGTATGGCTTCTTCCTCCCATTGATATTCTTACAGGTGAATATATGTACACTTGTACCATCGGAGCCAGTGGTGTAGTTTATGTACTCGCTTTTTTCCTATTCTTAAGCGGGGTATTTAAATGGAATACGAAACTTCTCACTATTTCAATGCTTGTTGTGCTTTATTATGGCAGTTTGATTTGGGGGATGCTTCCCGAAGAATTGTTTTACAATATGCAGGAACCGAGTAAAATTTCATGGCAGGCCCATCTTTCCGGAGCTGTAGTAGGCAGTATTATTGCATTTGCTTTTAAAAATGTCGGCGAAAAGAAGAAAAAGTTCATCTGGGAGTTTCCGAATTATTACAGCGAAAAGGATGATAAATTGTGGCAGGAATACAAAGAAAATCATCCTGAAGACTTTATGGAACTTCCTTACAAGAAAAAAGATGATATATGGGATCATTTGGATGAATTGAGAAAAAGATAAAACTTATTTCATTACATTTGAAAAAAAACACACATGACCTCCGAAGAATACTTTTATGCCATCGCCCTCCACGAATGCAGCCAGATTGGTGATATTCATTTTCATAAACTTGTCCGTACTTTTGGAAGCGCTCAGGAAGCCTGGAAAAGAGCAAAAAAAGAATATAAAAGACTGGAAGGAATAGGACAAAGAACAGTCTCGGATATTGGAAATAAGTCTCATTTGAAATTCGCAGAAGAAGAATTAAATTTTTGCGAAAAAAATAATATTCAAATCAGGTTAAAACATCTCAAAGAAATCCCTTCTCTACTTAATGAATGTAATGATGCTCCGGCTATTCTTTATCAAAAAGGGAATATTGAGAATGCACTGCCCAAGGTAAGTATTGTAGGAACTCGAAATATGACAACTTATGGAAAACAGTTTATTGAAGACTTCTTCAAAGCAACACAATCTTCAAAATATACATCTGTAAGCGGTCTTGCTTTAGGCATCGACAAAGAAGTTCACGAACAGTCTATTTGTCATCAAAAACCCACTGTAGCAGTTCTTGCACATGGTTTTCAATATTTATATCCGGCAACAAACAGAAAACTTTCTGAGAAAATTTTACAGGAAGGAGGTGCATTAATAACGGAGTTCAGCTCTTCCAGAAAGCCAGATCGGGAAAACTTCATCCAAAGAAACAGAATCGTGGCAGGAATATCTCCGGCAACTATTGTAGTGGAAACAGGTTTTGGAGGAGGTTCTGTGAGCACAGCAACATTTGCTAATGATTATAACCGTGATGTTTTTGCTCTGCCTGGAAAAATTACGGAAAGCAATAGCCAGGGATGTAATCAGCTGATTTTCCATAATAAAGCAACCGCTATTTCTACCATAAAAGATCTTATTGGACTCCTTGGATTAAATGATCCTAAAGAAAAAATAGAAGAGTTATTTCCTTATAGCGAGACAAAACCACAATTATCTGACAATCAGAAATTAATATATCAATCTATTCAATCTTATCCTCAAATTTGTTTAGACGATCTCTCACTGAGAATTGATCTCCCTACCCATAAAATCTTACCAATAATTTTAGAATTGGAACTTTTAGGGAAAGTAAAATCATTTTCCGGGAGGCAATTCATCGCAATTTAAGATTTAACGATTTCTTAATATTGCATTATTTCACATATAACATTTCATTTTTAATAAAATTTGAACATAAATTATCAATTTAATAATATTACGGAACATTATTATTTAATTTTTAACAATGTTAAAATATAGTATTGTGAATCTTGAAAAAAAAATTAAATTTGTTGACAATAATATTCAACCTTAATATATGGAACAATATAATATTGACCAGAAAATCCAAGAGTTTATTGCAAAAATTGAAGCAAAAAATCCTAACGAACCGGAATTTTTACAGGCTGTAAAAGAAGTTGCCGTAACCGTAATTCCATTCATTGCTACTAAAAAAGAATATACCGGAATGAAGCTGCTTGAAAGAATGGCTGAAGCTGAAAGAATTATTATTTTCAGAGTTCCATGGGTTGATGACAAAGGAGAAATTCAGGTTAACAGAGGTTTCAGAATTCAAATGAACTCTGCTATTGGACCATACAAAGGAGGAATCCGTTTCCACCCTACTGTAAACTTATCTGTTCTTAAATTCTTAGCGTTCGAACAAGTATTCAAAAACTCTTTGACAACTCTTCCAATGGGAGGTGGTAAAGGAGGTTCAGATTTCGATCCACAAGGAAAATCTGATATGGAAGTAATGCGTTTCTGCCAGGCTTTCATGACCGAATTATGTAAGCACATCGGCCCTGAAACAGACGTACCTGCAGGAGATATCGGTGTTGGAGCAAGAGAAATCGGATATTTATTCGGTCAGTACAAGAAAATCAGAAATGAGTTTACCGGAGTTCTTACAGGAAAAGGTCTTGCTTATGGAGGTTCATTAATCCGTCCTGAAGCTACAGGATACGGTGTAGTATACTTCGCAGAGCAGATGCTTAAAACGATCGGACAGAATTTCCAGGATAAAATCGTAACAGTATCAGGTTTCGGAAACGTAGCTTGGGGAGTTATCAAAAAAGCAACTGAACTAGGAGCTAAAGTAGTAACAATCTCTGGACCAGACGGATACATCTATGATAAAGACGGTATCAGCGGAGAAAAGATCGATTATTTATTGGAGCTTAGATCTTCAGGAAATAACAGAGCTGAAGACTATGCTAAAAAATATCCTTCAGCTGAGTTCCATGCTGGAAAACGTCCTTGGGATGTGAAGTGTGATGTTGCTTTCCCTTCTGCAACTCAAAACGAACTAGATTTAGATGATGCAAGAAAATTAGTTGAAAACGGATGTGTTTGTGTAACTGAAGCGGCTAATATGCCTTCTACACTAGATGCCATCAACTATTTCTTAGACAATAAAGTATTATTCTCTCCTGGTAAGGCTTCCAACGCTGGAGGTGTTGCTACATCAGGATTAGAAATGACTCAGAACTCTATCCGTCTTAACTGGACTTCTGAAGAAGTTGATGCAAGATTAAAGGAAATCATGATCGGTATCCACAAAGCTTGTAGAGACTACGGAAAAGACGAAGACGGTTATGTAAACTACGTAAAAGGTGCAAATATTGCCGGCTTCGTAAAAGTAGCAGAAGCAATGTTGGCTCAAGGAGTTGTGTAACAAAAAAAACAAAGGTTGGGAAAAACTCCCGACCTTTTTTGATATAGCCTGTTCCCGGGATAATGGGAAAAAAGTAAAAAGTGAAAGGAGAAAGCGCTGCTATATGCAGTGCTTTTTTTATTTTTATATCATGCAAAACACCTTTAAAAATATTGATGAATACATTCTTCTGTTCCCGATAGAAGTACAGAAAAAATTGATTGAACTCAGAAAAGCCATCCATTTACAGATTCCGGATTTGGAAGAATATATTGGATATCAGATGCCTGCTTTTCGATACAAAGGAAAACCATTAATTTATTTTGCGGGATATAAAAAACATATCGGATTCTATCCCGGAGCTGAAGGTATCCGTAATTTTGAAAAAGATTTTAAAGAAAGAAAATATAAATTTTCAAAAGGGGCCGTTCAATTTCCAATCACTGAAAATCTGCCACTGGATCTGATCACTAAGATCCTCCGGTTCAAAACAAAAGAAATCGAACAAAAAAAATCCTGAAATACAAGATTTCAGGATTCCGACTAGTGTTTGCTAAAGTGCTTTTACTTTTTCTTCTTTTTGTCTTTCTTCTCTTCTTTAGGAGCATCTGCAGGTTTAGTGGCATCAGTAGGCGTTGTACTTACTGATGGATCCGTTGCAGGTGCAGTTTCCATTGTAGTTGCAGGTGATTTTTCCTGTTGATTCTTCTGATCCGAAGGACTTGTAGTCTGTGTATTCGGTTGTTGAGTTTGAGTTGTCGTAGTGTTATTAGTAGAAGTATCGGCCGGCTTTTGTGGTGTTGATTGTGCTGATACTGCGATTACTCCGACTAATGTAAACGCTGCCGTTAAAAATAACTTTTTCATAATGTAATATTTAAATGATTGTTTAACTTAAACGAGTCATCATTTATAAAATTATGTGTAAAAGACTTATTTAACGTACTTTATAATTATTTAAGAGGAATTTGCAAAAATCAGTTCAGATGATTGGACTGGAAGCGAGATGCTGGAAACTGGAAGTTTATTTCAGTGAAAATATTAGCTGAAATGGTCTATTATCAAGACTTCCTGCTTCAAGCATCCAGCTCCCCGCCTTAGGTTTACTTCGTCACATTCTTCATCATTTTTTCTACGAATTCAAATGCTGCAGGACAGATAACAGTATTTTTCAGCATCAAATTATTGATCTGATAAATCTTTTTACGGTCTGTATGAGGATATTCACGACAGGCTTTTGGTCTTACATCGTAGATAGAACATGTATTATCGTTGTTCAGAAAAAAACAGGGAAGATTCTGTAATACTTTATCATTATCTTCATCTACTCTTAAAAACTTTGCTTCAAAGTCTGCAAACTTCATTCGAAGATGTTTGGAAATTCTTTCAATATCTTTTTCGGTATAGAGAGGTCCCGTTGTTTTGCAGCAATTGGCACACTGCAAACAGTCTATTTCTTCAAAAACTTCATCATGTGTTTCCTGCACTATATAATCGAGATTTTTGGGCGGTTTTTTCTTTAATCCGTCCAGAAATTTCTTGTGTTCTTTCTGCTTTTGTATCGCCTGTTTTTTATAAAAATCTAAATCCATTTATTCTTTGTTTCTCACGGACTCCGGAAGTTCTTCTTTTTTATACTCGTTAATTTTATCCAGATCCAGTACCGTTGAAAGATTTTCTTTGTTTGGATAATACATCGGAACAAATTTAGCTCCGTATACAATTTCTCCTGTAGTATACGACGATCTTTGAACCACCGTATTTGAAAAGACTTCGTCAAATGCGCGTACCTGTACGATAAGCTCAATATCTGTATTTTTAAAATCTTCTTCAGAAAAACCGTAAAACGGAGAGTTTTCATCAATTTTATGCACTACAGTCCAGTTGAGAGCCAAAGTATTGATCTTACTCATCTGCGTGGTAAGTCTGTAAAAATTACTTTTGGCAACTCCATTTTCCATAACCTCAATGGCTACAGTAACAATTACGTCTGCATCCGTCAATGCATTATTTTTATAGGGAGCAAGCCTGAACATCAATGCTGAAGATTCCTGAAAAGGAGCAATAACTGCAATATCAGAAAATCTAAGGTATGCACGAGGTCTTGAAAATCTTCCATAAAAAAGTCCTGTTGCAATGGCAAAGGTAAGCAATCCCAGAAAAGCTTCAAAAGTTGCTACAAGACTTGCCAAAAATCCTACCGGAGCGATTCTCCCATATCCAACCGTGGTGAATGTCTGAGAACTGAAGAAAAAGACATCAATAAATTCATTGAGTGGATCACTCTTATCTATTCCTGTAAGGTGCTCTACCCCAATCAGGTAATAGATCATGGCAAACAGTAGATTAATGAGAATATAAGCGATAACCAAATAAGAAATAAATCGAAATGAGGATAAATTCAGCATGGTGTGATACCAGCTTAACCTGTTGAACACATTCACACCCCTTCTCTGAACATTCGGGAGACCATCTTTATTGATGAACCTTCCTGAGGCATTGGTTCCGAAACCACTGTTCTCCGCATTTTTCTGACGGATCTTTTTTCTGAATCCTCCTGTCATTTTTTAATCATTTTGACTTTGTTATATTATGATTTTCCTCTACCAATAAGCCAGTTGATGATTAGCTCTTTCTTTCAGCATACAGATATTTTAAAAGGTAAAGGTAAGAATAGAACGCATTATGATGCTTAATTTTTTAAGTAATCATTTTTTAAAATTACTTATTAGATGATAGATGATTTTACTATGGACTTTCTATAAAATTTTTACTCAAAATGAATAAAAAAACAGCAGAAATTCAAAATTTCCTGCTGTTTATATCATCTTAATTAAATCTCAATTACGTAATAGTTTTTAATGTGCGTCCAATTGGATAATATCAAATTTCGGCAAATTAATTACAAATATTATTCTTTAATAATCTTAGAGTTATATTTATTGGTTTCATCATTTATTGAAATAACATAAATTCCAGTTTTCAAATCTTTTATTTTATCATTAATTTCCTTATTTATTTCACTTAAAGAACCTTTTGCTGAAATCAATAATGTTCCTGCCATATCATATAATTCTGCATTCAAATTTTCTCTTGAATTTTTAATATGAATAACCAGTTTTTGTCCATTTTTTAAAGGATTCGGATAAACAATAAATTCATTATTATTTGTCTTACTATCCTTAACAGCTAAAGTATTTGCCGGATACACAAGAATTTTTTGTCCGTTATATCCTACTGCATAAACTTTCAAAGCATTAGAAGGGAAATCAACATATGTATTTGCCAATGTAGTATCTCCCGTTCCCACAATAGAAACACTGATGAGCTGGTTACCTGCATCATAAGTTTCAAATGCAACCGCATTATTCCACTTAGAATTATTTACCAATAAAAATTGACCTTGTGCATTGTTTACAACCTGAGCCCCAATTCCTGTAATTCCTGAAACAGGCAGAAGATTCTTATATGCATTCACGCTATTTGCCGAAAGATAATTAATTACAGGAGATATCGGTTTTGCATATTCCTTCATTAAAACATAGGTTTTCACATCATCAATCATACTTTGTGTAATCGTAAGCTGACCGTTTGAGTAATCTGAAATTGTGGCATTAATAGGCTTTAAAAACCCTGTATTGGTAAAGAAATCTGTAAGGTCTTCCTGCACAGCGTCACAGGTATTTTTCACAAAATTCATAACCATTTGCCCTTGGGTAAGCTGGGTTTCGTTTGTATTTCTTACTTTCTCGGCTACTATAGCAAACCAATGTGCATAATCTACTCCGGGAACGGCAGGTGTAACCGTAGGTGTCTCTTCATCCGACATATCTGAATCAAATGCAAGCGTGGAAGCACTTTCTGAGGCACCCGCCAATTGATAATATAATTCTAATTGCCAAAACGGAATAAGGCTTCTGAAATTTGCGTCAGCAGGATTCACATAATCTGTTCTGAACTGATCCATAATACTCTTCCCGTTAATTTGGGTTTGAATAATAATTTCTCCAAATCTGTTTCCTACCACTTTAGGAAAGGCCGTTTTATCAGCAATTTCACCTTCTAATCTAGTAAATCTGTTGGCTCCTGTTGGTGAATACAAATTGTAATATGCCCATAGTGAATATATATTATTTGTGATTTCTGTTGTTCCAACCCATTTTAAGCCGGGTCTTACCTGATTGATATGGCCTAATTCATGAGCTACACCCCAAAAATCCAGTCCGGTTGCTGAAGTAGAGTTTGAAAGTCCCCAAGTAAGATCTAGATGAGCTCCTAAGCCTCCTGCATACCATCCTCCTAAAGATTCTGTATAAACAAGCTGTCTGTTTTTAAGATTTTTATTGAATTTAAAAAAGCCCATCATTTCTCTCTCAGATTTAACAATTGCATCGTATTTATCGATTAAAGGCTGAGCTGTAGTGAAATGGAAATTGCTTACGACAGACTTATCAATTAGCAGTTTCGTATAATACCCTTCTATATCAATTTTTGGATATACATCATTAGTTAGCATTTCAATCCATTCTGCAGACGTTGTACCTTTTTTATATATGCCATTTACAATCCCTGCTGTGATATTTGCCGATATGGGCAATGCATTTACATCATCCGTATAATATGAAATGTACCCGAGTCCGGCATTTATAATATTAATAATGTTCAGCCCATTTTTCAATTCATAAGATTTTTCAGGAGAAGAACCTTCAGTAGCAAAATCTCTTACTTTTAAATAAACTTTGTTTGTAGTTGTAATATCTTTTGCAAAAATAATGGCTGTTGTATTTTTCTGAAACGTAATTCCTGTTGGGTTTTCATAGCCGTTGTAATTTGCTATTTTGTACTGATTGTTTATTGATTCAATTGTTTTATATGCGCTAAAAGTCTGAACTCTGTATTTTCTATTGTAGGTATTATTAAATAAGCACTGCGCTAACCCTTTAATGAAAGGTGAGGAAATTGCATCAATATCCTGTTGGGTTACAGTTGGTTTTAAAGTACTGAAAATAGTATCATTAAAAATATTTGAATAAGCTGAAGGATTAAAACTATTAGGACTGGCCTGAAAAAACTCCATTTCAGCACAGCTGGCAAAATCGTTTTTGCCATCCAGAACCTCAATTTTTATATTTAAAGGAGTAATTGCAGAAGGAAAAACTACAGTTTTAATGGTACTCGTTTGTCCAAAATTTTGAGTAGCAATATCAACATAAGCAGGATTAGAAATGGTATTATAACTTATTTTTATATTTCCGAAAAGGCCATTTGGCCCGCCATCTTGTCTTGGGGTGTACCTTAAATAATTCATAGATGTCAGCCCATCAAACTTATAAATCAGAGAAATAGGAAAAGTGGCTGCTGTTGCACTCCAGCTACAATGATAAAGCGTATTGACGTCACCATCAAAGGATTTCTCTATATTTTCTCCCGATTGGAAACTTGAAGCCGAAGACCCTGCCACTTGCGGCAACACAGGGATATCCGCATACGCTGAAAACTCATTGGTTGGAAGTGTACATTCTGTTTGTATAGGATCCATCTGTTCTTCAGAATAAAACTCCATCTCTGCACAACTTGAAAAATTATTTTGAGCACTTAGAACATCAATCCTAATAACATCTGGATGAACAATTGCTGTTGGCAAATCTATTGTTTTTGCCATATTATCAGATGCCCAGGAAATAACTCCGGTTGCTGTTATAAAAACAGAAGGATTGGATTGCGTAGAATAGGAAATCTTCACACTGGTCCATATTCCATTAGGGCCTGTTGTTCTGGGTTTGTATACCAACCTTTTTACACTTTTTACCCGACTGGAAAATTTGAAATTTAACTGATCCGGCAGTGCTGTACTCAAATTATACCGGGAATGATAAAGTGTATTTACATTATTATCATTACACATTCCTGCTTCCTGTCCAGGTTCTGCTGGTTGTAATGAACTTGCATAAACTACTGGCATTTTATATTGCTGAGCAAAAACTATCTGTAAAAAGAATAGAAATAAAAGAGTAAAAGAATTTTTTTTCATCTTGTTGTAATTTTGATTAATAAAATTTATTCAAAGCTAATTACCATAAAAGCCATGTAATAGAAAGATTTCCAACGTGATATTGCTGTGTCAAAATGATTGAGTAAAGAACGAAAGCTGTCGCGTCATGCATTAGATCTTTCTATAGCCTATCCTATTCTATTTCTATAAAAAATTTCATCAAAAAACTCTCGGTGAAAATCATCTTGAGGGCAAATATTAGCTGCCAGATCATTTTTCTATTATAGCTTTACCAAATACTTATACATCATACTAAAAGTTTTATTTCTAAAATTAAGAATTAAAATAATTGCAAAAATTTATACCTACCTGTTTTTAATTATACACCACCAGTTGAATTATTCTGTCCCGAATCCGCTATACATTAAGCCGCTAAAATGACAAAAAATAAAAGTAACACTCTACTTTTCCTTTTTTGATAAGAGTAATTCTATATCTTTTGTGCCGGTGATTCCAGTACAGTAACACTTACATTGCTGACAGATTTTACTACTCCTGATTCTCCATGTATATTAGAAAGAAAATTAGGGAAGCTTTCAATAGGAAAAGCCCAATAATAATGTCCATCTACCGGAGAAGGAAAATTGGCCTGCAATCTTCCCTTTAATTTCATAGGTACAAAGTATTCAACAGATGATCCTTTTAACTTCGTCAGGACAGAAATTGATTTTTTAGAATGAGCAGGAACAATGGTTTTGTAGCTGCTGGTCTCAGTAATTTCTTCAGAATTTTCTGTACCTTCCGTTGTATCTCCTCCCACAACTACTTTTGTACTTGCAGAAGCTTTTGCCACTAACGGAATATCAACGGATACTGATGCTGCCACTTCAAATGAACCTGAAACAGTCCGCTTCCAGGAAGTAGAATATCCTTTTTTATAAGAATAGGTTACTGTAATTTCACTTTCTCTGTCCCCATTATTAATGGCTTCTGTAGTATAAGCATTATCCGGTAAATCTACTCCGTCAGTTTTTATGGATACCTCAGGAGTTCCTAAAACAATGGAAACATCAGGATTAGGAGCCGTGTTCCGTACATCTCCGTCTACAGAAAGGTCAGGATTAAATATAATTCCGTCCGGAACCTGACCAGAATAAGCAAAAACATTTTTCAATCTCGTCCTTTCACCGGAATAACTAATATCATATCCCATATCCTTCAGATGATTGGATTTGAAAGGGATTTCGCGCTCTTCATTAGATGAACTGTAATTGGTCCTAAAACTATTATTACATGGCAATTGAAAGTCATTTACGATTTTCCAGCCTTGCTGAAGCATCTCTGTCTCAGTAAACTGTGATTTCTTTACTTCAGAATAATTTACTTTTTCTGAATCATCATTCATAGCACTCACTTCATCCCTTGAACATGATACTGAAAACATCAGTAAGAGAATACAAATAGAATTGATTTTTTTGATCATTTTAATAATTTTTTTAGTGTTTAATAATTAAATTTACAAAAAATGAATTCCTTTGAGGTGTTTTTTTGCGAATTAATCAAATTTTAATCTTTCCCAATTTTCCATTATTTTATAATACGTTGTACTCTAAAATACTGTTTACATGAAATTTATCAATTTCGCGACTGGAATTTTTAATACGAATTGTACTAACTTTGAACTATGAAAAAGCTTGAATCAAGAGAAGATATTGAACACCTTGTCAATTCATTTTACAACAAAGTTGTTAAAGATGAAACCATTGGATTCTTTTTTAATGATATTGCTAAAGTAGATTGGGACAAACATCTTCCTAAAATGTATTCTTTCTGGGAATCTATTCTTTTTGGGCAGATGAGCTATAAAGGAAATCCAATGGGTGTCCACTTCCCGATTAATGAGATACAGGCTATGGAGCAGAAACACTTTGACAGATGGCTGCTGCTTTGGCGTACTACTATTGAGGAAAATTTCGTAGGAGAAAATGCCGATATGGCAATCTATAAATCCGAGAATATAGCCAAACTGATGGCTTTCAAAATGGAGTTGGCGAGAAGATTATAATGCAATGTGGGGAGTGGGGATACGAGTTAAAAAATTCCAGAATTGATCAAATAATAATTGCTTTTTTAAGGAACGATTACCGTAAAGATATAGGCTGCCAAATTCACCAACAGAACAGTCCCGTACAGGATATTTGTTTTTCCACGACTTAAAGATAGCATCACAATAAATACGGATAAAGAAAGCAGGATAATGTCTTTTTTATCCAATCCTAATACAAGTGGGATATCATACATAATGCATACCGCTGAAACCGCAGGAATAGTGAGACCGATACTTGCCAGAGCTGAACCCAATGCCAGATTCAAACTGGACTGAATTTGATTGGCTCTTGCTGCACGGATCGCTGCTACGCCTTCAGGAAGAAGAACTACAGCAGCAATAATTACACCAACCAGAGATTTTGGAGCTCCAAGACTTTGCACCATTCCTTCTATTGTATCAGACAATCCTTTGGCCATAAGTACAACAATAACAAGGCAAATCACCAAAAAGACAAAGCTGATAAGTGTTTTAGGTAATGAAGGAATATAATGCTCTTCAGGATGCTCATCAGGAACAATAAAATAACTTCTGTGGCGCACAGTCTGCACCATCAGGAAAACCCCATAAATGGCAAGACATGCAATGGATATAAAAATAAGCTGAGCTTCGTTGTAGAATGGTCCGTTGACACTTGAAGTAAAATTGGGAAGAACTAGGGTAAGTACCAGAATGGAAACAATACTCACCAGATAAGTAGTTGCTGAAGTTCTTGCAAAGAACTGTTCATGATATTTAACGCCACCTACCAAAATACATATTCCCAAAATTCCGTTAAGAATAAGCATTACGGCAGCAAAAACGGTATCTCTGGCCAGCGTGATCGCCTGATCTCCGCCGGCAACCATCAGCGAGATGATAAGTGCCACTTCAATAATGGTGATACAAAGTGCCAGAATAATGGTTCCAAAAGGCTCCCCTACTTTATGAGCTACAACTTCAGCATGATGCACTGCTGACAAAACGCTTCCGATTAATAAAATACCGGCAAGGATATCATAAAGAACACCACTTCCCATCAATCCGGAAAAGTAGTATCCTACCGCCAGAATAGGAAAAATATAGGTATAATGTAAAAGTTCTTTTAGTCTCATATCTTGACTACAAAATACAAAAAATCTATAATAATTTCAATATTAAAAGAAAATATTAATGATATTTTAATGAGGCCAGAAGTTAAAGTCCTGATAATCTGTAAACATATGAAACAGAAGCCCAATTCCTATAATCCTTATATTTCCTTTAAAGAACAGCAGCAAAAAATACACCGCAATGGCATAATAAGAATGTAAAAAATGAAAACCTATGCTTCCTCTTGTCGGATCAAAAATAGGATTGGCAAAAAGATGGTCCAGATCTACCAGCATGGTAGCAAGAAGAATAAAATATGCCTTTTTCCAATTTTTACGATAAAAAACCAATGCAATAAAGACCGGAAAAACGAGATGTAAAAAATAATGAGTAAAAGTTTTGAGCAATGCAATGTCTGATGGAGCCATTAATGAAAATTTTATTCTGTTTCTATGCTTACCACCGTAAAATTAATGGTAATTCTCCTTTCTTCGCTTTTATTTTTATCCAATAATTCTGAGCCTTGTTCCCATACAATACGTAATCGATGTCAGAAATGATCCTTTTCTCAGTGTTACTCAATGTTTTCAAAGAGGAATATAACAAAGCATTATTTCTGATTAGCAGGTAATTTTCTTTGAGCTGGGGAGATAATGATACGGATTTTCGGGTTGACTTTATGATAACCCCTTTATTATTCTTTTTGATTTCGTTGGGTTGAAAAGGAATTGCCGTGAATTGATTATCTTCATTGATCCACTTTTTAGACTGAAAGTATTCCCAGGTCTTTTCGGGATCACTACTTACAATATCAATGGTATAATTCGGTTGGGTAATTTTTTGGAAGGTCTTCTTTTCAACTTCATTGAAATTATCATCATATTCATAACTGATAATAGTATCATTGGCCTGCTCTAGATTTGCAGTGGCTTTTAAGGAAACAGCCTGTGATGAATCTGCGATACTCTTATTAAAAAAACGGGTAAAGTTTCTGATGTTTTCCTTGTCCAGCTCCAGTTCCAGAAATTGATTTCCTTTCTGAAGCTTAGAAGCAATTGTATTAAAAGTCTCAAGATCTGAGTTATTTCTGATCTCAATTTCGTCATCATTTAACTCAATAGAAAAGCTGTGAATTTTCTTGCCTGAAATGAATGAAATACTTCCCGATGTATTTTGAATAAAACGGTCTGCCTCCCAAACATGGTGTACAGAATTCTGAAGAAGCTTTTTTTGAAGGTTTTCAAAAGCATGATCTGAAGTTCCTACAATACAATAATTTCCTTCTATCATAAAGAAAAACTGCTCCTTCTGAAAACGGTTATTTCCTTTAGCAACAAAACTTTGTTTCTTTAAATAGGTGATGAATTTTTGCGAATCTTTAAGCTCTAAAACGCTGTACCATTCTGAAAATTCAGTGTCTTTAACGTGGAATATCTGCAGAAAATCCGGAATTCTGATCCCTGAATTTTTCAATGAACCGGAGGTTTTACTTTTTGCTTTGCTTCCGGACCATTTTGAAGGATGGGTTACTAAGCTGAAGAGGTATTGCCCCGTTAATTTCTTTGTGTCGATTAAGACGACTGCATCTGCATTATCAGGAATATATTGAAGGCTTTTATCTTTGTGAAAAGCTACAAAATATACTGCAACAGCCAGTAATAAAAATAACGGGACAATAATCTTCTTTTTGTTCATCTATAAAATTTGAGGCTTCTTTTCTGTTTCTTTAGCTTTAAAAACCTGATCGAATATATCAAAGAAATACATTAAGCTGTTTTCTGAAGAATCTTTGATGTTATAGTTCATCTCAGTCTGGATACTTTCTCCTTTTACTTCAGTTTTATAATACAACTCTCCTACATTTTTTTTGATCGCCTCTAATGTTTTTCTTTCTTTCGGACTTTTGAATTCTTTATCTAATCCTGTTAAAAGCTTCTGGATATCCAGTCTGCCGGACAATGGATATTTAGCGGAATCTTTGGCCCATTTTCTGGAAATATCAGATTGGTTTACCGGCAAATTATTATCTGCTGCACTCATCAGATACACTACTCCATCCTTCACAGTAAAAAACAACTGATCTACATATCCTCCGTTTTTCTCTTCTTTAAAGGTGTAAAGGTTTCCTTTTTTAGAGAATCTCTTAGACAGTTTTTTGTTGGTTGTCAGCAAATCAAAAATACGATTCCAGTACCCTTCATTCTCTGTTGCAAAAGCGAAAGTGAAGTTAGGAACAGCTATTTCTTTTGTTTTCTTTACTTCTTTTTCATTGAAATCAGCATCGTATTCGTAATCGGTGTATTCTACGGTTTTGGATTTCAATTCATTCAAAACAAAGATTCCGTTTCCTGGTGCAATTTTGGTAATTGCTTCTTCATCCAGTACAATTTTCATGGTTTCCATAATCAGCTCCATTTCTTTTTTGTACTCATTTTCTCCAGAGTTCTGAAGAAGACTGTACATCATATCAAAACATTTTGCCCCATTTACATTCATGGCATAGTAACCAACACTTTTCTCATTGATCAGCTCCAGCAGCTTTTTGTTTTTCTTCCCTTTATAAATGGCAGAAATATTCTTTTGAATGTCAGCATTTTTGTGCTGATAATTGTTAACCAGCCTTACTTTATCTTTGTCAAAGTACAGATTGTATGCATAGTTGGAATTGTACATGTTTTTGAAAAACTGTCCGTAGCCGTAGTACTTCGTCATCTTTCCGTAGATTCCTTCGTTTACAATCCTTCCATAGTCTGTGTATACAAAAACATCGGAATTGGCATCTCGGAATGACAGCATTTCTTTAGGCACTTCAATTTCTAAATTTGAACTGAAATATTGGTCAAAACGATCTTCTGCGTTCTTTTTAACAACCCTGAAGTTTTCTCTGCGGATAGAATCCTGTTCTTTCTGAAAAGCTTTTTCTTCTTCCTCATCATAAGCGTCTTCAGGCATTTCTTCTCCGTTTTCAGAATTTTCAGCAGTTTCTTTCTCTGCAGGATATTTATGATGTTTCTCCAGGTATTTGATATCTTTCTGGATTCTTGCAATCTCGTTGTTGTTATCTTTTATACTTTCTTTCAGATACTTGATATCATCCTTCAGACTTTTGATTTCTTCTTTATAATCAAAAGGTTTTTCCGGTTCTTCTGTATACACTGTATCTCCCGGCTCTGCATAAGCGGAGTCAACCACTGCAACAGCAGTACTGTCTGCAACTGCTTCCTCTGCCCAAAGATTCTTATAAGGTTTTGTATAGCTGATCATGCTCAGAACAGCACGGCTTCCGTTCCACGCTACAAAAATATCATCGTTGATATCTACATAAGAATAGTTCTTTCTGCTGGAAACTTCCTGTCCTTTTTTCTTTACAGAATTAATGAATTCCTGAAACTTTTCCTTATTGTCAATGATAAAATGGGTATTATAGGCTTTAATAGAGTCATTAAAACTTGCATAATGGTATTGAACAGCATCGTATTTGATTCCTGTTTTGGAATAATCTGTCCATGAAAGATTTTCTTTGCTCTTTTTGCTGAGCTCATGCAGCAAAGGATTCAGTTTATTCCAGTTGATTTTATTATTAAGTTGTTTTCCGTTAACTTCCATATAAAATACGGCATCGGAAGGAATTTTCATGCTGTTTTGGGCTAAAATCAATGTAAAGCCAAAGAGAACGAAAATAATTGTTTGCGTTTTTAAAAAGATAGATTTCATGACTATAGTTTAGAAATTTATTGAAAAAGAATGGTGTTTTGTATTTGTTTTTTCTGAAGGATTAAATCCAGGATATCTGCTTCCAGTTTAAGAGCCTTTTTGTTGGGAGAAAGCACGTAATTAGTATTAGTTTGTGATTTCACTGGATTTTCAAACTGCATGATGGAAGTATACCGAGCATCGTTAAAAACTTCTTTATCACCCTTACTCATCTTGTCATAATCAGCCTTGAAAGTATTGACTTTATTCCTTGTCAAGGTCTTTTTCTCAAGATTTTGGCTGTACACCTGAGTTGGAACCATTTTACCCAATATTTTCTGGGTTTTCAGTTTTTCCAGGCCTGCATTGATGTTTTCAATTTTTTTGAAATTACAGCTCAGCTTGATGATGTAACTATCAAAATCCATAGATGTTTTCACATTACTGATTCCTGGTGTTGCTTTAAAAATTTTGGCAGCTTCATTGATTTTATTTTCAATTTCTGCCTTTTTAGGAACTTTTTTTCCGTTGATGGTTTCCATCTTAGAGATAGAGGCCAGTCTTGTTTTGCTCTTGCTGGCGTTAAGGATAATGGTATATTCTCCTGTCCCGTCAGCTTTTATATTCACTTTATCAAGAATATCAAAACAGCTTGTCAGAAACAGTAAAGGAATACATAGAAGAAATAATCTGAGATTTTTTTTCATGATTAGGTTTAAAAGCACAAAATTACTCAATTCTGACCTTAAATCCTTATAATCTTTGATTTTTTGGGCATAAATAGCTGTTTCCCGGTACTTTTTCAGGGGAAAATACGGTGCTATTCCGTATATTATTTTTTATACTCGTCCTTTAAGATAATCCTGACGAAGATCTTCATCCAGTTTTTCAATAGCATACCGAAGACAGGTTCTCGGCATTTCTTTGTAATACTGATTCAGAAAGCTGATCAGCTCGTCTTCATTTTTATTTCCCATTTCCCTTAGCAACCAACCGTTTGCCTTGTGCATCAAATCATGGGGATGTTTAAGATTTCTGGTTACGAATTCTTTGGTCAGATTAAATGAACCCTTTTTTATATAGTGCATAGTTCCCACTACAGCAATTCTCTTATGCCACATTTCCTCAGATTCCGAAAGTTCTACAAGAAGGCTTTCTTTCTGATTTTCAAAAGCATACCTTCCTAAAATCTTATAACAGGTAGAATCTACCAGATCCCAGTTGTTCACATAAGGAAGATGATCCAGGTAAAAAGTGACCACTTTTTCTTTTACCGCCTTATCTTTTGTTTTCTCAAACTTTGAAATCAGCATAAAAAGAGCCGTCAGCCTATGCTCATGGTATTCTGAAGAAAGTAATGTACTGAGTTCTTTTAAATCTATTTTCGAATAATATTCTTTGGCTACAGAGCGCTGATCCGGAACTTTCACTCCCAGAAACAAGTCGCCTTCACCATATTCACCTTTTCCTGTTTTGAAGAATCTTGGAAAAAATTCAGCCTTTTCAGGAATGGATAAAACAGCGAGTGCTTCCTGTATTTCTTTAACGATGCTCATATGACAATTTAAGCGTTTTCTTCTACAACAATATTTTCCTGCTCTTCCTCTTCTTTGGCAATCTTATTAGGGTTCGCCACTTTAGCAATGGTAAGTCCCTGAACAATGATCGAGAATACTACAACGCAATAGGTAATACTTAAAATAATTTCACTGTATTCACTTTTAGGAATAGACATCGCCAATGCAATGGAAACTCCTCCTCGAATTCCTCCCCAAACCAGAACTTTTACCGTCTGCGGACTGAAACTTCTTCTCAGGGAAGTAAATTTTGTAGGCCCCCAGATAGAAATAAATCTTGCAAACAGAACGACCACAATGGCAACTACGCCCGGAATCATGAAATGTCTGAGATCTTTAATCATCAAAAGTTCAAATCCGATGAACAGGAATAATACTGCATTCAGAATTTCATCAATCAATTCCCAGAATTTAATCAGATAGTCCTGAGTAACTGATTTCATTTTGAAACTTCTGTTGAAGTTTCCCATAAACAATCCTGCAGCAACCATCGTCAATGGCCCTGAAATATGCATTTGACGGGCAATAAGATACCCTCCCATTACAACAGAAAGTGTTACTAATACGGAAATAATATAATCATCCACTTCACGCATCAATCTTGAAGTAACCCATCCTAACAGAACTCCAAGTAAAAGACCTCCTCCGGCTTCTTTAAGCAGAAGCAATCCGATTGTTTCAACACTCAGATCCACTTCTTTTCCGATCGCCAGCTGTAAAATCACCGTAAAGACCACAACTGCCATACCGTCATTGAAAAGAGACTCTCCAGCTACTTTTGTTTCCAGTGATTTGGATACCTTAGCTTGTTTCAGTACACTCAGAACTGCTACCGGATCGGTAGGTGAAATCAAAGCTCCAAAAACAAGACAATAGATAAAAGGAAGTTTTACCCCTACATAAGGAAGCAGATAAAACATTCCGAATCCTACCACAAAAGTAGAAATCACAACACCTACTGTGGAAAATATCACTACAGGTCTGAACTGTTCTTTCAGATCATTAATATTAATATGGATTCCCCCTGCAAAGAGTAGAAAATTAAGCATAGCACCCATCAACACTTCCGTAAAGTCTATACCATTCATGAGGTTGTGAAGATGTCCGAAAGTTCTCGGAAGAACCGTTTCTCCAAACAGTACCAGAAAAATTGATACTACAATGGCGATTACCATAATTCCGATGGTACTTGGAAGTTTTAAAAACCTATAGTTAAGATAGGCAAATATTGATGCTAATACGATTAATGCTGAAAATGAATAATATAATTCCACTAAGTGTTTTTATTTTAAGATTAATTGGTTAGTTCCAAATAGAGTATTTTGATATAAATTTGATTCCCATCCTTTTCCCAGATGTCAAACATGGCATCTTTAGAAGTTTTCGAACGTCTTGTGTAGTCTTGTCCTATATTCAGAATATTCAGCAGAATGTATTCATCTCCTACAGAATTGACGACATAAGCTGTTTTTTCTGACTTTCCGTCTCCTGAACTTCTTATCCCTTCAGTAAGGGTACGGAATTGGTTCAGATGATGGATAAAGTTATTTCCATCCTTTACAGAATCGTAAGCCCTGAGAAGAATCAGCAGTACATCCAGGTTGGTAGGATCTTTATCATACAAAGCTTTTCCCTGTTTGATACAATCCGCAAAATTGTTTTGTTTAAAGGCTTCTACCAGACTTTTAAAGCGATCATCTGATGTACTTATTTTATCGTTTCTAAAATTTCTTCCGTAGTACAGATATTGAGATTCTATACTGTCCAGAGCTTTAGGATATCCTTTAAATTTGAAAATAAGCTTGTCGTAATTGTACGGAGAGTCGGAAGTCCTGAGACTTTTCTCAATAGCTTTTAAATCAATTTTGGATTTCTGGCTGAATCCAAAAACCGAAAACAAGATGACTAAAAGAAAAAAATGGTATTTCATTAATCGTTGCTTTCTTCTTCGTCGTTGTCGAAATATTCGAAAAGGAAATCGTTGTATGGGAATCTGGAAATATGAATTTTCATCACCTCATCATAGATCATTTTCTTCATTTCCGGGAAGTTTTCCTTCGTTAATGCAGAGATGAAAACTGTTGGATACTTAGATTTTGCCATCCAGGTCTTTTTCCACTCTTCCAGAGAAATATTTTTACGGGTAGAAGGCGTAAGATCATCTTCATCCTTTTTCTCATAGCTGAAATCATCAATTTTGTTGAAAATCATAATCATTGGTTTCTGATGAGCATTGATCTCCATCAGGATATGATTTACGGATTCTATGTGGTCTTCAAAGCTTTCGTGAGAAATATCCACCACATGAATCAAAAGATCAGCTTCACGAACCTCATCCAACGTAGATTTAAATGATTCTACCAGCTGAGTAGGTAGTTTTCTGATGAATCCTACTGTGTCTGTCAACAAAAACGGAAGATTTCCAATCACCACTTTTCTTACGGTGGTATCAAGGGTTGCGAATAATTTATTTTCAGCAAAAACCTCAGATTTTGAAATAGAATTCATCAAAGTAGACTTCCCTACGTTGGTATATCCTACCAAAGCGGCACGAACCACTTTTCCACGGTTGTTACGCTGAGTAGCCATTTGCTTGTCAATCGTCTTCAGTTTCTCTTTCAACAAGGTAATTCTGTCACGGATAATACGACGGTCAGTCTCAATTTCCGTTTCTCCGGGACCTCTCATCCCAATTCCCCCTTTCTGACGCTCAAGGTGGGTCCACATTCTTGTCAATCGTGGTAAAAGATACTGATATTGTGCCAATTCCACCTGAGTTCTTGCATAAGAAGTCTGTGCTCTTTGGGCAAAAATATCAAGAATAAGATTGGTACGGTCCAGGATCTTAACTTCCATATCTCTTTCCAGGTTTTTAAGCTGTGAAGGAGAGAGTTCATCATCGAAAATTACAGTTCCGATCTCATTTTCTTTTACATATTCTTTTATCTCAATGGCTTTTCCGCTTCCGATAAAGGTTTTGGAATCAGGCTGAGTTAATTTTTGGGTAAAACGCTTTTGTACGGTTGCTCCGGCTGTGAAAGCTAAAAACTCCAGTTCATCTAAATACTCCGTCAGTTTTTCTTCGTCCTGATTTTGGGTAATAACACCCACCAAGACTGCTTTCTCATAGTTATGTTCTTTCTTTTCTAACATTAAGTTCTGTCTATGTTTATGATTTTTACAAGTTAATATTTTTCAGAAAAAAAACAAAATCAATTTTTATTTAATAACATATTTTAATATAAATTTAAGTTTACTGGCGAATGATATATAAAAAATCAATAACTTTATGTAATAAAATTCTGATTTTTAAATATTTAAATTAAAAACTAATCTCCGGAATATCATGATTACGCATATCAGATGTATGATTATTGATGATGATGAACTGGACAGGCTGGTTCTTCAGCATTATATCAGGCAATATCAAAACATTGAAATTGTTGCCACTTTTGACTCTGCAGAAAAGGCGGTTTCCTATCTTGACCTTCCTGTTGATCTCCTGATTACTGAAACCAATTTAAAGGGTATGAGTGGTCTTGAACTCCGCACGTTAGCCCATAAGATCCCTGCCTGTATTTTCGTAAGCTCACATCCTGAGCTGGCTGCCGGAGCTTTTGAGATTAATACTTTAGATTTTATTACCAAACCTCTTACAGCAGAACGCTTTCATCATTCCATGGAAAAGCTTTTGGATTTTTTTGAAGTAAAGGAAAAATGTGAATGTTATGATGCTATGGTGGGAGAAAACTGTATCAAAATAAAAGAAGGAGGCCATATTCATCAGATTAAAATGAAAGATATTCTCTATCTGGAAGCTCTGAAAGATTATACAAGAATTATCACTCTTGAAAAAAATCACTGTATTTTAAACTCTCTGGGAAATCTTCTGCAAAAAAACTTTTTTGATTCTTTTGTAAGAATACACAGAAGCTATGCCGTTCCGCGCCATCTTATCCGAGGGAAAAGCTGTCATGAAATAGAGCTTACACACCACATAAAACTCCCTATTGGCCGTACTTACAAAGACAATCTGTCTTTTTTTAATCCTTAAAAAATCTAACTATAATTCACAAAATGCCATTGGTCGATTATTTCTGCCGTTGGTCTATTTTCTTTCCAATTGATTGAGATAGGTGGTAATTTAGTCTTCCCAAATTCCCCAAGAAAAACACATATCTATTAATCACCAAAACTGTTATCCATGGAAAGAATATCTATTTATTGTATTATTCTGTCTGTCTTCTCCATCCCCATACTACACGCTCAATCTGCAGTTTTAGCAGCGGGATTGGATGCATCAGCAGTTAATGGTTTTGTTTCGTACAGTGTAGGTCAGACCACCTATCTGGAAAAAGGAACAGGACAAGTTCTGGAAGGCGTTCAGCAGCCTTACGAAATTATCACCCTTACCACTATTGAAAACCCTTCTGAACAGAATGGCATTTTGCTCTATCCTAATCCTTTCAGAGATTATTTGTATTTAGATTTTACGTCAAATAGTTTCAAAGGGTCAGAATACCAGTTATTCGATTCCCAAGGCAAACTGGTAAAAAAAGATAAGATCTCACAATCAAAATCTGAACTTAATTTCTCCTCACTTCCTTCTGCTATGTACATCATCAGGATTACCCAAAATGGAGAAAATATTAAAACTTTTAAAATCATTAAAAAATAAAATGCCATGAAAAAAATATTATCACTGTTTTGGATCCTGACAGGTTTCTTTATGGGACTTTCTCAGGCTCCGGAAAAAATGAGCTATCAGGCTGTCATGAGAAATGGTTCCGGACAACTCCTAGTCAATCAAGGAATTGCCGTGAGAGCAAGCATATTACAGGGATCTCCTGCCGGAGCCGCAGTCTATTCTGAAAGACTTACCGGAAACACCAATGCCAACGGACTTATCAGCCTTGAAATAGGAACAGGAACTGTACTCACCGGAACATTTGCCACCATCGACTGGCCTGCAGGAAGCTATTACTTAAAAACAGAAACTGACCCGGCAGGAGGAACCAGCTACACCATAGTAGGAACCAGCCAGTTGCTAAGTGTTCCTTATGCGATGTATGCCAAATCCGCTGGTGGTGGAGGCGGAAGTTTTACAATTCCCTATACTAACACCGTTAATAATGCTTCTACTTTATTTTCATTAACCAACGATGGCGATGGAACATCATTAGAAGGTAATAACAACACAACAACCTCCAATATTGCAGCAGTAAGAGGAGTTGTTACCAATGTAGCTCCCGGAGGATTTTCTTCAGCGGTTCGTGGTATTAATAACGGAACCGGCGGACTTGGAGTAGGTGTATACGGAAGCCAGGCCGGAAGCGGATGGGGTGTTTATGGTACAACACCTAATGGCTTAGGAGTTTATGGAAACGCCACCGGAAATGGTTTTGGAGTATATGCAAACAGCAATACAGGAACAGGTCTTAATGCTACCAGTAATAACGGAATCCCTGCGAGCATTTCAATCCTCAATAACGCGAATAATAATGTTGCTCTTAGTGCATCAAGTGTAGGAAATGGTACGGTTGTAAATGTTACTACCACCGGAAACGGAGCCGGAGTAAGAAGTTCTACCGGAGCAGGATTTGGGGTACACGGAATAACTTCTGCACAGACATCCGCGGGTGTTATAGGTGACAACAACGGCGGTGGTGAAGCAGTAGTGGGTAGAACTACCAGTGATATCGCCGGAGCTGTAGTAGGCCGTAATGACGGAGGCGGATATGGAGTCAGAGGTTTTGTTGCTACCAATACATCCGGAACTGGTATCGGTGTTTACGGGCAGGTAGGCTTAAATAACAGTACTGGTCGTGCCGGAAGATTTGAAAATTTTAACCAAACAAATACTACAGGGAATACTTTTGAGGTAGAAACGAATGGAAATGGAAATATTCCGGACAATACCCAGGGAAATGCAGCCTCTTTTCTAGTTGACAATACCAATAGCGTTGGTGCAGCAGTAAGAGGAGAAGTAAATACTATTTTCGGAAACTTTGGTGCCGCCGCAATTTTTGGAATTTCTTCAGGAACGGGAGGACGCGCAGGTTTATTTTATGCCTCAAATCCTTCAGGAAACGGAGCTTCATTGATTGCCCTTACTGATGGTAACGGAAATGCTATCACCGCCAATGCAGGAAAAGACGGAAATGGTGTTGAAACCAATATTGACGGAGCAGGAAATGCTCTCTATGCATGGGTTCCTTCTTTTTCTACCGGACGAGCTGGAAGATTTGAAATCTTCAATGAGAATAATACCAGTGATGTTATAACAGTAAACACAATTGGAAATGGTATTGCAGGGAATTTTAAAGTAGATCGAACCACAGGAACTTCAGCAGCAGTGAGGGGAGAAGTAAATTCACAGTTTGCCAACTTCGGTACTGCAGGGATTTATGGAATATCTTCCGGTACAGGAGGATATGCAGGTTTATTTCATGCCAGTAATCCTGCCGGAAACGGCCCTGCTCTGATTGCTATTGCAGATGGTAACGGGAATGGTATAACAGCCAACGCATCCAATACCGGAGATGGTGTAGAAACCACTGCAGATGGAACAGGAAGTGCGATCTACGCATGGGTTCCTAATTTCGGAGAAGGACGCGCTGCAAGATTTGTGAATTACAATACTGCCAATACCAACCCTCCTCTTACAGTAGAAACCCGCAGTAACGGCTCTATTGCTGTATTTAGATCCGGAAATCCGGGTGCAGTGAATGTGGCAAGAATCAATTCTGCGGGACGTGGATTTTTTAATGGAGGAACTCAAAACAGTGGTGCTGACGTTGCTGAAGCATTTGATGTCAATGGTCATATTTCTGAATATGAGCCTGGTGATATTCTTGTCATCTCAACGAAAGCAGACAGAACTGTTGAAAAATCTTCAACTCCTTATTCCACTCTTGTTGCAGGTGTATATGCCACAAAACCGGGTGTACTGCTTACAGAAGAGCATATTGACACTGACATTTCCGATAAAGCTCCAATGGGAGTCATTGGGGTAATCCCTACCAAAGTATGCCTTGAGAATGGAAAAATAAAAAGAGGTGACCTGTTGGTAACTTCATCCAAACCAGGTGTTGCAATGAAAGCCAATATCAAAATGGTAAAAATTGGACAGGTAATCGGAAAAGCGCTTCAGGATTATGACCAAAAAGAGATTGGAAAAATTCAAGTATTAGTCAACATAAAATAAACCGTCATGAAAATAGCATATATTATCCCATTATTATTTCTAAGCACTTTTATTTATGCTCAGGAAAGTAAAAAAACGGTTCCTGTAGAAGAAGATCAGGCTCTGGTTGTAAAACAGGCAAAAGAACAACAGGCTGCCCAAATTCAGGCCGCTAAGGAAAGAGCTGAAAAAAATGCAGGAAGTACAGGTTTGGCTTCTGATCAAGGTCTGGAGGTAAAAAAACAGGAATCCAAGCCTAAAGCAGCTGCAGATAATTCAGGAAAGCTTCTCCCCAATACAGCAAGTCTTGAAGACATTAAAAAAACAATCCCCAACAGACAGGCATATCACAATACTATAAATTCTAGGAACACAAAAATGACAGTTACCGGGCTGCCTAACACAGCAACCCTGGAAGAAATAAAAAAAACGATTCCAAAAAACTAATGACTCTCAAAAGCTAATAACCGCAAAAAGCTGATAACCAAACTAGATTTTTCAAACAAAGAAGTCCGCTGCAATGCGGACTTTTTATATGATAATAGGCCATTATTAATCCCAGTCAGCAGCTACAAATTTCATTGAATTCCCCTGATCATCGGATAACGTAAGAAAATGTCCCTCGATAGAATAATGAGTCATGGTCTCAATCTTTTTCTGAAAATAGCTTTCAAGATTCATATCCTGACAGGCTTTCATTGTACTTACTCCTTTTGAAAACTTTACTTTTCCTCCTTTTTTAAATTCAGAAACAAAAGACATCCGGTTACATCCCATGTAAGCATTTGCCTGAATTTTACCCTTCATCATATTACCTGTAAGATTCATTTCGGCTTTATTGGCGATCAGTTGATCTCTTGAAAAACCATCCAGTGAAACCAGCATCCATTGTCTTTGAAGGGCAGGATTTTTATCCGACATTACAGAGCAATTCAAAACAACACCTAAAAGTAAAACTGCAAAAAGTGAGAATAGTATCTTTTTCATTCGGATTATCATCCCATTTTCATACCATTCGGGGACAGAATCTCGTAAAAATTAGTAAATTAGCGACACAAAAATTATTTTATAAAATGAAAAGACTATTTCTACTATTCACTTTCTTACTGGGCTTTGCTCAGATGAGGGCGGATGAGGGGATGTGGCTGCTAATGCTCATCAAAAGACTTAACGGTGTTGATATGCAAAAAGAGGGTCTACACCTTACGCCTGAAGAAATTTATTCTGTAAACAATTCAAGTTTAAAGGATGCTATCGTAAGTTTCGGTGGATTCTGTACAGGTGAAATTGTTTCTGATAAAGGACTTATATTTACCAACCACCACTGTGGTTATGGTGCAGTTGCTGCGGCTTCTACACCAGAAAAAGATTATTTGAAGAACGGTTTCTGGGCAATGAAACAGAAAGACGAATTCAATGCAAAGGATCTTTATGTAAGATTTTTAGTGAGAATGGATGATGCTACGCAAAGAATCAATTCTAAACTAAACAACAATATGACCGGAGCAGAGAGAAAAGCTGTTATTGATGCTGAAACAAAAGCAATCCAGACAGAAAACTCTGAAAACGGGAAATATACTGTAGTAGTAAGAGATTTCTTCAATGGAAATGAATTCTACTATTTCGTATATCAGGATTATAAAGATATCAGATTAGTAGGTGCTCCACCTTCATCATTAGGAAAATTCGGGGGAGATACAGACAACTGGGAATGGCCAAGACACACTGCTGACTTTACAGTTTTCAGAGTATATGCTGATGCTGCAGGAAACCCTGCTGAATATTCTCCAAGCAATACTCCTTTGAAGCCTAAGCATTTCCTTCCGGTTTCTCTTAAAGGAATTAAGCCTGGTGACTTCTCGATGATCTTAGGATACCCTGGAAGAACAAACCGTTACCTGACTTCTTACGGAATTCAGCAAATGGTAACTAAAGATTACCCGGCATGGGTTGAAGCTTCTAAATTGGCTATGGATGTAATGAAAAAGTACATGGACAAGGATAAAGCAACTCAGCTTAACTATGCTTCTCAATATGCTTCTGTAGCTAACTACTGGAAAAACAGACAAGGAACTATCGACGCAGTAGAGAAAAACGGAACAATTTCAGACAAGCAAAAGATCGAAGAAACTTACAATAAGTGGGCTGCAATGCCAGGAAACGATCAATACAATGGCGTTTTAGAAGATATTGGCACTTATTATAAGCAAGTATCTGATAGAAATGTTGAAAGAAACTATGCTTCTCAGTTTTCAAGAAATGCAAAATATATTACCCTTGCATTACAAGTAGGTTCTGCACTTAAAGCTTATGCTGCACAGGATATGCAGGGAAGATTAGCAATGAAAGCTAAAACTGAAGCGGCCATCAAAGCTGCTTATGAAAACTTCAATCCATCTTTGGAAGGAGAAATGCTTGCTGCTATGACCAGTCTTTATCAGGCGAGAGTTAAAAACCCTGACGTTGCTTCTGCTACTATTTTAGGGTTAGATGCTAAAACAGTTTCAAATTTAGCTTACTCTTCAATCTTTGCTAATAAGACTTCTGCTACAAACTTCTTATTGAACCCGGATGCTTTGAAACTTGATGCTGATCCACTTTGGAAAGCAGCTAACGGAATTGTTGCTGATCAAAAAATAAGCATGGAAAGATTTGTTAAAATAGATGATAATTTTGCAAAAAACAACCGTATGTTCTTAGCAGGTCTAATGAAGGCTATGCCTGAGAAAAAATTCTATCCGGATGCTAACTCTACTATGAGATTAACTTACGGTACAGTAGATAAATTACCTATCAGAAATGACAGAAACTATTTCGGTATTACGGATAACTACTATACGGATATGACTGGTCTTGTTGGAAAATACAAGAAAGGTGACGAAGAATTCGATCTTCCTCAAAGAGTGATTGATCTTTACAACCTTAAAGATTTCGGACAGTATGCTGATGCTGCAGGATATATGCCTGTAAACTTCCTTTCTAACAACGATATTACAGGAGGTAACTCTGGTTCTCCGGTAATTGATGGAGACGGAAACCTTATCGGTATTGCTTTCGATGGTAACAGTGAAGCATTAAGCGGTGATATTGTATTCGAGCCTGAATGGCAGAAAACCATCAACGTAGACGTTCGTTTTGTTCTTTGGACAATCGATAAATATGCTGGTGCAAGAAGATTAGTTGACGAATTGAAGCTTGTAAGAGATGCAAACACTCCAGCTGATACAAAAACTAAAAACTCAGGTACTACAACAACACCTAAAAAAGTTAAAAAATAATTATCTCATTTGATATATTTTTGAAACCGTGAAATTTACTTTCACGGTTTTTTTATTTTTGATTCTTAAAATATTTTATCATGAAGCTTAACCCTATTGAATTCATAGCCATTATTCAGCAGAACGGAGAAATGAATGCTGCATTTGTAGAATTTCCATTTTCTACAGAGGAATTGTTTCATACAAAAGGACAGGTAAAAATTAAAGCCCTGTTTGATGATAAGATTGAATACCGCGGAAGCCTTGTCAAAATGAAATCCAACTGTCATATTTTAGGACTGACTCAGGAAGTAAGAAAGATATTGGGTAAGACTTTCGGAGATAAAGTCTCTGTTGCTCTTACTGAAGATAAGGAGGAAAGAGTGGTTGAAATTGCAGATGATATCGCTTCTGTTTTTAATGAAAATCCGGAAGCAAAAGCCTTATTTGACAAGATGAGCTATACTCACAAAAAAGAATACATCCGCTGGATTGAAGAAGCCAAGAAAACGGAAACAAGAGAGAACAGAAAAATAAAAATGATCCAGATGATTCTGAATGGGAAAAACGGGATATAGACCGCTTTACTTTTCCCTCTCAAAACGATACATTTAAAAAAAATTGAATTAAGAAAATATTTTTTGTCAGGATCTCAAAAAGTAGCCGACTATAGTTACAGATATCAATTGTAACTATAAAAATTTACTTTTATGAACAAATTTATTTTCAGAACATCAATTTTAGCTGCAGCTACTCTAGCTGCATTTTCCTTAACTTCATGCAGTGATTCTAATAACGACATGATGATGGACATCGGTTTTCAAAGATCCATTACTTTTGAAAACGTTGTAACTCCCAAAGATTTTGTAGAAAGCGGAAGTTTTCAGGGAACAGGAACGCCTCCTATTATTTTACCCGGTCAATCTGTTTCTATTAAATTCAGTGCAGGAAAAGCACAGGCTTTAATGTTTGCAACGATGTATGGAGCTTCAAAAGACTGGTTTTTTGCATCCCAGCAGCCGGGTATCAAATTGTTTGATGCTAATGGAAATGCTATTACCGGAGATGTTTCTTCAAGTGTCCGATTGTGGGATAACGGAAGTAAAGATGACACCACAGGGCAGGTTGAAAGCAAGCCCATTATGCAGGTTCCTAATGTCAATGCTTCACAACTTATGAAGCTTAATCTTACTTACAATGACGTAACTTCAGAATTTACCCTGACAATTACCAATACCTCCGGCGGAACAGCCAACGAAACTCCTTTTTCTCCCGGTGTATGGGCAGTTTCCAATTATAACGGATCTCAACTGCTGAACAACGCTCCGTTTTTTACACCTAACGCTTTATCCAATCCTGAAATCACAGATATTGCTCAAATGGGAAATATCAGTAAAATGATGACAAAACTGAATGCCAATACAGGAATTATGACGGGGCTTTCTCCTGCTCTGGTGGTTGTTTATCGTGGTGATAAAAATCCAATTTATGAATTAGGCAAATTAGACAGTGGAATGGGACTGAAAGATATTGCCCAGTTTGGAAATGTAGCCAAACTTCAAAACAGTTTAAAATCTTTACCTAATGTAAAAGGAGTATATGTTGCAGGAAATGCGCCTGTAACTCCTGGAAGTAAGGTAACCACCAACTTTAATGCTGAGCCAGGTGATAAAATTGCCTATGCAACCATGTTTGGCTTTTCCAATGACTGGTTCTATGCCAATGAACAAAGTATTGATGCTAATACTAAAGGAGACCTCAGCTTAAAAACTTCATTATTTGATTCCGGGACTGGTATTGACCAATATCCGGGTGCGGGAAATCATCAGGCATTGTTTGGTGGAACCCCACAAAGTGAAAATAAGACTATTTCCAAGGTAGGAAACTTTTATCCTGTTCCTGCGGTACAGAATGTGATTAAAGTAACAATCAATTAATCTGCAGATAAATAAAAGATCAGACCTTATTGTCTGATCTTTTTTCTTTATAGAAACCTATACCTGATTATAGCTTTAGCTGGCCTTCCAAATATTGTTCTCCTCCTCCATTGGTAACCGTTATAAAACCTTCATATTGGCTTACCTTCACACCCAGATCATTGTTTATTTCCTTAAAATATCCAGCTTTTTCTTTGTTATAGATTGTATCTCCCTGCCAAAGAAATTTTGCAGACTGTCCTGTTTTATTGTGAAATGTAAGAGCTTTCAATGAGTTTGTAAATCCCTCGGATCTAAGATCTACCACTGCACTTTCATTTGCTGCAAAATCTTTAGACAATACAATAATATTATTCATTTATTTTTCTCAGGTTTTCGGTTAATTAAAAGCTGAGCAATACTTTCTCATTGCCCTGATACAAATGTCATTCTCCACTACGACAAAACTTGACGTATTTGCTCGCCAAAAATTAAAAGCCCAAACATATTCTGCCTGAGCTTTTCAATTATTAAAATACTATTCAACCGGAATTCCCAGATATTGTAAATAGGAATCCAACAGTTTTTTATCAAATACCGGTTCCTGAATGCCTGAACCCTTCAAATATTGAATAACATTGGAGCAATCCCATACGTAAGTGTTCTGGTAAAGCTCTACAGTAGATAATCCTTCATGCATATTGTCTCTGAAAAGACTGGTCAACGGATACAAACGGTTTTTACTGTCATCTTCCCATTGTTTTCTCCATTCTTTATAAGGAAGGTCTTTGAGTGTGAAAGGATAATATTTTTTCATGAGTCCAAAGAAGTCTTCCAAAGTAAGATTGGTTTCAGGACGGGCAATCAGGTTGAATTTCTTCCCTATTGCTTCTTTATTTTTCGTGATATGAGCCATGGCTTTCGTCATATAATCTACGGTAATAAGACCTTCTCTAAGCTCAGTGAGCGCGGGATAAGATTTGAATTCTATACAATTTTTCACCAATCCGGACCACCATTGATAAGATGCACTTGCGCCTGTTTTACTGTGACACATGGCATATCCGAGACGGTAAGTAATCAATGGCAGCCCTTCTTTTGCGGCTAAATCAGCAACGGCTTCCATCACCCATTTACTTCTTACATAACCAATATCTTTACTTACAGACATCAGGTTTTGTTCAATATCATCAGATTCCAACATTACTGTTTTTCCTGTAAATACATGCCCCCAGCTGTACACGGAAATAGTTGACAGCAAAGCGAGACATTTTGTTCTTTCTGCTCCTGCCAGTTTGATGATTTCCCTTAGTCCTTCTACATTCGGTGCTTTCATATAAGAATAGGGTTCGATGAAGTTAACTGAGCTTCCGGAGTGGTAAATCAGATCAGTTTGTTGAGCCAGTTTTGTAAATGTTTCTTCTGAAAGCCCTAAAGATGGTAAAGCCAGATCTCCAATAACAGGAATAATTCTTGATTTCTGTTCTACATGTTGAGGAATATGATATTGTTTAAAACACCTGTCAATTTTTTCCATTGCATAAAACTCATCCTGAGCCCTTACGAGACAATAAATATCAGCATTTGTCGTATCAAGAAGCTCCTGTAACAGGTGAATTCCTACAAAACCTGTGACACCTGTTAAAAATATTGTTGTTGGATTTTCCACCTGCTGAGGATCAAATCCACCTGCAAAAACAGTTCCCGGAGCAAGATAAACATCTTTCTGGAGCTCAACATATGGTTCTACATCTTCCATGGGGATTGATTCCCTTGTCTCTTTGGACCTGTTAATAAGAACTTCTGACAGTTGCTGCAATACGGAATACTGATATATATCCCGCAGATACACTTTTACATCCAGCTTTCTTTGTAAAGCAACCGCTACCGTTGCAACCAACAGAGAGTTTCCTCCAATGTCAAAGAAATTATCTGTGATATTGATGACAGGGCGTTCCAATGCAGACGACCAGACATCTGCAATAATTCTTTCGGTTTCGTTGGTTGGTGGCTCAAATGAAATCAATTCTTTAGCTTCTTTGTCGGCCAGATCTTTTAAGACCTGCGTATCTGTTTTTCCATTTGCTGTTAACGGAATTTTATCTATAAAAATAATTTGTGCGGGAATCATGTAGCCCGGAAGCTCTTCTTTCAACGCATTTCGGACTGATGAAATATCTGCTATTGCTCCAGGAGCCAATACAATAAAGGCAATCAGATATTTGGTACTTCCTTCCGTTTCTTTACCAATAACCATAGCTTCTTTAATGTTTTCATGCTGGATCAATGAACGTTCTATCTCTCCGAGTTCCACTCTGAAGCCACGAATTTTTACCTGATTATCAATCCTTCCCAAGAATTCAATATCACCATCCGGATTCCATTTGGCCAAGTCTCCTGTACGGTAGATTTTCTCTGCTTCATTGAATGGGTTAGTTATGAATTTAGCATCAGTAAGTTCTTTATTATTAAGATATCCTTTTGCTAAAAGATTTCCTCCAATACAGAGTTCTCCTACAGCTCCTACAGGCAGCAATTCCTTATTTTCTCCCAAAATAAATGCTTTTGCATTGGCAATCGGCCTGCCTATAGATGAAACATATTTCCCACTAATATCTTTCACTTTTTTATAAGTAGCATATACAGTACATTCTGTGGGACCATAATAATCTACCAGCTCGTAGCTTAATTCTGAAGTAAGCACTGGTTTTAGCTTTTCTCCTCCAGTAAAGAGATATTTCAGTTTCAGATCATGATAATTACCGGAATAATTAACGACAGACGGAGCCAGAACAGAGGGTACAAAACCATGGGTAATCTGATTTCTTCCATAATAATCAAGTAAAGCAAGTGCATCCGTTCTGTCTTCATTATCAGCAATAAAAATAGTGGCTCCGGAAGCAAGAGCAGACCACATTTCCCATACAGAGATATCAAATGCTAACCCTGCAACAAGAGTTAATTTTGAGCTATGATCCACATGAAAATGATGATTATGCCATGTTACCAGATGTTGTATAGCCTGATGGTCCACCATCACACCTTTGGGCTTACCCGTTGAGCCTGAAGTATAAATTGTGTATGCCAGGGCATTCTGATGAATATTAATTCCTGGATATTCTGATGATAAATGATTAAGATTCTCCATATTACTTAGATCAAATACTTTTATCTTTTCAGTTTCTGATAAAAGTTCTCCAAGAATTTGATTGGTAATAATAAGTTCAGCAGAGGTATCAGAAAGAATATATTCTACTCTTTTCACAGGATAAGCAGGGTCTATCGGAACATAGGCTGCACCTGTTTTGATAACTCCAAGTATCGCAATGGCCCATTCCAAAGAACGGTCCAGCCAGATGGGAACATATTTTCCTTCTTTGATACCACGACTCAATAACAGGTTGGCGAGCTGATTGCTTCTATGATCCAACTCTCCGTAAGTAATCTCTTGATCCTGGTAAACCACGGCAGTCTTATCAGGATGGAAGATAGCCTGTTTCCGGAAAAGAGATTCCAAAGTATCTTCATGATGATAATCCCAACCGGTTTTATTGAACCTGTTGAGTAATTTTTCTCTGTCTTCAGAGGACAATAATACTGTTGAACCTGATGACAGACTTTCTAATGAGGGAATGGTGTTTGCCATAATAATTTGATTTGGTTTGGGTTAAAAATTTGTAAAGTGGGATTTCAATTATAGAAAACATCTAAAAAATAAAGACATGAGGGATAACCACCGTTTATTTACTAAATGTGTTTCCTGTTAGTTTATCAAAACTGAATGATATAGGGTATAAACCTACCTCTCTATGAGAGGGACGGCAGGCCGTATTCAAACGTTATGTATCTATTCGAAAAAGAAGGAAGAGTTTGTTTCATCTATCCTTTATAAGTGGGATACACCTCCTACGTAGTATTTATGAATTTGATTTCCATAATATAATATTTTAAATAATTTGGTAATCAAACCTAACATAATATTTTAACTTATGCGTTACATAATTACTATGTTAACTTCACATATAAGAATTAAACTTATGAAAATAAAACTGAGTATTTAGTTTTAAATCAATTAAATAGAACAAAAATCAAGCGTTCCAGAATTCACGATCCAAACTTCTGTATTGTATGGCTTCGGAAATATGATGGGACAGAATATTTTCGGATTCTTCAAGGTCTGCTATTGTTCGGGCTACTTTAAGGATCCTGTCATAAGCTCTTGCTGAAAGATTGAGTTTCTCCATCGCTAATTTGATGAGGCTGAAAGAGGTTTCATCCAGTTCACAATAGGCTTCAATTTCCTTAGGTCCTATTTGGGCATTACTGCTGATATTGAGGCTTTGATATCTTTTATTCTGAATATCCCTTGCTTTCAAAACCCGCTCTCTGATATCTTTGCTCTTCTCTCCTTTTCTTTTCTCGGAAAGTTGCTCAAATTCTACTTTCTGAACTTCGATATGGATGTCTATTCTATCTAAAAGCGGCCCTGAAAGTTTGTTCATATACCGCTGCATTTCATAAACAGATGAGGTATTATTAGGATCATCGGGAAAGAATCCGCTTGGACTGGGATTCATAGAAGCTACCAACATAAAACTTGCGGGATAGTTTACCGTAAATCTGGCTCTTGAAATCGTTACTTCCCGATCTTCCAAAGGCTGTCTCATGACTTCCAGCACTGTTCTCTTAAATTCGGGCATCTCGTCCAGAAACAAAACCCCGTTATGAGCAAGAGAGATTTCTCCTGGTTGCGGATAACTTCCTCCTCCCACCAGTGCAACATCCGATATGGTATGATGTGGAGATCTGAAAGGACGAACTGTCATCAATGATGTTTCTGTTCCTATTTTCCCGGCTACAGAATGAATTTTTGTTGTTTCCAAAGCTTCTTTCAATGTCAATGGAGGCAAAATACTGGGAACTCTTTTGGCCAGCATTGTCTTTCCGCTTCCGGGTGGACCGATCAGAATAATATTGTGTCCACCAGCTGCAGCCACTTCCATTGCTCTTTTGGCTGTTTCCTGACCTTTAACTTCGGAGAAATCGAAAGGAAAATCATTAATCCTTTCATGAAATTCTTTTCTGGTATCCAAAATCATTTTCTCAAGAGGCTTTCCTTCGTTAAAAAAATCAATAACCTCTCTGATATTTTCAACTCCGTACACTTCAAGTTCATTGACAATAGCTGCTTCCCTTGCATTTTGTTTGGGCAGGATGATTCCTTTAAAGCCTTCTTCTCTGGATTGGATCGCAATGGGTAAAACACCTTTAATAGGTTGTAAACTTCCGTCCAGTGAAAGCTCTCCCATAATAATATAGTCTTTAACATTCTCAGCGAGTATTTGATCTGAAGCAGTTAAAATACCAATAGCAATACTGAGATCGTAGGCAGAGCCTTCTTTTCTAAGGTCTGCAGGAGCCATATTAATGGTAATTTTCTTTCCAGGAATTTTAAATCCTACATTTTTCAGGGCTGCAGAAATTCTATAACTGCTTTCCTTAATAGCGTTATCAGGAAGCCCTACGAGATGATATCCTACTCCTCCGGTATCTACATTCACTTCAATAGTAATGGTCTGTGCAGCCACTCCATGAATGGCACTTCCATAAATTTTGATCAGCATGGTGTGTTTTTGAAGTAAAAATAAACAATATAATATTTTGAAAATCTGAAAGTTACAAGAATTATTTTCTATAAGAATAAGCATATTTAAAAACATATTAATAAAAGAGCATTGAGGTATCTTCTTCAAAGCTATTAGGATGTCTATGTTGTTCAGATAGCATACATCCTAATAAAAATCAGGTTTTAAGGGAGAAATAAAGTTATCTCTCTGTTTAGAATTAATATAAATAAAGTTATATTTGTGGCTTATTTATTTTTAATAAGACTAAATAGACATAAAATGCAGCAGATCGGTCATAAAAAAACCAAAGGAACCTTCAAAAAATATATTCTGAAAGCTCATTTATGGCTCGGGTTATTATCAGGTATTATTGTATTGATAGTTTCGCTGTCAGGTGCATTTTTTGTTTTCAATGAAGACATTACCGCTGCCTTGCGCAAGGAAACAACCTTTCATGGAGAAAAAGATATTCAGCATAAGAAGCCAATTCCTATACGCGAGTTAAAAGATATTGTGAATGCCCAGCTGAAAAATGAAATCGTAAAAACAGATGAAGTCACCATTCCTATAGATCCTGCCCGTTCTTATCAGTTCGGACTGATTAAAGTCAATGAAGAAGGTTGGAATCACTTTAATACCTTTATTGTTTATAAAAACGTTTATGTAAATCAATACACAGGAAATGTGCTCGCCATATATGATGTAAAAAATAATCCTTTCTTCATATGCATGACTCTACACCGCTCATTGTTGCTAAGCAATAAAATTGGTGGTACTATCGTGGGAATATCGACCATCATCTTTGTAATAATGTTGATTACCGGAATTATCCTATGGTGGCCGAAAAATAAAAAAATGCGTCAACAGCGTCTATGGTTCCGTTGGGAGAAGGTAAAAGGCTGGCGACGTAAAAATTACGATGTACACAATATCCTTGGGTTTTATGCCTCTTTTCTTGCGATTGTTGTAGCTATCACGGGCATTATGTATTCATTTCGTATTACGCAAGTTTGGGTATATGCATTACTGAATGGCTTTTCCACTGCTACTCCAGATTTCAGTCAATATAAAACAACCGCTCCGGAATCTGTGGAGACTGCAACAACTATAGACCGTATTATAGAACAGGTAAAAACTCATTATCCTCAAGCTTATTCTTTTGGAATTGATCTGGAAGACCATGCTGAAGCAGATCACAAACACGATAATTTAAGTATCTGGATCAAGGATAGAGAGTTTACTTATGCCGAGTCTTCGATGATGATTTTCGATGAGCATTCCGGGAAGCTTTTATTTAACCATCCCCACGAAGACAAACCTATGGCTGAAAGAGCTACAGATGCTACGTATGATCTTCATGTAGGAGCTTTTTTCGGAATGCCAGGAAAAATTTTAGCATTTATCATGAGTTTATTCTGTGCCTCATTGCCCATAACCGGATTTATGATCTGGTGGGGAAGAAAAAATAAAAAAAAACCAACAACCTAAATCTATTATCATGAAGAAACACTATATATGGCTCCCTTTAATGGCGAGCCTGAATGCTTACGGACAGACAGAAAGTCAAAACGATTCTTTACAGACAGATAAAATCTCAGAGATTAGTGGCATTGTAGTAAAAGGAAGTAAAGCCGTTTTTCAGCAAAAAGCTGATAAAATGATTTTTAATGTAGAGAATAGTGTATTGTCTGATGGTACAACAGTTTTGGAGTTGCTTGGAAAAACCCCTGGTGTGGTAGTTTCGCAAGAAGGTGAACTGTCATTACGGGGCAAAAAAGGAGTAAGTGTAATGATTAATGGTAAGCTGAGCTCGCTCTCTGCAAAGGAACTTGCTAACCTGTTGCGTTCTACCAATTCCACACTGGTAAAAAATATTGAAATAATTGCCAATCCTTCCTCTAAATATGATGCTGCGGGAAATGCCGGCATCATTAATATTGTACTGAAAAAAAGCTCATCAGAAGGACTGAGCGGCAACTATTATCTGAACGGAGGAAGGGGTCGTAAAAACAGAGTAAATACAGGATTGAGCCTGAACTATACTCATCATAAACTCTCTCTACACGGAGATTACAGCTATACTTTCCGTGGCGAGGAAGAAAAACGGGACTTTAGTCAGGTTTTCTTCGATGAAAAGCAACCTCAACAAATAACCCGGAGAACAGATCAGAACTCCATGACCAATGAGCCTTTAACTTCTAATAACTTTAAGTTTGGTGCTGATTATGCTTTTAGTGACAAAACAACTATTGGGGCTTTATTTGATGCTAAGATAGGACGATATGAAGATTTTTCGAAGGGAGAAAACAGAATATTTCAGCCAACAGATAACCTGTTTGCTCATGTACTTTCAGATAATAAAAGCAAGGAAAACTGGTACGATTATACCTATAATTTAAAAGGTACGCATATCTTCAATGACAAGGATTATAAGGTAGATGTGGATCTTGAATACGAAACTTCACGTTTTTCTTCCCGTCAGAATCAGATTTCAGATGTATTGGTGAATCTGGGAACAGAGAAATTCAACAACAGAAGAGGCAACATTGCTTCCCGCCTGAAAGTTTTCAATGCTAAGGTAGATTTTACGTTGCCTTTCAGCGAAATGCATAATCTGGAAACAGGATTAAAGTCAACTATAAAGTCTAATAATAATCCTTCGGAGTATTTTATACAACAGGATAATGAATGGATTAATGATGATAAAGCAAGTAATGAATATGCATACAAAGAGCAGATACATGCATTGTATGCCAACTACAAACTTAATCTGACGAAATGGACATTTCAGCTGGGGTTGAGAACAGAAATAACCCATACAGATATCAACCAGAAAACTTCCCAGGAACAACGAAAAAGAGATTATACCAACCTTTTCCCAAGCGCATCCATCAAATACCAGATGAATGATCAACATGGATTTTATGCCTCATATAGTAAAAGAATCAACAGACCAAGCCACTTCGATTTGAATCCGTTTCGTTTTTATGATGATCCTTTCAACTACTGGCAAGGAAACCCGAATCTGAATCCGGAATTTACCCACGCAACAGAATTGGGATATACCTGGGGCAAATACATTATTGCATCAGCTTATTTTAGTGTTACAAATGATGTCATGACGGAAGTATACAATTATCAGCCAGACACAGGAATCCTTGTAAAAACACAGGACAATCTAAACAAGTCTTATGTGTATGGTGCCAATATTACAGCCACCACAAAGCTTTTTAAATGGTGGTCGCTTACTTCTATGCTGAATGTATTCAATAGTGAATATAAGGGTAATTATCAGAATTACTCTGTCAACAGTTCACAACTGGCATTTACGTTGAACGCACAAAATAGCTTCAGCATTGCAAAAGGATTGAAAGCAGAGGCTAATGGACAGTATTTTTCAAAATCTAATATTGGCCTGTTTATCCGTGATGCTTATTTTGACCTGACACTAGGGGTTTCTAAAACATTATTAAAGGATAAAGCAACCGTAAAACTTGCAGTAACGGATTTATTAAAGACCAATAATTACCGTGTAACAGGAAATAACTTCAGCTCTACCATCCGACAAAAATACAATCTGGACAGCCGGGTGGTAACGCTGTCATTCAATTATAAGCTTTAAAAGAAATAAAACCTCTTAGACGGCTTAGAATAATCGGTAATCATTTAACAAAAAGCCGGTTCTCAAAATTTTTGAGAACCGGCTTTTAATCAAATCAATATTCTATATTTTCTACGAAATTTATATGCTATAATTAGTCATAAAATTTATCAAAACGGGCAAATCCGGAAATACTGTTGGGAAGCTTCATTCCTTTAGTTATTTTATCCGTTTGCTGATCATAAATCCAGACATAGTTTCCTCCTTTACTGGCATTTACAGCGATGTATAATTTGTTATTCTGAACAAACATCCCTTGTTCGTAAGGTTCGTCTCCCGGCAATTCGTCCAGAACCCTTACCAACTGCTTCGTTTCGATATCTATAATAGCATACCGACCATTGTAGCTGCCTCCTAATGCAGGATCACGATACAGCACTACCATTTTATTGTTCCCAATGTAATCGATAACTGTTTCCAGGGGCTTGTTCCCAACAAGATTGGTAAGATTAATCTGATATCCTGCATCCGGCGAAGTTGCGCCTTTGAGAGCCCTGAAAAGGAAAATATCACTTGTCCCAGCTCCTGCACGAGGAAAACATGTATAATAAAAAGCTTCCTTATCTTTTGTAAAAGTTGTTTTGAAATAAGGAGAACCATTGGCTACTCCAGAACTTCGGTTATCCGTTATGGAATTTTTTACTTTGAAGGTGTTATAATCTATTACAGCAAAATTGTAATATTCAGGAGTGAGCCATTTGCCATCGCGGAAGCTGTATTGCAAATAGATCTGTCCATCCATATAGGTCATAGCGCCCAGTGAATAAAAGTTATAAGCATTTGGGAAAGGCTGAAATCCTTCAATCTCACCCTGACGGATAATACTAAGGTCAGCAGCATTGAAAACGGTATATCGTATATGCTGACCATCTCCTGTATCTCCAACAATAACCAAAGTATTATTATCTATCCAAACATAGCTGGTAATGTCACTGATATAGGTATAAGGCACTTCTTTTACAGTTGTCAGCCTATCCTGTGTATATTTAAATTTTTTGAAGATCCCCTGATCGGTTTTATAGTTGTAGATAAAGCCATTTTTTACAATATAGGAGTAAGTTCCTTTGGAGTTAATTTCATCTCCTTCTTTGGTAATATCCATTTCACCTTTTGTCAGGTCATTGGTAGCTGTCATGTAATGTACAGTATTGGGCCAGCTTCCGAGAGCGGAAAGTAAAAAATATTTATAGTCTTTTTCGCCACTTTCAGAGTCACCGAAACCAGGTTCGCGTTCGCAGCTAAAAATGGTTAAACATGCAAGTATTAAAAGTATACTGTTTTTGAAATATTTTGTCATGATCTTTTACTTAAGTAGGTATCTGAATTTTAAATAGAAAGCACGTCCCTGCTTCTGAAGTTTGAAGTTGTCATATGCCAGTGCATCCCCAACGTTGCTTACATCGAACGCCAGATTATACCTCCCGTTCTTCATGGAATAGCTTATCCCTATGTTATGAAGCGTTTGTCTTGGAATAATCGGAATGTTGCGTGGATTTCCATAAGATTTCCAGTTTTTGTAGAACCATTCTGTCATCTGCAGTCCGTAGTAAAGCTCTATCCTGCTGTCTTTCTGAAACCAGTCGTCTTTACCCACGCTTACATTTACATTTCCAAATAACCAGGGCTGGTTGGGAACATCTTTTTTATAAGTAGCCGAAACGACATCTTCACTATTGTTGGCAAATTTTGTATTGTCATAAGCTTTGTTGTAACTCACATTCATTAACACGTTCAGGAGTCTTTTATATTGGTAACTGATCTCTCCTTCAAGCCCTCGTGTAAAGATATTAGACAGGTTTTCATATTTGAAAGTACTGTTATATAAATTGGGAACGGTATAAATAAAATCCTTTGTATCCCGAATATACCCTGCCCCTTCTATACGAAACGCATGCTGCCCCCAATGGTGGCCATAGTACAAACCCACGTTTACATTATTACTGGTTTCAGGCTTCAGATCCATATTACTGGTTACAGCAACCCCGTCTCCGAAAATTTCCTGTGGTTCTACCAAACGATAAGAACGTTCAAAAGATCCTTTTATTCCTAATCCTTTTGTAATTTTCACAGTGGTAGCAAAACCATAGCCCCAGCTGCTAAAATTGTCTTTTGCCGGATTATCTGTTCTGGTTACCGGATCGAAAACCATTTTCTGAAGTCCTACCTGATAGTATTTAGCAAAGAAAATATTAGTCCAATGCTTATTGAAAAACTCCTGTTGATAAGCCATAGACAAGATCTGTTTGGTCATCTTTGCCGGAGGTACATTCTTTTTTTCCTCTTCAAGTTGATTGAATGTGGTATTCTTAAGGTAATCAAGTACATAATTGAAGATAAGCTTGTGATGCTCAACAATTTTGTAAGTAGCCCCAACCTGTGAGTAAAGACGGTCTTCATGCTGCATGATAATAGTCCTTCCTCCTTTTTCACTTGTAGCTGAAGGCTCAAAAGTGTTATCCCAGCTGTATTTACGCATAAGAGTATCTGTTGCTTTCTGAACACTTTTTGAGAAACCGGCATACACATTCACATCCAGATGATCATTGAACAGACCTGTTTTTTTATACTTCATAAAGTAATTATGAGCCTGTCCGTTTTGCTTTACCCCACCATATACTACTTCCTGATTGGAACCGGTCTGAATCTGTTTATCAAAAACGGATTGTGACATTCCTACAAAGAAAGAATCTGCCCAGCTTTTGTTTTCCAACCCTACTTCAGCCATCCCAAAAACAGATTGATATCTGTCATTAAAACGTTTCAGGTCTTTTAACTCATATTCGTTTTTAGCAGCATTCCAGATTTTCATATCTTTCATCAGATAGTTGTTATCTGAATGGTTATAAAAACTGTTGATACGCATGATAATTCCGGTTTTGTCATCTTTAAACTGTCCATTCAGATTGATACGCTGTGTATTAAAAGAACCAAGACTTATACTTGCATCCAGGTAATTTTTGCTGCTTGACGGCGTAATGATATTGACCGCTCCACCCATAGCATCTGTACTTAAATGGATAGGAACTACGCCTTTATAGATCTCTACACGATCAGCCATATTTACAGGTAACGTACTCAGATCCACTCCTTTTCCAAGCATTTCCAAAGGAACACCATCGATAAAAAATTTCACAGCTTTACCAGACATTCCATTGATAGAGAAGTTATAATCGGAACCTATACCACCCTGTTGGCGAACTTTAATCCCTGTTGTTCTGTTCAGAACCTGGTTAAGATCTGCCGTGGTATTGGCCAATTTGGCAACATCTATAGCATTAACCGTAAAAGCACCGTCTTGCAGTGCTTTTACTTTACCTTTGCCGTGTACTACAACTTCTTGCACAGCCGCATGATCATCAGCTAACTGAATAATTACCGGAGATACTTTGCTACCGAAGTTTATTTTCTTTTTGAGTTTTTTGTAGCCATCCAGGCTGAAGACCAATGTAGCTTCTCCTTTTTTGTAACTCAACTTGAAATTTCCGTCTTGATCGGTTTTTGTATTTATTTTTGTGTTTTCAACAAAAATGTTTACTCCATTTAATCCCTGCATTGCGTGATTCTGTACAGCTCCCTGAACTGTAAAATCAGCATCCTGTGCTTTAATGAGGGAAATTGTAAGGGTAAAAATGAGAAAGATAAAAATACGCTGATACAATTTCATTATTTATAATTATTATAAATAGCAAAATTAAAGGTTCACTTGTAAACTCCCAAAGGAAAAAGGATTTTATTTTTAATTGTTCTAATTATAATTAATATCATTTTACTTATAAATCCTTTTTAAAATTGTAACAGGCTTACATTCAGATATAAATATAAAAGCATTCTATAATTTATTTTTGTCTGTATGAAAAAAGTCATGTGGAAAGCAAAACATTCCGCTAAAGCATATTCGTCCTATAGATCTAAAAGAAAGAATCAGCTATTAAATAGCTGATTCTTGTAATTGAGTAATTATTAATCTTTCTTTTCCTCTATCATTTAATAAGCTAAAGAAATTCCTGCTCCCCATCCCATATCACTGTCATAGTGGGCACGAATACTTACATTTTTATTAAGAATATACTTCAATTCGGTCATGTATTCTTTGTCGGTATTGACCATAAAACCTCCTCTCAAACGTTTTGAGATTGGAATGTCTTCCCTCATCAACTGTAAACGAACAATACCGTCATGATATACTTCTGCCTGAAAGTTCACAAGCATCGGAAGAGTATACACAAAACCTAAGCTGACCGCTCTTCGGGTATCTTTTTCGTTCTTTTGTCCAAAGATATTTTTCTCCTGTTCATCAATTCCCATTTTTCTATAACGGAAGTCGAATCCTACAAATGGCATAAACCACTGCATCTTCCCGATGTATCTTCCCAAATGCGTTTCCACTTCATATCCGTGCATATCATTATAACCTAAACGCCATTCTGTAGAGAGGTTCCATCTTGCGGTCTGAAGCATTGCATCCCCGTCATTTCCATTGGTTGCAAAGTCATTCTGAATCATAAAATGAGGCATATTGCTTTCTCTCTGAAGCATGTTATAGGCTTCTTTTTTGTCTGGTAAATAAGGATTTTTATAATCATCTACCGCAAAAACCCTGTTCATTCCTGCCATCATATGATAAAGGATATGGCAGTGGAAGAACCAGTCTCCTTCTTCATTAGCCTGAAATTCAATTGTATCGGTTTCCATTGGCATAACGTCCAGTACATTTTTCAGAGGAGACTTTTCTCCTTTGCCATTAATTACCCTGAAGTCAAAACCATGTAAATGCATCGGATGCCTCATCATGGAATTATTATAGATAGTGATCCGTAATATCTCTCCTTTTTTTACAGGAATTTTATCGGTTTCAGATAAGATTTTATTATCCATACTCCACACATAGCGGTTCATGTTTCCGGTGAGGGTAAATTTTAATTCCTTTACGGGAGCATCTTTAGGAAGTTCTGTGTTATAAGGAGATTGCAGCATGGCATAATTTAGGGTTTTAATACTTCCTAAAGCATTGGCATTATACCTGTTGCTATCCATATTCATTTCCTTATCCATTCCTTTATCTGCACTCATATTGTGCTGGCTGTGATCCTGTTTCTTCTTCCCTTCACCTGTGATCTCAGGGTACATCACCACATTCATATCCATTTGATTAAGGCTCATTTTCATACCCATATCATTCAGGTCTCCATTCATTTTCATCATGTCATTCATCATTTTCATTCCTTCAAAGTATTTAAGTTTGGGAAGAGGAGAAATGAGTTGTTTGATTCCATTACCAACGAAGTAACTTGCAGATTGGGTTCTGTCTTCTGTAGTGGCTAAAAATTCATAGGCAACACCATCCTGAGGAATAGTTACTACGACATCATAGGTTTCAGAAACAGCAATAATCAGTCTGTCTACTTCTACCGGTTCCACATCGTTACCATCATTGGCCACAACGGTAATTTTACCTCCTGCATAACGTAACCAAAAATAGGAAGAGGCTCCTCCGTTTGAGATTCTTAAACGTACTTTATCTCCTGCTTTTAGTTTTTTGCCGTGCACAGTTTTTAAATCTGTACTGTTATTTCCATTGATTAGCACTTTATCATAATACACATCACTTACATCCATGGCCAGCATGCGTTTCCATTCATTAGTCAATTTTGTTTTAAAGTGACCTTCCTTAATGGCTTCCACGTAAGACTGTGTAGCGTTTTTTTTAATGGCCGCCCAGTCATTCGCGTTATGCAGCATTCTGTTGATATTATCCGGATTCAGGTCCGTCCATTCGCTTAGAATAATAGGAACGGTCGGCAGATCATCAATCCCTTTTCTGAAGGTTTTGTCATCTTCTCTTTTTTTCATGATGAAGCTTCCATACATTCCAATCTGCTCCTGAAGCCCGGAATGGGAATGATACCAGTGTGTTCCGTGTTGAATAATCGGGAAACGATAGGTATAAGTAGCTTCTGGCTTTATAGGTTTTTGCGTCAGCCAAGGCACTCCATCTTCTTTATTGGGTAAAAATACTCCATGCCAATGCAGTGATGTACTTTCTTTCAGCTGATTGTGGACTACAATTTCTGCGGTATCTCCTTCTGTAAAGGTAAGCGTAGGCATTGGTATCTGTCCGTTAACAGCGATGGCTCTTTTTTCTTTTCCGGCGTAGCTGACCAGTGTATCTTTTACATACAACTCATATCGTACTACTTTCTGTGCTAAAATCCCTTGCCAGCAGAAAAAAATCAAAACCGCCTGAAGTAATCTTATGTTGATATTCTGAGGTATATTCATTGTATTATTTTTATTCATAAACTTTGCTCTGCTCTTTTAACCATTCCGTCATTATTTTAATTTCGTCATCACTCAGTTTTGCTTTTCTGTGCATTAGAGTGTAAGACGACAATGGCATTTGTCTGTTTATAATCTGTTCTTTTATTGAATTCAACAATCTTTCCTGCTTCCGGTTGGAATAGGTTTCCCATTCACTGAAATTCAGGTCATTTTTCGCCTCTTTAATATGGTTTTCTACAAGTAATCTTGCAGGCTGTATATAATCGTACCAGACATAATCGGTGTTATTACTATGACAGTCATAACAGGAATTCCGAAACAACGTTTGTACTTCAGCCGGCATTTTATATACTCTTGTAAAATCTTTTGTAACAGCCTTTCCTTTATCCATATTAAAGGCGGGCTGATACAGTTGTATTGCAATAAAAAGAAACAGAACAAATACCAAAACTCTTTTCAGTATTTGTTTCATTCTCAGAACTCTTTTTTCACAGAACCACAGCTCAACATCTGATTTCCATAATAAGGATTTTTGATGGCTTTGGTTTCACTGATCCATACCGCTCCTTTCCCGTCATTATACATTGGGCAATAATCCTGATACAGTTTTTGTGAACTGCCAAATAAGGCAATAAGATCCGAAACATCCTTACTTAAAGAAGCCAGATGCTCGCGCTGATGATCAATTTTTCCGGCATTATCACCGATATGTTCAGCGTTTTCCTTTGCGTTGTCTGCTATTTCCTGATATTCTTTTTGTTTCCCGGAAGGAATACTTTTCACATCCACATTCTTGATAGTCGCCAGCAATTTTTTTCCTGCATTGGCAGCTCCTTTGTCATTGTCTGCAACAAGTGCATTTTTAAGGGCTAAATAATCTTTAACAATAGGTTCAATGCTAAAGTTTTGGGTTTGAGTCTCTGTTTTAACCGGTTCAGTTTTCTGAGACTGAGCACTTACCGGTTTAGCAGAAACAACTGAATCCTGTAATGATGATGTCTTTGTTTCAGATACGGATGCGCTGTCCTGTGTTTTTAGCTCAGTGTTTTTATTTGGAGATCTTTTGCAGGAAATTACGGCTGTTAATATGATGATTGATACTATTATATGTTTCATTGTATTGATATTTGTCTATTAAAGTTTCTTATTATTGATTGCTGATGGTTTCCTGAACACTCCCGCAGGTAAGCATTTTAGAACCGTAAAATGGATTTTTGATGGATTCTTCTTTACTCAACCAGTTTGCTCCTTTTCCATTATTAAACATTGGGCAATGCTGATAATACACCGTTTCGCTCTGTTTTGAAACTTTTGTAAGCGCGTAGATATTTTCAGACAGAAGCGCAAAAGTGCCTCTCTGTTTTTCAATGTCTTTAGTAGTTGCTATCTTTTCTGCCTGTGCTGTCAGTTCTTTTAAAACTTTCATCCAAACGGTATGTTCTTCATTGGAAAGTTTTCCCATTTCAACATTCTGAATGGACTTTACCAGAGAGGAAGCTTTAGCAGATGAGGTTCCTGCATCAGTATTTACCAGTGCATCTTTTAAAGAAAAATAATTGTCAAAAACTGCTTTAAGCTGAGATTCGTTTTTATTTTCAGAAGTGTTGGCCTGAATCATTTTGCTGTGATCATGATTGGAGTGTCCATTATTCATATTCATCTCCTGATCTTTATTCATACTGGCCGGTTTTAGCTCTCTTTTGTATTGGCAGCAGCCTGGTAGCTTACTGTAAGCATCGTCCGGAGCTAAGAATTTTTCACTGTCATAACCAGCTAATGCAATTCGCTTTAGTATTTCTTCCTGATTTGTTTTTTGGGCATCATAATTCAGGGTAGCCATTTTTGTATCTTCATTCCATTCTACAGATGAAATATTTTTTAGATTCCCGGCTTTTTCGATATTGATTTTACACATATCACAGTTGCCATATACTTTTACCTTCTCTGTCTTTGCATTTTTTATCTGTGCAAAGCCTATGGTGTATGATAGTAATACAGTGATTACCATCAATATTTTTGATAATGATTTCATTTTTTGATTTTTAAAAATTGATAATTGGAATACAACAGATTGTCCGAAAACAAAAGTTTGCTTTCGACAAGACCTATTTCTGGCTGTACGGCCAGGTAATTATCCTATTTTGGGAGGTTGCCAGATAGAAGAAAACCCTGAAGAATAATAGGTTTGAGTAAAACTAAATTTAAGTTTCATTTCTTCTCTGAAATGATTTTTGATTTTCAGATCGGCCATAACAGGAAGTCCTGTTAATGAGATCACAGTTCCGCATCGGCAGGAATTATGTTTGCATTTGCCATTGCAGTCATTATGGTCTTTATCTTTTTTACAAAAACCGGGTTTACAGCAGAATTTATCTGATAAGCTGCTTGTCTGACACTTATAACCTAAAGTTTGATCCTTTTTTATATCTTTCTTTGTGCACGCAAATCCTAAGTTCGGTACTAAGAAAAGCACCAGACACAGGATAAGAGTGTGACCGATATGTTTGTTATAAGTTTTCAACCAAACAAAGTTACAATATTTATCATTTACATCTTTTTTTATAAAATAATTTTTATAAAATTTTCTGCAAGTTTATATTATTTATAAGAAACACAATGTATCCCTGAAAAGAAAATTCCTCAGGGAAAGCTTGCAACAAAGGAATTTATCTCATCATAGAATAAAAAAAACCGGTACAAAAAAAATTGTACCGACTCAACCATTATTAAAAACTAACGAAAAAGATTATTGGTCTGAATACTGAAAAAAATAAGTGTGAGTCAGGAAGCCGGATGCCAGAAAGAGAAAGCTCCTTTTGGGGGTAATTATGACCGTCATTAGATTAACAAGGATGAAATGTATCTATGAGCGTAAAGTATTAAAATAAATCACTTCAGTTCTTCTTCAATACAAGGAACATCCCTCCTCTGACATCCATTCTTCCTTCCCACAATCAATTTTTAACCTCTTCAGATTGTATAATCCTATTATTTCTTTATAAATCTATTTTTATATTCTGTTCCATCTGTGCTTTTAGAAACAATGATATAATTTCCTGGTACCAGACCACTTACATCAATCGCCTGGTTATATCTGTGATCCGCTTTCTTCAGGACAAGTTTTCCAGACATATCAATGATGATAACTTCCTTATAGACTTTATCCGATTCTTTCCCAATGTAAAGATGCTGCGCCGTAGGATTAGGATAAATTTTCAGATTATTATCTTTTATTTTTGTCTCTCCTGTTCCCAAATTGCTGCAGAATTCCCAATCTCCGAAATTCAGTTCCACAAATGCAAACGGGTCTAACATCTCACACTGATCCGGACAATATTCCGTACAGGCATAAAATCCGTATTTGCCTGAGCTGGTTGCCACATAAGTATCTCCTACTACTCCCGGGATAATGCAAGGATCCCCCACTACCGGCGGATTACTGCTTGGCACACATCTAAACCAGGTATGTTTACCATATACAACAGGAAAAATATTATCAAACTGTACAGAAGCTCCGTTGCAGACATTCACTGTTCCCGCATTTTCCTGATATGTTCCAGGCGTATAAGTGGTCATCATAGCCGGCAGACCATATACAAAACCATCTGCAAATGCCGTAGGACTTTCTGCTGTACAGTCGCCCTCAGAAACCACTACTTTAAAATAATTCAACTGATCGTTCCCACTAATAGTTAACTGTTGAGATGTTGCTCCCGGAATAGCTACCCATGGGTTATTATTAGGTGTCTGCCATGTCCATTCCTGTTTGTACCACTGATACGTTGTATACGTCTGTGTCGTGGAAAGAACCTCATCTTCAGTACTACAGAATAAAATCGTTCCCGGATACTTTTGTCCAAGTCTTGCACTGGTAATTGTGGGTGTACATTGTGCTTTAATATTCAGAATGCTGAATAGTACAGCCACTAAAAAAATTAGTTTTGTTTTCATATATATAGATTATTAAGTTTGGTGTTGTAAAAATGGTGTGCCTTAATCCAGCAGCACTCTGATTCCGAATTTCATATTAAATTGAAGAGGTTTTTCTTTGTAAATGGTATTGGGAGCATTTTCTTCTTTAAAATGGTACCCTATTCCCGGTTCTGCATAAATTCCGACTTTATCAATAAGTTTTAACTGAAATCCTACAGCTGTATTGACGGAAAACTGCAAAGGTTTGGGCTCCACACGTTCTTTTGAGGACTCCTTAATTTGATCATCGACAACATAAGTTGTTGTAATATTACCTGCTATTGGTTTTTCTACCAGCGCTCCAGCTGTAATATATCCTGTGAATTTCCCTTTTTGAATGACGTTATAATTAACCTGAACAGGAATTCCTATATAATGAACTGTCTGATCTCCTTTAATATAATTATTGTCACTTCCCGAATGCAGTTCTGAAGACAGCTTGGTATAATTCAGCCCTGTTCCTATTCCCCATCTTTTTCCCCAATTATAGTAAACAGAAAGTCCGAACGTCACCGGTACTTTATGTCTGATTCTCGCTTCTACCGGCTGACTTTGATTGGCCAATAATATGGCCGTCAAAGGATCATCATGATATTCAGAAGTAGCCCATACCTGATCAACATTCATTGCTTTTCCAGTGATTGAAGCATAGCCGGGAAACTGCTGTTCTGCAGAATTGGAACCCATATTTCCTGTAAGCATACCTAACATCCAGGACTTTTTATCCCTGGATTTTGTGGCTTTACGCTGTGTATTTTCTGCATAGGCTTCCTTTACTTTTTCCTGATTAAAGAGAACCTCATCAGAAACCTTTTCTTTTATAGTTTCTTTCACGGTATCATCAATAACTGATGTTTTCTGGGCGATCTTACTTTCCTGCTCAAAAGACTCCGATGCTGTCGGAAGCTTGAAGACATCCTGGATCTTCTGATTGCTTCCAGCCTGATTTTCTGCTCCATTATCAGCATATCTTTGTGTCAACGTTTTCTCCGAAGCACTGGTGTTCAATATATTTTCAGCTAAAAAATCATCTATTTTTGATTTTATTTCACTGCCTGAAATATTCTCATTTTCTGTAGTTTTTACATAACTTTTTCCCTTTTCTCCTTTCACATCTGCCGGTTTCTGAGACAGAGTTTTTCCGGTATCATTCTGGGGTAGTATTTTGGTCAGCAAAAACAATAATGCAATGGCCGCTGCAATCCCTCCAACGCGATAAAATATGGATCTGTTTCCTGCATTTGTTCTCATTTCTTTCTTTGCTCCCTCTTCATGAACCTCAGGAATAAATCCGGGAATACTGTTATTTTCTTCTCCGGAAAATAATTCATCTTTAATGTCATCCCACAACCCTTCCGGAACGTCCTCTTCATGGTCATCCATTCTGCTTCGCAGATTATTTAGCCATTCGTTATTCATATTGTGCTTTTTTTGACATTTTAAATTCTTTTACTTTCTGAGCAAGCATTCCTTTTGCCCTGTGAAACTGAGATGCAGAAGAGTTTTCTGCAATCCCCAGCAGTACGGCAATTTCTTTATGGCTTTTTTTCTCAAACACATACAGATTAAAAACAGCTCTGTAGCCATCAGGAAGTGCTCTGATCATCATCATAATATCTTCACGGGGAATCTCTTCAAAATCCGGTTCTTCTTCATTAGGAATATCTGGAAGGTCATTTACTTCTACAGCAGATTTAAAGTTTCCTTTCTGCTTTATATGCTTCAACGATTCATTGACTGTGATACGGGTCATCCAGGCTTTTAGAGAACCGTTTCCTCTGTACTCAAAAGATTCTATCGAACGGAACATTTTAATAAAACTGTTTTGGAGCACATCATGAACATCTTCTTTTTCTGTCAGATAACGAGAGCATACATAGGACAGATTTCTGGAATAAGCTCCAAAAAGCTCTTTCCAGGCAGCTTCCTCCTTCATCAGAAGGTGCTTTACCAAAATCTGTTCTTTACTTTCTTCCATATAATGCTGCTGCCTCCGTATCCACTGGGATGTTAAACTGTCAAGCAAAAATAGATTGCATCTTTTTAATAAGGCGCAATCCATTGATGATAATATCTATTAATTAATTTTTTATACAGAATGGAAAATTATAATCAATCACCTCATAAGGAGTAATCAATGTACCATCTACTGTAATTTTTTCTGCTGTGAGAGCATATCTAAGCGTTTGATCCAACCCTACATAATATCCTTTCTGCTTAGAAACAAATTCTACCACTGTCTTTTTATTCACACCGTCTACAGGAATCTGAAGTTCCATTGCTTTTGGGGTCAAAGTAAGCTCTATCACATTATTCGAAGTATTGATTACTGCAGCATATTTAACCTCATATTTCACTTTTCCAAGTGTTTTTATGGCATTTTCTGCTTTTACAGGATCTTTCACCACAGTCTTTACAATTTCACTTATTGGAAATTCTGCAAATGAGATGGTGTCTTTCTTTACTTTGAACTCTTTTACTCCTTCTCTTTTGATATTTCCCTGTACAATAATCAGTTTTCCTTTATAGTTACCTGGTAAGTTTTCTATTTTTACAGGTGGAATATCCGGTCCTTCATTATCATTACATGAGTATAGGGTAAATCCTACTAAAACCATTAAAACTGTTATAAAAAATCGGGGTACTGTCAATTTTTTCATTGCATTACATTTTCGTTAAACATTAATTATTTTCGAGTACTCATCTATATAAATCCTGTTTTCTGAAAATCTTGCGTACTTTTTTTAAAAAAGAATAAAAAAAATCATAACACCTTGATTTTGTGAATATAAAATTTCATCATCTCATTGCAAATTCCGTACCTGTTATAAAAATGAAGCTCTATCTGTCTTTTATAAACAGCAAAAAAGGAAACTATATGACATAGCTTCCTTTTCGTTATTTACCTGTTGTATTTTATTGTACTCCACCGCCAAGTGCTCTGTAAAGATCTACCTCAGCATTTAATTTTTCAAGGGTGACGTTGATGGCTTCCAGATCATTCTGAAGTTTATTATTCTGGGCAGTAATGACTTCAAGATAGGTTGCCATTCCACTTTTATACAGCTTCAGCGCATCATTGATTCCTTTGTCAAGAATAGCTGTTCTCTGTTCTAAAAGGTGTAATCTTTCTGAAGAACCTTTAGATTTCGCCATAGCATCGGAAACTTCTCCCACCGCATTCATTACTGACTGTTTAAAGTTGATGCCCGCTTTTTCCTGTTCAATTAAAGCAGTATCATAAGCTGTTTTCAACTGTTTTTTCTGAAAAATCGGGGCAGCAAGATTGGCAGCAATTGCTTTGGTAATAGATCCGGGAATATCAAACCACGAGCTGAATTTATTGGAATTCACTCCTATCTGCGGGCTCAGGCTGATACTTGGATACATTGCGGCTTTTGCCAATCCGGTTTTTGAGTTGAGGCTAATTACGTTAAACTCTGCCATTTTTAAATCTGGTCTACGGCTTAGCAATTGTGCAGGTAATCCTTCTGACAATTTGTTTTCAGGAATCATTGTTTTCAGATCTCCTTCTCTTTCTATTCCGGTAGGATATTCTCCACAAAGAATACTCAAAGCATTTTCCTGGATAGAAATATTCTGTTTTGCTAAAGGAATCAGCAATTCGGCTGTTTTTTTCTGCGCTTCCGATTGCTGAACAGCTAATGAATTAATCTGCCCTGCTTTAAACTGAAGATTCATCATTTTAAGTGTATTGTCACTCAATTCAATATTCTGTTCGGCTATTTTCAGCTGTTCATCAAGACTGATCAGATTATAATAAGCCTGAGCTACCTGGACTACGATTCTGCTTTTGATGGCATTTAAATTTTCTTTTTGTCCAAAATATTCTGCTGCTGCAGATTCTTTCTGCATTTTAGCTTTACCCCAAATGTCTACTTCCCAGGAAAGCCTCAGGGCAGCGCTGAAATCATCCATATATTTTGTACCGACAAACTGTTCGTTCAAAGAGCCGTTAAGCGTATTGGTGGAAGCCCAGCTTCTGTTGGCTCCTGCTGTAAGATCTAATGTTGGCATCAACCCCAGCTTAGCTTGTTTATAAATCAGATCCAGCTGTTCTATATTTTTCAAAGCGACATTTACTTCATTATTTCTTGAAAGGGCTTTATCTATTAAGCCTATCAATTTTGGGTCTTTGAAGAATGTCTTCCACGGCAGTACCACAGTATCTCCCGTTACCTGCACATGTTCTTTGTAAGTTTCAGGAAGCTGAAGATCTGTTCTTGTATATTTTTTCCCTACGGCACATGACATCAGTAGTGATACCATTGCGCCTGAAATAAGGAAATTCTTTATATTAAATATTCTCATTTGTCAATTGATTTTCTATTGTATTATACTTCTTTTTGGTAGAGAATTTCTCATCCAGATACTGAAAGAACATGTATAGTACAGGAATTACAAAAACTCCTAAAACCACTCCGCTCAGCATTCCCATGGCTGCACTTGTACTGATGGATTTGTTTCCGGAAGCCATTCCTCCTGTGGAAATCATCAGTGGAATCATCCCTACAATAAATGCTAATGAAGTCATGATGATCGGACGTAATCTCGCCTTTGCTCCTTCCAATGCAGAATCCAGAATCGAAAGACCTGCTTTTCTTCTTTGTATGGCAAACTCTACAATAAGAATCGCATTTTTAGCCAGCAAACCAATAAGCATAATCAATCCTACCTGCACATAGATATTATTATCCAGTCCGATTGCTTTTATTCCTAAGAACGCACCTACAATACCCGTTGGGATAGAAAGCATTACCGCCAGAGGAAGAATATAACTTTCATATTGAGCTGCCAGTAGCAGATATACAAAAAGTAAACACAGCCCGAAGATGGCAATTGTTTGATTTCCTGCGGACTTTTCTTCCAGACTCAATCCTGTCCATTCATAACTGTAATCAGATGGTAATTTGCTTAAAGTCTGTTCCAGTTTACCCATCAATTCTCCGTTACTTACTCCAGGTTTTGGAGACACGTTGATATTTAATGAATTGTAAAGGTTGTATCGCTGAACGGATTCCGGACCGTAGACTTTTTTCAAAGTAATCAATGTATTCACCGGAACCATATCTCCCTTTTCATTCTTTACGAAAATATCATTGAACGCCTGCTCGTCCATTCTGAAAACTCCATCTGCTTTAATATTCACTCTGTAGAACTTCCCGAATCTTGAGAAATTCTGAGACTGGTCTCCTGAGAAATAGGTCTGAACAGTTCCCAACAGATTTGAAATGCTTACTCCCAGTTGTTTTGCTTTGTCTTCATTCACTTCAAGCTCCATCTGGGGATAATCTGCTCTGAACATCGTGTAGGCAAATGCTACTTCCGGAACCTGCATCAGCTGACCGATCAGTTCATCTGCTTTGGCTTTAAGAACCTGAGGATCTCTTCCCATGCGGTCCTGAAGCACGATTTCGGCATCATTCGTCATTCCGTATCCTTCTACCGGAGGCATTCTGAAGGTCATTACACTTCCTTCTTTGATCACTCCCAGTTTTGCATTCGCCATGTCAACCACTTCCTGAATATCCTGAATCTCACCTCTTTCTTTCTTGGGTTTCAGTTTAACGAATCCCATTGCATAAGCAGGTCCCGCACTGTTACTAAGCAGGTTATATCCGGTAATGGAAGTATTTTCCTGCACGGCTTCTACTCCTTTTAAGATTTCATTGATCTTGTTGGAAACTTCGGTCGTTTTGGTTAATGCTGTCCCAGGAGGCATGCTTAAAGTGTACATGAAGAATCCGTCGTCTTCCATTGGTACAAAACTCTTAGGCGTGCTTGACATCAGCCATCCTGCAACACCAATAACGGCTACAATTAATCCTCCTGCAATCCATTTTCTTCCTATTAAAAAGCGTACTCCTTTTGCATAACGGTTAGTCATATTATTGAATCCAGCATTGAATGCTACCGCAAATCTTTGCCCGAATCCCTTTGTTTTTTTACCTTCTCCTGAGTGATTGTTTTTCAAAAACACGGCACACAAAGCCGGAGTTAAAGTCAAGGCATTAACTGCAGAAATAATAATTGCTATGGCTAATGTATAGGCAAACTGCTTATAAAACAATCCTGCAGAACCGGACATAAACCCGATGGGAATGAATACTGCCGACATCACCAATGTAATAGAAATAACCGCTCCTGTAATTTCACTCATCGCTTTGTGGGTAGCTTCTCTTCCTGAAAGGTCTGTTCCTTCCATATTGCTATGAACGGCTTCCACCACTACAATGGCATCATCTACTACAATACCGATGGCCAGTACAAGGGCAAAAAGGGTCAGTACGTTGATCGTAAATCCTAAAACCAGAAGGAAGAAGAAGGTACCAATAATCGCTACCGGAACTGCTACTGCCGGAATAATTGTTGATCTGAAATCCTGCAAGAAAATAAATACCACGATAAATACCAGAATAAATGCTTCTATCAAAGTAGATTTCACCTGTCCTGTAGCCTCATCCAATCTTTCTTTGGTACTCATTACCTTGGTGTATTTGATACCAGGAGGGAATGATTTTGATAGTTGATCAAGCGCTTTGTTTACCCCAATTTCAATCTGATTGGCATTGGATCCTGTGGTTTGCATGATGGCTACAGTAACCGCATTTTTCCCATTGGAAAGGTTGTCTCCCGTATTTGAAATGGCTCCGAATTCTACACGGGCTACATCTTTTAACCTAATAACCTGGCTTCCTGTATTTTTAACGATAATACTTTCATATTGTTCAGGCTTGTTCTTTTTTCCTTTGTATCTGATTACATATTCTAAAGCAGCATCAGATTCTTCTCCCAGTTTACCCGGAGCAGATTCCAAACTGTGGTCTGCAATGGCTCTGGAAACATCCGCCGGTTCAAGTCCGTACGAGGACATTTTCTGAGGGTTAAGCCATATTCTCATGGAATAATCTTTCAATCCGAATACCATGGCCTGTCCTACTCCTTTTACTCTTTTAACCTGCGGGATAAGGTTGATATTCGCATAGTTCTGAAGGAAAGTTTCATCGTACTGTTTATTATCTTCAGTATAAATATTGAAAATCAATACCATACTGTTCTGCTGCTTTGAAGTGGTCAATCCCATTCTTACGACCTCCTGCGGAAGGATCGGAGTGGCCTGCTGCACTCTGTTTTGTACATTCACAGCAGCCTGATCGGCATTCACTCCCTGTTTGAATATAATGGAGATGGAAAATGTACCGTCATTACTTGCGGTAGACTTCATGTACTCCATATCTTCCACTCCATTGATCTGTTCTTCCAGCGGAGTTACCACGGAACGAATCACGGTTTCACTGTTTCCTCCGGGATACGATCCTGAAACGGTAATCGTAGGCGGAGAAATGTCCGGGAATCTGGTCACCGCCAACTGGTTTAATCCTATAATCCCTAAAATGACGATGATCAGGGATATTACCGTCGCCAGTACCGGACGGTCTATTATCTTTTTTAACATTTTTGAATTTTCTAAGAATGGTTATACAACTATTTCAAAGGAACTGTGTGTGCCACCACCTGTGCTCCGTCTGTAAGGGCATCAATTCTGTTGATGGCAATCTTATCTCCTGCATTCACTCCTTCTTTGATAAAGTAATCCTGAGAAGTACTTCCTGAAACGGTAATCTGTGTCATTTTTACTTTATCCTTACCATTCAGTTTATAGACAAAGAATCTGTCCTGAATATCTTTTACAGATGTTTTCGGAAGTTTAATCACTCCATTCAGAGCATTGTGAATCATAACTCTTGCAGTTCCTCCTGCTCTTAATAATTTATCAGGATTCTGAAAAACAGCTTTCATCTGAATACTTCCGGTGTTTCTGTCAAAGTTTCCACTGGCATTCTCCAGTTTCCCTTGAAGAGAATAAGTGGAGCCGTCTGCCAGAATAAGCTCAACATTTTCTGCAGTATTTCCTGATGCCGATGCTCTGCTGTGGGCAATAAAATCCGCTTCATTCATTGAAAAGTATACATTCACGCTGTTGATGCTTGAAAGGGTTGTCAACGGAGAGGCATCTGACGGGCTGATAAGGTTTCCTACCCTATTCGGAATTCGCCCAATATATCCGCTAACCGGAGCTTTGATGTAGGTAAAATTGGCATTGATCTTTGATGATCCTAATGATGATTGTGCCTGTGCTACCTGTGCTGATGCTGCTTTATAACTTGCCTGTGCTGTTTTCAGCTGCATATCTGAAACTACTTTCCCTTCCACAAGGGGTTTTAGTTTTTCCACTTCAAGTCTTGCTGTTTCCTGTGCTGCAATAGCAGATTTCAAGGCGGCTTCATTGGTATTTACCTGCTCGTTATACACGGATGGATTTATTCTGAAAAGGGTCTGTCCTTTACTTACATACTGTCCTTCTTTGATATATACCGCTTCCAGATATCCTGTCACCTGTGCTTTAATATCTACATTATCCTGTCCTTCTATGCTTCCGGGATATCCTGTAGACACGTCTGCATCTCCGGACTTCACCTGGATAAAATCTGTAGGCAATGCCTGCTGCATCTGCTGAGCATTTTCCTGGCCGTTCCCGGAACCACACGAGTACAATATCACTGCAGCTGTAAGTGAAAGTACCAGATATCCTTTTCTGTAATTCATAACATTGGTTTTTAAATTTTACAGGAGCAAAATAACTTCATCTTATAGGGATATTCATTCAGAAGTTGGGTGAAGTGTCATTAATTGCAGGTGAAACGTATGATAGCAAAAATGAAAGGAAAACCGTTATTTTCCTTTATAATTGTGACAAAAAAGAGATTTTCATGTGGAAATAAGAGTGGAATCATTAAGGATAAACTAATGTATTTCACAAGTAAAAAGAAAAAGAGATTGCTCTTTGTAAAAGCAATCTCCTCTGTATTTTTTTAGAATTAATAATCCATCCAGGATTTAAAAATGGAAGCTTTTTCCCGGCTTACAATGACTTCCATATCAGGTTGTTTCCTCAGTTCCAGCTTTAATTTTCCATTAAAATGATTAAAGATCTGTTTTACGGAATTGATGTGAATGATAAATTGTCTGTTGGCACGGAAAAAGAATTTGGGATCTAACTGTTTTTCAAGCTCTTCCAGGGTTTGCGGAACATTTTCTACCACTCCGGTATTCAGCATGGCTTTGCTGATTCCCAATTCGGTATAAAAGTATAGGATATCTTCTGCCAGAACGGTTTTATATCCATCTCTGTGAGCGATGAGAAAACGTTTTCTGTAATCTTTTGGCTGTATGTAATTCAAGAGTCCTTCGATGGCTGTTCCTACTACCGGAACGGATTCCATAAAGGTTTCATAGCGTTTTAAGGCGGCATCAAGTTCTTCCTCTTCAATAGGCTTCAGAAGGTAATCTACACTGTTATACTTGAATGCCTGTACTGCATATTCATCATAGGCTGTAGTGAAAATAACAGCACTTTTAATTTCATGCTTGTTAAATATTTCAAAGCTGAGCCCATCCGCAAGGCGCACATCCATCATAATAACATCCGGAACCACATTATTTTCCAGCCAGTGTACCGTTGAAGTAATCGAGTCTTCTACAGACAGAATTTCGATATGGGGTCTTAACTTCAACAACAGTCTTTTTAATCTGTCGGCATTAGGTCTTTCGTCTTCAACGATTAAAACTTTATTAATCTTCATATCAATGGGAGTTTTACAATAAATTTATCTTCTGTTTTTTCAATCACGGGTTTAGGGTATCCTAAGATTTCGTACCGTGCAATAATATTGGTAAGCCCTACTCCTGAGGAATCCGGCTTATTGATTAAAGGCAGAATAGTATTAGAAACAACCAATTCTCCTTCCTCATTTGTATAAACATGGATTTCCAGTGGACTTACTTTGGATGTCTGATTGTGTTTAATGGCATTTTCAACCAATAACTGTAAAGACAGCGGAAGGGTGAATCTGGATCTGTATTCTTCTTCAATATCTATTTTGAATATCACTCCTTCACCAATTCTTTTTTCAATCAGAAAGATGTAGGATTCTAAAAATTTGAGTTCTTCTTCTACTGCGATAATGTCTTTTTTGGAATTGACCAACAGGTATCTGTATACTCTCGCAAACTTCTCGGAATAATCATACCCTAGCTGCTGGTCTTCCAGAATAAGTTCTGACAACACACTTAAGTTATTAAAAATAAAATGAGGATCTATCTGAAGCTTAAGAGCCTGAAGCTCTGCAGCCATTGCAGCCTGCTTATGTTTGGAAGCCCTCAGTTTATGCTGAGCTGCTTCTACTGCTGTTTTTTTCCAGTTTTCCAATAAATAATCTACGGTATTAAAAGCACTGATAATCAATGATATTACAATATTAGTTGCGATCCATTGTCCAAGAAGTGTATATTCTTTGCGGGAATCCATTTCGGGTAACGTGACTGAGGTACAGTCTACAATGGCATTAATAATGATCACAATCATCACACTTCCCACGATCTGAAGCAAACACTGGATAAACAGTCGTTTTACCGTTCTGTTTCTCCAGGGAAGCCACTTATTGAGTGTTCTGTCAATAAATATACTTACCTCTGAAATGATGATGGAAAAAAAGACAATCCATGTGGCATCTTCCAGAATCATCTTCAGTGGAGCGTCCAGATATCCTTTCCAAACAGGATCAAAGGGATCAATAAGGTAGGAGAAAACACAGAAAGTAACAACTGCCAATGCCCAGATTACGAGCCTTCTTTTCATAGTGGAAAGAATCTTCTTATTCCGTACTAAATTTTTCCTGATGGTAGAAATCCTATTCATATCCGGGACTTTATGAATGTAAATATAGAAATAGATTTTATATGAGTATCCTCCATTTTAGACGAGACCGCCAAAACAGGACATGAAACGTAAAATAACAGTGTTCAAATGGATGTGACGGTTCATCACCTGAAAAAGACATTTCATCATCATTTTATGCAACATCACATTATTTTTAGAGTAAGGGAACAAGTGTCTATCATAGTTTTGCAGTATTAAATCCGGTACAATGAAAACAATAATTGTCTGCACAGATTTTTCTCACGAAGCTGAAAATGCCACGCATTACGCAGCATCTATGGCAAAAGAAAATAAATACAGGATTATACTTTTTAATCTTCAAACGGTTTCTGTTCATGCTTTGAATGCATAGGCTTCGGCCGATTTTTTCTATAACCAAACGCTTAAAAATCAGAAACACCTGGAGGATAAGGCGGCTGAGCTTAAAAGATTATATGCTGTCGAAACCCAACATCATCTGGCTTCCGGCAATTTTATTGAAGAGCTTGAAAACTGTATGCAAGTCCACGAATGTGATTTTGTGGTGATGGGAATGGCGGAGAAAACCCTTGAACAAAAGCTTTTAGGAAACAGTGTAACAAGGGCGATTCACAGAATTAAAAAACCGATACTCATTGTTCCTGCCCACATAGAATATACTGGAATCCAAAAAATACTTTTTGCTTATGACACGCACAAAAGCATGACCTGGTCTGCCATGAATGATATTTACCACTTTATTAATGAATTCAATGCTGAGATTGAGGTTTTCAATGTAAGTGAAAGATTAGAAGATTTTGCTGAGGTTATTCATGATATTGATCTGAATTCCGGATATGATCTGGATGACATTAAGTATAGCTTTAAAATGATTCAATCTATTGAGATCATCAAAGCTATTGAAGAGGAAATAAGACTAACGGGGCCAGACCTTTTAACTATGGTTCCTTATAAATACAATCTTGTGGAATCCCTGTTTCATAGAAGTAAAACAGCTATAATGGCTTATAAGAATAAAATACCATTACTATCAATTCCCCTAAACATAGATTAAGAATCAATAAAAATCTGTTCACATTTGAATTATCCTTTTTGCCTTTAAAGGCTAAATTTTACACTTAATCTTGTTTGACAGGACCGGGAATAGATTTCCGGTCCTGTTTTTATTTTAATTTTAAAAATTATTTACTCTAAATTATTTTGTCAGAACCATAAGTGCTTCATAATAGTTTTCCAGTAAATCAGGATCTCCATTCAAAAACAAATAAGGTTCTATGAGTTCCAGCTCCATTAGATGAAATGAATTATTAATTAAAACACCATCCACTCTTGCATAAAGAGTTTTCTCCGGCAGACTTTTCAAATACAATCCCGCTTGCTCGATGTGCAATGGATTTGGTGTAGGATAGCTAATACTTCCCCCATGATAATGCTGTACTCTGAAATCTCCCTGTTTAGGTGTTTTTAATGAACAATGACTGTATTTTCCATTAAAAAACAGGAATGACCATTCTCCGTTTTTAATCTCCTCTACAAAAGGCTGCACCATATAATCCTGCTCTTTCAGAAGAGTTTCAATTTCTGCAGAACGCTCGTTGAAATTATCTTTGCTTACAGTAATTGTATTTTGTGCTCCAGCGCTTACACAGGGTTTTACCACCAGTTTTTCAGTATTAAAATGATCAAAAAAACGTCTTTCCAATACAAATCCTTTTTCAAGATATTCTGCGGGAATGACGGGAAGTCCTTTTTCTTCAAGATCTTTCAGATAATGCTTATCACTGTTCCATTGCATGATTTCTACAGGATTCAGTACTTTTACTCCTAATTTTTCAAGACTGTTCAGCCAGCCCAGGAATTCACTTAAATGATTGTGATAATCCCAGGGAGATTTGATGACAACAACATCATAACTGCTCCAGTCTACATTTGGATCATTCCAGATGGTGGGAACGATGTTTAATCCTTTATTGATTAAAAAATTAATCAGTTCCGTATCCTCATCATTGGTTACTCCCTGTAAAAATCTTTCTTCTTTTCTATACCCCGTGATTGTGATTTTCATGCTTCTTTTTGAGTTTTATTTCCGATTCAATTTCGGGATACCTTATGGATAAACAGAGACACAGATTTTTCTATTTTGAAGGGTACAATTGGAATATTATTTTGAGAACAAAAACAAACTAACACATTCTATTCATCTGAATATCAAAAAGTCGTAAATTTATTAAAGGATAAAAACAGTGTTTTCCCCCTTTTTTATAGTTGTGCCGTTAGCTAATTTTGTTCCATAAAATTAAAACCATAAAAATGAAAACTTCCTTTTTTACTAAGATTTTAAATCTGATTTGTGCAGCATTTCTTTTGACTTTTTGTCTGATTAGCTGCTCCGAACCTCCTAAAGAACCCGTTAGCAACAGTTATAAAAAGAAACTGATCAGCTATCGTGAGGGCAGGGTTCTTTTTGATGAATACACCAGAACCAATCATGAAATTCTCATGAAGTACAGAAATGGGGAACCCGATTCCCGATGGTACTGGTTTTCGCTGGAAGATATGGAAGGATATATTAAATACGTAAAAGAAAACGCCAAAAAACAAAAATTAAAAAATCCGGGTATCAGGATTTACATGGGAAAATATCCCATGAATCATCCTAAAAACAGAATGGCCAAACCTGAATATGCAGGTTACCAGACTATATTTTTAGTACCTACTGCCCAAAAAAGAGAACGAGAGAAGGCAATGTCCAGATCAGCCACCACCGAAGAAAACACAGACGTTACTTCAATAGAATCTATGAACATGACCAATCTGGCACCTCCACCAAAAGCATTATCAGAAACAATGCCTTAAAAAAACACAAAATTATGAACTGGAATATTGAAACAGGGAAACAGATATCGATGATCATTTCCATTATAGTGATGACTTTAATGATCATAAAATATAGAAAAACCGGAAAGGAAAATTTATTTTTTATCATTGGATATCTGTTGTTTTCCCTGATTGATATTTCCTGTTATTTCTATTTCAAGCTGACAAGTCTGCCTACGGATATATTTTATGTGATTGGTTTTTTAATGATCGTATTCTTTCTATACTTATTCTATTATTACCAATTACTGTATGTTCCGATGCTCAAAAAGATACAGGTAATCATCCTGATTCTTTTTGTCCTCAATATTGTGATTATGTTTTACACGGAAGACGATCTGCTTCATCATTTTTCTTTTAATATGCTGTATGTAGATATTCTTCTGTTGCTATTTTCAATTATTTTGTTCCTGTACCAAACCTTTAATTCTGATAAAATACTGGAAATTAAAAACTATCTACCATTCTGGATTTCAGTTGCTCTACTGATTTTTTTCATTGGAAGTATTCCAATTCTATTTTTTAGAACTACTGTTTCAGAAAGTATTTATTTCTTCATTTTATTTATGCTGAATCTGATCAGTAACGGAATACTCATATTGGGTTTAGTTTGGAACAAGCAAGAAAGAATCAGATAAATCCTTTTCAGATATGGAAGAGAATAATTTGGTCATCATCTTTACGATTACTTTATTCATCGTTGTATTGACAATGATCTTCATTTATGCGGTCTTTATCAAGAAAAAAACGACCCTGCTGATCGCGCAAAAAGAAAAAGATCTTCGGTTTGAAAAGGAACTCGCCACTTCCCAGGTAGAAATGAAGGAGCAGACCCTTAATTATATCGGACAGGAACTGCATGATGATCTGGGGCAGAAACTTTCTGTCGTCCGCTTACGCCAGAACCAATTGATTACCAAACTCAAAAGTACAGAAAAAGAAGACCTGATTGAGCTTAATGAACTATTGGGAGAGTGCATACAGGATATAAGAAACCTGTCTAAAACTTTAATCACAGAACAGATCATTCATTTCGGACTGGCAGAATCCATTGAAAGAGAAGTGAAAAGGATCAAAAAACTGAAATTATTAAAAATAGAATTTATTACTCAAAAGCAGGATATTGATATTTCTCCCAAACATGGCCTGATCCTCTTCAGGATTATTCAGGAAAGTATCAATAATATACTGAAACACTCCAAAGCCAAAAATGTTTCCATACAGATGGAAGATGACTGTGAGAAACTACACATCAGCATCTCCGATAACGGAAGAGGCTTTGATACCAGCAGTATTCAGGACGGTTCAGGATTAAAAAACATGGAACTGAGAGCCAAACTGATTCATGCTGAACTGTCTATACATTCAGAACTTAATAAAGGAACACAAACATTGATAACCTATCATAAAAATTTATTATGAAAACTATTCCCATAGCAATCGTTGATGATCATACTCTAATCTCCAAAGCACTGGAGAATATGATCACAGAAAACACTCAATATCGGGTAATTATGAATCATCCCAACGGAGAAGAATTTATTGCAGGTGTGGAACAGGCTTCAGAATTACCCGCCGTAGTCCTGATGGATGTTAATATGCCATATAAAAATGGTATAGAAACCACAGAATGGCTTACCGAGCATTATCCCGATATCAAAGTCATTGCCCTTACCATGGATGATGATGAAAGAATTTTGATTAAAATGCTGAAGGCCGGAGCAAAAGGATATTTACTCAAAGATATGCAGCCATCTATTCTCTTTCAGGCCATTGATACGGTATTTGAAAAAGGCAGCTTTTATACTGATTTTGTGGCTCAAAAACTATTGAAGGTAAAAACAGAAGAGGCCAAAAATGCTTCTTTGCTTTCAGAACTGAAAGACCGGGAAAAGGAATTTATAAAATGGGCATGCAGTGAACTTACCTACAAGGAAATTGCTGATAAAATGTGCCTTAGCCCCAAAACCATTGATGGCTACAGAGATTCTGTTTTTGTAAAACTGGATATAAAAAACAGAGCCGGATTGGTGCTTTTTGCCTTAAAACATGATCTGTGCTGATTGAATATTCTCATTATTAATCTTATTTCAATACTATAAAACAAACATCTTTACATTCTATTTACGTATCCGGCAGCTTTTCAAGCTGCCGGATCTTTATCTTATAACACTCTCATATACAGCTAAAAAGGTGTTTTCCCTTTTCCAAAATACGGTTTTCTCCTCTGTTTTTGTCTTTCGGAATAGCGGAATTTTGTGATAGAAAAAAACACAGAAAGGCAGAACCCGAAAAGCCGAAACAGAGTAGGGAATATTTTTAAAACTAATACAATGAAAAAAGCACTTATCGTAGGTATTAATGATTATGCACCCATCGGATACGGAGGTCCGGACCTTAATGGCTGCGTAAATGATGCGAGGGATATGGCAAATACATTGGTTATCTGTGGCTTTAGTCCGGCAAAGATTAAAATCCTGACCAACCAAAATGCCACAAGAGCGAATATATTGAACTATCTGAAATCCATGATCAGCACAAGTGTAAAAGGAGATTCTCTTGTTTTTTATTATTCCGGCCACGGAACAAGAGTCGCCAATATCGGAGCAGATCTGGAATTGGATGGTCTGGATGAAGCTATTTGCCCACATGATTATGCCAATAACGGAGTCATTCGTGATGATGATTTTAAGACCGTTCTCAGCAAACTAAAAGCCGGAGTTAATATGGAAGTGATCTTCGATTGCTGTTATTCCGGAACAGGAACCAGAAAAATGGATCTGGGACTGGAAGCAGATTTTATGAACGAAACTGCCCGTTACATTCCTCCTATGCTTGAGGATGAATTCTATCTTACCTATGCCAGTGAAATGGAATCATCTAAGAATTCAAAAAAATCAACTGTTCTTGCAAAAGCACTTGTCCCTGTTGCAGGAATGAACCATACGTTGTGGGCCGCAGCAAAAGACAATCAGGTTTCCATGGAAGGCAGTATCAGCGGACAAATACGAGGATATTTTACTTATCATTTCTGTAAGGCATTACGTGCTACCAATGGAAATATCGTCCGAAAAACACTTGATAAGCAGGTGGCTATTGCACTGGCTGCTATGGGAGCCGCACAAATTAACCAGACAGAAAGCATGACTGCAGAATTTTCTCAAAAAATATTCACTTAACCAATAACCATTACGGCGGAATCCGAAAAGCCATCAAAAGAGTAGGAATATACCAGATTAAAAATAATAATCATGTCTAAAATTGAAAACAACAACCCAATGACAACTGAAGAGGTGTCAAGACTTAGAACTGTTAAAGCAAAATTAACTGAAAAACCGGCCGCAATTGAAAAATTATTCAGCCAGCTTCCTGCTATGGAAACCATTAACGGAAGAACTTTTCCAAAAGGAATGAAAACCATAGGAATGCCTATGGATGAAAAAACAGCAGAAAACCGATCGTTGGAAACTGATCATTTCTATCCTACCCATGCTGATTTTGAATACAACCCAAAACTGGAACCTAAAAAAGACAGAAAGCCTAAATTCATTGAAAGAGATTCTTTCCTGACTCCTGAAAATGCAAGAACTATTTTCGGAGCAGATCAAAGAAAGGTCTATAATTCTACCGCCTATCCATGGAGATGTGTGGGAAGAGTAGAAAGCTCTTTAGGTTCAGGAAGCGGTGTAATGATTGGCCCAAGACACCTTCTTACCTGCTCTCATATTGTTGACTGGCAGCCTAATAACACAACCGGATGGCTGAAATTCACTCCAATGTATTATAACGGAAGCGCTCCTTACGGAACGGCTTGGGGTACATTAACTTATTATAAGTACAAAGTAGCAGGTCCTTCTATTGATTCAACAGAAATCCAATACGATTATGTAGTGATTGTATTAGACAGACCTATCGGAAACAGCACAGGATGGCTAGGTTCAAAATCCTACTCTGACTCATGGGATGGAGGTGCTTACTGGACTCACGCCGGATATCCGGGAGACCTTACAGGAACTCAAAGACCAACATACCAAACAGGAATCGCTCTGGATGGAGATTTCTGGAGTGCTGATGACAACGAAAGCATGAGCCATAAAGCAGATATATGGCCTGGACAAAGCGGAGGCCCTTTCTGGGGATATTGGGACGGCTCTCCGTATGCTGTGGCTACTCAAAGTGCCCACAACCCAAGCGATAATTTTGCAAGTGGCGGCTCAGATTTAGTAAATCTGGTCATCAGAGCAAGAAATGAACATCCTTAATTTTTTTTAGTTTCAAAAACCCGCCCGCCTTTTAAAGACGGGCGGATTTTATGTTAAAGATGATATTTTAGCATATCCAATAGTATGTTTCGAAGCATTTTTAAGTAATCCCTCTCAGTATTCTCAATATTTTAATACATTTGTTTAAAACATATTTCAGATGAATTTCGAGCAGATCAATTTACACCTTGAGGCTTACAAAGAACACAACCAGATTCTGGATGCAGCAAAATATCTGCTCCATTCCTTTGATCTGGAACATGAAAACTTTGCGGGGTTCGGATTCAGGGAAGAACTCTCTCCTACTTCGATGCTTCTTACAGCAGAAGGAGAGCTCGGAGGCCCTCAGACCGTAATGATCCCACGAAATTTATTTGATTTTGATCTGAACCTTGTTCTAAATATGGTTGCCCATGAAATGCTTCATGTAAGGCAGAAGGCTCCCGGACAGGTCATTGAAGACAAGAATGAAAGAGAATTTCAGGCCTATTATGAGATGCTTTTTCACAAAGTTTTTCCGCAGATCCCTGAGGTTTCGGATTTTCATAAAAAATTCTTCGGCGGGAAAGCGTTGGAATATTATAAAAGAATGGGTGAAGGTTCAGTATTACAACAAAAATATGCAGATCAGAAAACAGAAGTAGAACATCTAATTAACGAATTACCATGACAGTAAAACCAGATATCACCTGGGCAGATTTTGAAAAAATAGACATCAGATGCGGAACCATTCTTTCAGTAAATGATTTTGAAAAAGCAAGGAACCCATCTTATCAGCTGGAAATAGATTTCGGAGATTTAGGAATCAGAAAATCATCTGCACAAATTACTTCTCTTTACGAAAAAGAAGAACTTGTGGGAAAACAGATTTTAGCAGTGGTCAATTTCCCTAAAAAGCAGATTGCCAACTTCTTCAGTGAATGCCTTGTATTAGGATTATATGGTGAGGACAAAAAAGATGTTACTCTTTTAGCACCTTCATTACCCACAAAAAATGGAATGCAGGTAGGATAGACACTCAACAAAAACACATATGATACAGAACATACCCTTAGAAAGAGTTTTATTCCTTGATATTGAGACCGTTCCACAAGCTGAATCATGGGACGATTTATCCGAAACCGATCAGTATCTGTGGGATAAAAAAACAAAATTTCAGAGAAAAGAAGAGGTCTCTGCAGAAGAATTTTATGACCGGGCCGGTATTATGGCCGAGTTTGGGAAAATCATCTGCATCACCATCGGAATGGTTGAAAAGAATGAAACCTTAAAAATAAAAAGCTTTTCCGGGCATGATGAAAAGAAAATGCTTCAGGAATTTGGAGAAATCTTCAACAGTCCAAGGCTTTACAATGTCATTCTTTGTGCGCATAACGGAAAGGAATTTGATTTTCCATGGATTGCCAGACGATATCTTATCAATGGAATGCTCCCTCCTGCTCCGTTTCAGATGTTTGGAAAGAAACCCTGGGAGGTTCCTCACATAGATACTATGGAACTGTGGAAGTTCGGGGATTATAAGAGTTTTGTATCGCTGGAACTACTGGCTCATGTCTTTGGTATTCCTACTCCGAAAGATGATATTGACGGCTCAATGGTTTCATCAATTTACTACATAGAAAAAGACTTGCAGAGAATTGTTGACTATTGTGAAAAAGATGTCTTAACTTTGGCAAATATTTTCCGGCGCATGCGTCAGGAAGATTTGTTGAAAAGGAATATCAATCTAGATTAAAAAATGAAATTTACAGACGATCAAATTGCTGACATTGGTGAGGAAATCATCGGTGTACTAAAAACCGTATATGACCCTGAAATTCCGGTAGACATCTACGAATTAGGGCTGATTTACGATGTCCAGATCTCCGATGATGCTGACGTAAAAATTATAATGACACTGACAACTCCCAACTGCCCTGTTGCAGAAACTCTTCCACAGGAAGTAAAGGATAAAGTGGCAGAAGTAGAGCATGTAAAAAGTGTAGATTTAGAGCTTACTTTCGAACCAAGCTGGAATAAGGATATGATGAGTGAAGAAGCAAAGTTTGAATTAGGAATGCTTTAAATACTCTTAACAATATAAAACCCCGAAGAATTATTTTCGGGGTTTTTGTTTTTAGATATCTTTTGCAATTTCTTTTCCTTCTCTCCTGCTCCATTCGCTCCATGAACCGACATACAGATCAGGAATGGGAAATCCCGCATAATCCAGCGCTAAAATAGTATGACAGGCAGTAACTCCCGATCCACAGTGAATAATCAGATGATCAGGCTTATTTTGTAATAACTTACTGTATTTTTCTTTTAAGCTTTCCGGACTTAGAAAGTTTCCGTTTTCATCCAGATTTTCAGAAAAAGGAATATTAATTGCTCCCGGAATATGCCCCGCAACCAGATCAATAGGCTCAGATTCACCTTTATAACGATAGGCATCTCTCACATCAACAACTGTAGAAGAATTGTTTTTCAATTCATTTTCAACCACTTCCAAGCTTGAAACAGGAAGAACCCATTCATTTTTTTTGATTAAAGAAGCTTTATCAAATATCTCTTCTCCAGAAGAAAATTCTAAACCAGCTTTTTCCGCCGCCTGCATTCCACCATCGAGAACCTGAACTTTTTCCAATCCAAAAGATCTTAGCATCCACCATGCACGCGCTGCTGCATTCGAAGCATTTTTATCGTCATAAACAACAATATGAAAATCATCTGATATCCCAAGATCCGAAAGGGTTTCAGCAAACTTTTCTACAGAAGGAAGCGGATGTCTGCCTCCGAAAGCTGCATTTTCTCCTATCTCAGCAAGATCTTTATCCAGATCAATGAATCTTGCTCCTTTTATGTGCTTTTCAAGGTAATTTTGCTTTACATCTTTTCCGGTTCTTGCATCAAGAATGATGAGATTTTCTGTTGGAATATTCTTTAATTCGGAAGGGGAAATTATTGGAGACATTTTGTTGGTTTTGGGGTTAAAACTAGATATGACTATGGACACATTAAGACAAATAGTTCAGTTGTATTTTTGTCATTCCGTAGGAATCTTAATTTCGTTATTGAAAAAGATAATCTGGATTCCTACGGAATGACAAATTTAGGACCATACCATCCAAAGATCTAATAAATTGTTAGATCTGTGAAATTTATAATGTATTCTTCTTAAAAATGAAAAATATCCTTCGCTTTGTTATAAGAGCTTTCAAAGTTCAGTAAGTTCAGTTTATGTTCTGCCTTTTCAACACTCATAAAGTTGATAACCTGCTCTGTAGGCATGTTTCCTACAAGATCATCTTTAGCCATAGGACATCCTCCAATTCCTTTAATAGCACTGTCAAATCTTCGACAGCCTTGATCATAAGCGGCTTTTAATTTTGAATAAGAATCTTCATAACGGTTATGAAAATGTCCTCCGAAGTTGATTTCAGGATATTTTGAAGGTATTTTTTCAAACAAAAGAGCAATCGTTTCAGGAGTTGCTACTCCGGTAGTATCTGATAATAAGATATCTTTCACTCCGATGTCTGAGAATTTTTGTGCCCATTGGTCAACATCTTCCCATTTCCACATCTCACCATATGGATTTCCAAAGGCCATAGAGAAATAGATATTAAGTTGTTTCCCTTCACTTTTTACCAGCTCAAGCATTTTAATGATTTCATCGAAAGCTTCCTCCTGACTTTTATTGGTATTTCTATGTTGAAAAGTTTCAGAAATAGAGAACGGGAATCCAAGAATATCTACTGACTCGTGTTTCAATGCTTTTTCGGCACCTCTGTAATTACCAATAATAGCAGAAACTTTGGTCTTGGAACGTGATTTGTCGATATTTTTGGCCACCTCATCAGAGTCCGCCATTTGCGGAATCGCTTTTGGAGAAACAAAACTCAGACAATCCAATACATCAAAACCAACATCCATCAAGGAGTTGATATAATCTATTTTTTTATCGGTAGGGATAAATTCTCCCCATCCCTGCATAGCATCTCTAGGACATTCGGTAAGAAACATTGTTACTTTTTGATTTTCTCAAATATAATAAAACTAAACTACTTAGTATACTGTACATACAAAGCTAACACTATTTTGATTTTCAAAGATTTATATCTGATTAATAATTTCAATAACTGATATTAAATCGCAAATAACGTATTCTCAGCATCAAATTTGCTAACTTTGTTAAAATTTATGATATCTGATGAGTACAATAGAATTCAACCCATTGTGGAAAGAAAAGTTACTGAACCGTTTTCTTAGCTATGTAAAAATATATTCAACCAGTGATGCAGAGAGTGAAACTACACCTTCTACTCCCCGCCAGTGGGATATTGCCAATTACATCACTGAAGAACTGAAAACTATCGGTCTGGAAAATGTTTCAATTGATGAACATGGTTATATTATGGGATATGTTCCTTCTAACCTTGAAAATGATGACAGACCTACCATCGGATTTATTTCACACTATGATACTTCACCAGACTTCAGCGGAGAAAATGTAAAACCTCAGGTTTGGGAAAATTATGACGGAAACGATCTTCTTTTGAACCAGGCAACAGGATTCACATTGTCTCCTTCAAGATTTGAAAGCTTAAAAAAATATATCGGTCAGACATTAATTACTACTGACGGAACCACTCTTTTGGGAGCTGATGATAAAGCAGGCTGTGCAGAAATTGTAACAGCGGCTGAATATCTTATCGCTCATCCGGAGATCAAGCACGGAAGAATTGCTATAGGATTTACTCCGGATGAAGAAATCGGAAGAGGTGCTCATAAGTTTGATGTGGCTAAATTCGGTGCAGAATGGGCTTATACAATGGATGGTGGAGAAGTTGGAGAACTTGAATATGAGAACTTTAACGCTGCCGGAGCAGTAGTAAAAATCCATGGATTAAGTGTTCACCCTGGTTATGCTTACGGAAAAATGATCAATGCTGCTCTTTTAGCCGCTGAATTTGCTCAAATGCTTCCTGCTAACGAAACTCCTTCAACCACAAAAGGGTTTGACGGATTTTACCATTTAATGGATATCACTGCTGATATTTCTGAAGCAAAACTTCAATACATCATCCGTGATCATGATGCAGATAAATTTGAAGCCAGAAAGAAATTCATGGAGGAAAAAGTAGCAGAATTCAACCAAAAACATGGTGAAGGAACTGCTGAAGTGGAAATCAAAGAGCAATACAGAAATATGAAGCAGCAGTTTGAAGGTAAAATGCACATCGTAGATCTTGCTGCAAAGGCAATGACTGAAGCTGGAATTGAGCCTAAGATCAAGGCAATCAGAGGAGGTACAGACGGTGCGCAACTTTCTTATATGGGACTTCCTTGCCCGAATATCTTTGCGGGAGGAATCAACTTTCATGGACCCTACGAATATGTAGCTTTGGAAAGCATGGAAAAAGCAACTGAAGTCATTATTAATATTGTTAAAGCATAATAAATCATGAAAAAGGTCTTAGCATCAGCATTCATTTTCACTTTTATTTTCAGCAGTGCCCAGGTTTCGGAATTTGAGAGGGCAGATTCACGCTATGAAAGAAAGAAAACGGCTCTGTATAATAAATATCCTAAGCCTAATGATTTAAGAACCAAGAAAGAATGGCTTTTGACAGAGGATAAAATAACAGCATACAAGACGGCTTTAGATAAAGCCACTCTTGAGGATCAGAAAATGATCACTGCAGATCCTCCTACAAAAACAAAAGTCACTAAAGATGCTGAATATGATAAAGGAAAAACAGGTTTTCAAAAGCTTTTATATGAAGCTGTAGACCTTGATTTTTTAAATTTTTCTTCGGATTCTTACAAAGCAACATTAACTTTTGTTGTTGATTCTAAAGGAAATCCTCTTAACCCTAATGTAAAAGGAAATAATGAAGATGTAAACGCATTCATTGAAGCCGCTTTTTACAGGATTAAAGAGAAAGGCAAATGGAAAACGGCAGAAGACAAAGGAAAACCCGTCTCCTCCAATGTTACCATTCCTTTAGTAATGTCTTTTAAAAAATAATATACAAAACCCGCTATTCTGATAGCGGGTTTTTATTTTTCATATACCGAAAACATAATCGAAGATCATTATGTTGTTGATATTAATTTAACACAATTCTTTTGTAAGTTTTAAATAATTCACTTAATTTTGATTAAACCTTAAAATCACTTTATATGAAAATGAAATCCACCCATTTCAAAATCAACAGAAATTTTTACTTTTCATTTCTTTTTTCTATTTTCTGTTTGTTTCTTTTAACGTCTTGTTCTCAGGATGATCCGGCGGATGATCCTGCTGAAAAACCTTCAGAGTCTACTCCTATGAAGACTTTGGGAAATCTGACTTTACAGAAGAATGTTATTATTCTAAATGATGAATCAGTAAATGCCATTTCTACTCATAATGAAGGAGAAATTACATTCAGCCGTATGACTCCACAAACTGACAGTATTTCCGTAGGAACTGTTATTGTAGGGACTAAGATAGAAGGTGATCAGGTGAACACCATTCTTTCGAAAGTAAGTTCTGTTTCAAAATTGAATAACCAATTTAAAGTACAAACGTCAAGTGCCAAGCTTGAAGAATTTATCTATAGCGGAACATTGAGCGGTGTGTATGATCCATCCGGGAAAGCTCCTGTTAATATTGATGGAAAAATGGTTAACTACGTTCCTGTAGAAGGGATGGTTTCTGAGCAGATCAACCAAAGAATACATTCTATCGAAGCGAAAAACCTTCAAAACCAGAAATTAATTACGTTTAACCGTTTTGATTTTAATAGAACCTTTTCATTTCCTTTATCTTCAGCAGGAACATCAAGTGTCAATGTAAAAGGAGGATTTACTCCAAAAATTGATTATAATATCACATTCTCATGGGGGCATCTGTCCAACTTCTATGTTAACCTCATCATGGATGATATCAAACTTAAGAGCTCCGTAACTATCGCAGGAAGTCTGGGCTACACCGCAAGCACAACAGATTACCTGAATATTCCTATCGTTCCTATCGTTCTGGGACCTACAGGGCTGATCTTAAGTCCTACTCTTTCTGCAGGTCCTTTTCTGGGGGTACAGGCTACTGGAAAAGTACAGGCCCAGCTTTTAGATCTTGAGGGAAATGCTAACTTCCTTGTAAGCAAAAATCCAGAGATTAACATTAATCTCCAAAAGACATCAGAACCTGCCATCACTGTTGCAGAGGGAAATTTATCTGCTGAAGGTGGTTTAGAAGCAAAAGGTGCAGTAGGGCTGATGTTTCTTACCATTCCTATCGCTAATTCAGGAGTAAAAGGAAGAGCTTCTGCTCTTTCGTCTTTAGGATTAACATTGATTCCTCAAAGAAAAGGAGTGATTACTGTAAAAGGTAAAATCCAGGCTGATATGTTCTACGGTTTTGGAATCGCTCCTTTACGATATGAAGGAACTATTCCTCTTTTTACAAAAGAACGTCTGCTGTATCAGAAGGAATTCAGTTTCTAATACAAAAAGTTTGTATCTATTATAAGAAAGCCACTCTAAGAGTGGCTTTCACTACTATATAACACTACATTCAATTCATTTACAATTCTTTAAGGCAATTTTATTATATTTACCAGAATGTACAATTTTAAACAATAACATTTAATACCAAATTATCATGAAAACAATGAAAAAACTTTTGAGAAAAGACTTATCTGAAATTTTAGGAAGCGGAAATGGAGGCTGTCATATGGGAGGAAACTCTTATAATTGTCAGGACGATTGCCAATGTGCCTGGGGATATGCCTGTGAAATGTATGAAGACGGAAATCCGGGACAATGCATCGCTGTAGGAGGCGGTGGAAATCCGGGCGGTGGCGCATGTGTTCCTCCTTCCATCTGTGAAGAACAACCTTTTTAGTAATAGAAAACCGGAAGTAGTAATGCTTCCGGTTTTTATTTTCATCCTAAAACAGATCCTTGTCAAAGTGTTTCTGCCATTCATCAAATAAAATTTCATTTCATGCTTCATCGTTGTTGTTTTGCATTAGATTTTTAACAATAATTAATTTATGAAGCAGCAATTTTTCGCGCTAAGTGCATTGTTATTATGTATTTTTTGCGGTATGGAAACTAAGGCACAACAGACTCCGGCTTTTCACATTGGGGTCAAGGGAGGGGCAAACTTTACAAAAACCTCCACAGAATCTTCATTGGAAGGGAAATATGGATTCGGTTATCAGGCAGGAGTAATGACGAGAATGGACCTCGGAAAACTATATGTACAGGGAGAGGCTCTTTTCAGCAAAAGAAAAACAACCTACGAATCCCAAGACGGAAGCTCTTCAAAACTTTCATGGAACGCTATTGATATTCCTGTAGTCGTGGGATATAAGTTTATTAAAACTGATGATTTTAATGTAAGGATATTTGCCGGAGGCGTATACAGTTATGCCTTCAACAATAATGTATCTACTTCCCAGGCTCTGCTGGAGAGCTTTAAAAAGTTTGACAAGTCCAATATTGGAGTCACAGGAGGCCTGGGATTAGATTATAAGAATTTCACAGTAGATTTGAGGTATGAGACCGGTCTTACAAGCATCAGTAAAGAATTTAAGTCCAAACCACATAGTTTTTCCCTCGGAATAGGGTATTTCCTGTTTTAAGAAACTTAAATTATCTTTACCATTAGAAACTGTTTTTCCCTGCAGTTTCTAATTTTTTATAATCCATTTCCAGTTCCATGACAAAATCTTTTGTTTTAAAAGAATACATATTTACTTTTATTTTCTGGCTTGTTCTCGCTATTGTACTATGGTGCAATTTTCAGATCACCACAGAAAAATACCTTGCAATGATTCAGGCAGCCATCATTGCAGTATCCTCTTTTACCTTCACCCATTTTTTAACCAATAAACTTCTTCCGAAAGCTTTACGTGAAAAAAAGATGAAACGGTTTCTGATGCAGGTTGTGATGGTTATTTTCATATTGAGCCTCATCTTCGCTGTTATTTTCACTTATCTCGAAGTAGCTCCAAAAGATGAGCTTCCAAAAAATTTCTCAGACCATCTCCCTTTTTTATGGAAAGGCTTTTATATGTCCTTACCTGCCTCATTTTTGATCAACGGAGCAGCATGTGGCATTAAATTTTATAAAGAGCATGGCAGAATAGAACGGGACCATATTCTCCTGCAGCAGGCTCATCTGGAAAACCAGCTCAAACTTTTACAGGATCAGATCAATCCTCATGTGGTATTTAATATCCTGAATCATATTCATATTCTGATGAAAACGGATACCCAGCTGGCCGATTTTTTACTGATGAAATTTTCGGATATGCTCAGGTATCAGTTGTATCATTGCAATCAGGCTATGGTTCCTTTGGATAAGGATATTGAGTATCTCCAAAACCTTGTTGAGGTAGAAAAACTGAGATGGGGAAATGAACTGGACGTAAAAGCCTCATGGGACATTGATAACAGAAAAGCCTATATAGCACCTTTACTTCTCGTTCCTTTTATAGAAAATGCATTTAAGTATGTCTGCAGGCTTCCCGGACATAATGGCTATGTAAAAATCTCCTGTAAAGAAAAAGACAATCATCTCTATTTTTATGTTGAAAATTCTTATTCGGATATGGTAACCTATAAAAAGAAAGACGGAGCAGGTGGAATTGGTCTTCAAAATGTAAAAAAACGGTTAAAATTACAATATATGGATTCCCACGACTTAAAAATTGAAACAGATCAACATATCTTTAGAATAACTTTAACGCTAACACTTTCAGACCATCATGAGCAATACAATTCCTAAAATGAAATGCCTGATCATCGATGATGAGCCTCTGGCAAGATTCCATCTTAAAGAACTGGCAGACCAGATTGACTTTTTATCGGTGGAAGGAACATGCGCTACCGCTCTGGAAGCCAATACCAAAGTAAAGGAGAGTGAAATAGACCTCCTTTTTCTGGATATCAATATGCCTTATCTCACAGGATTGGAATTTTTGGAACAGCTTGAAAATCCCCCTTTATGTATTCTTACCACAGCTTATTCCGAATATGCTTTGGAAGGATTCCGTCTGCAGGTTGTGGATTACCTTTTAAAGCCCATTGCTTTTAACCGTTTTTATCAGGCAGTTAATAAGGCACAGCAGCAGTTTATCATTGGTGAGAAATTAAAAAACAACACTACTCTCGATGATCCTTTTCTCTATGTAAGGCAGTCTGATACTTTCATTAAAATTTCATGGGTAGACATTCTGTACATTGAAAGTATGCAAAACTACACCAAGCTTCATTTTAAAGATAAATCACTGATTATTCATCAGACTATGAAAGCTATTGAAGAATCTCTTCCCTCAGACCATTTTTTCAGAATTCATAAATCCTACCTCATCAATATTACCCATATTGATATGATTTCAGGAGGACGCCTTTTCATTAATAAAATTGAGCTTCCCATATCCCGTACCCGAAAGGAAGAGCTGCTTAATCAGGTTGTTTATAAGAAATTAATCAGTAAATAGAAGAAAGAATCCGGAAGCAGGGAATTTAATAACTCCAGGCTTCCGGCATTTTTTTATGGTAGATTCCAGCGTAATGATACTGCCGCGTAAAAAGTACTTGAAAATCTTGGATCTGCTATTTTTTTGTCTCTGAAAATACTGCTGATTTTCCGGTCATTTTCGCTGAAGCTCCTCAATATGGCAGTTCCCCCTGTAAGACGTAAAGTAAGCCTGTCATTAATTTTTATTTCCGGTCTGAGCCCTGCAGTGATCTGCTGATACCCCAGCAACATCGATTTTCCGTTTATATTTCTCTCTGCAGTCATTCCGTTCAGTTCTACAACAGCCTTTAAAGTAAATTTATCTGAGAAAAGATATCCGGCTTCCATCCCTTCCGGGAAATTGATCTTAAACTTAATTTTACCATTCGTTTTCCAATCGAAATAAATCCAGGGTAAAATCATGGGAACTCCAAAAGCCGTCGTAAGCACAGGACCTCCACCTAAAGAAATATTAGAATTAAAATGTCTGATAAATAAAAGTCCACCCTGACCCAACACATCATCAAAATCTATTTTTTCAAGGTCTGTATACACTCCTACGGATGCCATCATCATCATACTCCACTTTTTGCCTAAAGGTCTCATATGCTGTATTCCGACCTGTGCATTCAGCATCTGATCAGGAAACAACTGAGTTTCGTAATTTTTATGTGTCATCTTTGCATAAGAGCCACTCAATAGCATAGACCACAACCTTATCTTCCCGTCAGTATCTTTCTTTACCGATAACGGAATACTGAGATTCAGGTCTACTCTTTTAAAATCACTTTTAGAATTGGTCTTTGTGCTGTCCTCAGGCCGGATGTAGTTGGAAGCAGGAATATACTCTGTTTTAAGTTCTGCAGAGAGCCCGGACTGTGCACTTACCCAATATCCCAATGGCAATATACAGCATAGAGCTGTCGAAAGGGTTCTTTTCATATTTTAAATTTTATGCAAAGAGAACCCTTTGACTATTTTTTACAAAAAATACTTGATTAAGTGCCCGGATTGTATGACAACCGGATTAAATAACAGGATCAATTTCTGGATTAGAACTGGTATCTAAGCTTTCTCTTTTTTGAGTTTTAAAAATTCGGTATCCGAACCACACTGCAATCAATGCCATTGCAGAACGTGTTACAACCATAGGAATAATAGAGTCTGCTTCTAAGAAACCTATCAATCCTGATATTAAGAAGGTTACCATCAACTGCATAAAGCCCAGCAGTGCCGCCGCAGTTCCTCTTCCTTCTTTGAATGGAGACAAAGCATGAGCTGATGTAATAGGAAACAAAATTCCGATAGCCAGTAATGACAGATACAACATGGCAATTTCTAAGGCTACAGACAGATTTTCAGCTGCAATCAGAATATGAAGTGTACATACCACCAACAGAACAATTGTAGCAGCAAATAAAAGTGTTGAATTGCTTATTCTTTTAATCAGTTTAGGCGTAATATAAGCGGCTGTTATCAACGCCAGTGAGTTAAAAGCAAAAATAAAACTGAATGTACTGCTCGAAAACCCATGGATCTCCATGAATAAAAATGGTGCATTGGAGATATAAATAATCAAAGAAGCAAAGGCAATACTTCCTACCATGGTGCTGTTGATAAAATCTTTGTTGGAAATGATCATTTTCAATTGGTCTTTCAATCCTTTTTCATTCAACATCTCATCATCGGAAAGATGGATTCTGGTATTGGTTTCGGGTACAAATTTGTACACCATAAAAAAGGTAATCAGTCCCATAATGCATAAAAATGCAAAAGAACTGTTCCAGCCCCAGAATTTAAGGAATACACTTCCCAGTAACGGAGCTACAATCGGAGCAATACCGCTGATCTGTGACTGTTGTGAAAAGATGGTAACGGCTTTATGTTTATCATAGAGATCAATAATAATCGCCCTTCCAATAACAATTCCTGCACTTCCTCCGAACGCCTGCAGAAAACGCATAGCCCATAATACATAAATATCAGATGTGAAGTAAATGGCCGTAGCTCCTATAATAAAAAGCAAAAGTCCGCAGTACAACATGGGTTTTCTTCCTTTTTTATCAGATAAAGGTCCCCATAACAACTGCCCGAAAGCAAATCCGGCAAAAAATACAGAAATGGATACCTGAATGTGTCCGATATCAGTATTAAAAATCTTCGCCATACTTGGGAAAGCGGGAAGATAAAGATCTATACTTAGCGACTCTAATGTGTTGAGTAGTGCGAGAATAAACACTACAATATTCAAATTCTTCTTCATAAATAACAATAAGCCTTCGCAGGCGATTTTTTCAACTGCAAAATTGCTGTAAAAAGTATCGTTTTTCAATAAAAGAACTGAAGGAAGGACAGCACAAACTGAGGATTATCCGGTCTGATTATGCCCGAATTATTAAATTAAAACAAATAATAAAGGAACATTCTGAGGATTAGCCTTTTCCAGGTCTGAATCCATCGGGATTCTGCCGGGTATGTTTTTTAAAAAACCGGGAAAAGTAAGAAGCATCGCTAAAACCTAATTTAAATGCAATCTCTTTTACCGTTAAAGCACCAAAACTGAGCTCTCTTTTGGCTTCCAGAATAAGTCTCTGGGCAATCATTTTTTTCACTGTTGTTCCTCTGGAAAGACGGACAATGTCATTAAGGTGATGAGCACTTATTTTGAGCTGTTCGGCATAAAAGTCTGTATTTTTCTCTGTGACATAATACTCTTCTATCAACGCTGCGAGTTGCTGAATTCTCGGTTTATCATCTTCTGGTGTATTCTGCATCGCGATCTGATCTGTAATGATGAGGCAGAAAGCTCTCAGATAAGCTTTTAAAACTTCAACGCGGCCGGATCCTAGATATTCTCTTTTAATCATTGAAATAAGCATATTTCCGGTTTCACTGCTTTCTGCATCCAAAAAGAAAGGTCTTGCTCCGTTGGACAAAACCACTTCCGTATCACAGGCTTCTTTGAAAATTTCTTTGCTGATGGCCAGCACATAGCCTTTTTCATCACGGAGTTTCATATTAAAAACCTGGCCGGGAACGATAATACAGAGCTGGTTGTTTTTTACGGTATAGCTCTCAAAATCAAGTTCAAGACGGCTGTCTGTATGCACTTCTTTGAACCAGATAATTTCAAAAAAATTATGCCGGTGAATATCCTCGAAGTTCTCCGGATGTCCATTTTCTAAAGTGTTAACCTGAAATTCTTCAGACACCAGATTATGAACAGGAATATTTTTTTCAGATGAATTCATTGCGAATGTATTTGATCAGAGAAAGCGAAAACCGCAGCAAAAGATACTACGGTTTTCTTACAATATTTAAAATTAAATATAATTTTTCAGTTTTATTGGCTTAAAAAAGCATCCCATCCTTGAGCAGTAAGTGCTACCAGTTGGTTTGATCCTCTTGCTACCATAAAGTTTCCTTCTTCTTTTTCTACGGCATGCCCGATAATGGTAAAATCAGGGTGGTTTTTAATTTTATCAAAATCTTCTGATGAAATGGTGAATAAAAGTTCATAATCTTCACCACCACTTAAAGCCGTCATTACAGGATTTAAGTTCATTTCATCTGCTGTAGAGATCGTAAGATTGTCTAACGGAACTTTTTCCTCGTACAATCTGAATCCTACCTTGGACTGATCCGAAAGGTGAAGGATTTCAGAAGCCAGACCGTCTGAAATATCAATCATAGAAGTTGGTTTAATATCCAACTCTTCCAGAATCTTTTTAACGTCTGTTCTAGCTTCAGGTTTCAGCTGTCTTTCAAGGATATAGTCATAGCCTTCCATTTCCGGCTGCATATTAGGATCAGCAAGATAAACCGCATGTTCTCTTTCAAGAATCTGTAATCCCATATAGGCTCCGCCTAAATCTCCTGTTACAACAAGAAGATCATTTGGTTTTGCACCACTTCTTTTTACGATGTTTTCTTCATTTTCAATTCCTACAGCGGTAATGCTCATCACCAGACCTGAATTGGAACTTGTTGTATCTCCTCCGATAAGGTCAACCTTGTATCTTCCACATGCTGCCTGAATTCCTGAATAGATTTCTTCCAATGCTTCCACAGGAAAACGGTTAGACACTGCAAGGGAAACCAATATCTGTGTAGGCGTTGCATTCATTGCCGCAATATCGCTCAGGTTTACTACTACCGCTTTATAACCTAAATGCTTTAAAGGAACGTACCCTAAATTAAAGTGTACACCTTCCGCCAATACATCTGTTGTAAGAACTACTTTTTTGTTGTCAGGATTAATAACTGCCGCATCATCTCCTACTCCAAGCTCCGAAGATTCATTGGATAGTGGAAAATGCTCTGTCAAATGTTTAATAAGACCGAATTCTCCTAATTTCGAAATGGGCGTCAGCTCCTGTGATTTATCTTCAAACATGATTTTTTGTATTAATGTCCAATGTAAAAAGTATGAATGATCTTAAAATTGCTTCTCCAACTTTAAACATTAAACCTTGAATTTTAAACTTTGAATTATTGAGTAAGTTCTGCCGGGTCAATATTGTGCGGGTGGAAAGGAAACTTTTTGAAGTCTTCTTTCGATAATACAACAGTGTCCGGGGTTTTATACTTATTCATTGCTTCCACTACATCATCCGGTGGCGTGGTCATTTTTCTAAGCATCATATCAATCCATACGCCTGTAGCTTCTGCAGTAGCACAGTGCATTCCGTCCGGAGTATAGAACTTGTGTACGAAACGGTAGATGGAAGAATCTTCTGCACATCCGTCTATTTCTACACTTACGATGACGATCTGATCTGCATAGATTTCTTTGAAGAAAGAATATCTTTCATGCAGGATCACCGGGCCGATTCCCCATCTGCTCAGCTGGGTAACTCCCATTTTCTCTTTAGTCATAAAAGCCATTCTGGCTTGTGCACAATATTGTACATACGATGAATTGGCCAAGTGCTTGTTGGCATCAAGATCGCTCCATCTTACTTCAAATTTATGGTAGAAAATCATATGAAAATCGTTTTTGATATAATTAAAATTATAATCTTCAAAAATACTCAAATAAGATGGTTTATAAAAATTGTACTTTTGAAAAAATAATCTTCCGCATAGGATTACCCATACATGAAACAGATCATTATTATCGGAGGCGGTGCTGCAGGCTTTTTCTGTGCATCTAATCTTGACGAAAAGAAATATACAATTACGATTTTAGAACAGAACTCAGATGTCCTTCAGAAGGTTAAAATTTCCGGAGGCGGACGCTGCAATGTCACTCACGCGTGCTTTGATCCAAGAGAATTGGTTCAGTTTTATCCCCGTGGAAACAAGGAATTATTAAGTGTCTTTACTAAATTTCAGCCTGGCGATACGATGGAATGGTTTGACCAGCGTAATGTTCCGTTGAAAATTGAGAACGATAACAGAACTTTTCCTGAAAGTAACTCTTCTCAGACCATCATCAATACTTTTCTGAACGAAACTCAAAAGAAAAACGTCAAAGTGCAGACAAAATGTGCGGTAAAAGAGATTGAAAAACAGGACGAAAAATATATTGTAAAAACCAATTCAGGGGATTTTGAAGCAGATTATATCGTTTATACGACCGGAAGTTCTCCAAAATCACTGAAAATTGTAGAAAATCTGGGTCATAAGATTGTGGATCTTGTTCCTTCCCTTTTCACATTCAATATTAAAGATGAATTGCTGAAAGATCTTCCGGGAACAAGCTTTGAAAATGCAGGAATTTCAATTCCAAAACTGAAAACGGAAGAAAGCGGACCATTACTAATTACCCATTGGGGACTTTCCGGACCTGCTGTATTGAAAATTTCAGCATGGGAAGCCATCAGTCTGGCAAAGCTTAAATATAACTTTGAAATTGAAGTGAATTTCGTTTCCATAGAAATGGATGAAGCGGAAGAAATGTTCCATAATTTCAAGCAAAGCAATCCTAAGAAGACCATCGGACAGTCAAAGATCTTCGATATTACCAACAGGTTCTGGCAGAAAATTTTAGAGAGTTCAAAAGTTGATCTTAATAAACAGGTGGCCAATATTTCAGGAAAAGAGATGCAGAAAATACTGGAAAATCTTTGCCAAAAGAAGTTTCAGGTAACCGGAAAATCTACTTTCAAAGATGAGTTCGTAACAGCCGGAGGTGTTGATTTAAAGGAAATTAACTTCAAAAACATGTCTTCCAAATTACTTCCTAATTTCTATATTGCCGGAGAAGTTCTGAATATAGATGCTGTGACCGGAGGATTCAATTTCCAGGCATGCTGGAGTGAAGGATGGCTGATTGCACAGGATCTCAACAACTTGTAAAAAAATATTACTTTTAATAAAAACTAAACACATGAAAAAACAATTCGGGTTCTTTCTTATACTCTGCTTCTTTTTAGGATACAGCCAGGAAAAAACGATTGTCTCTGACTGGACTTCATTCACGCAAGCTGTCAATATAGAGCATAAACAGAATTGGAACTTCCGTATAACGGCAAAAATCAGAAAAGATAATGAGGATAATGGTTCCAATTGTGGGTTATGGTGCAGAATAGATAACAAAGATGAGTCTACCAGTTTCTTTGAAAATCAATATTATGGAATCCAAGTAACCCATGAATGGAAAACCTACGAAATAAAAGGAACCATCAATCCTTCTGCGAAGACCATGAATATCGGAGCTTTTGCACAAAGCAACGGGGATTTTTATTTTGACGATTTTAAGTTGGAAGTCAATGATGGAAAATCAAAAAAATGGACTGAAGTTCCACTGGAAAACTCAGGTTTTGAAAAAGATATTGCCTCTTCGAATGGTTGGTTTGAAGGAATCCGTTCTCAGAAAATAAAGCACGTAAAACATTTTACAATTGAAACTTCAGATTACAAGCCATTCAGTGGTAGAAAATCATTGTTGATCAAAGGTCGTGGTATTATCGGAGCAATGCCGGAAGGAAAATTTATGGATGTTAACGGCATCAAATTATACTATGAAGTCTATGGAGAAGGTGAGCCGGTTCTTATGCTTCATGGCAATGGCCAATCCATCAGTGCTTTTATGAACCAAAAAGATACATTTGCCAAAAAATATAAGGTGATCATTGTCGATTGCCGTGAACGGGGAAGATCTACGTATGACAAAACGAAAGAACTTACTTTTGATATTCAGACAGAGGATCTTAAGCAGTTTTTAGAGAAGCTGAACATCAAAAAAACAAAGATTTTGGGTTGGAGTGACGGAGGAATTCTCGCACTTTCTATGGCAATGAAATATCCGGAGATGGTAGACAAAATAGCATGCTCAGGAGCCAATATTTTTCCGGAAGGAGTCAAAGATAATGATTTAAAATCCATGAAAGAAATGCTCGTGAACCTTATTAAAGAGAATAAAGACCACAAAAATGATATCTTTATTGACCTACTGAATCTGGATTTGAAGTATCCTCAATGGAAGTATGAAGACCTGAATAAAATTCAGTGTCCATCATTGATTATTGCTGGTGATAATGATCTTATAAAAACAGAACATACGGTAAAAATCGCAGAATCTATCCCAAAGGGACAATTAGCTATTATCCCCAATGCCAATCATTATGTTCCCGAAGAAAAACCGGAGTTATTCAATGAATTAGTAATTGATTTCTTTGAAAATAAATAATTTGAATACAAAATAAACCATGAAAAAAATAGTAACCTTCACTTTGTGCCTTGGATTTGGACTCGCATTTTCTCAGAAATATACTCTTCCCGACCATGGCATTTTTAAAGAAAAAACTACAGAACGTAAACCTGCACAATATCCGGGTGGAATCTCTATGTTTATAAATGATGTTACCAAGGAAATTAAAACAAATAAGATAAGAAATTCTAAAAATGAAAAAGTACGGTCCAATGCACAATTCATTATTAATACTCAAGGAGAAATAGAAAAAATCGTTATAACGGGAAATAATAAAGATCTTAATAAGGAAGTCGAAAGAGTATTGAAATCTATGAAAACAAAATGGGTTCCTGGGGAACTTGATGGAAAACCTGTATCAGTTCCATATAACCTCCCCTTCATTGTTAATTTTGAATAATTAAAATGCTATCAGTCAAAAGAAATACTGCAGTTTTCTTTAAAATCCTTTTAGTTCTTGGATTTGCATATTTCTTTTGGCTGATGCTAAAGATTACCTTAGAATATATTCCTTTTAATCCTGAGGTGAGCTTTCTGATGATCAAACAGACAGAAGTAACAGAAAGGCCGGAATATCTTCCGTTTTTCTATACCCATGTTTATACAAGCATTTTTGTACTTCTTTCGGGTTTTCTTGCTTTGCTCAGAAAGGATTTTGGATTCAAAAATTTCCACAGGAACATGGGAAAAATCTATATTTTTCTCATCCTGATCTGTGCGGCACCTTCAGGAATTTATATGGGACTTTTTGCCAATGGAGGCATTTTATCGAAGATTTCTTTTATTATTTTAGGCTTTTTATGGTGGTTTTCAACGTTGAAAGCCTATCAGCTGGCAAGACAGAAAAGGTTTAAAGAACACAAGCAGTGGATGTGGCGGAGTTTTGCTTTTACTTTATCTGCTATTACCCTGAGAATGTGGAAGGTAATTATTGTATATTTATTTCATCCCAATCCTATGGAGGTCTATCAGATCATTGCATGGCTGGGCTGGATTCCCAACATCCTTATTATTGAATATTTAATCACAAAAAAACATCTATGAAAATTGTAAATTACACACTGATTTCCTTGCTGACAGTTGCTCTGTTAAGCTGCAAAAAAGAAGGAAAGACTACCGAATCAGGAAAAGATTCTCTGACCGCAAAAAAGGACTCTGTGGTAATCCCTGAAGTCCACCAGGAATATTACGGAATTTATACCGGGGAATTTGCCGGAATGGAAAAGGTAGTTGACCAGACAGATGGCTCTGAATATGATGTCAGTAACTATAAAAGAATTTCTTTAAAAATCAACAGAATCACCAAAGACAGCGTTTACGGACAAAGTATCGTTAATGGAAATCAGCGGCCGTTCAGAGGTGTTTTTAATGAATCTACGGCATCTTTTGTATTGGACGAACCCGGCAATGATAAAACAGATGGAAGATTTGAAGTAAAATTAAAAGGAGACAGCTTAACCGGAAAGTGGAATGCTTTTGATAAAACAAGCGTTAAAGCTCCTTCAAAAATGCTTAAACTGACTAAAAAAGAGTTCGTTTATAACCCGAATTTTATGCTGGATAAGGATTCTGATCTGGTAGACTGGTCAAACCCAAAAGAGTTTACTGAAAAATACACCGATGAAGAAACCGGAAAAACAGAAAGCTATAAAACCTCTAAAAACCGTATAGCATCTGAAGCAATTTTCAAACTGAATGCTTCCAAACAGAAACTGTCAGAAAAGGATCTTAAAAACTTAAGAAAGCTGGATCTTGAGATCATCAAAAACTCTGTATTTGCAAGACATGGTTATTCCTTTAAAAAAGAAACCTACAGAAATTTCTTTGAACAAACAGACTGGTATATTCCTGTTTCCAGCAATGTAGACAATGATCTTTCGCCTATGGAAAAGGAAAATGTGGCTTTACTGAACCGTTTTACCAAATATGCGGAAGATAAGTATGACAGTTTTGGAAGATAGAGAAAAGGTTTTAGGTAGCAGGAGTTAGGGATTAGGGGTTGAGGTTAAGCCATCACTGTTTGTCATTCTTACGATAAGATAGAGAATCAGGCAGCCTACCGCATAGCAAAGATTATCTATCCATGAGAAAGAATTTCCAATAACAATATACATCAGGCTTCCAGGACGGAAGCCTAGTTTTTCTGCAATATTGAAATACTGTGCAAATTCTACCATCAATGAAAAAATCAGAATTCCCAGAATAAGTTTCTGATCATTTATTTTTACAAAGCTCTTTACAAACGTGTAAAGAAGCATTACCACAATCACATCCCCAAGATAAGCTCTCACGAAGAAAATATCACTTAGTTTGGTGGCAATCAATACTTCTACAAGAAAAACAAATACGGTGAGAAGCAGATACTTCAGGCTGAACTGGAATTTCATTTCAAATTGAGTTTAAGGCATAAAAAAACGGTATTCTAAGAACACCGATCTTATTTTATACAGGCAAATATATTATTTCTTTACTTTGATTGTACATCCAATGGCTACTGTTTTTGTCATTTTCACCGGTTCACCTTTGATCAGAGCATTTACGGCATCCTGAGCATAATATTCTGAGACATCATTCGGATTATCATAATTGTTGTCGATAGCACCAATGTACTTTACAATATTCTTTCCGTTTTCTTTTTTCAGTACAAAAACATGTGGTGTTTTTGTTGCTCCGTACTGCGGATAAATTTTTTGCCCTTCATCTACCAGATAAGGAAAAGTAAATCCTTTCTGCTTTGCTCTTTCAATCATTTGCTGATAGCCATCTTCCGGCTGTACATTCGGATCATTAGGATTAATGGCAATGACCGGATAGCCCTGAGCCTTATATTTTTTATCCAGCTCAATGATTCTGTCCTCATATTTTTTTGCATAAGGACAATGATTACAGGTAAATACTACAATGAATCCCTTTGCGCTTTTAAAATCACTTAGGGAAACCATTTTCCCGTCAATATTTTTAAGCTTAAAATCGGCGGCTTCGTCTCCTACTTCATAGCCTTTTACAGATGAAACATTCATTTTCTGACTAATATTTCCATCATGATCTTTCGCTGTAAAGCTTAGTAATCCCAGCCCAACGATGCATGCGGTCATTAAAATTTTCAGGTTTTTCATAATTTAATTATTTATTGGAGGTTTTCTTTAATTGTTTTTTCCAGATCTTCTTTGCTCATTTCACCGTCATTGAAATGGATTTTTAATCCGTTTTTGTAGAATAACGTTACCGGAATATTTCCGTCCCAGTCTTTTTCAAATCTTGGAATCCAGGTGTTCATCCTTTTGATATCATCTAACAAAAGTACTTCAGCGGTTAGATTTTTATTTTTAATGAATTTCAGGACTCTTTCTTTATCAGCCAACCTGTCCAGTGAAACCAAAATCATCTTATACTTCTGATTATCTGTATATTTTGCATTAACATCCATAAAATGTGGCAGCTCTTTTACACACGGACCACAGGTTGTAGACCAGAAGTTGACCACAAGCAATTTATCTTTTTCCTGTTGAATTCTCTTCTCCAGATCTTCATATTTTAGTACAGAAACACTTGTTTGTTGGGCTTTAAAAACCGTACAGAATAAAAACAGTGTTAATATTTTTATTATATTTTTCATTATCAAGATATAAACAACTACAATCCAACAATATACAAAAATAAAATTCATCAATTCTGTAAATCTTTTACAAATAAACATTTTTTTGGTCACTGATTCATTTTTTTGATATTTTTACAGCCTTAAATGAAAACCATGAAAAAAACTTATTTACTTCTGCCAATTTTCTTTTTGGCATCATGCACAAGCAGCAATGACGATGATACTTCAACAGGTAATAACGGAAACAATAACAACAATGATCCAGTTTTGGTAACCAAAATGACTATGGATGGAGATGTTTTAACGTTTACCTATAACGGATCAAAAATTTCTCAGATCAAGAATATCACAGAAGGAAGCGTAACTACATTTCTCTATTCAGGTGATCTGATAACACAATCTGTAGTGAACGGTTCAAACACTTCTCTTAATACTAAATTTACTTATGACAGCAATAACAGGCTCATCAAAAAAACAATCTCAGGAACTGATTTCGGAGGAGCTTGGAATTCAGAGTCCAACTATACCTATCAGGCCAATAACAATGTAAAAATTGTATATACAGCCACTACTTCATCATCAACAAGAAGTGAAACCAGAAATGCAATTTTGAATGCTGATGGTTCGATGAGCAGCTGGACTGGTACTCTTTCAAGAACTCAGAATAATACTACTGAGACTGCATCCTCTACCTTAAAAACAGTAGTATATGACTCCAAAAATGCTCCTTTAAAAAATATAACAGGGTATTTAAAAATTATTGATAATGAAGATGAAAGTGGATCTGCCCACAATACATTAAGCTACAACCACATCATCAGCTATAATAACGGAACTGGAACTGAATGGACCATATTCAAATCTAATTTCGAATATAATTCCAGCGGTTATCCTACCAAAGAAATCCGAAGCTATTATGATAAAAACGGGACCACAACTACAGGTTCCACAGACGTTAATACTTACGAATACAATCATTTATAATACAAAAGAGCCGCTGAGGCTCTTTTTTTTTACAGACATGTTAATTTTTTCACAAGTAATAGAATTATATAGATGATTTTTATATATTTGAGTTGAATCAAACTAAAAATACCATGAAAAAATTAAACCATCAGAAAAAACTGACTAAAAAAGCATTGAAAAATATCACAGGAGGAAATGGACCTGGGATATGCTGGGAAGGTCTTTGCAGGGTAAGAGGAACAGATGATGAATATACTATAGGACCTTTAGACAGCACCGGATTTTGCTGCTAATCCAACACACTTAAAACTAAAAACAATAACCAAAACAAATCATCATGAAAAAATCAAATATTCAAAAAAGAAAACTGACAAAAAGTGAGTTAAAAGAAATTACAGGAAATGGCAGAGTATGCTGGGACGGATTCTGCCGCAGAGGAGAATTTGAAGAATGGCAGCTTGGAGCTGGTGACAAAAACGGCTATTGCTGTTAGGATCCCATACACTTTGTTAGATAAATAAGGATTGAGGCCGCCCTCAATCTTTTTTTATAAAACAGATTCTCTTCTAAAAAAGTTAACAATTTGACTCACAATATTTTGAACATAATAAAATATCTTGTAAATTAGCTTTTACCAAATTAAAATTATTATGAAAAATTTAAAAAATCAGAAAAGAAAATTGAGTAAAATTGAGCTGAAAGAGATCAGCGGTGGAGCAAACAGACCTGTATGCCCAAGAGTAATAAGCTGTACAGATCCTCATACCGGAGAAGAACGATATGGTGTTCCGGGGATGCAGGATGGATTCTGCTGCTAATTAATATAGAATAATAGTAAAAAAAATGATTGGATTACCCTCCAATCATTTTTTTTATCGAGTTCAATTTCATTAAAGCTTCAATTGGTGTCAATGTATTGATATCTATTTTCGTCAATTCTTCACGGATATTCTCCAGGACTGGATCATCCAGCTGGAAAAATGAAAGCTGCATGTTTTCTTCTGTGACTCTTTTAATACTCTCAGAAGTACTTCCGCTTCCCTGCGTTCTGCTTGCTTCAAGAGTTTTAAGAATCTCATTCGCTCTGTTGACCACTTTGGCAGGCATTCCGGCCAGTTTTGCAACGTGGATACCAAAACTGTGTTCACTTCCTCCCGGAACCAGTTTTCTCAGGAAAATAATATTCCCTTTGTTTTCCTGAATAGAAACATGGAAGTTTTTCACCCTTTCGAAATTGACCGTCATTTCATTCAGCTCATGATAATGCGTTGCAAATAACGTCTTCGCTTGTGTAGGATGCTGATGAAGATATTCTGCAATAGCCCATGCAATAGAAACCCCGTCATACGTAGAAGTTCCACGCCCGATTTCATCTAATAAAATAAGGCTTCGTTCTGAAATATTGTTCAAAATATTGGCTGCCTCATTCATCTCTACCATGAAAGTAGATTCTCCTGCAGAAATATTATCGGTAGCTCCTACCCTTGTAAAAATCTTATCCAGCAATCCGATTTCAGCATGTTTTGCAGGTACAAAACTTCCAATTTGAGCCAAAAGACATACAATAGCCGTCTGACGCAGGATTGCCGATTTACCGGCCATGTTGGGTCCTGTTACCATGATAATCTGCTGGGAATCCTTATCCAGGAAGATATCATTCGGAATATATTTTTCTCCTAGCGGAAGCGCATTTTCAATAATCGGGTGTCTGGCTTCTTTTAAATCAATGGCATAGCCGTCATTCAAAACAGGCTTTGTATAACTCTCAGAAACAGCCAGTTCAGATAATCCCGCAGCCACATCAAGTTGGGCAATAATATTGGAATTTCCCTGAATCTGATCTATATAAATCATCGTTTCCCCACATACATTTCTGTACAGTGATGTTTCCAGGACACCTATTTTTTCTTCAGCACCAAGGATCTGGTTTTCATATTCTTTCAGTTCTTCGGTAATATATCTTTCAGCATTCACTAAGGTTTGCTTTCTTACCCAGTCATCCGGAACTTTATCTTTATGGGTATTTCGGACTTCAATATAGTATCCGAAAACATTGTTAAAATCAATTTTAAGACTGGTAATCCCTGTTCTTTCAATCTCTCTCTGACACATTTCATCCAGGAAACCTCTTCCTTTACTCTGAAGATTTCTCAGTCTGTCCAACTCTTCAGAAACCCCTTCTTTAATGATATTCCCTTTCGCAATACTTACCGGAAGCTCTTCATTAAGATGGTTCTGCAGAAATTTAATCAACTCTTCAAGATCAAATAAAGGCTCTAACCACGCCAGCACATCTGCATGAGGATGCAATAAAGCTTTGATTTTATGAATATTAATTAAACTCTGGCGTAAATATCCAAGTTCTTTAGGTGAAATTTTCTCTGCAGCCAGTTTTCCCATTAATCGGTCAAGATCAGAAATGGATTTCAGAAGCTGACAGATTTCATATTTCAGCGTATCATTTTCGTTTAAGAAATCAATCAGAGATAATCTTCTCATGATCTCATCTACCGATTTTAAAGGAAGGATAATTCTTCTTCTCAATAATCTTCCTCCCATCGGAGTAGATGTTTTATCAATGATATCCAACAGTGATTTCCCCTGTGGATTGCTTGGATAAACAATTTCCAGGTTTCTCAGGGTAAAATTATCCATCATCAGATAATCTTCCTGAGGAATGATCTGAAGCTTTGTAATATGGGCAAGCAGATTATGATGGGTATCTTCTACCAGATACGCAAAAATAGCTCCCGCTGCTGTAATCGCCAATGGAAGGTTTTCTATTCCAAATCCCTTCAAAGAATTGGTTTTGAAATGATTTGTGAGTTTTTCGTAGGCAAAATTATATTGGAAAGCCCAGTCTTCAAGCTTAAAGGCATTTTTATTTTTGATCTGTTCCGGAATCTGTGTGCTTCTCTGGAAAATAATCTCACTCGGATCAAAGGTATTGATGATGTGTAAAAGCTTTTCCAGGTTTCCTTCACTTACCAGAAACTCTCCGGTAGAAATATCCACTAAGGCAATTCCGTATTTCTCTTTTTCTTTGTGTAATGAAAGCAGGAAGTTATTCTTTTTGGAATTCAAAACCTGATCATTAAAGGTAACACCAGGCGTAACCAACTCAGTAACACCACGTTTTACAATCCCTTTCACCATTTTCGGATCTTCCAACTGATCACAGATCGCAACCCTCATTCCTGCTCTTACCAGTTTTGGAAGATAAGAATCTACAGAATGATGTGGAAACCCAGCAAGTTCTATATGCCCCTCACCATTGGCTCTTTTGGTAAGCACAATACCCAGAATCTGAGAAGTTCTGACAGCATCCTGACCAAAAGTTTCATAAAAATCCCCAACCCTGAACAATAATAGAGCATCAGGGTATTTCGCCTTGATGGTATTGTACTGCGTCATTAACGGGGTTTCTTTCTTCGCTGCTTTTGCCATAGTAAAAAATGAGCCCCAAATTTAAAAAAATAAATTCAGGGTAAGAGAATTGTTTAGGGGTTAATCTTCTATACTTTTCTTTATCAGTAATTAATCGTATTTTTCAGCCATCAAATCACATTATTCATGGAATTTCCTGTTTTAGAAACTGAAAGGCTTATTTTGCGTCAGCTTACTTTTAATGATACCCAAGATCTTTTTGAATACTTTTCTTTAGATGAAGTTATGGAATATTATGATCTGGATACCTTCAAGACGGAAGACGACTCCCGCCGCATCATCCAGCATTTTAACAGTGAATTTGAAAAAGGAAAAGGCTTCAGATGGGCTCTGGAACTGAAATCCACCGGAAAAGTTATTGGTACCTGTGGCTATCACAACTGGTACAGAGAACATTTCAGAGCAGAGGTCGGTTATGAGCTCAATCCCAAATTCTGGCAACAATCCTATATGAAAGAGGCCATTCTTCCTATTTTAACCTATGGATTTGAAACGATGAGGCTTCACCGTGTGGATGCTTTCATAGATCCATCCAATATTTCTTCCGAAAGGCTGTTGACTTCTTTAAATTTCAGCAAAGAAGGAACGTTGAAAGATTATTTTTTTGAAAAAGGAAAATTCGTAGATGCAACCATCTTCGGGCTTATCAATAAATAAACTGATCTAAATCTAACGCTAAGAAGCAAAGAAAATTGATATTGATGCTTCTTATTTTCGTTCGCAAAGGTATTTCATTTAGCAATTGACGAATTTTCTTCGCTGAGTGAAACGCCTTTGCGAACCCTTATCAGCAAATAAAATTTGCGTTCCTTGCGTTAAAATAATCTAAGGTATACAGCCTATTGTCCGGACTTCATGTGTTTTCCCAGTGCTTCCGAACTCTTTTTATAAGCCCATTTCTGTTTATAACTCACCCATTTGGCCTTGAAAATTTTTCGCATAAGTTTATCTGTGTACCTCATAATGAAAACATGATACAGCATATTGGCAAAAACATTCGGCTTATTGGGAAGTGCCCGTAGTGAAAGTGAAAAACCAGGCTCCAGATATCTGTTGAAATGCCAGAAAGCACCCGGAATAAAGAGTGCATCGCCATGTTCCATAAATATTTCATATCCTTTTGCATATTTCAGCGCCGGAAACTTTTCATAATCCGGATTTTCATAATCCACATCATAAATGGTATGAACGGATAAAGGGACTTTATATAAAAACGGAGACTGTTTCTGATCAAACAACAGGATTCTTTTCTTTCCTTCGAAATGGATATGCATAAAATCTCCCAGATCAACATCATAATGCATTAAAACATGGGCTTCACTTCCACCGAAGAATAAAGTGGGTAACCTTTTAAAGAACTTAATTCCAAGATCAGGGTAAGTAAAGTTTTTCAGCAGCTCAGGAAGCCTGTCTGTGATGATATAGAAAAAGATTCGCAGATCTGAAGGTTTGCTTTTTATCGTATCAATATACTCCTTCATTTTCATATGGGTAACCGGAGCATCGGAACTTTTCGCAGCATCAGCCGGTTTATTGTCATATAACGGAACTTCCTGATCTCCTGCTTTTTCTTTGATATAGGCAAGATTCCATTTGTCAAAAGCGTCCCATCGGCTGGCAAAATTCTTAATCAAAAGAGGTTTCTGCTTTTTAAAATAATTTTTCTGAAAATCTTCTTTACTGATATCATTTACAATATCTACGTTTTCGAGGATCATGTATTTTGTATTTAATGCGAACTAAAAATAGTGTTTTTTTGAAACCTGAGAAAATTAAGATTAAAATGGTTGGAAGCTGGAAGAGGGATGCTAGAAGTTAAGATTTGTCTTGCAAATGTCTATACATCATTCTATAAAAAGATTTTTATGAAAAACTTAGAGCTCTTATTCAGCGTCAATAACTTCCCGCTCCCAGCTTCAGACTTCCTTACTTAATTAGCAGAGCTCACATGAAAAATTTATATTTGTAGTAATAAGTGAATTTATGAGAGTCTACAATACCAAACATTTCATTAAAATCCTTTTCAGTTTACACAAAAGTGATACCTTAAAAATTCTTTTTCCGAGTATGATTCTTGTAGGATTATATTCCTGGGGAATTCAGTATCTGGAAGTTGAATATTTGCATCTTACCACAAAATCAGGAGTGAGCAATGTGGGTATGATTCATTCTCTACTCGGATTTGTACTTTCTCTTTTACTGGTTTTCAGAACCAATACGGCTTATGACAGATGGTGGGAAGGCAGAAAACTTTGGGGAAAACTAGTCAACGACACCAGAAACTTTGCCATAAAAATCAATACTATTCTTGGTGATAATCGTCAGGATGCTGAGCAGATTGCAAGATATTTAAAATACTTTCCTCACTTTTTAGCCAAACACCTTTCCAAGGAATCCACAAGACTGGCTTTGGATGAAGATTATTCTGAAATTGAAAATTCTTTGAAAAATCATGGACCAAGCGAAATAGTGATTCTGCTGAGTCATAAATTGAACCAGTTAAAAAAAGAAGGAAAAATTTCAGAAGTTGAAATGCTGTACTTAGATACACAACTTTCAGGATTTCTGGATGTATGCGGAGGTTGTGAAAGAATCAAAAACACTCCGATTCCTTATTCTTATTCTTCTTTTATCAAGAAATTCATCATTCTGTATGTTTTTGCTTTACCTATTGCATACGTTATTACGATAGGTCTTTTTATGATTCCTCTGACGGTTTTTGTATATTATGTTCTGATGAGCCTGGAGCTTATTGCGGAAGAAATTGAAGATCCTTTTAATAATGACGAAAATGATATTCCAATGGAGACTTTAGCTCAGAATATTGAGAAGAATGTGCATCAGATTATGAGTAGAAAATAAAAAATCAAGCTTTTAAAGCTTGATTTCTTTCAGTTCACCATCCTGTTTTATTTCCACAAATTTGCTTTCCCTGTTGGCTGCAGAATATCCGTAGAAAAATGTACTGTATATGGGTGTTGAATACAAATAGGCTCCATATCCATTATAAGCATTTGAAGTTCCGGTTTGCTGCTGATAGCTTGCCGTCGCTGTAAAATTGACGATGGTTTCAAGGTAATATTTCCCGGGTTTTAATTTTTCAAATTTAAACCTCCCGTGATCATCTGTTAGAGCTTCCACTCTGTATTTAAAGGCTTCTTCAGACATATATACTGTTGTTTTTTTATTTTCATATTTCTTTCTCATGTTATAAAATTCCTCAAAATAAGGTGTAACAGGAAAAAGCATAACAACGGTTCCTTTGGGAGCATAATGTTTTTCTCCAAGCAATGGCTTGATGCCCCAGTTATTTTTTTGTTTTGTGGAAGCTACTCCTTCAATGGTAGAATTCCCGAATCCAAGCATATCTCTCGCCAGTTTTTTATCAAAAAAAGCTTGCGGATAATACGTGTTTTGTGCACCCAGGTACATAAATCCCCATATTAATATGAATAAAGTGAATAATTTTTTCATAGTATATTTTTGAGTCAAATATAAGTATTTTACTATTTTTGAAATAAAAATAGCTATGAAGTACATGTTTCTATTGTTTTTTTCCACTTCTGTTCTAATCACAGCACAGAAACCTTGTGGATATAAGGATGGGCTGCAGGAAGGCTCATGCAAAGAATTTTATGACAACGGCCAGGTAAAAAATATGGTAGAATGGAAAAAAGGGAAACTGGATGGTGATGCTGTTTTTTATCACGATAACGGAAAAGTGCAGTCAAAAGGAGAATATAAAAAAGGATACAAAGTAAAAGAATGGTCCTATTTCGATAAGACCGGAGTGCTGACTTCCAAAGAAGCTTTCAGAAACGGAGAAAAGAACATTTATGATAATAGTCTTACTGCCACGTTCTATTCTCCTGTAGGTAAAATAGTTGAAATTTCTAATTATAAATTCAATAAATTACAAGGAGAAAGCAAAACCTTCCATGAAGACGGAAAATCAATAAAAGATATCGGCCAATACGATAACGGGCTTGCTACCGGGAAATGGAAAGTGTTTTATCCATCAGGAAAATTACAGCGTGAAACAGAGCTTGCCAATGATAAAAGAAACGGCAACAGAGTTCATTACCGTGAAGACGGAAGCATAGAAAAAACAGAGGTCTATAAAGACGGAAAATTAATCTCAACAAAATAATACAATTGGTACAGAAACTAAAACTGGAAGAACTAAACAGAATAGATGTAGAAACATTTAAGAAGGTTGAAAAAATTCCGGTGGTCATCATTTTAGATAATATCAGAAGCATGCACAATGTAGGTGCAGCCTTCAGAACGGCGGATGCCTTTTTAATTGAAAAAATTATTCTTTGCGGAATCACTCCACAGCCACCTCATCGTGAGATTCATAAAGCGGCATTGGGGGCAACGGAAAGTGTAGACTGGTCTCATGAAGCAGAAACAAATACAGCTATTGCAGACCTGAAAAGCAAAGGATACGAAATCATCGGGATTGAGCAGACTACAGGAAGCCAGCTTATTACTGATTTTACCATTGACAGATCAAAAAAATATGCCTTGATTTTAGGAAACGAAGTGGAAGGAATCAGTGATGAAGTACTTCCCAATATTGATGTGTTTTTAGAAATTCCACAGCTTGGGACGAAACATTCTCTTAATGTAAGTGTGTGCGCCGGAATTGTGATGTGGGAATTTGCAAAAGCATTAAAATAAAAAAACTGCATATGTCCTTAATAGACAGTGCAGTTTGAAATAAATCTAATAAAAAGTAAAAATGAAAGGCGACAAAGGTACTTTATTTTTTTTTACAAACAAATTTTGACGGCATTTTTTTTGTTTCATCTTAAAAAAAGTCGGCTTTTCAGAAAAAGTTTCGTTTAATTTTTTATAAATTAGCACAATGTTTATCAAGGACTATATCTCAAAAGACTTTCCATGTTTTAGCCTGTCTGACTCCATAGAGTCGGCCAGAAACCTGTTGGAAGACTTTGGATATTCCCATATTTTCATCAAAAAATCTCATCACTTCTTCGGAGCCATTGCCATGGATTTTCTGTATGAAGAAGATGGGGGAACACTAAAGGACCTGGAACACCAGATTGAACGGTTTGCAATTCTGGAGGATAACAATGTTATGGACAGTATCCGTCTGTTTTATACTTTCAGCTCCAATGTGATTCCGGTGATTAATAAAAATGAAAAATATCTCGGGTATATTACCTGTGAAGATGTTTTTCAGGACCTTTCCCGTTATCCTTTATTTTCAGAAACAGGAGCTATTCTTACCGTAGAAACTCCGGCCAGAAAATATTCAATGACGGAAATTACCAATATTGTAGAAAGTAACAATTCGAAGTTTTACGGAGGATTTATAAGCTTTATGTCTGAAGAGGTAGTCCAGGTCACAATAAAGATCAGTAATGAAAACCTGGCCTCGATAGATGCTACATTTGACCGGTACGACTACAGAATTGTTGAAAAATACTATTCTGATGAGAAATCCGATCTGTTTAAAGACCGTTATGGTTTTTTACAAAAATTCATAGAAATATAACATGAAGGCAGCCATATATTCTCAGAAAAAAGATCTTGATACTTTTTTATATTTAAGCAAGTTTATCTCTGAACTTGAAGCAAGAGGTGTAAAATCTGTTCTGTATGATGAAATGGCTGAAGCTCTTCAGTTTTCAAAAATATTCGAAACTTTCAACTCCAAACAGGATCTTCTTGATAAACAAGTAGATTTGTTTTTCACTTTTGGTGGAGACGGAACGATTGTAAATTCTTTAACCTTTATTGAGGATCTTGAAATTCCCGTGGTAGGAGTTAATACAGGAAGACTTGGGTTTTTAGCCTTTTTCACAAAAGAAGAAGCCTTTAAAGAACTGGATTCCATTTTAAAGGGAGATGTAAAAACAAGTCGCCGTTCCGTAATTGAGGTAGTTTCTCCCAAACTGGAAGGAGCCTTCCCTTATGCATTAAACGATGTTACCGTCTCCCGAAAAGAAACGACATCGATGATTACCGTGGATTCTTATATCAATGATGAGTTTCTGAATGTATTCTGGGGCGATGGTGTCATTATTTCAACACCTACCGGTTCTACCGCTTACTCTCTGAGCTGTGGCGGACCAATTATTTCTCCCAATAACGAAAATTTTGTTATTACTCCTATCGCTCCTCACAATCTGAATGTGAGACCTTTAGTAGTGAATGATAAAGTAGAAATAAAATTCAGAGTGGAAAGCCGTGTACCTCAATACTCTCTTTCCTTAGATTCCCGACTGATACATATAGAAACCGATAAGGAAATCATTATCAAAAAGGCAAAATTCCAGCTTCTTCTGGTGCAGCCCAACGGTTTGAGTTTTTACGAAACCATCCGTCAGAAGCTCCTTTGGGGCCGAGATAAAAGAAACTAGTAATTTCTTAAAAATGATTACCTTTACATGAAATTAAAACACCTAATAAATTTATAATAAAAAGTAAAACATGAGCAGAATTTTTCCGGCAGGAGTTGCCACAGGTCAGTTAGTTACTGATATCTTTCAGTATGCTAAAGAAAACAAATTTGCATTACCTGCAGTAAACGTAATTGGATCAAGCAACGTCAATGCTGTAATGGAAACTGCAGCGAAATTGAACTCTCCTGTAATTATCCAGTTTTCTAATGGTGGAGCCGCATTCAACGCAGGAAAAGGATTAAACAATGACGGACAAAGAGCTGCTATCCTGGGATCTATCGCTGGAGCAAAACATATTCATACTCTTGCTGAAGCTTACGGAGCAACGGTAATTCTACACACAGACCACTGTGCAAAGAAATTACTTCCTTGGATTGACGGATTAATGGATGCTAACGAAGATTTCTTCAAGCAGACAGGAAAATCTCTTTATTCTTCTCACATGCTGGACCTTTCTGAAGAATCTTTAGAAGAAAACCTTGAGATTTCAGCTCAGTATTTCGAAAGAATGGCTAAGCTTCAGATGACTCTGGAAGTAGAAATCGGAGTAACAGGGGGTGAAGAAGATGGTGTAGACAACTCAGATGTTGACAACTCTAAATTATATACTCAACCTGAAGATATCGCTTATACTTATGAAAAATTAAAAGCGATTTCTGATAACTTCACTATCGCTGCTGCTTTCGGTAACGTACATGGAGTTTATAAGCCAGGAAACGTAGTTCTTACGCCGAAAATCCTTGACAATTCTCAGAAATATGTTCAGGAAAAATTCGGAACAGCGGCTAAACCTATCAACTTTGTATTCCACGGAGGTTCAGGATCTACTTTAGAAGAGATCAGAGAAGCTATCGACTACGGAGTAATCAAAATGAATATCGACACTGACCTTCAGTTTGCATACACAGAAGGCGTGAGAGATTATATGGTAAACAATATTGAGTATTTAAGAGCTCAAATCGGAAACCCTGAAGGAGAAGAAAAACCTAACAAAAAGTTCTATGACCCAAGAGTTTGGGTAAGAAAAGGTGAGGAAACATTCTCTACAAGATTGGTAAAAGCATTTGAAGATTTAAATAACGTAAATACTTTAAAATAAGAACTGTAAATTTGTACCAATGTAAAAAGTATTCATAAGAAATGCATTTACATTGGTACATTTTACATTTATACATTAATACAAACAAAAATGGCATTCGACTGGTTTAAAAGAAAAGCAAAAAACATTACCACTTCTACTGATGAGAAAAAGGACGTTCCCAAAGGCCTTTGGCATCAGACTCCATCCGGAAAAGTAGTGGAACATGATGAACTAAAGAGAAATAACTATGTTTCTCCTGAAGATGGATTTCATGTAAGAATAGGAAGTGCAGAATTTTTTGACATCCTTTTTGACGGTGGTAAATTTACCGAACTGGATGCCAATGTTGAAAGTATTGATATCTTAAACTTCAAAGATACAAAGCCTTACAAAGATCGTTTGAAAGAAGTAAAAGCTAAAACTAAGCTTACAGATTCTATCAGAAATGCTGTAGGAACTGTAAAAGGAACTGAAATGGTAGTTTCTTGTATGGATTTTGCTTTCATCGGTGGATCTTTGGGTTCTGTAATGGGAGAAAAAATCAGAAGAGCAATAGACTATTGTATTGCACACAAACTTCCGTATATGATTATCTGTCAGTCCGGAGGAGCAAGAATGCAGGAAGCCACTTACTCTTTGATGCAGTTGGCAAAAGTTCAGGCTAAATTGGCTCAGCTTTCTGAAGCAGGACTTTTATACATCGCTTACCTTTGTGACCCTACATTCGGAGGAATTACCGCTTCTTTTGCAATGACTGCTGATATCATTATGGCAGAGCCGGGAGCACTGATCGGTTTCGCAGGACCAAGAGTAATCCGTGAAACAATCGGTAGAGACTTACCGGAAGGATTCCAGACATCAGAATTCTTACAGGAAAAAGGATTTGTAGATTTCATCGTAAAAAGAACTGAAATTCAGGATACTGTTGCCAAAACAGTTAATTTATTAGCTGTAAAAGCATAGTTTCTGTAACAAAAACAATACAATCTCTCTCTAATTAGGGAGAGATTTTTATTTATGAGGACTTTTAAGATATTTTTCAATACCATCAGAAGTATGAGTTTTAAAAAGATTATACGTCTTTTATCACTTGTTCTTCCCCATCCTCTTTTCGCTTTACTCAGTTTTCATGCCACGATAAAAGCATTTACCATTGCACAGAAGAAGTTTCCTAAGACAGCTTCCACTAATGGAAGCGGAAATGCCTTCAGACATGCCCTGTGGTGCTGCTTCATCATGATGTACTGCTGTAAAATTTCTTCTCCTAAAAAAGCACTGGATTTCTGCAAGAGAATAACAGATATGCATGAAGAACTCTTCCCCAATGAGCCTTTAGAAACTAAAATGGATCTCCATAACAACAAAATCGGAATGGATTATTTCATGGAAATTTTACCCGGAATTCACCGTCAGTTTTTTGAAAAAAGCTTCTTTGTAGATGTATTAATCAAAAAAATGGATGATGCTAAAGTTCTGAAAAATCTGGATGATGATTTTGAAGGGCACCTTGTTTATCTGGAAGAGTAAATTATTTTTATTTTAAACGCTAAAGATCGCAAGGAAAATATAAACTTTATGCATATTTTCGTCCGCAAGGGCATTTCATTAGGCTATGTTCACTAATTTAAATTCTCTTTGCTTAGTGCTAACGCCTTCGTGAACGAAAAAATATTTCATTACATAAAACCTTTGCGAACAATGCGTTAAAATTGGATTAAACTGGCAAACCATCATTAGCCCTCTTTCATACCGGAATAACAAAAGACTTTAGTTATTTTTGTGGTTTAAAGTATTTTTGATAAGTTTAAACAATTAAATCAATCAGATGGTTCTCAGCAGAATTTGGTCGGCTTTCATTATCATTGCCATTGCCATTGCCAGTATAAAATACGTTTCGTCAGGTAACTACAAAACCATTTTCAATGATATGGTGGTGGGAAAAGGAGGTGATACAGTGAAGATTGCTTCCCAGCCTATGAACAGCCTCTCTCCTATTGTTCGGGACAGTCTGATGAAAAAAAATGATTTTGCAGACAGCAGAATTCATTATAAAACAGATTCTTTAAAACAGAATGCAACCGTTTACCGTGTTCAGGAAGCCGACGGAGTTATCGGAACTTCAGAAACTGCAGTGAAGATCTGTCTTGGTCTTATCGGAATTATGACCCTGTTTATGGGGTTCATGAGTATTGCTGAAAAAGCAGGAGGAATCAACCTTCTAAGCCGTTTGATCCAACCTTTTTTCTCCAAATTATTTCCGGAAATTCCGAAAAACCATCCTGCATTTGGGCATATGCTGATGAATTTCAGTGCCAATCTATTGGGATTGGATAATGCCGCCACTCCTTTTGGTTTAAAGGCTATGGAAAGTCTCCAGACTTTAAATCCTAATAAAGATACTGCCAGTAATTCACAGATCATGTTTCTGTGTCTTCATGCCGGAGGTATGACTTTAATTCCGGTTTCCATTATTGCAATCAGAGCATCTATGGGATCCAAAACGCCTACAGATATTTTCCTACCGTGTATGATTGCTACTTTTGCGGCTACACTGGCTGCAATGATTATTGTTTCTTTATATCAGAAAATCAATCTTCTTCGTCCGGTAGTTATAGCTTATGTAGGAGGAATTTCAGCGATTATTGCTTTATTAGTTCTATACCTTGTACAATTGAGTAAAGATGAGCTAGATGACTTCAGTAAAGTACTAAGCAATGGTTTAATTCTATTTATCTTCCTTGCGATTGTATTAGGAGCCGTTTATAAAAAAATCAACGTTTTTGATGCCTTTATTGAAGGTGCAAAAGAAGGTTTCACTACCTGTGTTAAGATTATTCCTTATCTGGTTGGGATGTTGATTGCGATTTCTTTATTAAGAACTTCCGGTGTTTTTGATGTCATCATTGATGGGATGAAATGGGTTGCTAACGTTGCCAATATGGATCCAAGATTTGTAGACGGACTTCCGACAGCGTTAATCAAACCTTTATCCGGTTCAGGAGCCAGAGGAATGATGGTGGATACGATGACCACATTCGGGGCTGACAGTTTTCAGGGAAAATTAGCCGCTGTACTTCAGGGAAGCTCAGATACGACGTTCTACGTAATTGCAGTATATTTCGGTGCCGTTGCCGTTAAGAATACAAGATATACGGTAATTGCTATGCTTCTGGCCGATTTAGTAGGTGTTATTACAGCAATTGCATTGGCATATTTGTTCTTTGCTTAATAAAACAGTTGCTGGTTGGGTAGTTGCTAGTTTTTTACCGTTAAAAATGTATTAATGAGTTACGAAAAACTTGATATTTATAATATTGCTTTTGAGTTGTTTATTGAAACACATAAATTATCGCTCAAACTACCCAACTATGAATTATACGAACTAGGTAGCCAATTGAGACGATCAGCTGATTCAATTGTTACAAATATTGCAGAGGGATATGGAAGAAACTGTTACAAAGGTGATTTCATTAGGTTTCTCACCTACTCTCAGGCAAGTTGTGACGAAACAATTTGTCATCTATCGAAAATAACCAGACTTTATCCGGAATTACACTCAGACTTTAAAGAAAAATCAGAACAATACAAACTCTTAGGAGGAAAAATCAATAACTTTATAAAATACGTGCAGTTAAACTGGAGAACCTAACCCCAAACTAGCAACTAGCAACAAAATACCCCATTATGATTACAGATAAAGAATTTACCCTAAGACTCATTCGCCAACTGACCCAGGCATTAGAAAAACTAATCCTTGACAAACCTGAAGAAAGTTTAATGCAGAAAGAACTGGATTTTGATACGTTGATGAGGGACATCTTCAAGATGAGCTTTACAGAAGTTGCTTCTAAAACCAAAGAAGAAATGATCGCCATTGTGAATGAAAGACAGGAAAGAGATCACAAAGATTATTATGAAATGCTGGGAAATTTATTCTATTTCAACAGCAGATATGATCAGAATAAAGATTTTCAGGATAAAGCAAAGACATTCTACGAACTGTATCTTCAGACCAGTGGTATTTTTGCACTCCCAATTATCAACAGAATAAATGAATTAAAAAAAGCACTTGAATAAAGTGCTTTTGTATTTTTAGAATGTAATTTTATAAGTTCCGGTAGAAGAAGTTCCGGCTTTCTCAGCCTTCACATATTTCTTAACCCAGGCTACAGATGTAGAGGCTACACAAGGATCTGAAACGCCTCCGGCTCTTCTTGCAGACACTACATTTCCTGCTTTATCTACGGTGTAAGCAATAGTAATTGATCCGCTTGCTGTACAACTGTGAGAGGGCTGTGCACCTCCTCTTCCCATTGTTCCGGGAATATAGCCTACCAGTTTTCTGTCGATCCCTACTTTACTATCTCCGTTTCCATCTCCTCCTAAAGGATCTCCTGCATTTCCAATGCCTTCACCAGTTCCCTGGCTTCCGGCTTTGGTTCCTCTTCCTTTGATCAGGTTTCCGATAGCTGCAGTTCCTTTTCCGTCTCCATTTCCTGTTTTTGAATTAGCCGTAGCTGCTCCTGATTTTTTAGTATTTTTTGAAGCATTTGTGCTCGTGGCTTCTTTTTTCTCAGCTTTTTTGGATTCCTCTTTTTTAGGAACAGTAGTTTTTGAATTATTTCCTGTAATGACTTTCTCCTTAATCTCAGTTTTCTTTGGTTCGGGAGTAGGAACCGGTTCTGGTTTTATAACTGTTTTTGTTTCCGGAACGGGAGTTTCTGCAGGCTCTGGAGTTACTTCTTCTGTTGCAGCGGCAAGACTTCCAGGCTGTTCAGCGGGTTCTTCAATCCCTTTTCCGTTTCTGTTGTCTCCGAAGTTCACCAGCATGGTAGTAACGACTTCAGGGTCTTTATCCAGTTCAGGTTTTAATTTATACAAAAAAACAAAAAGCAGAATAGCAGCCCAGATGAGAATAGAAAGCAGTGCACTCTTTACTCTATCTTTATTTTCTTCGTTTCTGTTTGCTGTATAGCTTTTCATCTTAAAACGTAATTCTTTCCGGAAATCCGGGTGTGTTATTTATCTTTAACGGTTGCAATGGCAATGTTAAATTTATATTTCTCAGCAATTTCCATTACAAAAACAACATCTTTGTGCAATGTGTTTTCATCAGCTCTGATCGTAAATGATTTATTGGGCTGGCTGGCTAATTTATCTACAATAATTTTCTCCAGTTCTCCTCTATTTGCAGGATTATCATCCACAAAGAATGAGCCATCCGGCTTGATGCTTACCGTCACAGGATTCGGAATATTATCGTCAACGGCTCCGGCTTTCGGCAGATTCACATCAATAGCGCTTTGATTGGCAGCTGATGAAGTAATCATAAAGAAAATCAGCATCAACAGGATAACGTCTGTCATCGCTGCTAAACTGAATTCCGGATTTGCTTTATTTCTTCTCTGAATTTTCATCGTAAGAAAATTTATAAAGGTTTATTGATAAGGTCTAAGAATTCTCCTGACATATTCTGAGCTTTCAACACAAACTTATCAATTCTTGTTAAAAGGATATTATAACAGAAGTTAGCAGGAATCGCTACGGCTAAACCTACAGCGGTCTGTCCTAAAGCGGTATAGATCCCCTCTGAAAGTGTTTTCGGAGAGAAAGACCCTGTTGCGTGGGAAAGATTAAAGAAAGCAATAATCATCCCGATTACAGTACCTAAAAGTCCCAACATGGGTGCGATACTTGGTACTACAGCCAAAAGGTTCAGGTTTTTTTCCATATTGGCAACCTCTACCTGTGCCTGCGATTCCATAGCACTCACAATATCAGAAACTGGACGTCCTAATCTTGAAATTCCCTTTTCTAAAATTCTTCCTTCAGGAGAGTTTTGCGTTTTGCAATAATCGGCTGCTGCCTCTATTTTTCCGGCCTTGATGAAGTCTTCGATATTGTTCATGAAGTTGGAATCTGTTTTTGAGGTCAGCCTTTTGATAAAGAAAAATCTTTCAAAAAACAGATATAGAGAAAACACTCCCAATAGTAATACAGTGACCATCACTATTTTAGCGAAAGCTCCTCCGTGGAACATAATTTTCCAGAAGGAGAACTCTAAGTTGTCTGCAGCAACTGCAGGAGTAGCGATTTGTGCAAATAAAATCTGAGAAAGTTCCGTTAACAGCATTAAATGTAAATTTTATTAAATTTCAACGACAAATGTAGGAGAATATTATGAATTGAACTCTTAAAAATTGCTTAAAAACAACTTAAAATTTGTTACAATTTTGTAAACAGCAAATTTCTTTCCAAAAATAATTTTGAAAAGAAATTGGATATTAAAAGAATGAAGGTAGTGACTAATCTTCGTCTACCTCAATATCATCCTGTCCGAACTCACATTTTAATCTAAAAGGAATCGGAGTATCTGATCCGGTATAGAAATCATCAATGGTTCCTTTCCAGATGACCTGAAGCTCCCCTTCTTCATTTCTTTCAAAAAGAAGCTCATTATCATAGATATAAGCATCTTCGTCATCGAAAAGATCTACTTCTGTGTAGGTTTCTTCATCAGAATCATTGATTTTGATTGTTTTTCCTTCAATTTCCGCAGAATCAATAGGGAAATCGAACACTTCAAGTGAAAGCTGTGGAAAGTTGTACTGTAATGAATCATCATCTACGTGATCCAAACTGTCATCCGTAATCACTTCAACCTCTAAAAAATGTTGCTGGTTGCTGTAAACTGCTTTACAATAAGTATTTCTGATATTGTATTTTAGCGTTTCCTCCGGATGGTAAATTTTTAAAATCCCTTTCATTTTTTCTTAAAAAAGAACTGTAATAATATGATTGTTAAACGTTTTAGACAAAGATAAAAAATTGATTCAAAGTTAAAAGGATTTTGAAAATAATTTTTTAAAATCAATGCATACAATCATTCTGAATCTCCTAATAATACTTACTTTTGTTTCCATAAAGATTCTGAAAATGAAAAACATTTTATCGAAAAGTATTCTTGGATTAGGATTGATGATCGGTCTTGCTTCCTGCAAAAAATCGGATTCTCCCCTTACAAAAGTAACGCCCAGCAACCTGGATTCTATCGCTTCAAACTATTATGAGCAGTATCTTAAACTATATCCTTTAGATGCTACCGCACAAGGAGATACAAGATATAACGATCAGCTTCCTATCAATATTGATAAAGATTTTATCTCAGGAGAAATAGCATTCTACAATTCTGTGCAGAAACAGCTGGAACATGTAGATTATAAAACTCTTTCTGATGAAGATAAAGTAGTGTATGATGTGTTGGATTATACTTTAAAAGATAAAACTGAGGCCTACGCCTACCATCCGGAATATATTCCTTTCACCCAATTTGGAGGACTGCCGCTTACGTTCCCATTGTATGGAAGCGGAGAAGGAAACCAGCCTTTTAAAACAGAAAAAGACTACAGCGACTGGCTGAAAAGAATGGAAAAATTTCCTGACTGGATGAATGCAGCTACAGATAACTTCCGTGAGGGAATCAACAATAAAGTAGTGCTTCCTAAAAAACTGGTTGTCAAGATGATTCCTCAGATGAGAGCAGAGGAAATCACTACTTCCGATATGGAAAAGAATATTTTCTATGGCCCTATAAGAAAATTCCCAAAAAGCTTAACTCAAGCTCAGAAAGATAAATTTTCAGCTCTTTACAAGGATATTATCATCAAAAAAATCATTCCTGCTTATACTAAAATGGGAACATTTTTAGAAAAAGAATACCTTCCGAAAGCAAGAGATACAGATGGATACAACAGTCTTCCTAACGGAAACGAGATCTACAACTATTATGTAAAAAGCTGGACAACCACTAAGAAATCTCCTGAAGAAATTAATAAAATCGGACTTCAGCAGGTAGCTATGCTTCGTGCAGAAATGGAAAAAGTAAAACAACAGGTAGGCTTTACAGGAACGCTTGAAGAGTTTATCACTTTTGTAAAAACGGATCCAAAGGCAATGACTTATAAAACGTCTAAAGAGGTTTTAAATGCATTCAACGGAATCTTAACGAAAATCACTCCGAAGCTGAAAACAATGTTTAATGTAACGCCAAAAACAAAGTTTGAGATCAGACAGACAGAGAAATTCAGAGAGGCAAGTGCCAGTGCCGAATATATGCCGGGAACTCCGGATGGAAAAAGAGCAGGGATATTTTATGTTCCGCTTCCGGATCCTACAAAATTCAATGTTACTTCAGGAATGGAATCTCTTTTCCTTCATGAAGCCATTCCAGGGCACCACTATCAGGTTTCTCTTCAGCAGGAAAACACAAAGCTTCCTAAGTTCATGAGATTTGGATGGTTTGGTGCATACGGCGAAGGATGGGCACATTATTGTGAGACATTAGGCCCTGAATTCGGTTTATACACAGATCCTTACCAGAAAATGGGTTACCTGAGTGATCAGATGCTGAGAGCGGTAAGACTTGTTGTAGATACAGGACTTCATACCGGAAAAATGTCAAGAGAAGAGGCGATCAAATATTTCCTAAGTAATATTTCTTATGACGAGGGATCTGCCACTGCAGAAGTAGAAAGATATATGGCAATGCCGGGACAGGCATTAGGCTACAAAATAGGGTCTTTAAGAATCCGTGAGCTGAGAGAAAAATATCAGAAAGAACTGGGAAGCAAATTCAATCTGGCAAGCTTTCATGATGAAGTATTGAGCCAGGGATGTCTTCCTTTGGATGTTTTGAACAGAAAGATGGAACTTTGGGCTAAAAAACAAAAATAAAATTATATTAATAAAAAAGGGTACCGATTGAACGAAGTACCCTTTTTTATTTCATTCTTCTAAATAAACAAAATTGATATGATCACAGAAAGCCTCAGATCTCTTTTCAACAGAGATTTAAATAAATTAAAAACAGAGATAGAAGCCTATCAAAATGAAGAAAATCTTTGGAAAACTGATAAAAACATTTCCAATTCTGCTGGTAACCTAACCCTTCATCTGGTTGGAAATATCAATCATTTTATAGGAGCACAGCTTGGAAACACGGGCTACATCAGACATCGTGAGCTGGAATTTTCTTTAAAAGATGTTCCAAGAGCTGAACTTATTGAAAAAGTACAAGCCACCATAGCGATGATAGATTCTGTTCTGCCCCAATTGTCTGAAGAAGATCTTAAAAAAGAATATCCTTTGATTGTCTTTGAAAGCAAAATGACCACAGATTACTTTCTTATTCATCTGGTTGCTCATCTGGATTATCATTTGGGGCAGATCAATTACCATAGAAGGTTACTGGACATTTAATCCATCAATAAAAATTAACGCAACGATCAAAAAGTAATTGTTGCGTTTTCTTTTTCGTTCTCAAGGACGTTTCACATAGTCAGGGAAATATTGTCTTTGCTGAACGAAGTGCCCTTGCGAACTATTTCAACGTAATTTTTATAAAATCTTAGTGATCATAGCACTAAAACTACTGAATTACTTCTCGAACATCATTTTCGTAATAAAATCTTTCTCTCCTTTTCCTCTTGCCGGAGAATATTCTCTTCCATAGAAAATGATCTGGAGGTGAAGTTTGTTCCATACTTCTTCAGGGAATAAATTTTTAGCATCACGCTCTGTTTCCACCACATTTTTTCCGGAAGTAAGTTTCCATTGTGTCATCAGACGATGAATGTGTGTATCTACCGGAAAAGCAGGAAATCCAAATCCCTGGCTCATAACAACAGAAGCTGTCTTGTGCCCTACTCCAGGAAGTGCTTCTAATTCCTCATAAGTCTGTGGAACAATACCATTATGCCTTTCTAACAGAAGCTCAGCCATTCTCTTCAGGTTTTTAGCTTTTGTATTGGAAAGTCCGATTTCTTTGATCAGTTCTTTGATTTCAAATTCTTCAAGCTTAGCCATTCTTTGAGGAGTTCCTGCCACGGTAAAAAGATCAGGCGTAACCTGGTTAACTTTTTTATCCGTAGTCTGCGCAGAAAGTGCTACAGCAACCATTAATGTATAAGGATCGGTATGATCTAACGGAATAGGTGTAGTGGGATATAATTTTTCCAGTTCTATCTGAACGAGCTCAGCTCTTTGTTTTTTTGTCATGTATGCCTTAAATTTGAACAAAATTAAATCATTATGCTGAAAGTTGGAGATAAATTACCTGAATTTGAAGGATTCAATCAAGACGGAGAAACAGTAACCTCATCAAAATTAATTGGAAAAAAACTGGTCGTTTTCTTCTATCCGCAAGCGAATACACCAACCTGTACAGTGGAAGCCTGTAACCTGAGCGATAATTATTCTAAGCTTGAAAAAGCAGGGTTTCAATTACTGGGAGTAAGCGGTGACACAGTAAAGAAACAGAAAAATTTCCATAGCAAATTTGCATTCCCATATGATCTTATCGCAGATGAAAAACGAGATATTATCGAAAAATTCGGGGTATGGCAGGAGAAAAAAACGTTTGGAAAAACGTATATGGGAATTGTAAGAACCACTTTTATTTTTGATGAAAATGGAGTTTGTACAAGAGTGATTGAAAAAGTAACTTCAAAGACTGCTGCTGAGCAGATTCTGGAAGGTTAATTCTTTTTTGAAACACCAATGTCACAAATGCTTTCACAAATAACACGATTTATATCACTGTGTTATTTGTGAAAGTATTTTTTTGTCTTTATTATTCCGTTTCGTAGTAATTTAATTCTTCTGTTTCACCGGGAAGTGTAACGTGCTTTTTAAACCTTAACCCCAGCTTTTCGATCAGTTTTTGGGAAGAAATATTATCTTTTGAAATGATGGCAGATATTTTTGTTAATCCAAAGTCATCCATGCCAATAGATTTAACCTTCTGAGCAGCTTCATAAGCATATCCCTTACCTTCGAACTCTTCCAGAAGAGAATATCCTATATCGACGATATCCAGCCCTTCCCTTTCGAAGATTCCCACTGCACCTACTTTTTCATTTCCGTCTTTTGTTACTAAAAGATAGTTTCCAAATCCCAGTCTTTCAATCTGTGGAGCAAATCTGTTGAGAATATAATTTTCAGCATCTTCAATGGAATTTACATTGCGGTTGCCGATATGTTGAATGAATTTTGGTCTGTTATAAAGTTCAAAGACAAAATCTTTGTCTTCACGGGACATAGGGCGAAGGATTAATCGCTCAGTCTCATAGGTATTATTTGCGCTTGGGTGTTTTTTTGGGCTCATCTTTCTTTGGTTCTTCTTTTTTTTCGATTTTTAAAAGTCTCGGGTTATTAGCACATTTTTTATTGTAAAGCTCAATATAAGTTCCATTGTCTTTGACATTGCTTACAGCACCTGTAGATTTATTGACTGTGACTGTATAATGTGTTTTCTGGTATGGACATTCTTTTGAGGTTAGTTTTCCAAGGTCCAAATAGTAATTCGACTTATCTTCATGATAATTACCAGCAAGGTCCTTAAACTCCTCATCTACCATATATCCGTCAGCAGCTAATACAATAGCTGCTTCCTGAGCATTATCAATTCTATCTACAAATTTCTTCAATCCTTCGACATCCGTAATGTAATTTACTTTACCTCCTTCCGAATAAGCGATATAATAAAAGCTGTCTTCACTAGGGAAAAGATTGAATCCTGAGAATTGAGGAGTATAGTCTACCTTACCCGAAATCTTTATTTCCTGTCCTTTCCCATAGCTGTTGTATACCAACACCCATGAATCTGCCCTATTACCAGGGTTGATCTGCTGCAAAATAGCAGGAATGCTTGAAAACTTTTTCTTCTCCTGGGCAAATCCCAAGACTCCCAAAAGTAAAAATGTAAGAATTGTAAATCGGGTTGCAGTTTTAATCATAATTTAAAAATCAGCAGAAAATATACCAAATATTACATAAACTTCTCGCCTTTCTTAAAGTTTTTTAAGTCAAGAACATAATCTTTAATGAGCTGATCATTATCTCGAGGGCAGATAAGAAGCGCTTTATCTGTATCTACAACAATGTAGTTTTCAAGACCGTCAATGATCACTGCCTTGTTATTGTTCTTTAAACGGATGATATTCCCTTTTGAATTATAAGAAAGTAAATGTTTCAGTTTTACAGCATTTCCGTCTTTATCTTTTTCTGTATTTTCATATACGGAAGTCCATGTACCAAGATCACTCCAGCCTAAGTCTGAAGGAATCACGTAAACATTCTTTGCCTTCTCTAAAATCCCGTTATCAATGGAGATTTTCTGAACCTTTGGATAGATTGTTTCAATGCAGTTGTTTTCTTTTTCGGAGTTGTACTCACAAGCCATAAAATGCTGCATCATCTCAGGAAGATAGAGATCAAAAGCATGGTGGATACTTTTCACATTCCATACAAAAATTCCTGCATTCCAAAGGAAATCACCACTTTCCAAAAAGCTTTGGGCAATTTCAAGAATAGGTTTTTCTGTGAATGTTTTTACTTTAAAATATTCTGATCCTTTTTTTTCTACAAACTGAATATAGCCATAACCCGTGTCGGGTCTTGTTGGAGTTATCCCTAATGTTACCAGATAATCATGCTGTGAAGCCACCTCAAATGCCAGCTCCACTTTTTCCAGAAATACGTCCTCTTTAAGGATCAGATGATCTGCCGGCAATACAATCATTGTGGCATCCGGATTAATCTCAGCAATTTTGTTAGCCATATACAGATTACAAGCTGCTGTATTCTTCATCAACGGCTCACCCACAATATTCTCTTCAGGAATTTCCGGAAGCTGCTGATGGGAAACAGGAACATATTCTTTATTCGTGATCACGAATATCTGCTCTTTAGGAATTACCTTGCTGATTCGGTCATAGGTCTGCTGAATCATAGTACGCCCGGTTCCTAAAATATCCTGAAACTGTTTTGGAAATTTCTGCGTGCTCATAGGCCAGAACCGGCTTCCGATTCCCCCCGCCATTATAACGCAGTATCTATCTGATTTTAACATTCTTAGCTACATTTTTCTACCCTCGCTAAAGGCTTGAAAGAATACTTCCTTCCAGTAGCCAGGTTCTTACAAAGATAGTTTTTTTTAACCAGACCTTCTAATAAATACTTTTCGTTGCGATAGATAAAAAATTCTCCCTTTTTAAGTTCCTCGATAAATTGAAGAGTATCATCCTGTTTCTCAGTATGGAAATATCTTACCAGATCAGGGCTTGCCATGAAATTGGCTTTGGGTGATTTTGAAAATTTTATGATGATAGGTTTGAGTTCTTCATCATAAATCTCAAGACTTTCCAGGAGCATATTTCTGAAAGTTTCTTTCCATTCGTTGCCGTGTGGAGAAATTCTACGTCCATATTTTTCGAAAGCAATCAGATGGGCAAGCTCATGAGTGAGTACAAAGAAAAAAAGCTGCGGGGTAAGGGTAGAGTTTACCGTAATTTCATGAGAATTGTCCGGAAGTTTTCTGTAATCTCCCAGCTTTGAATTTCTGTTTCTTGTGACCTTTATATGTATATAGAAATCTGAAAACCAGATTCTTAAATATTTAAGAGTATTTTGAGGTAAATATTTCTCTAACGATTTAATTGGCATTTTACAAACTTAATGGAATTCCTGCATAGAAATTCAATAGTTTAAGACTAAAAAGATAATTATATTTTGCCTGCGCTACTGATCCCTGTGCATTTGCATAATTATTTCTCGCCACATTGACGTCATAGATGGTTGTTCTTCCCGCAGTATAACTTTTATCAGCAAAATCAAGAGCCAGTTTCGAGCTTTTTTCTGCTTCTACTGCTGACAGGTAGGTTTCATAATTGGCATCAGCATCAAACTGTGCTTTCTGTACGTTTTGTCTTACAGTCTGTTTCTGTTGTTCCAGGGAATTCTTAGCTAAACTTTCATTTATTTTAGACTGTTCTACCTGAAGTTTTGTTTTTCCTTTATTGAAGATAGGAATATTAAGTGATAATCCTACATTTTGTCCAAACTGATCTTTGTATTGTTCAAAAAAAGTTCCCTGAATAGTACCTGGCATAGGATCAAACTGCCTGTTATAGAAAGTATTAAGACCTGCACTGGCTGTTAACGTTGGCCAGAATGCTGTTTTGGTTACCTCAGTTTGTGCTTCGGCAGATCTTATGCGGCTTTCCGCTGCTTTGATCTGCGGTTGTATCTCATACGCCGTTGTAAGCACTTCATCTGCGGTAGTAAGCTGCAACTCAAGTTTTTCCGGAATATTCACATCTTCCACATCAAAACCCTTATAATCCGAAAGCTGTAAAAGCTGAACGATGGCAAACAAAGCACGGCCTACATTTACTTCTGCTGTTTTAAGATTTTGTTTTTCTCTTGCCAATGCAGCTTCAGCCTCTGCAAGAACCGTTTGGGAAGTTGTTCCAACCTGAGTTGTAATTTTAGCTCTGTCAAATTGTTTCTGCGCATTATCCACGGCACTCTGAGAGATTTTAACAATCTCTTTATTCAACAAAGTGGTCAGATATTGCTGAGCAATCTGAAGAGAAATATCATTTTTAATGGTTTCAATGTCATATTGACTTGCTTCTACATCAAACTGAGCCTTTCTTACATTCTTCTCTAGTCTTCCATTATTATACACCAAAACATCGGCTCCCAGACCAACACTGTTATTGAACCTATCATTTCTAAAGCTTCCGGCTCCTAATGATCCTTGTCCGAAACTCACCCCACTCGTCACACTTCCAGATAGGGAAGGTAAATATTCTTTTTGGGCTGCTTTAAGGTTGTATTCTTGGTTTTGTTTGTTATACTGATTTTGGATAACCTGAAGATTATGCTCAACTGCATAGCTTACACATTCTTTTAAGGACCATTTCTTCTGAGCGCTTAAACCCAGATAACCTAATCCAAAAACGATGATCCAAACTTTTTTCATATTGTATATGTTTATTTGTTTTTAATGGTCATATGGAATCGTGTTATCTTCATGAGTAGTATACCATGTAAATCACAGCGATTTCATATTAAGATTTTTCAATATTAGACGAATTAAATATAAAAAAGTTACAGATTGAAAAATTATATTTTATTTTAAAAAAACTTTTGGGAATTTTGCACTATGACAAATGAACAATATCAGGAAGCTATCGACTGGCTTTTCGTACAGATGCCCAACTATCAGATAGATGGACAGAAGGCTTATAAACCTGGGCTTAATAACATTACAAAGCTTTGTGCTTTCTTTGGAAATCCTCAGGATAAAATAAAATGTATTCACATTGGCGGTACTAATGGAAAAGGTTCTTCAAGCAATATGCTGGCATCGGTTCTTCAGGAAGCTGGTTATAAAACCGGATTATACAATTCTCCGCACCTTATAGACTTCACGGAGCGAATAAAGGTGAATGGAAAAAACTGTAATAAAGAATTTGTCTTTGATTTTATTCAAAAATTAAAAACGATTCCGGAAGATATCCGTCCCTCTTTCTTCGAGTTTACAACCATCATGGCTTTTGAATATTTTTATCAGCAGCAGGTAGATTTTGCCATTATTGAAGTAGGATTGGGAGGAAGACTGGATTCCACCAATATTATCAATCCATTGATTTCGGCTATTACTAATGTTCAGCTGGATCATCAGAATATTCTTGGAGATACCATCGAAGAAATTGCCACCGAGAAAGCTGGAATTATTAAAAGCAATATCCCTATTATTTCCGGTGACGAGAATGAAGCCGTTAGAAATATCATTCAGGAGAAAGCAACGAAAGAAAATGCACCGTTTATAGATGCTACTCTTATAAATACCAACCTTGAATCTGATCTGAAAGGAAATTACCAGAAAAAGAATATCAGGGTTGTCTTAGCTGCGGTAGAAGAATTAAAAAAACTGGGAGTCCTTATTTCTGATGAAGATCTTGAAAACGGATTGCTTCATGTTCATCAGAATACAGGATTTATTGGCCGTTGGTTTGAGTTTTCACAAAATCCGCTTACGATTTGTGATACGGGGCACAATCAGGCAGGTTTGGAGTATGTTTTTTCACAATTAAATTCAATTAACAAACACAAGCATGTTATTTTGGGGTTTGTGAACGACAAAAAAATAGATGATGTGATGAAACTACTTCCTGAAAATTCTGAGTTCTATTTTGCAAAACCATCCATTAACAGGGGAAGACATCCCGAAGATTACGAAAACCTGCTTAAGGAGACGAAAATTTTTTATAAAATTTTTGATTCCGTACAGGAAGCGTATCTGTCTGCAAAAGAACGATGTACAAACGAAGAAATGATTTTTATTGGCGGAAGCAACTTTGTAGTGGGAGATTTTTTGGAAAAAAATTTGGAGATTAAAGAATAAGTCGTATATTTGCACCACTCTAAACAAGAGAACAAGTCTAGAGGGTTCTTAGCTCAGTTGGTTCAGAGCATCTGGTTTACACCCAGAGGGTCGGGGGTTCGAATCCCTCAGGACCCACAGAAAAGGAAACGAAACCTTTCAAAAAAATTCGGGTTCTTAGCTCAGTTGGTTCAGAGCATCTGGTTTACACCCAGAGGGTCGGGGGTTCGAATCCCTCAGGACCCACAAAAAATCTCTCAGATTTCTGGGAGATTTTTTTATTTTTATCCTGATCAATATTTCTGCGATGAAACCAATATTTGTATTTCTAATTTTTCTTTTATTTTTTTCAAAAAACTATTCTCAAATAATTATTGAAAGAGCAGTGATTACAAAAAACTCAGGCAATGCAGATCCAAATTTTGATAACGCCAGAAGATTTGAAAGCTCCTTAGATATTAAAAATATGGATTATATTAATCCGGAACAGGTATATTCAAAGATTTTTATTTTTATTGGTGATAATAAAGTTTTCTATCAGGAGTGCTATCCTTCCGAAAAAGTTAAGTTAATCAACCATTCAATAAGAGATTCTAATTTCGAGAGAATATTAAAAAAAGAAACTTTTACATTTAAAATCCAAAAAAAATCTCTCATTCTCAAAAACACTAAAAATAACTCCGAATTAATTCTGAGAATAGATAAATCTGGAGAATATGTAAAGTTAATTAATGAAAAAACAAAAGATATCTATATAGCATTAGAGAAAAAAATATCTGAAAAATAAAAATCTGAGATTAGTAATCCTTTAGTGATATTCTTACCTTTGTCACTTTGGTATTAAACATCCGTTTTTTTGAATAAATTCCATATCATATCATTCAATTATCCCTACCCTCCTTCTTATGGTGGAATCATTGATGTGTATTATAAAATCAAGGCTTTATCTGATCTTGGAATAAAAATTCACCTACATTGTTTTGTAGACCAGATCCCTGATAAGATTGATCCGGAAGTCAAAGAGATTACGGAAAATGTGTCTTTTTATCAAAAGAAAAAGAACCCTTTGCTTTATTTCTCGTCAACTCCTTTCGCAGCTGCTATCAGAAATTCTGAAGAACTCATTAAAAATCTGGAAAGGAATAAAGCACCTATCCTGTTCGAAGGCCTACAGACAACCTCTATAATACGGTTTCTGAGAAATAATGACCACCAATTCTATCTTCGCTACCATAATAACGAAACAGAGTATTATAAAGGTCTTTCTGTGTCAGAGAAAAACATATTCAAAAAGCTCATCTACAAAATTGAATCTTTAAAGCATACCAGATATCAGAAAAAACTTTTAAAGAAATTTGAAGCCGTATTCTGCCTGTCTGAAAAGGAATATAATGAAGTAGAAACTTATTCGGGAAATGCCCATCTGATTCATATCTTTCATGGTAATGAATCGGTAAAGGAATTGGATACAAAAGGAAAGTATTTTCTTTTTCATGGAGACCTTAGTACCGCTGACAACAAAAGAGCATTGAATGAGACTATTGACTTATTTAAAACCCTTCCACAATATCAATTAATTGTAGCCTCAGATCGTGCCACTGAAGATATTAAAAGAAAGATTTCCACAGTTGAAAACATCAGCCTCACTCCTATTCAGACCACTGAAAATCTTCTTAGGCTTCTGAAAGATGCTCATGGCAATATCTTGATTTCTTATCAGAATTCGGGCACAAAAGTGAAGCTTTTTAATACGCTTTACAACAGCCGTTTTGTCATCATCAGTGAAAATATTACAGATGATCCTATTTTGAAGAGTGTATGCCTGTTTGGATCTGATATGAATGAAATTCGCCAACGAATTATCACCTCAGCTGAAAAAGAGTATCACGACACCGAAAAGAGAAAGGAAGTCTTAGAAAAAAAACATTCCGATAAAGCTAAGGCTCATGAGATGCTAAAGATTATTTTTAAAAATTAATCCTGTCCACCACTTTCTGAATATTGAATTCTTCAAGGCAGGCCCAGTCGCCTCTGTAACATTCTTTATCTCCAAAAACCGAACATGGTCTGCAGCTCAGATCTTTCACCTGAACAACATCTTCTTCACTCTGCCCAAATCCTAAAAATCCTGCATATGGATGAGTCGCTCCCCAAATAGAAACACATCTCGTTCCTACAAGACTTGCAAGATGCATATTGGCAGAATCCATAGATATCATCAGTTTGAGCCCGGCAATATAATTGAGTTCTTCTGTAAGGTTTAATTTTCCGGCAAGGTTTTTTGTATTAGGAATCTCTTCTTCCCATTTTTCAAGAGTTTCCGTTTCTTTTTTACCTCCTCCAAAGAAATATACTGTATGTTTCTGAGCCAGAATCCTAACCAGTTCATAGGATTTCTCCAAAGGAAGCATTTTTCCTTTATGCTGAGCAAAAGGAGCAAACCCAATTCCTGATTTTTGTTCTGAAACCGGTCTTAATTGATGAGAGAGTTCAACTTTGAATCCCATTTCACGGAAAACGTCAGCGTAGCGTTCTACGGTTTTTTTCAGTTGCACTTTTTCCAGGTTCCAGACATCCGTAAGATGTTCTTTCTCCTCTTTACCTTTGTTTATCTTAAAAACCTTAAGTCCTTTTCTTCTGTATATCCTGTCTAAAATCTTCGTTCGGATTACATCATGAAGGTTAGCAATACAATCCGGATTAAATTCACGGATCAGTTCATTGCTAAGTTTCCTTAATCCAAAAAAGCCTTTGTAATCATCCAGATCAATCCCCTTAAAAGTTACATTAGGAACTCCCGCAAAAAGAGCCTCAAAATTTTTCCTGGAAACCATAATAATTTCCACACCGGGGTTCTGCTCCAGAAATTCTCTGAAAACAGGCACAGTCATCGCAACATCTCCGAATGCGGAAAAACGATATGCTAAAATTCTGGTCACGGCTATGATTTCAGTTGGTAAGCAACTGCATAAAACTTGATCTGCTTTGTCATCGCCATCAGTCCGTTCGCTCTGGAAGGTGAAAGAAATTCCTGTAATCCTATTTCTGCAATAAAATCAAAATCAGAATCCAGAATTTCCTGAGTGGAATGTCCACTGTAAATACTTACTAAAAGAGAAACGATCCCTTTTGGTAGAATACCATCAGAATCTGCATTAAAGAAAAGTTTCCCGTCTTTAAATTCAGCATCAATCCAAACTTTGCTCTGGCAGCCCTTAATCAGATTTTCTTCGGTTTTCTTATCTTCAGCTAAGCCTTTCAGTTCTTTTCCAAGATCAATGATATACTCATACTTTTGCTCCCAATCGTCAAGAAAAGCGAATTCGTCTATTATTTCCTGCTGTTTTTCTTTAATGGTCATTTTAAATCAAATTTCTTTTGCAAAGATAACCAATTTTGTAAAAATTATTTACGTGATGCTTTTTCAAAAAGTTGCAGGATTTTTGTTTCTTCATTCTCCCAGCAAAAAACATCTGCTGCCTTATTTAATTCGCTTTGATAACGCTGTCTTCCTCTCTGAAGAACAAGATTAATTGCTTTCTCAATGGTTTCAGGCTGATGATCCGGAATAATTTCTCCTACATCAAATTGATTTTTTATCCTTTGCATCTCCGGAAAATTAATCATCACAAGCGGCACTCTCGATTGGATATAGTCACAAACCTTATTAGGAAGTGAATAATAGTAACTTACTCCATTGTTTTCTTCAAGACTGAATCCAGCATCAGCTGTTCTGGTTATTTCCCTGAGGTTTTCCGGTTTCAGCTTGCCCAGGAAAAATACTTTATCCTGCAGTTTTTCCTGAATAACAAGTTCCTCATATTCTTTTTTCTTCGGCCCATCCCCTGCAATTTTCAGAACAGCATCTTTAATGTGATGCATGGCGACAATCATTTTTTCTATACCTCTGGATTGATTAATCGCTCCCTGATATAAAATAATTTTTGGATGATTCTCAGGAATTTCCGGTACAGAAAGAATTTTTCTCGGAATATTTCTAACCACTACAGGATTCACATTGTATTGCTCATGAAACCATTCGGCATAGCTTTCACTTTCTGTCATCATCAGTTTCATATGAGGAACCAGCTTTCTTTCAAGCACTCTCCAGAATTTCTGAGAAAATCTGTTTTGAACGGATGGCATTTCTGTGAAAATTTCATGACTGTCAAAGACTAAAGGAATGTTCAGTTTTCTGGCAATGAGATAATTTGGCAGAAGTGCATCTATGTCATTAGCATGAAGGATAGTATCTTTGTCCGCTTTTTTCTTTAATTCTTTATAGAGTTTCCAGTTGAATTCAAAATAAGCAGTCTTCAGGCTTTTTGATTTCAATCTAATCCTTGAAAAGGAATAAGGACGCTCCATTTTTTCATTCCCTTCCCAATCATTACCGATCAGATCTATGGAATAACCGTTATCAAAAAGGGTTTTGCACACCTTTTCTATCCGTTGGTCAGTATACAGATTACTAAAAGCAGAAGTAATTATTTTTTTCCTCATCAACTCTTCTTACCTAGTATTAAATGATAGATCTGAATGAAGCAGATTAATCCGTTTGGTATAATTACTGGCCAAAGCGGTCCGCTAAAGAAGCCATAAATGACAAAACAAATGCAGCCAATCATATTGACAATTCTGATTTTTCTTACATCTTTCAGTATGAAACTCAATACGATAAAAAGAGAAGCAGAATAGCCGATGTAAGTGGTAAGTTCAGGATTCATGGGGAAAATTTAAGGATAACAAACTTAATCATTTTCAATAAGATAATAAAATTTTTTCTGCCATAAAGTCATTAATTGATTTTTGGTAAAATATTTGTAATTTAGATAATGAATAAAAGGTAATGTTGCCTTTGTTCTAATGAGATATATTATGGATTATAAGTTTTCACAAGGTTTGAGCCAAGTGTTCAAACAAAGCAAAAGCGAAGCTAAAAGGCTGAAAAGTGAATTTCTTAATACAGAACATCTACTTTTAGGTATTATAAAAACGGAAAACTCTGCAAAAGAAATCCTTCAAAACCTTAATGCGGATTTAACACAAATCAGAAGAAAAATTGAAACTTTAAATACAGCAAGTCTTAATCCTATTTCTGAAGAGGTTACCAATATTTCTTTCACTAAGATGGCAGACCATGCCATTAAACGTGCAGAGTTAGAATGCCGTCAATATAAAAGCAATGAAATTAATACCGTTCACCTGCTTTTAGGTATTCTTTATAAATATGAAGATCCTACTTCAAATATTCTGGGAGCTTATGACATCGACTACGAAGGAGTTTCAAGAGAATACCAGACTATGCTTAAAAATTCAGGGCAGTCTCCTCAGATGAGTGCTTACGATGACGATGACGAGAGAGAAGAATTTGAGCAAATGAGAAAGCCTACAGGAAATCTAGGTTCTGCAAAAAGTAAAACGCCTACATTGGATAACTTTGGTAGAGACCTTACTTCTTTGGCAAGAGATGGAAAACTAGACCCAGTAATCGGGCGTGAAAAAGAAATTGAGAGAGTTTCTCAGATCTTATCGCGTAGAAAGAAAAACAACCCACTTCTTATCGGGGAGCCGGGAGTTGGTAAGTCTGCCATTGCTGAAGGTTTAGCACTAAGAATTCAACAGAAAAAAGTGTCGAGGGTTCTTTACGGAAAACGTGTGATCACTTTAGACCTGGCAAGTTTAGTTGCCGGAACTAAATACCGTGGTCAGTTTGAAGAAAGAATGAAGGCGATTATGACGGAACTGGAGAAAAACAGAGATGTCATCCTATTTATTGATGAGCTTCATACGATTGTAGGAGCCGGAAGTTCTACGGGAAGTTTAGATGCTTCCAATATGTTCAAACCGGCTTTGGCAAGAGGTGAAATTCAATGCATCGGGGCAACTACCCTGGATGAATACCGTCAGTATATTGAAAAAGACGGAGCTTTAGAAAGAAGATTCCAGAAAGTAATGGTGGAACCTACTTCTATTGATGAAACCGTTCAGATCTTGAATCAGATCAAAGATAAATATGAGGAACATCATAATGTAATCTATACTCCGGAAGCAATTCTGGCTTGTGTCAATTTGACCTCAAGATATATTACAGACCGTTTCTTACCGGACAAAGCAATCGATGCCATGGACGAAGCCGGATCCCGCGTTTATATTAAAAACATGAAAGTTCCTACAGAAATCATTGATTTTGAAAAGAAAATCGAAGATATCAAAGAACTGAAACAGAAGGCTGTAAAAGCTCAGGACTATCTTGAAGCAAGAAAGCTGAAAGATGAAGAGGAACGTCTTCAAATGGAACTGAATGCTGCTCAGGAAAAATGGGACAAAGATGTAAAAGAGAAAAAAGAAACCGTAACAGAAGAAAATGTAGCGGAAGTGGTTTCTATGATGAGTGGTGTTCCGGTAACGAAAGTTGGTAAGAACGAGCTTGACAAATTGGCCCAAATGGATGAGAAGCTGAACGGAAAAGTAATCGGTCAGGAAGATGCAGTGAAAAAAGTAGTGAAAGCTATTCAAAGAAACAGAGCAGGTCTTAAAGACCCTAACCGCCCTATTGGTACCTTTATTTTCCTTGGAACAACCGGGGTTGGTAAAACCGAATTGGCAAAGGTAATGGCAAGAGAACTTTTCGAATCTGATGAATCTCTGATCAGAATTGACATGAGTGAATACATGGAGAAATTTGCGGTTTCAAGATTGGTTGGTGCGCCTCCGGGATACGTAGGATACGAAGAAGGTGGTCAGCTGACAGAAGCGGTAAGAAGAAAGCCTTATGCGGTGGTTCTTTTGGATGAGATTGAAAAAGCTCACCCGGATGTATTCAATATTCTGTTACAGATTTTGGATGAAGGACACGTTACAGACAGCTTAGGAAGAAAAATTGACTTTAGAAATACTATCATTATTCTTACCTCAAACATCGGAACCAGAGATCTTAAAGACTTTGGAGATGGTGTAGGATTCGGAACTTCTGCGAAGAAAACCACTTCAGATTCAAGAGCAAGAAGTACCATTGAAAGTGCTCTTAAAAAAGCATTTGCTCCAGAATTCTTAAACAGAATTGATGATATTGTAATCTTCAACTCTCTTGTACAGGATGATATCAAGAAAATTATCGATATTGAACTGAACAAACTGTATGGCAGACTTGAAAAACTAGGATATAAAGTAGATCTTACTGAAGAAGCGAAAGACTTTATTTCTGAAAAAGGATGGGATAAAGATTTCGGAGCAAGACCATTGAAACGTGCCATCCAGAAATATATTGAAGACTTATTGGCAGAAATGCTGGTAAACAAGCAATTGAATGAAGGAGAAACCGTGGTTCTTGACCTTAATGAAGCAAAAGACGGATTGATCGGAAAAACGCAAAAAGCTAAGAAATCCGCTGAAAAGTCTTCTCAATCTTAATTAAATAAGAAATTAAATTTCAATAAAAAATCCCCGGGAAGTTTCCCGGGGATTTTTATTTTTATATGTTTTGGCTAAAGCCGAATGAATTTTGTTTTCTAATTATTAAACGGGCTAAAGCACATTTCTATTGATAAATCAAACATTAAAGTCCCACCACAAAGCCGATATTCGGGATCAGACCACTGGAAAATACACTGGAGTTCTGTTTCCAAAGCACATTATACATTAATCCCAGCTGCATAAAGGAGTTATTTCCAATTCGCTGCATATAACCTCCTCCAAGATACAGAGCATTTTCTTCTGTATTGTATTTATAATCGTAGTATTTATCCTTGTAATCCACAAAATAATGCTGGTAGTTAGCCCCCACATAAAATGATCTGGCAAAATAATAATTGACAAAAGGGCCTACTCCAAACATGGTAGATTTATAATAATCAGAAGTCTGCCACGAAACACTTCCTATTACCCCGCCTTCAAAATCATTAGTAAACCTGTAGCCTACTCTTGGTGATGCAGATAGGTTAAAAGCGCTGTTACTTCCAAATCCTAATCCAATGCCTCCTCCAAAAGTCCACTTGCTGTTTTCCTGTACGGGTGCACCCACTGAAATTTGAGAAAAAACTGATCCTGAAGATATCAGCATCATTGAAATAATAAACTTTTTCATATTTTATATTTTTGGTCTTACAATTATATGCTCATCTGTTTCCATCTGCAGAGAGGTTGATAAAAAGATGACATATAGCTCTATCGTTTTTATCAATGTTTAAAATTATGGTTTTTTTACGAATTTATTTAGTTGTATTTTTGCCGAATCAAACTAAGAACTCCCGTTAAGAGTTTCGTAAAATTGAAATACAATGAAAATAGTAGTAGGCCTCTCCGGAGGTGTAGATTCTAGTGTTACAGCTTATTTGCTGCAACAGCAAGGCCATGAGGTAGTGGCTTTATTCATGAGAAACTGGAACGATGCTTCCGTAACACTTGAAGATGAATGTCCCTGGATTGAGGACAGTAATGATGCCCTTATGGTGGCACAAAAGCTTGGAATTCCTTTCCAGGTGATAGACATGAGTGAACTTTACAAAGAACGCATCGTTGACTATATGTTTGCCGAATACGAAAAAGGCAGAACTCCCAACCCTGATGTATTGTGTAACAGAGAAGTAAAATTCGATGTTTTTATGAAGACTGCCATGTCTTTAGGTGCAGATAAAGTAGCAACAGGACATTATGCAAGGGTAAATTCTACTTTTGACGAAAACGGTAAAGAAATTTTCCATCTTCTGGCCGGGAAAGATAATAATAAAGATCAGTCTTATTTCCTTTGTCAGCTCAGTCAGGATCAGCTTTCAAAAGCTTTGTTTCCTATCGGAGAACTTACAAAGCCTCAGGTAAGAGAAATTGCGAAAGAAATCGGACTGGTAACGGCAGATAAAAAAGATTCTCAGGGATTATGTTTTATCGGGAAAGTAAGCCTTCCACAGTTTTTACAACAGCAATTAAAACCTAACGAAGGTGAAATCGTAGAAATTTTCAAAGATTCTCCTTTATTTTCGGAAGAAAAACCTGAATTCTCCTCCAAAGAAGAGGAACTTGAGTTTTTATCCAAAAAAATCCATTATAAAAAATCTGACGGAAAAGTAATCGGGAAACATCAGGGAGCCCAGTTTTTCACGATCGGACAAAGCAAAGGACTTGGTATAGGCGGCCACAAAGAAAGCTGTTTTATCATCTCCAGAGATATGGAAAACAACATCCTTTTCGTAGGAGAAGGAAGCCATTTCCCGGGACTTCACAAAAAAGCTTTGAAAATAGACAATTCTGAACTGCACTGGGTGCGTGAGGATTTGAGACTTCAGAACGGAGGATCTATGGAAGTAATGGCAAGATTCAGATACAGGCAGCCTTTGCAGAAAGCAACCCTGTATCAGTTTGAGAATGCTTTTTATATTGAATTTGATGAGCTTCAGTCCGCTATTGCCGAAGGACAGTTTGCTTCATGGTATATCGATGAGGAACTGATCGGTAGCGGTGTGATTTCGTAAGAGATTCGGGGTACGGGATTCGGGTCATTGAGATTGTTTTTTTAAGAAAATATTTTTTTGAAATTTTTCTGTAACGTTTTTTAAGTTGTCATACATACTGAGTAAATAACAATAAAAAATACTACTATGAAAACATCTACAAAAAACCAGTATGCTTATGTAAACAATATTCTGATTGCAGTTGTATCCTCTATTTTCGGTTATAATCTTTATCAGGCCATTGTACATCCGGAAAACTCCAATATCGCGATCAGTCTTATTTTAGTCGTCCTGACTTCCGTTATGGTTCGAAAATATGGCTATCAGCCCGTAAAAGAAAAAAAGAAAGATATTTAATATCAACAACACATGATAAAGCCCGGAACATTTTTGTTTCGGGTTTGTTTTTAACAATAGATTCTACTTTATCTTTTCATTGACATGACCTGAGATAAAAATCAATGTAACAATACATTCTGCTATTAAGATCATAACCAGAAATCCAACTGGTTTTCCCAATATGATACCTCTGACAAACTTGATAATTCCCAATAAGAAAATTAATCCCACAAAATAAAATGTCGTTCCCCAAATGGTTTCTTTCAAAGAATTTAGAATGAAAAGCGAAGCATAAAATCCAAAAACCAGGATAAGATAGAACCTCAGAAAGTCTGGACCTTTAAGAATAATCGGATTAAATGTCTGCGTTACTGCCATAAGCCATATAAAGCTTATCACAACCGGAACTGAATGAATGATGAGTTTTTTCATAATAATTAGTTTTATTATCCTCCACAGCCTCCACAGCCCCCACAACCACCGCAGCCGCCTCCACAACCACCTCCGCCGCTGCAGCTTGATCCGCCACAACTTCCTCCGTCATTGTTTTGCTTATCTTTTCTGTTAGGATCAGAAACCTCCTGATCTCCTATAATTGAAACGATTGTTCCCAGAATGAAAATAATCCCAAATACGACTCCAGTAACCATTAATCCTGAAAAATTATCTCCTTCTGTACACGAAAATAGAAGCAGTAACACAAATATGGGAGCAAAGAAGGCCATTCTTCTCAGCCAGGATTGTACTTTTGACTTTTTCTTACTCTCTCTCCAGATTTCGTCTGGTGCTTCTTGCTGAAAAATCTGCCGATAACCTGTTAAAGTATCTTCAAACCAGTTCTGATGTTTTTCTTTTTCCGCATAGCCACCTTTCGAAGGATGATGATGAAGTGGTTTTTTTAAAATATGCGGACAGAATTCTTCCCAATAATTCTGGGTATAGATAAGATGCATATGCCAAACCTTATCAACTATCTTACTGGGAGAAGCTCCATGAGGAAGAGTACAACAGAGATAAACAAACTTTTTGTATTCTTCAATTGCTTTTCGTGTGAAATCAAGACTCCAGCGTTCTTCCTTTGCTAGTTTTTTTGAGAAAGGGAACTCGACACCGGGAACATCCAGAGAAAATTCCTGTATGCGGCTCCAAAGAGATTCGTCTTTTACTATCATTTTTGTTTCCATTGTTTTGATTTTTGTTTTCTATTCAAATATCAATGGATTATACAATATAAAAGTCTTTCAAAAATCTTTTTTAGTTTGATAAAAATCTTAAATTAGTCTTACAAATAAACACCATGAAAAAGGAAGATATTCTGCATCTTGAAAAGCTTATGAATTTCTTAAGCAGGCAATTTTTAAAGAAAAATCATTGGGAAGACGTTACCAAAACTGAATGGTCTTATATAAGTGCTGAACTGAATGAACTGATTATCAATGATCATTCAGAAAAAGAGATCAAAAAAAAGCCAGATCTTTTGGGTACTAATTATCTCTATGAGCATCTGATTATCAATAAGCTGAAGAAATTCAGACAGAATGAAAATGCAGTTCTGAGCAGACCCAACCTTGCTAAACTGAGTTTAATTGTCAAGGTTTTGGGTTATTCAAATTACATAGATTTTATTAACTCCAATACGGAAGCATTTAATTTCAATGATCTGAGGATTGATATGAATAATGCCAATATGAATACCGCGCTTTTAGACCGTTTAATAGGCTGCTGGTATTCTTACAACAGAAATCTGCCCGATAATCCTTTGATGGCAAAAGAAGACCGCATATGGCGTTCTGCCATGGAAATTTACAAGTCTGAAACCACCGGAGAATATTTTATTGAAAGAAGCGGTGGCGATCACCATAAATATTTCGGAAAGGTAACCGCTTATTCGGATTATGTGTTTATCATCATGAACAGCAATACATTTATTCGTCAAAGGCATTTCATTTCAAGGATAAAGGACATTAAAGAAAAACTTAAGAATCCGGACTATAAACTCCACGAAATCCACTTCATAAGTACCTGCATCAGTTTCAACCAGGAGCCTATTGCTTTGTTTGAAATTTTCAGAAAAGCGGACAGAAAAAACTTTATTTCTGATTCTATCAGTTTTCCCATTGACAGTGATGAGATCCCAGAATCAATTGTAAAACAACTTGAAGACACAGAATCTAACAGGATTGATTACAGATAGTTAAACAATAAAAGAGTGAAATTTTTAGAGATATTGAAAAATTATTGTAACGTTTTTAAAGTTGATATACTCACTGATTAAACAACAATATACCATCACTATGAAAACAACAATCAAACCCCCATATACATCTGCCAATAATGCACTTATTTTCTTCGTGTCCATGCTCGTTGGATACAATATCTATCAGGAAATTTTTCGCCCTGAGAAAGCTGACCTTATGTTATGTATCGTTATGATGGCTATCACTGCTATCACTGTACAGAAATATGGTGTTAAAACCAATGGAAAGCTATAAAAATAAACATCATTATCAATCTATATATCAAGACCCCGGAATAAAACTGTTTCGGGGTTTATTGTAATTCTTCTATGCTTAGAATACATTTAGATCCTAAAAATCAATTCATTACCACAATATTTATCTAACTTGATAGTTCTAAACATGAACCTTTCAATCGCTATGCTATGGAATATTATGAATTGTATGAAGTTTTGAAAAATCATTTTGATTCCGGAAAAAACAGGGCTGAACTTAAAGAACTGAATCTAAGCATTGAATCAATTTCATTTGAATCTAAGGTTTGCGACCTGCTTTACGGTTCAGAAAATCAACATTGCCACAAGCATCAGCAAACACTTGAAATCAACAAAAACGGCTATCTCTTTTATAGCCAGCCTGCAGTAGATATCAAAGATTTTGATATTGAATGCAATAAAAAGTTTGAATATCATATCCTGAAGAGAGCAGATATAGAAACAGCTAAAGAAGTTATCCTTTTCTTTCATGGCCTAAATGAAAAGAAATGGGATAAGTATCTTCCTTGGGCATATGAACTGGCCCAAAGAACACAAAAAGCCATCATATTATTTCCTATTGCTTTTCATATGGATCGTGCAGAACCGATATGGAGTGACCGCCATCACATGATGGAAGTGGTAAATTTCAGGAAGAAAAAGTATCCGGAAAACATGAATTACTCTTATGTGAATGCTGCCATAAGTTCCAGACTGGAAGCTCATCCTCAAAGAATGTTCTGGTCCGGTCTGCAGACCTATTCTGATATTACGGAAGTGGTAAAAAGTGTTAAAAACGGTCATCTTAAAAGTATTGCTCCGGATGCAAAACTGGATTTATTTGGATATTCGATAGGATCATTTCTGGCTCTGATTATCAAAATGGCAGATCCCCATCATTATTTTACCCGATCAAAAGTGTTTTGTTTTTGTGGAGGAATGACGATCGACAGGATGTTTCCTATATCCAAATATATCATGGATACTCAGGCAACCGTTAAAATGCAATCTGTTTTTACTGAATTATTAAGCTCTGATTTTAAATCGGATCCACGTTTGAAACATTATCAGACTGAAGCTTTACATCCACAGGAAAGCTGGTTCAAAAAAATGCTTCGCTACAATTATTTTCAGAAGGAAAGGGAGGAAAGAATTCAGGAAATCCAATCCCAGATCAAAGCCTATGTTTTGGAAAAAGACAGTGTTGCCCCTCCGATAGAAGCTTTAAATACATTGAAGGGCGGCTACAGGAATATCAATGTAGACATTGAAATCAAGGATTTCCCGTTTGAATATTCCCATATGGTTCCTTTTCCTCTTACCCATAAACATAAGAAAGAAGTTACGGAAGCCTTTCATCAGTTTGTAAAATCTGCCAGTGATTTTTATATGAATTAATTAGGTCACCATTTCAGGGATAAAATAGCGAAAGGAATAGTTTAAAAAATAATAATATAAGATCCATGGTGTTTGTTTTAGGTTAATTTTTATCAACTGACCAGCCAGTCTTTAAAATCTTTTACACGGTCTCTGCTGACAGTTATTTCCTCTTCAGGCTGAAACTCAAGGTCCACTTTGTAGTAAGGTGAAGTATGGATATTTTTAATATAATCTGAACTGATAATAAACTGCCTATTGACACGGAAAAACTTTTTTGTATCCAGAACATCTTCCAGCTCATCAAGGGTAAAATCTGATGGATAAGTACGGTCTTCCGTCTGAAGATAAACGATTTTATTCTCACTGAAAAAACAGCTTATCTCATGGGTTTGTATAATCTTAAGGTTATAGCCTATTTTAACCAGAACTCTAGAAAGGGTAGATTTTTCTTTTCTGATTAACTGTTTGATATCCTGAGAACCATTGGTGTCATTGGCAGGAATAAAGGATTTAAATTTCTCCACGGCTCCTTCCAGGTCTTCATCAAGAATAGGTTTTAAAAGATAATCAATGCTGTTCAGCTTAAAGGCTTTCAAGGTATATTGGTCAAAGGCTGTCGTATAAATAATGAAACCTTTGGTAGGTGCTTTTTCAAAGATATCAAAAGACAGTCCGTCACCCAAAACAATATCTGAAAAAATCAGCTGCGGATGTTCGTTTTCAGAAAACCAGGCAACTCCTTCTTCCACCGATTCTATTTTGGCAACTATCTCTATTTCAGGAAAATTATTCAACATTCTCTCTAATTTCCTTGAAGCAGGTTTTTCGTCTTCTATGATGACAGTTTTGATCATTGAGTTTTAATTTTGGTTTTCAGATTTTGGGAAATAAAGTTAGATAAAAGTGGACAGATTTTAATAGTTTATTGGCTTTTTCTCTTTTTTAAGCTCTTTTTCAATCATGTCTTTTTCCCATTCGGAATCAAAAAGAAACAGTTTTGCAGCTTTTACAAGAATGATAAATGCCCAAATTCCAAGGAGGGTATATCTGTCAAACCAATGAAAGCTAATCATCTTTTCGCCAAAAATATCATCAGGAATGAGAAGAAGAGCGAAGATGGCAAATATAAAAATGCTTTTATAGAATTTTCTAATGTTGTTCGTTTTTGTACTAGCAGTTTCGTAATCCATGATCGTGTAAGTTTTTAGTTATGATTATTGTTAGAATTTTTTTATTTTCTCTTTTTCCTCTTTCTCCATCAGTTCTTTTATTTTTCTTTCTTCCCAGCTTTTTCCGATTCCAAATACGCTGATGGCATGAAATGCAATTCCTATTCCCCATCCCAGTGCAGGCCATAAAAACCATAAGTATCCGGGAGCTGTCATAAGGTTCAGTATTGCTAGAAATGGAATCACAATACAATAAGAAGTAAGGTTTCCGTAAAACTCTTTTAATTCTTTTACTCTTCTGGATGCTTTTCTGTAAGCAATCGTCTCTTTATTTGGTAAAATTTCCATAATGTTTTGTTTTTAAAAGGTTAATTTGTTTTTTCTTGAATCAAAGGTAGTTCAGGAAAAGGGCACAAATCAATTTTACATTACCGAATGGTAGATTATGCTAGCCGAATCGTAAAAACCTGTCATTAATAGATAAAAGGGATCAGTTTCTTTGTGCTTTTTCTGTATTCAAGATACTCATCGCCAAACTGTTCTACCAAAGCCTGCTCTTCGATCTTAATCCTGTAGGCAAAAGCCAAAAACGGAGGTACAAAAGCAAAGAGTAATGACAGCCAGTTATTCAAATACAAACCTAGCCCAAGAGAGGTCAGCAGAGAAAAAGCATAGGAAGGATGTCTCAGATATTTATAAAATCCTTCTTTTTTGATTCTATGATCCTGTCTTATGGTAACATCTACAGTAAAATATTTTCCCAGAGATCTGATGATTACATATCTGACAATAATCCCGATAAGAATAAAAAACTCACCAAGATATAGAATCCAACTACCGCCAGCCATCGGAAAATGAGTATTATAGGACATGAATATTGAACTTGCAATAGAAAATGGAATGGCCAGCCATAAGATATTCAAGGTTGATTTATCTTTGTTCTTTTGATCTTCTTTACCGGATTTCAGCATATTCTTGTACAGAAATTCCGAGAGAAACCAAGCGGCCATTGAAATATAAAACAGAGTTGACAAAGTATTCATCTTCAATAAATTTAAAGTTAAAAGTATTTTGAAAAAGACAATTTCTTTAGTGATCTTTCTGTTTATCCATCAGTTCCTTGATCTTCTTATCTTCCCATTTTCTGATAAAATTAACCTGGGGCAGAAAAACGGTAACCGCATGGGCTGCAAGCCCTATTCCCCAGAAAGTTGCTGTGAAAAAGTTTTTGAACTGAAAATAACTTTCACCAGGTTTCAGGTGCATACAATTATAGACAACAATCAGAGCATTCACTGCGATATAAGCAAATAAATGTCCGTAAAATCCACGCAGTCTTTCTACTTGCCTTCTTGCCCGTTGATATTCAATATCGTTTTCGTTAAATGTTCCCATGGTTCTATTTTTTTTGTTTGTTCATAATTTCACGAATCTTCTTTTCCTGCCAGGATTCTCCTACTCCAAACACCTGAAATGCGTGGGAAGCAACGCCTATTCCCCATCCCAATACAGGAAACCAGAACCAATGATTTCTGTTGCTCGTAAAAAGATTAATAAAGATTAAAAAGGCACTTATGGTACAGTAAGAAATAAGGTTCATATAAAAACTCTTAATCTCTTTTACTCTCTTTTGCGCCCGTTGATAAGCCGCAGAATCATCTTCAGGTTTCGAGGTGGAAACTTGTGGTTTAGCCATCAGCATTGGAAGTCTTACTTTAAAATGATCTTCGGATTTTTCTATGAATACATTTCGTTCTGTAAGAAGGGAATAACGCTGTACAATGTTAGCAAGACCAATTCCCGAGCTTTCTTTGATCTGTTCTCTGACCTGCAGATTATTTTCAATGCAAAGCGTATTTCCGTCTGAAAAAATTCTGATGGTCAAAGGTTTTGATGATGTCGCAAAATTGTGCTTGATACAGTTTTCCAACAGTAACTGCAACGCCAATGGAACTACATATTTCTGATAGTCTTCCTTGGGAACATCAAAAGTGAAATCTACACTGTCTTCAAACCTTGTTTTTAAAAGTTCACAATAGGTTTTGGCAAATTCTATTTCATCTTCTACTGTTACCAGCTCTTTATCTTTCTGTTCAAGTACATACCGGTAAATCTTTGACATAGAAGCAGTAAACTTTTGTGCCTGTCTTGGGTTTTCGTCAATCAGAGAGCTTAAAACATTCAAGGAATTAAAAAGAAAATGAGGATCCAGCTGATTTTTTAAACTTTCAAACTGGGCATTTGCTGATTTGGCAATAAGCTTCTGCTCTACGACTTCTTTTCTGGAATTCTTTTTAAGCTCTTCCATAAAGCTCTTAGCATGAAGAAAAGCAGAGATCAGAAGAGCAATATTAATCATGAACCAATTGGTTACCCCATACTTTGAAGAGAAAAACTCTTGTATAGTAGCCGTTTTCTGAATCACCACATAGTTCATGTAATTGCAGAAATAGACCAAAATAAAGTTCCCGATGATGATAGAAATAATACTTAGAACAGCTCTCGTTCGGGTCGCTTCTGACCAGGGAAACTTTTTGTTGAGGAATTCATTGATAAATCCGTTTCCAAATCCCAATACAAAAGAATACATGGTTGAAAGAAGCAGCGTGATCAGAAAAGTCTGCAAAGTCTTTTCATTATTAAAAAATAAAAAGAAAAACAAAGTGGTTCCTAATGACGTCCAAAGTAATATTTTAAAGTATTTACGCTTCATGATCTGTTTTCTTGACTCAAAATTAGTTTTTATTAAAGGTATCAAAAATTAATTGTTACCGAAGGGCTGATTTTCTTCTCTGAACGGTATAAAAAAACCTTCACGAATGAAGGTTAATGGATATAAATACAGTGAAAACTATTTTGCTTTTTCAACAGGTAAGCTTAAGAAATAATCTGCTTCTCCTTTTCCCCAGCTGGGATCTAAAGCCGTCTTAGGTTTGTATGCTTTAAATTTTGCCTGAGCATCTTTAAACATTTCCAATCCTTTGGTTTTGCTTCCTCCGTACTGTTCCGGTGTAAAATACACATCTTCTGCCTTGATAAGAGCAATTCTCGGATTTGAAGGATCTAATTTCTCTGCAATGCTCATTTCCTCAGCAGCTCTGGCACCATCTGTCATATAACGTTGTGCAGGGTTCACCATCATTCTCAGGGAATAAGACATTTTTCTCAGTAAGTGTATTTCCGCATTATCAGTTCCGGCAAGATTCTGAGCCATAGAAAGGTGTTTTTCAGCCTGATCTGCGATACCATCCAATTCCTGCATTTTGCCGTCTCTCATCAGGGTTCTTCCTTTTTGGATATAAGAAAATGCAGCATAGTAAGCAGGAAGCCATTTTGTGCTTTCTTTACTTCCTATTCTCTGGAAATCATTTGCCAGAGTCTGGAAATCTTCTGAGGTTTTGCAGGTTTCAATTCTGGCTATTTTTTCAGACATTATTTTATCATAATCTGCCTGTGCAAAAGCAGTTAAGCTCACAAAAGCTAAAGCAAAACTTAAAAGGTATTTTTTCATGATATCAAATTTTAAAAGTGAGTTATATTTGTTTGTTCTAAGATATGTTTTTATAAATTATTATTGATGGCATCATCTGTTTTGTCTACTCCAAAACTTATAAATGCTCCAATGAATACAAAAGTGTTGACTGGCGGAACGATGGCTGAGCTTCTGGATCCATTAGCAGAGAAATTGTAACCATATACATTTTTTGATCCTAAAATATTACTGATACTCAATACAAATACCGGAAACGCTTTTGCATCTTTTTTACCGATATTGGGAAGATAATTAATACTGAAATTCAAAGCATTGTAATCTTTTAATCTTCCTTCTGTTCGGGTATAATTAACGGTCTGTCCGTTTTCAAATTTGGAAGCGATATCGTAGTAAGGACGTCCTTTTGCATACGTATAAGATAAATTCACTCCCAGTTTCCATTCCGGAATAAATCTTTTAGCCACTGCCGAAAGGGTATGTTCAGCGGCAAAACTTGGCTGCAGGCTTACCGGATAATTAAGAAAATCTCTTTTTGAATCCAGGTATGAGTAACTGATCCAATAATCAATATTTTCAAATGTTTTTTTATTATCTCTCCAGAAGAATTCCACTCCTTTTGCATATCCGTATCCACTGTTGTTTAAAGCAGACTGAGTTTGCTGATTTTGCTCCTTATCCGGGTTAATATTAAAAGTTTTGATCAACTGATCGTATTTTTTGTAAAACGCTTCAAAACGTAGAGTTCTGCCCTCTGAAGCTCTCTGAACCTGAAAAATATAATGTTGAGATTGCTGAAAGCCAAGATTTGCAGGACCATTGATGTACTTGCTTTCCGGGTTTTGGTAGAAAAGTCCGTACGCTAATGAGGTTGTCCAATCTTTTGCAAGGCGGTATGCGATCGCAAAACGAGGAGCAATATTGTTCTTTCCTAAAAATGAGGAATGCTCTGCTCTTACTCCTATCTTCGCTGACAATGCATTACTGAATCCAAGATCCGTTTCCACGAAGGCCGCAGAGATTAAATCTGTATAATGTTTCTGTACAGCTTCAAAATTCAGATTTTCATCGGTATTATTCAGTTCAATTCCTCCTCTTACCGCACTGATTCTGTTGATTTTTCTTTCCAGAACAGCTTTGAAATTCAGATAATTTCCATCAGTCAGAAGCTGGCTTCTGTTCGCTTCAACCTCATTCGTTTCTGTAGAAAAATGAAGGTCAGATTTATTGTATGAATAAGAACCACCCACATTCAGAAGATATTTTCCAAATTTCTGTTTAAATGACAGATTATGAAAAGTATTTTTCCCGTTCAGTTTTACCAGGCTGAAATCGGATCCGGGTTCAAGGCTTTCTGACCTTACCCCCATTTTATTGGAATTAAACATTCCATAGTATTTAAAGAAACCTCCTGATTTTGTTTTAAATCTGAAATTCACATCTCCGTTAAGTCCTTGTGGTGCTTCAAAAAAATCTGTATTAAAGTTAAATACTTTTTGCATCAGGCTTAAAAGAGAATACCCTGCCGTAGCGCCATAGGAATAGTTTTTATTATCTCCCAGCTTTTGAAATCCGGCACTCAGGAAAATAGGTGAAACACCTAAACTGTAAGAACTCTCATCCGGAAGATCAACACTTTCCAGCATCAATGCTCCTGAAAGAGCCTGCCCGTACAGCGCAGAATAGCCACCACTTGAGAAGATATTTCCTTTAAAAAGAGAAGTATTGAACTGATCTCTTCCAGCAATCCCCGGAACAGAGTTGGAAAAATAATTGTTGATAAGACTACCGTCCATAAAAATTTTAGATTCCGTTCCTGTACCTCCACGGATAAACAGTCCTTCCGTCCCTCCTACTTTCTGCACTCCCGGAAGATAGGTCAATGCTGAAGAAATCTGTCCGTCTGCTCCTGCCGTTGTATAAATATCAATGGGAGTAAGCAGCGCTGTTGCTCTTTTCTTATCGCTGGCTTCAATAGATCCGGCAGAAACCACTACTGCATCAATCTCGCTGATCTGCTCTTTAAGATCAATATTCAGCGAAACATCTTGGTTTTCAATAGAAATATCTCTTTCTACATTTTCATATTTAGGATGGGCAAACGTTATTTTGTGAGGTCCTTTTTCCGAAGTTTCAAAGGTAAAATTACCCTGAGCATCTGTGGTAGCACCGTCATAGGTATCTTTTAAAGTCACGTTTACTTCACTTATTCCTTTATTTTTGAAGGATACTTTTCCTGATATTTTCACCTGGGAATATCCCATAATGGAGGTGAGAAGGAGAATCAGAAACAGGATGTTTTGTCCTTGTGTTTTCATTTTTATTGTTTTCTGGATCAAAAATAGGATGAGAAATACCTTTTTGTAAAAAAATTATTACCGAAAGGCATTCTTTTGCTTCCGAATGGTAATTACTGAACCGGAATACAAAAATCCACGATCATCTTTCCCTCCGGATGTTCTTTAAAATTGGTGTGATAGATTTCATAGGGAAAGGTTCTTCTTGTAGAATAATTGTTTTCATTCATCCATAAAAACAAAGAAACCCAGCACTGCTCAAAGTCGGCGAGAGTAACTTCACCGCTTCCCACAATGTATTTTCCGCCATGTATTGTTTCGGGAAATATTTCGCCCTCGTGTTTTGAGAGTCTTTCATCCAAAAGCATACAGGCATGGATTCTGACTTTATCGAGAGGTGTTATTTTGCAGCTGTCATGATACACAGAAATCATTTTCAGATTCTCCCGTGGAAAAAGGTTTTTGCTTTTTGCCCATTCTATTAAATGGTTGAAAGAAGGCTCTACGTTACCTATTCCAAAGCTCATCACGGATGCCAGATTCATTTCAGGCATTTGTTTTACTTCGATTTTTAAATTCATTTTAGTCCAGTTTAACAGGTTTTCAATATTACAAATGTATTGGCTGAAAACTGTATCCACTTGTCCATTCTTGCTTTGTTTTTGTATAATCTTACAAAAATTCTCAGGAGCTGATTGGCGGAATTTTGTTGGAGCAAGACCATAATATTTTTTAAATGTCTTGCAAAAAACTGAATGGTTAGAGAAACCCAGATCCCAATAGATATCTTTGATTTCCCTATTTTTATGAACCGCCAGATGAAGGGCACTTTTTTCTATTTTCTTTCTGGTAATATAATTCTGAAGGGTTTCCCCTGTAACCAGCTTAAATATTCTGTGAAAATGAAACGGTGAATAGGCACTTACCTCTGAAACTTTTTCCAGAGACAGATTCGCATCAATATGACTATCAATATATTGAATTATTTTTACAATCCGTATTTTATATTCTTCCACTTCAAAGTTGTTAGTTCACAAAGATATTTTTCCATAGCGGAATTAAGTTGTCTTTTATTGCTATTATCAGAGCCCTGTTTCATTTTTTATAGTAAAATATCTTCTTCAATGCATTTAATAATCGGCATCACTTCTTTAATTTTCTGATCTGAAGAGGCAATACAGCTATGATACTCTTCATGAATGAAAATCTCTTTGGTAAAGAACTTTTCATCCATAATACGGCATTCATTATTTATTATTTCAAAAGAATCCAGAGGAAGCATCATTCCGGCTCCGTGGGCCTTTATTACGGCTTCTTTTCGTGTCCAATACATGAAAAATTGTTTCATCTTATCCTCAGAATTTTGGATTTCCTGAAGCTCTTTGTCGGTCATTTGAAATATAAAATCCTGATAGCTAATTTTCTGATCATTAAATTCAACATCTATTCCCAAGGGATATTCTGCAATAGCACAGGCAACAAGGTCTTTGGAATGGGATATATTAAAATGAAGATCATTTCCTTTTAAATAAGGTTTTTTGTTAGTGAGAACACCTGTTTCAATATCAGAAATGTTATAAAAAGTCTTTAATCCATATTGTAAAAGGATTTTTCCCAGCAAGGAAAGCTGAGCATCCTGCCATCTCCTGTATCTCAGAATATTCTGTTTACTTTCCTGAGAAAAAACAGGCAGATATCTGTCAAGAAGAGACTGGTGATTTGCTTCACTAATGAATGTATACAGAATAATCATGCTCTATTTTTTCTTACTGCAGATACTGGATTAATAGGTTACTTTCTAAAGACTAAAAATAAGCTTTTTTTCGCCTCTTTTTAAAGAAGTTACCCTTCAGACAACCTTTCAGAATTTAAGGACAAAACAGGCTGTATTAAAGCAATCATTCAAACTAAGTTTTTCAAAAAAGAGTGAGATCATAAAGCCTTTTGGAAAATCTTTTTTAAATTTATCGTAAAATCACTATAAATCATTTAACAAATGAAAGTACAAACATTAGCATTATTGGCGGGATTTGCAGTTTTTGCCGTTTCGTGCGGAACAACAAAAACATACTCGGTAAATGCCAAAAGCGGAACACAGACAGGAGGAACAGCGAAGTTTACTCAAAATGGAAATGAAGTAACAATGAAGCTGGATATTACCAACCTTACTCCTGGAATCCATGCAGTACACATTCATGAAAAAGGAGACTGCTCTGCAGCAGACGGAACGTCTACCGGTGGACACTGGAATCCTTCCAAGAATGATCATGGTAAATGGGGAGCTGAACACTTCCATATGGGAGATATAGGAAACCTGGTTGCTGATCAGAACGGAACAGCAACATTAACTTTCAAGACAGACAAGTGGTGTCTTGGCTGTACTGATGAATCTAAAAACATCATCGGAAAAGGTCTTATTGTACATGCAGCAGCGGATGATTTCCATACCCAGCCTACCGGAAATGCCGGAGGAAGAGTGGGATGTGTAGAAATTAAGTAATCTACTGTATTCAATAAAAAACCGCTAATGAAAAATTAGCGGTTTTTTTATGTTTAGGATTTAGCTCCCATATCTGATACAATATTCATTGCTTCCTGCAGGTAAAGATCTTTTTTCAGATTCTTGATCCACATTTCAGATTTTTTCTTGAAAGCTTCGTCTTTTTTCTCTCTTTCAATTTCACTTGGATACATCATGAACTGAAGTCCGTTTTCAAATTTTGTCAAAGCTTTGAACTTTTCAATCTGAGATTTTCTGTTCTTCATCAGCTCGTTGAACTTGGTGATATTCAAAGTGATATTTTCTTCTTTATCCAGTTTTTCTCTCCATTGAGCAGATTCTAGTAACAACTGATAATTGCTGTTTTTAGCCATTCTGTCTGCACTTGCTTTCTCCAGCGCCTGGATGTTGAAATAATTCAGTTTCTGGAATTTTGTAGGTGGAATTTTATCCCAAGCCAGTGCATAATCATCATATCGTTCTCCTACTTCAGCATACGTAAAGAAGTCTTTCATCTGGATATCAGACACGATTCCTTTTCTCTGTGTAGATTCTCCGGTAATTCTGTAGAACTTCTGAATTGTCAGTTTTAGAGATCCGAAATCATCTTCAGTGTTCAGGAATCTGTTCAGGTCAACAAAAGTCTGAACGGTACCTTTTCCGAATGACTGCGGAGATCCGATAATCATCGCTCTACCATAATCCTGCATTACTCCTGCAAGGATTTCTGAAGCTGAAGCGGAAAGTTCATTTTGCATGATAACCAACGGACCTGTCCAGATTGGAGTTTCATTTTTGTTCTTAAGCGTCTGTATTTTACCGTTTCCGTCTTTCACCTGAACGTAAGGACCTGCTTCCATGAAAAGTCCCATGATATCTCCTACTTCCGTTAAGGAACCTCCTCCATTATTTCTAAGGTCAAGAATAATTCCCTGAATGTTCTGTTCTTTAAGCTTAATGATTTCATTTTTGATATCATCAGAAGCATTTCTTCCTTTGGCATTTTCAAAATCAGCATTAAAGCTTGGCAGATTGATGAAGCCGTATTTTTTTCCAGTTGGAGTATTCACCACAATACTTCTTGCAAAAGTATCTTCAATAGCAACCTCTTCACGGATCATGGTTACATCTTTAATGGTACCGTCTTTTTTCTGAACAGTTAATGTTACCGGAGTTCCTTTCTCTCCTCTGATTAATCTTACCGCTTCATCAGAAAGCATTCCTACCACATTTACAGCATCTTCTTTCGGTTTTGATCTTACTTTCAGGATTTTATCTCCTTCTGAAAGCTGCTTTGATTTCCATGCCGGTGCACCAATGGTAAGTGCTCCCAAGTAAAGATTTCCTTTTTTCTCCTGAATCAGAGCTCCTATACCAATTACTTTTCCTGTAAACTGAGTATCAAAATCTTCTTTATCTTTTGGAGAATAATAGTTTGTATGTGGATCGAATACTTCTGTATACGCATTCATATACACGGTAAACCAATCCATTTTCTTTCTCTTTTTGAATCTTGTGAAAGTATCTTTTACAAGGTCTTTTACTTCATCAGTCGCTTTTTTGATCTTTTCGTCCTGAGTAAGTGGCTTAAACTTGATAGTATCTTTCAGTTTGTATTTCTGAACAGAATCTTTCTTTTCTTTCTGAGCCTCTTCTTTGCTGTTCATCGACTCAACTTCCTGAAGGATGTTGTATTTGATGAATTTTTTCCACTCATTATACTGTTCCTGTTTGTTGGCAGGTACTTTTTTTAGTTTGGGCTCAAGAGTAAGCGTTTCATCTTCCTGAAGATTGATGGGTTTGCTGAAAATATCCTGCGTGATTTTATCAATCTCATCTACTCTTTGGTAGAGTCTGTCAATCGTAAGCTTATAGAATGTAAGATCACCTTGTCCGATATAGTCATCAAGCTTGGTTTCATGCTTGCTGAATTCATCCATATCAGATTGCAGAAAATATCTTTTCGCTGGATCTACCAATTCGAAATAATGCTTATAAACATCCTTCGAATAGGCATCATTGATAGATTTCGGGCTATAATGCAGATAAGAAAGTGTGTTTTTTACGCTCACCATTATCGTCTGCATCTTTTCATCGTCATTCTGTGGCGAGTTGAAACAAAACATTAGACTGGTTAATGGAATCAGGAGTAAAAATTTATTCAGTTTGAAATTTTTCCACATAAACTGTCTTTATTTATTAATTTTTTTAAAATAAGTATAATAATTAGTAGCAGTAAGTTTGGTACTGTTACAAATGATCAAATTTAATACCTTATTTACAAATATCGACAGTTTTGATCATTTTTATTTAAAGAGATTTGCAAATAATCAAGACAGTATGAGTCATTTCCTATTATCAGACAGTTTCATTATAAAATGATACTGACCATTCCTTTTGTCAGGCATATCCAGATTTTAATTTTTTAATCAAAAAACAAAAAACACATACCACAAAAATCAATTTTAACCCATAAAGGCATAAAATATGCAGAGAATTTACCATACAAATTCAAAATATTAAGTCATGAAAAGTTTATTATGGTTAGTAGCAGTCATCTGCATCGTTGTTTGGCTATTGGGAATGTTAGGAGTCGTTCCTGGAATGAGCACAGGTTATTTAATTCACGTTTTACTGGTCATTGCCATTATTGTTATTCTTTATAATATCATTTCCGGCAGAAAACCTCTCGACTAGTTTATTATTTTGTATAACCACTTAAATTAAAACTGAAATGAAATTCATATTAAATTTCCTTCATTTCAGTTTTATTTTCTGCACTAGTTGTTTTTCTTTATCTATGCTTTGTTCTTCATTCTATTAGTCAAAGTATGAGAATTTTATTTCTCTTCTTGCTACAGCCATTCCCAATCCGGTATTTTATTGCGTCTGATTTTTACCTACATTTGATGTGTTGAAAATCTATTTGTTCAATTCTGAAAATGAACAAACTCATTCTATTTAAATAAAAAATTAAAGATAATTTATGGAAAGACCACTTATTCTGGTGACTAATGATGACGGAATTACAGCTCCTGGTATCAGAAATCTTATCAGTTTTATGAATGAAATCGGAGAAGTAGTGGTTGTAGCACCCAACTCTCCTCAAAGTGGAAAAGGCCACGCTATTACTATCAATTCTACCCTAAGTTACGAAGAAGTTACCCTGGATGGCCCGCAGACAGATTTTTCTTGCAGCGGAACTCCTGTAGACTGTGTAAAAATGGCTCTTGATAAAATTCTGACCAGAAGACCTGATATTGTAGTTTCAGGGATCAATCACGGAGCAAATTCTTCTATCAATGTAATCTATTCCGGAACAATGTCTGCTGCGGTAGAAGCTGGTGTAGAGGGAATTCCTGCTATTGGATTCTCATTACTGGATTTCAGCTGGGAAGCGGATTTTAGTCAGGCTAAGGAATTTATTCAGAATATTGTAAGAAGAACATTGGAAAACCCAATGCCAAAAGGAGTTGTACTGAACGTAAATATTCCTAAACTTCCAGCAGAAGAGATTAAGGGAGTAAAAGTCTGTAAACAGGCCAATGCCAAATGGGAAGAAAGCTTTGACGAAAGAATCAATCCGCACGGTAAAAAATATTACTGGCTAACCGGTTATTTCAACAATATGGATGACTCTGAAGATGCTGATGAAACAGCATTGGCTAACGGATATATTTCTATTGTTCCGGTAAAGTTTGACCTGACAGCTTATGAGTATATGAAAACATTGGAAGAAGTGATGACTTTTGAAAATATAAAAGAAGTAAAATAACCAAAGAGATATAAAAGCGTGAAATTGGATTTCACGCTTTGTTTTTGTATTGTTAAAATAATACTTTATCTTCTTTCCTGAGTTCTTCCAGATAAGCCTTTTTTTCATCTCTGTAAAAAAGGTTCATGGTTTCAAAAGGGATTAACTTCAGGTCTTTATTGACAATATGTACGCAAGACTTCTTCACCGCTCTTACATCAAAATCATGAGCATCCATAAAGTTCATGATAATTATTCTGAAAAGGTTATCATAGTCAAGATCCGGAGCACAAACATCCGGCAGACAGCACAGTAACTGATTGATTTTAGGCTGAACTTTATCTACGGAAATTCCGGTACTGAAAATATCCAGCAGCTGCATATGCAACCCCTTATCCTGTTCGTAAACAATGGTATTCCTTGACTCATTATTCAGAAGATCTGCAGGATTGATATATCGGGTTAAAGGAATTGTTTCGCCCTGAAGTTTCAAGATATATCCCATAGCAAGCGCGTCCGGATTACATGGAACGGGAATAATATCATCAGAATTTAATAATGGAAACTGATTGATAATTTCCTGTCTTACCTCCGTTAAGGTAATTTTTTCATGAGCAGAGTCTTCCCGGTTTCTTCCGGCAATTTCAACAGGCTGGAAGGTAATTCCTCTTACGCACTTCTGTTTCAGGGCAAATTCTATAATTTTTCCTATTTCATCAATATTTTTACCTTTTTGAAGGACAATCACCAATGTGGTAGAAAGGTTAAGTTCATTGAGTTTTTCCAGCGCCTTCATTCTGACTACAGTAAGATCCTTTCCTCTGAAATCTTCCAGAACTTCAGGTTTGAATGAATCAAACTGAAGGTAAACTTCAAACTCAGGAGCATACGTCGCCAATTGTTCTGCAAATCCCGGATCATTGGCTATTCTGATTCCGTTGGTGTTCAGCATCAGATGTTTGATCGGTTTTGATTTGGCAATATCCATAATTTTGAAAAATTCCGGATGGATTGTAGGTTCTCCTCCACTGATCTGCACCACGTCCGGTTCCCCTTCATTTTTTACAATAACATCAAACATAGCCTCAATTTCTTCCAGACTTCTGTGACTTCCATAATGGGGTGAGGACATCGCATAACAGGTGGGACAGGTCAGATTACAACGATCTGTAACTTCTACGATAGAAAGACAGCTATGCTGTTCATGATCTACACATAGTCCACAATCATAGGGACAGCCATATTCCACATCGGTTCCGAAATGAAGGGGCATTTCAGAGGCTTTATTATAGTTTCTTATATTTTTATAATACTGTACATCAGAAGCTATTTTTGTTTTAAAAAATCCATGATCCGGACATCTTTTGGTCATAAAAACAGTTTCATCCTCAATAATGATTTTGGCACCTACCCTTTTAAGACATTCCGGGCAAAGACTGATTGTATAATCGTAATAAGTATAATTTCTTACTGGCATAGCAAATTTTTTAAAGTCCTCCGCAAATATAACCGCTGATCAATCCACAGATCAGAAGGGAGATAAGCATAGTCTGGATAAATTGTTTCCTGGTGAATTTCCGGTCTTCTTTTCTTTCATAAATAAGTTTTGTAATAAAAGCGACGATGAGGGAAAAAACCAGTGCTATCAAAATAATTGCACCAATAATCATTATCACTACCCCAGCCAGATTGAGATTCCCTTCTAAAATAGTTAATGTTTTCATCTTGAATATTTCAAATATAAAGATCCGGTATTTTTAATTTTATAAATGTAGTAAATAATTACACAGATACACACCATTTGAATCGTACCCATATTTCCAATGATTTCTACCCTTGGTTTTATAAAATCCAAAAGGAATCTGAATGTAAAATAGCTGAGCATAAACAGCTTAAATATAAAACCGGAAGGGTATTTTTTACTACTCTGAATATACTTTAATCCAATCCAAAGAAGAATTAAAAAGGCTATTTCATACAAGGCAACAGGATGTCTGAGATATTGGTCCCCCAAATGCATTCCAAAAACAGAATCAGTAGGAATACCATATGTTTCTTCATAAACCCCTGTAAGAAAACACCCTATTCTGCCTATAATCATGGCCAATATCAGGGGAAAAACAATAAGATCTCCCGTACTTTCTTTATGATGTACAATCTTTTTTGCCAGCTCTACTCCCATTAAACCAAAAGCCAGTCCGCCTACAATAGTATTGTTTGACCAGAACTTTCTGATAGAAAAATTTTCAAATAATGCATAAGGGTTTTCAAGATTACCAATCAGCTTGGAACCTATCAAAGCTCCGGCAGTAGCACCAATTAAAACTGCAGCAGAAGTATTGAAAGAAAGTTTTTCCTTAGACTTACGTTTCAGATAAAAATAATATCTCATGCCCAGAAACATTCCGGCAGCCTCAAAAAGCGGATGTGCAAGGATTGTTTTGCCGAAAATATGAAATGTTACAGGAAAATCCATTATTTCAAAAATACACTATTTCATATTATTCACTACCTTTATTCTGACAAATAATTACAAAATGCGTATAGAATATGACATAAAACTGGGGTTCAAGGATGTAATGTTCCGCCCTAAACGTTCTACTTTAAAATCCCGTTCAGAAGTTGATTTACAAAGAGAATTTACCTTTAAGCATACGAAGAAAAAATGGACAGGAGTTCCCGTAATTGCTGCCAATATGGATACGGTAGGAACTTTTGAAATGGCCGTAGAGCTGGCAAAAGAGAAAATTATTACTGCAGTTCATAAACATTATACTCCTGCTGAATGGAGCCAGTTTCTGGACAGCCAGCCTGAAAGTATTCATCAGTATATTGCTTTGAGTACCGGAACAGGAAAAGCAGATGAAGAAAAAATAAAACAGATTCTCGAAAAGCACCCAAAAATTGAGTTTCTCTGTATAGATGTAGCCAATGGATATTCTGAGCATTTCGTTGAATTTGTGAAGAAAGCAAGGGCCAATTTCCCGGATAAAATTATTATGGCCGGAAATGTGGTTACCGGAGAAATGGTGGAAGAGCTTCTATTGGTAGGTGCAGACATCATCAAAGTAGGCATTGGCCCCGGATCAGTATGTACTACCAGAGTAAAAACCGGAGTTGGATATCCTCAGCTTTCTGCAATCATAGAATGTGCTGATGCGGCTCATGGACTGGGCGGACATATCATCGCTGATGGCGGATGTAAAGTTCCCGGTGATGTAGCAAAAGCCTTTGGTGGAGGTGCAGATTTCGTCATGCTGGGCGGAATGTTTGCCGGACATGATGAAAGTGGCGGAGAAATGATTGAAGAAAACGGTAAAAAATATCGTTCTTTCTATGGAATGAGTTCTAAAACAGCCATGGACAAACATTCCGGAGGCGTAGCAGAATACCGTGCTTCTGAAGGAAAAACTGTGAAAGTAGCCTATAAAGGGCCGGTTTCAGACACTGTAAAGGATATTTTAGGAGGTGTAAGATCCACATGTACTTATGTAGGTGCTTCGAAGCTTAAGGAACTGTCCAAAAGAACAACTTTTATAAGGGTTCAGGAACAGGAAAACCAGGTTTTTAAGGACTAGAAATAAAATAAAAGGCTTTAGATAAATTTTCTAAAGCCTTTTATTATTCTTTTGTTCTGATGTATTTTTTATTGAAATATTTTTCAAGCTGATCATTTACATAGGTTTTTTCCTCTTTTACAGAAGCCATTTCATCCATATGTAAAATTCTTGGAACTTCTTTTATTTTGTCTACCACCACGGAATCCTGAGAAGAGTTTTTAATCATATCAACTCTTTCATTCATCTCTCTTTCATATTCCTTAAGATCTGTAGCCAAAAGCTCCATGACTATATTTTCACCATTAAGATCAATATTAAAATAAGAATATTTCTCCGGGAAAACTTTGAGCTCAGGAAGGAAAATAATGAAAAGGGAAATCCACCAAAGTTTTTTAATTTTTTCAAATTTAAAAAAGACAATCAGTGAAAAGGTAATTAAGAAATAGAAGATAATACTTTCAAACTGCCTCGCGATAGAGGTAAGAATATACCCTGTAAATAACAAAGGAATCAATGAAACCATCCAGAATAAAACAGCTTTTTTAAAGGTTATCTGACTGGTTATTTTTTTGAGTTCTTCTTCAAAAACCATCATCAATAAAGGGAGTATTAAAAGAACTTTAGCTGTAACATAGAGTGTATTGGCTCCAAAAAGGCCTATTCTTTTTGCCCATTTTATAATTCCTTGTTCGGTTTCACCCATCCTGTTGAAGTTCCCTGGTGCAAGAAAACTTACCATTAAAAAGACGCTTGCAGTCAATACCAAAGTCAGGTTTTTTTTATTACGTTTCTGATAATAAGACACCAACAGAATTCCCCATATAATCAATGCCAGAATTTCATTAGAACCCATCAGCATTACGACAAGCAGTATGGAAAGATAAAACCATATATATTCTCCTGTATCTTTATTTTTTTTAATAAAATAGAGTAAAATACCCGCTAAAATTGCAGGAACGAAGTAGATATTGGAACCTGTGATCCAGAAGTAATGTTCAGGCAGGCTTACCAGAAGTATGGTATAAAAGAAAAATAGAAGAAAGCCTTTTTTAATAGACTCTTTGAAAGAATAGTTGAAATATTCTTTCAAGTTTAGTGCAGAAACTCCAATAAAGGAAAGCATTAAAAAAACAGGATAGATTTTCGGAACAATATTTTTACTGTCATAAAAGACAGGATTAAACATATTAATAGAATATCCGAAATACCTTCCGCCCCATGTTGTATAGGTATCTATAAAACATTGCAGCAATCCTAATTTTCTGGTAGAATAGGAGCAAAAATAATCATCGGTCTGATATACATTAAAGAAACTAATGTATGCCAGACCGATGCCTATTAAAACTGACAAGAATAATACTATATTCTGTGCTTTTTTCATTTTTTAAGTTAACATTCCACCGTCAACGTTTAATGTCTGTCCGGTAATGTATGCTGACATTTCGCTGCCTAAGAATACACAAGCATTGGCGATATCTGCTGGCTGTCCTCCTCTCTTCATTGGAATTTCTTCTCTCCATCCCTGAACTGTTTTTTCATCCAGAACAGCAGTCATTTCTGTTTCAATAAATCCGGGTGCAATCGCATTACATCTGATATTTCTTGATCCTAACTCCAGTGCCACAGATTTTGTAAATCCGATTACCCCAGCTTTAGAAGCTGCATAGTTGGCTTGTCCGGCATTACCTTTCACACCTACTACAGAAGTCATATTGATGATAGATCCTGATCTTGCCTTCATCATCGGCTTGATTACCGCTTTTGTAAGGTTGAAAACTGAATCTAAGTTTACTTTGATTACTTTATCCCAATCTTCTTTGGACATTCTCAATAACAGGTTATCTTTTGTAATCCCTGCATTGTTTACCAAAATATCAATCTGTCCGAACTCTGCCATTACATCTTCCACCAATTTCTGTGCTGCATCATAATCTGATGCGTCAGACTGATATCCCTTAATTTGGGTTACAGAACTTAAAGCTGCTTCTAATTCTTTTGCTTTGTCTACAGAGCCAGCGTAGGTAAATGCCACTTTTGCTCCTTGTTGAGCAAACATTTCAGCGATACCTTTACCGATTCCTCTTGTAGCTCCGGTAATTAGTGCTACTTTTCCTTCTAATATTTTCATATCTATTGACAATTATTTTCTTTTATAACTCGTTCAGCTTGTGACAGCTGCCTCTTCATGTTTCTACAATTCCTTTCTGGAATTAAACGGTTTGCAAAGATATTATAAAATGTTATTCAACCCATTTAAATTGTCAAAATACTACTATTTTTTTTGATGATTATCAGGATTTTCATTAAAGTTGACCAAGATTATTTCTAAATCTGGTGAAGTAAATAAAGTCTGTTTTTTTACTCTTATCCAGTCTTAATACCTCTTTTTGCCAGAAATATTTATCATAAATAATTTCTTTCAAAGGCTCATTCTGAAAATTGGAAACTCCGAATTTTCCTTCTTTTTTAACGACAATTTCGTTTTCAGCATTCCCGAATGTGATAATATCTTCGTAAACAAAGGGTACAATTTCTTTTCCTTTCCCATCCAGAATTCCATATAAATTGCCTGTATTTCTGCAGACCAAAGGTTTTGAATACTGATTAAGAGGATTAAAATATTCAACATCTTCATTTTTTATCTGGCTGATATTCTTCAATTCAGATAATGACTGATCTTCCAAAGAAAACCTGTAGTACCGATTCTCTTTTCCAACAATAAGATTATCAGGATAAAAGCCCAAAATCTGAACTCCGGTTTCTACCATATTTTTAAGATTTTTATCAAGAAATTTCTCTTCATTTCCTTTTTTAAGGTAAATAAAGTCTTTTCCTGAAATGGTAAAACTTCTGATAAAATCATATTCCAGAGGAAGAATAATATTTCCTTCCAGGTCTATAATTCCAGATTTCTTTATCTTATCATTGTAGACACTGAAATAATTATTCAATAAAGGATTTAAATATTTAAAAGCCTGTGCATACAGCTTCTTGTCTTTTTTACTGAAAACTGTTGTTTTTCCTTTTTTTGTAAGATAGATATACTCTTTTTTACCAAAGTATTCAGGGGTGATATCGTTATAGATTTCGTCAGCAATTGTATCTCCATCAGCATCAATCAAGCCATATTTTCCTGTAGCCTTATTTTGGGTAATCAGATAAGGATAGGCATTGATATCGACCACTTGTTTTGAAAATTTGTGCAGAGTCTGGCCATTACTTCCAACAATTTCTTTTTCGTTGTCTTCATTGATGATTAGTGCTCTACCCTCATCAAAGCTATAATCTTCTTTAAATTCACGATTGCTGAGCTGTTTTCCATTAAGGTCATACAAAAACCATTTTTTATCTTTTAAAACAAAAAGTCTGTTCTTACCTGAAAAACGGATTTTTTCAGAATAAGGAATGATTTCCTTTCCGTTAAAATCATAGACCGCTTCTGTATTCTTTTTTGATGAAATAATACAATCTTCACTCCACCACGGTGTATTAAACTCTTGATCGTTCAGGGGAATAAGTTCTATCCCTTTTTCGTCAATAACAGCTGATTTTCTACTATTTCCTTCTTCAGAATAAAGGATAAACCGGTTTTTGAAAACATGCAGAATACTTCCTTTGTAAGGAGATTCAAATGTTATAGTTCCTAAAGAATCAACAATTCCCTGTTTCTTGTAACCAGTATCATAGAATGTTCCATATCCCTCCGAATAAGAACTGATTTCTTTCCCTGTTTTTTTCGACAGGATTACCTTCATATATTGGTTAGTCTGTGCTGTACAGACTACAGAACACAATACAAAAACTAATTTTTTCAAAGAAAATTAAATAGAATTATTGACAATAAGAACGATCTCTCCTTTTAAAGTTTTACTCTTGGAAAACTCAATTAATTCATTGATTGTTCCGCGTTTGGTTTCTTCAAATTTTTTAGAAATCTCTCTGCTTAAGCTTACTTTGGTTTCTTCTCCGAAGAATTCTTTAATCTGCTCCAGTGTAGTATTGATTTTATGAGGACTTTCGTACAAAACAATGGTCTTTTTTTCTTCAGCAAGCTGTTTCAGTTTGGTTTGTCTTCCTTTTTTCTGCGGCAGAAATCCTGCGAATAAAAATTCATTATTAGGAAGTCCCGAAACCACAAGTGCCGGAATCAGAGCGGTTGCTCCGGGAAGGCAAATCATGTCAATATTATTATCTGCTCCTGCTTTTGCCAGCAAATATCCGGGATCTGAGATACCAGGTGTTCCCGCATCGGTAATAATAGCAATATTCTGCCCGTTTTTAAGATCTGTAATCACTTTCTCCGTTGCCTGATGCTCATTGTGTAAATGATAGGACTTTAAAGGCTTGGAGATCTCAAAATGTTTTAAAAGTACTCCTGAAGTTCTGGTGTCTTCACATAAAATATAATCTACTTCTTTCAGCACATTTACTGCCCTGAATGTCATATCTTCCAGGTTCCCGACAGGTGTGGGAACAAAATATAGGATTCCGCTCAAAATTATAAGAATTTATTTTCTACCAATATCCAAAGTCTCTGTGCATATTCATCCACCTTATTCCATTTTCTGTCGTAGTACAGATCGCTGAGATATTCTTTGGCTTCTTCCAGCGTTCTGAATTGATTCAGCTGATAAACAGTATCGTTCAGATCTGCCTGGCTTCCTTCAAAAAGCATCTTCGTGAAGGCAAGCCTGTCATTCAGATCCAGCTTAAATTCAGGTTTCAGCTTGTCTGCTTCCATGAAATTGGTCGGAATATTGGATTTCAGAATACTTCCTGAGTCTTCTTTTACAACAGGAGAAGTTTTCTCTTCTTTGGGAAGCTCCAGGTGGTCGTCATCAAAAAGTGACTGAACAGCCTTCATTCCTTTGATATTGGCTAATTTTATTTTTTTCTCCCGATGATATTCTTCTAAATTTTCGAAGCTTTCATCAGAAGGATGTTTATCTGTTTCTTCGGGAACAGGTTTATCGATTTCAACAATTTTTCTTCGGTCATAGACTTCAGCAAGGATGCTTTCTTCTTTTATAGGTTCTTCTGAATGGTCATTTTTTATCTCACTCAGAATATTTTCCACATTAGAAGTTTCTGTCGCCATTTCTCCCTGCTCTATGGAAACATTTGAAGCTACAAACTGTTCTTCGTTTTCTTCAATCAGGATTTCATCATCCAGCGTTTCCGTATCAAAAATACTCGGAATTGTTTCCGTTACTGGAGGTTTTACATCATTTACAACAGCAAAATCCGTTTCTTTTTCAGACTCCGACTTGGCAATTTCTTCTTCCTCCTGCTCTTCTATTTCATTAAGCTGATTATTGAAAATAGCTTCTTCTTCTGTGACTTCATTATGAAACAGATCTTCATTAAGATCTTCATCCGAATCCGGTGTAGAATCCGCAAGAATTTTATCTTCATCTACAAAGCTCAGAACCGCTCTCTGTTCCTCTGAAATTTCATTTTCATCAATTTCGTTCAGCTGATTATTGAAAACGGCTTCTTCTTCCAGATTTTCATATTCAGGAGTCTCTTCCTGAATATTTTCAGCTAATTTTTCTTCATTATTTTCTTCTACAAAGCTTACGATATTTTCATGGAATTCATTTTCAACAATTTCATTCAACTGATTGTTGAAAACAGCCTCTTCTTCTTCAGATTCGTCTGAAAAAACTTCATTTTCATCAATTTCGTTCAGTTCATTATTGAAAATAGCTTCTTCTTCCATCACTTCATTTCCGGTATCATGATGTTCTGTTTCACCTGAAACAAAAGAGGTATACTGATAGTCCGGATTCTGTGTCGTATTGTCTGCTACGAAGTATTCAATATTTTTTTCCAGCAGTTTCAAAAAAGAAATCCTGTTAGCAAGCTCATCTACAAGATCTTGCTTGGAAAGTAATTCGTCTATATTGCTTATTTTGTCCAGATTATCAATGATATTCATGGATTCAAAAAAAATCTTTTCCTTTAAATCTTGGATATTCTGCATAATAAGATTCTTATTAAAATTGCTTACTTTTGATGTTAAAAATATACGGCTAATTTAACAAATGTTTTTAGAAAATACAATTAATCATTCCAAACAAAGTGGTTGGATGGAAGTAATTTGTGGCTCTATGTTTTCCGGTAAAACCGAGGAACTTATCCGCAGATTACGAAGAGCGGAAATGGCAGGACAGAATGTGGAAATTTTTAAACCTAAAATGGATATACGGTATTCTGAAGAGGATGTAGTCTCTCATAATCAGAATAAAATCCGTAGTACAGCAGTAGAAAACCCTAATGAAATTCTTCTGTTGGCTTCCAATTGTGATGTAGTAGCCATTGATGAAGCTCAGTTTTTTGATGAAAGCATTGTGGATGTTGCCAATCAGCTTGCCAATAGTGGTATCAGAGTAGTTATTGCAGGATTGGATATGGATTTTTTGGGCCGTCCGTTCGGACCAATGCCTAATTTGATGGCGACTGCCGAATATGTTACAAAAGTGCATGCTATTTGTAAGAGAACAGGTAATCTGGCCAACTATTCCATGAGAACTTCTCAGGGAGATAATCTGGTAGAATTAGGAGAAACAGAAAGCTATGAAGCAGTAAGCCGCCGTGTTTTTATTGACGAAGTACTTTCAAAAAGAAAATAATAAATGGATAAAGGCAAAACAGAGAAAAATGCTGTTTGCATCAAACCATACAATATATTCACTTAATATTAAAATGAAAAGCGAAAAAGCTTTATTGTAAAATATTAAAAAAGGAAAGAAGATGATAAAATGGTCTTTATTTCTTTTGCAATTTTACCTTTTTGCAGTTTCGCTCTAAATAAAGCAGAAAGGGTACCAATGAATTATACAGTACAACACATTGCAGAGATCACCAATGCACAAATCATTGGAGACGGAAATTTATTGATCAAAAATATAGCTTACGACAGCAGAATTATTTATTCTACCAAAAATACAGCCTTTATTGCGATCAATACTCAGAAAAATTCCGGAGAAAAGTTTATTGAATCTGCAATGGACAGAGGTATCAATGTCATTATTTCTGAACATCACTATCCTGAGTTTGAAAATATTACCTGGATTATTGTTGAAAATTCCGTAGAGTTTCTTCAAAAATTAGCAAAGTATCATTTCGAAAATTCTCATTTACAATCGATCGGAATTACAGGAAGTAATGGTAAGACTATTTTAAAAGAATGGTTATATCAATGTGTATGGAACGAGTTTCCTACTGTAAAAAGCCCTAAAAGTTTTAATTCTCAGATCGGTCTTCCATTGTCTCTTCTTCAGATCAACAACTCCCATCAGCTGGGGATTTTTGAGGTAGGGATTTCAAAACCGCATGAAATGGAAAAACTTGAAAATATTTTCCATCCTCAGATCGGACTGCTTACCCACATCGGAACTGCCCATGCTGCCAACTTTTCTTCTGACGAAGAATTGATAGATGAAAAGATCAGTCTTTTTAATAATTCTGAAGTCATCATTTATAATGGAGATAATTCTCTGGTGGATCAAAAAATTAAAAATTCCTATTCCGATAAAAAATTAATTTCTTACGGTTTTAAAAAAGACAATCAGGTTTTCATCAAAAACAATATTTCCAAAGATGAAAACATCATTGTTGAATATTTGGGTGAAGAAATCAGTTTTCCTGTTCATCAGAGAGACGAAGCTACATTAACCAATGCTATGGCGCTTATCTCCGTACTCAAGGAACTGAATATCGAAAATAAAAAGATCGTTGAAAAAATCAACCTTTTAAAAGCCGTTGAAATGAGGCTTGAAGCGATTGAAGGAATTAAGGGCAATATTGTCATTAATGATTCTTTTAATCTAGACCTCGATTCTTTGAAGACTGCTCTGCAATTTTTGAATGAATACAACAAATCTAAAAAATCTCTGGTCTTAACAGATATTGTAGGAGTGAATTCCAACGCCAAAGAATTGTATGAAGAAGTTTCTGAGCTGGTGAATGAGCAGCATTTTGATTCTGTATTCTTAATCGGAGATGAAATATCAAACTTTAGTGAATTATTTAAAGCTAAAACATATACTTTTATTGACACCAAAGAGCTCATTGAAAGTAAACATCTTACTGAACTAGAAAATCAGATTATTCTGCTTAAAGGAGCCAGAAAATTTGAAATCGAAAAGCTGAAAGATATTCTTGAACTAAGAAAACATGATACGGTACTGGAAGTGAATCTTAATGCAATTCTTCATAATATCAACTATCATAAATCGCTCCTGAAACCGGGAACTAAAATGATGGCTATGGTAAAAGCCAATGCTTACGGACTGGGAAGCTTTGAAGTTTCAGAATTTCTTCAGCATCATCATATAGATTATCTTGGGGTAGCCTATGCAGATGAAGGGGTAGAACTTCGTAAAAAAGGGATCACGACTCCTATTATTGTTATGAATCCTGAGCAGCACAGCTATCAGACTATAATAGAATACAACCTTGAGCCTGAAATTTACAGTTTCAGAGTTCTGGAATTATTCTATGAAGCAGTTCAGAGATCCGGATATGATAAGAAATATCCAATCCATATTAAGCTGGAAACAGGAATGCACCGTCTTGGTTTCAAAGATTTTGAGCTGGATCAGTTAAGCGAAACTTTAAGTCAGAAAAACGTAAAGGTTCAAAGCCTTTTCAGTCATTTATCATCTTCTGATATGCCTGAAGAAAAAGAATTCACTTTAAAACAACTTGATGTATTCGAAAAAAATTCAAGTTATCTTATTGAAAAACTAGGCTACACCCCTATCCGTCATATTCTGAATTCGGCAGGAATTACAAGCTATAAAGATCATCAGCATGACATGGTGAGAATCGGTATTGGTATGCTGGGAGAATCTGCAGATCCTGAAATACAGAAACAATTACGATCTGTGGTAAGCTTTAAAACCGTAATTTCACAGATATCAACTGTTGAAAATGGTGAATCAGTAGGCTACAGCAGAAAATATAAAGCAGATCATTCTACGAGAATTGCAACGATTCCTGTAGGATATGCAGACGGAATTCCGAGACTCATTGGAAATCAGGTAGGAAATGTAGGGGTAAATAAGACTCTTGCACCTATTGTCGGAAATATCTGTATGGATATGATGATGATTAATGTAGACCATATTCCTAGCATAAAAGAAGGCGATACGGTAACTGTTTTCAATGCCAAACCAAGCTTAAAAGAATTCGCAGGATACTGCAAAACGATAACCTATGAAGTATTAACCTCCATTTCACCCCGGGTGAAACGGATTTATATAAAAGATTAACTATGAGAAAACTCCTGATTCTGCTTTCCATATTCCAATTATTATTGATCCATTCTCAGGTAAAAAAAAATTTGGTAATTCCGAAAAATCCAAAAATAGGGTTATCACTTGCAGGTGGTGGTGCCAAGGGTTTTTCACATGTCGGAGTTCTTAAAGTATTAGATTCTTTGGGAGTGAAAGTAGACTATATTTCCGGAACCAGCATGGGAGCTATTGTAGGTGGATTGTATGCCGCCGGCTATTCCGGGAAAGAAATAGAAAAAATAGTCATGGATACGGATTTCTATTCTCTGATTATGGATCCAAAGTCCCGGCAGGAAGCCAGCTTTTTTAATAAATCTGTAGACAAATATCTTTTATCCATTCCGCTTAAAAACGGAAAAATCACACTTCCCTCCTCCATCAGTACCGGCCAGAGAAATGTTTATCTTCTGAAAGAACTTTTTAAAAATGTTTCTAATATTGAGGACTTTTCCAAAATGCCTATTCCATTCCTTTGCGTCGCTACCAATCTTGAAAGCGGTAATATGCAGATCTTTGAAAAGGGAGATCTGGTACAGTCCATTATGGCAAGTTCCGCATTCCCTTCTTTAATGGATCCTGTAAAAATTGGGGATAGCATTTATATTGACGGAGCTATGACGGTAAACTATCCTTCAAAGCCTTTAAAGGACAAAGGAATTGATATCGTCATCGGTGTGGACCTTAATCAGGATCTATCCAAAAGAGAGGATTTAAACAATATTATTGCCATTCTGAACCAGGTTATTGATTTCGGAATCAAAAAAGATACCCGAAAACAATATAAATATACAGATATTAATATCAAACCTAACCTGAAAGGGATGTCCGCAACAAGCTATGATGATAAAAAGAAAATTCTGGATAGCGGATATGTGGAAGGATTAAAATATTCCCAGATCCTGGACCAACTTCCAAAGAAACCATTTGATCGCCTCAGACAACGTGTAAATCCGATATATTCCAATGTTTATAAGATCGATAGCATTTCTATTGAAGGAAGTAAAATTTACGGTAAAAACTATACCCTTGGTAAAATGGGATTACGCCTCCCCTCTTTGCAGACCTATGGAAGTATCAATAAAATGATCGATAAACTGGTTGCCACCAACAACTACAAATTTATTAATTATGATATCGTTCAGGAAAATGACGCCAACTACCTGAAGCTTTACGTCACTGAAGATGATGCCCGCCATTTTTTAAAATTCGGACTCCATTATGACGAAGTTTTTAAAACAGGACTTCTTTTAAATTATTCTGCAAAAAGACTTTTATTCAAAAATTCTAACCTTTCCCTGGATGTCGTTGTAGGAGATCGCTTGAGATATTACCTGAATTATTTTATAGATAACGGATACATTCCGGGAGTTGGCCTTTATTCATCCGGGATGAGTTTTGATATAAAGAATGTAGACAATTACGTAGTAGACCGTTGGGAATGGATCAGAAATGAAGCCTATATACAGTCCATATGGAAGGACAAATTCGCCATTGGTGGTGGTATAAGCCATGACTATTTTAAAGCAGAAAACAGCAATGGAGATAACAGACGATACAGCCGTTTTTTAAATCCTTATATTTTCATAAAAACCGACACACAGGATGATAAGGAATTCCCGACCAAAGGGGTTTATTTTGCTGCTGAAGGAAAGGTTGTAGATCTATTAAAGTCTGAAGTTGATAAAAGAATCATTCAGATTAAAGCAGACCTAAGGCTTAACATTCCACTTGGCAAACAATTCAGTTATCGTCTGAATTTATTTGGAGGGGTTACACTTGGTGAAAATCTTCCTGCCTATTACCAATATAGATTAGGAGGAATTTTTGAGCAGAATCTTATGAATTTTAAAAGTTTCGGAGGATTCTATTTTGCTCAGCTTTATACAAACAATGTAATACTGGCTTCTAATGATGTACAGTTTAAGTTTAATAAAAACTATTTTATCAGCGGAAACTTTACCTTTGCTAACTTATCAAACGATATCAAGTTTGAGGATGCAGTTAAAGTAAATTATAGTTCACTGGGAATTACGGCAGGTTACAAATCTCCTTTCGGGCAGATAAAAGTAAACTTTAGCCACTCCCTAAAAAATAACCAAAAAGGTATATTCAGTGTTATATTAGGACACTGGTTTTAAAAAAAATGATACAGTTCTTTTATGAAAACTTACCAGAGTCGGTAAGTACAGATTACAAAAAATGGCTGGAAGATCTTATTCTTTCAGAAGGAAAAAAAACAGGAGAAATCAATTACATTTTCTGTGATGATGAATATCTTCTTAAGATCAATCAGGATTATTTGCAGCATGATTATTATACAGATATTATCACTTTTGATTATGTAAAAGGCAAGACAATAAGCGCTGAGATTTTCGTATCTTTGCAGCGCATTTCTGATAACGCCTCTACCCTTTCCCGAGATTATGAAGAAGAATTAAGAAGGGTTTTAGCCCATGGTATTTTACACCTTGCAGGCTATAAAGATAAGACGGAAGAGGAAGAAAAAGAGATGCGGAGAATGGAAGATCTGTACCTGGATAAATACAGGGATTTAAAGTTTTAGAATTGAACAATCACTTAAAGTCCCATATCTAAAGTACTCTATTCTAGCAACAATATAAGTTTATCTAGAGTGCATTCTTCAAAAATGTTTCACGTGAAACATTGGTTATAAAGATAAGGTTTAAAGCTTAAAACAAGCGAGATAAAAATGATTTCAGAAATATATGATGTGATAGTAGTAGGTGCCGGACACGCAGGTTGTGAAGCCGCTGCCGCAGCAGCTAACCTCGGTTCAAAAACCCTACTTATTACAATGAATATGCAGACCATCGGACAGATGAGTTGCAACCCGGCAATGGGCGGAATCGCAAAAGGACAGATCGTAAGAGAGATTGATGCAATGGGAGGATATTCCGGAATTGTGGCAGACAAATCTGCTATCCAATTCAAGATGCTGAATCTTTCAAAAGGTCCTGCGATGTGGTCTCCGAGAACCCAAAATGACAGAATGCTTTTTGCTGAAGAATGGCGCTTAGCATTAGAGAATACTCCCAATCTTGATTTCTTTCAGGATATGGTAAAACAACTGATTGTTGAAAATAATAAAGTAGCAGGAGTTGTTACTTCTTTAGGAATTGAGATCAAAGGAAAATCTGTAGTACTTACTAACGGAACTTTTCTTAACGGATTAATTCACGTTGGAGATAAACAATTAGGCGGAGGAAGGATGGGTGAACCAAGAGCTTTTGGAATTACAGAACAATTGGTCACTTTAGGTTTTGAAGCAGGAAGAATGAAAACCGGAACTCCACCAAGAGTAGATGGAAGAAGTTTGGATTATTCAAAAATGGAAGAACAGAAAGGAGATCAAAATCCTCAAAAATTCAGCTACCTTGATACTCCGAAACTGACAAAACAATTAAGCTGTCATATCGTATACACTAACGAAACAGTACACGATATTTTAAGAGAAGGTTTTGACAGAAGTCCAATGTTTAATGGAACTATTCAAAGTTTAGGTCCAAGATACTGCCCAAGTATTGAAGATAAAATTAATCGTTTTGCAGAAAGAAACAGACATCAGCTTTTCGTAGAACCTGAAGGATGGAAAACAGTAGAAATCTATGTAAACGGATTCAGTTCTTCTCTTCCTGAGGATGTACAGATCAAAGCAATGAAACATATTCCAGGATTTGAAAATGTAAAAGTTTTCCGTCCCGGTTATGCTATTGAATACGACTACTTCCCTCCTACCCAATTAAAGCATACACTCGAAACTAAACTAATTGACAATTTATATTTCGCAGGACAGATCAATGGAACAACCGGATATGAAGAAGCAGCAGGTCAAGGATTAATTGCCGGAATCAATGCACACAATAAAGTTCATGAAAAAGGAGATTTTATCTTAAACAGAGACGAAGCTTATATTGGAGTATTAATTGATGACCTGATTACAAAAGGAACTGAAGAACCTTACAGAATGTTTACTTCACGTGCAGAATACAGACTTCTTTTAAGACAGGATAATGCCGATATCAGATTAACAGAAAAAGCATATCAGTTAGGATTAGCAAAAGAAGACAGATTAAGACGAGTTGAAACTAAAATATCTGAAAGTCAGTCACTTGAAGAGTTTCTTCGTGAAACTTCTTTAAAACCAGGCATTATCAATCCAGTTCTGGAATCTATTGAAAGTAGTCCTGTAGATCAGGCCTACAGAGCAGCTCAAATTCTTACCAGACCTAATATGACATTAGAAAAACTGGATGAAATTGATTTTATCAAAGAAGTTTCTACTCAATATAATGATGAAGTAAGAGAACAGGCAGAGATTAATATCAAGTATAAAGGATATATTGAGAAAGAAAAAGAAAATGTTGCTAAGTTAAATCGTCTGGAAAACATTAAAATTCCTGAAGATTTTGATTACACAAAGCTTTCCAGCCTTTCTGCAGAAGCAAAGCAGAAGATGTCTAACGTTCGTCCGAAGACTATTGCACAAGCTGGAAGAATAAGTGGTGTTTCTCCAGCTGATATCAACGTTTTATTAGTTTACCTAGGGCGCTAAAAAAAATGTTTCACGTGAAACATTAGAAAATAAAAACAAAAATTAAGGTATTTATAAGCGTAAAACACTTCTGAATATCTTAATTTTTTTACCATATAAAAGATATTTACTTCAATGAAAATAAAAGATCATTTTCTTTCACAGGAAATATTTGAGATTAAAGAGACTGAAACAAAAGGAGTCTTTAAAACCACTCCTATTCCATCCAATATTTCCAGATATTATGAAAGTGAAGATTACATTTCTCATCACCAGGATTCCGGAAGTTTAAAAGAAAAACTTTATAAATTCCTACAGTCTTTTAATCTGCAGTATAAAAAAAACATACTGGTAGACAGAATAAAAAAGGGATCAAAAGTTCTTGACTACGGATGCGGTGCCGGAGAGTTTGTAAAATATATAGAAAATGATTTTGAAACCTTCGGCTTTGAACCGGATGCTGATGCCAGAAAAGCAGCACAGGGAAAAATAGCAAAAGCTTCAATTTTAGATGATATTCATAAAATTGAAGATAACACTTTAGATGCTATTACACTCTGGCATGTATTTGAACATATCGAAAACCAGGATGAAATGCTCCGCAAATTTCATGGAAAATTAAAAGAAAAAGGAATACTTATTATCGCAGTTCCCAACCCTACTTCTTATGACGCCAAACATTATAAAGAATATTGGGCTGCTTATGATGTGCCAAGACATGTCTACCATTTTTCTAAAAACGGAATGGAAAATTTATTTTCTAAAAATCCAGACTGGAAAATGAGAAAGATCAAACCTTTGGTACTTGATTCCTACTACATCTCGATGTTGAGCGAAAAATACAAAAAATCACCCCTATTTTGGGTAAAAGCTGTTGTTTACGGAACGATTTCGAACGTAAAAGCGTTGTTTTCCAACGAATTTTCGAGTTTGATATATATTATTGAAAAAAGATAGAAAATCGATTTTTGACCCATTTATGAAAGCCGATTTTCAGCATTTTTAACTTAAAAATAAAAACTCAGGATTTATTTCTCCTGAGTTTTCTTTTTCTCTATCATATCCAAAATAATAATTCTTCCTCAATTTTATCAAATCAAAAAATAAGATTGAAATTTACCTTCCTTACCGATCAATAAAAAATATCTCCCCTACTCCATTTAAAAAATAGAGAGAAATACAAATTACCTATCCCTTGATTTATCTTCTTAAAGTATTCCTTGAACTTTTTAACTCAAATTTTAACAAAAGCATAAAAACAGCGAAAAAAAAGAAGAAATTTAGTTTTTACAATACAAATTACCACAAAAACAATTTAAAATTAACTTCAAAATAAAATAAGATACAAATACTCTAAAAAAGTTAGAAAATCGATTTTTAGGCTATTTATGAAGGTCGTTTTTCGACGATTTTATTGAAATGAAAAAATTAAAGCTGTTCTGCCAAATATATTACTGACGATAAAGAAATAGAAAATCAAATTTCGTTCTAAAGTAATTCTTCTATGATAAAAAAAACCTACCCTACTCCACTCCATCATTTTTGATGAAAAATAATTTTACTCTATTTCAAAAAAAATAAAATTGATAAAAATTGACAGTTTCTGTTTTTTATGAAAACTGGAAAAAAGTAAAAATTAATAATTGCAGAGAATTTCAAAAATCAATACTCAATAAAAAAATTTAAAAATTGAAAGCACCTAAACGATTTTAAACTTCATGGAAAATTTTTAAGTCTAAGAAATAAAAAATTAAAACTCATTTAAATTTATCCTGGAAAGAGGTCTTAAAAATTCTAAAAGCAAATAACTTATTCATTTTGTTGTAGTTACCTATTGATTTCTGTTATTGCAGTAAGAATATCAAATGAAAATAATAAAGGATAATATAGTTAATAAATTAGTTTAATTATTAATAATCAATAAGATACAACACTATCACTGATATGTGAAATAAATAAATCATTGAATTTAAATATTTAAAATTTCCAAAAATTTATATCTTCCTTTTTCTAATAGAAATTTAAAAATTAAAACAATATAAAATACTATTCCAAGAAACCGGTAATTTTAATACCACTCTCTCAAGTTCTTATTCAAAAAGGTAAATAAAGCCTTATTATAATTGGAAAAAAAATCACAACTCTCTCCTACCAATCCTCTAATACTTTTCATAAAATCATATCAATTACTTCTTTATACATTTCGAAATACAAAGTATAATTCATAGAAAAAATCTTTTTTATATATCAATAGTACTGCAAAAATCATGGTCATTTACCAAAGCAAAAAGAGAATAAAACAAGAATTAAAAACACTTAAATTGATAAATTTTATAAGAATATCCTGATCATAAATTTCCTGAAAAACATAAGTACCTGAAAGAGAATTCAACCCCTCTATATATAACTATAAGTTATATCTAAAATATTATTAAAACTACGATCAATAAAGGATTTTCTTTAAGTTTAAGAAATAAAAAAGCCTGCTAATATAATTAGCAGGCTTTAAAATATCTTTTATTTTCTATTAATTATTGATTGCTGCTACTCCTGGTAATTCAAGTCCTTCAAGACTTTCAAGCATTGCTCCACCTCCGGTAGAAACGTAGCTTACCTGATCAGCATATCCGAATTGCTTTACGAAAGCAACACTGTCTCCTCCTCCTACTAAAGAGAAAGCTCCTAATCTTGTTGCTTCAGCAATACTCTCACCTAATGCAACTGTTCCACCCGCAAAATTTGACATTTCAAAAACACCGATTGGCCCATTCCAAAGGATCGTTCTTGAATTTAACAGTACATCATTGAACTGATCTCTTGATTTGTGGCCAGCATCAAGTCCCATCCATCCTTCAGGAATTGTATAAATATCAACTTCTTTTCTCTCCACATCATTACTAAAGCTTTCAGCGATGATGGCATCAGACGGAAGATATACTTTTACTTTGTGCTCTTTAGCTTTTCCTAAAATTTCAAGGGCCAAAGGAAGTTTATCTTCTTCTACAAGAGAATTCCCGATTTTACCTCCAAGCGCCTTAATAAAAGTAAATGCCATACCACCTCCAATGATCAGATTATCTACTGCAGGAAGAATATTTTCTATAATGGTGATTTTAGTTGAAACCTTCGAACCTCCCAGGATAGCAGTAACAGGTTTCTCTCCACTTTTTAATACTTTATCGATTGCCTGAAGCTCTTTAGCCATCAATAAACCGAAATATTTAGTTGATGGAAAATATTGAGCAATTACTGCTGTGGAAGCGTGAGCTCTGTGTGCCGTTCCAAATGCATCATTTACATAAGCATCTCCTAATTTTGAAAGCTTCTCTGCAAAAGCAGTATCTCCTTTTTCCTCTTCATTATGAAAACGTACATTTTCCAATAGTAAGATTTCTCCTGGTTTTAAATCTGCAGCTGCTTGCTCTGCCTTTTCTCCAATGCATTCATCAACAAATTTCACTTCCTGTCCTAAAACTGCAGAAACTTCGCCAACAATATGTTTAAGGGAAAATTCATCTTTAACCTCTCCCTTAGGTCTTCCAAGGTGTGTGATTAAGATGACAGAACCACCATCATTAAGGATCTTTTCCACCGTTGGTTTCACAGCAACAATTCTTGTGTTGTCTGTCACCTTCAGTTGATCGTCCTGTGGAACATTGAAGTCCACTCTTACCAGAGCCTTCTTATCTTTAAAATTAAGATCATTGATTGTTTTCATAAGTAGATTTATTTTTTGCTAAGCCCTATGAAACCGCCGTGCTCAAAATCCGTTTTAGCTTTCGGTAAAATCTCGCAAGAACAATTTCATAAATCTCATTGAATTTTTGTTTCACAAATGTAAGGTTTTAAACTTTTTCAACAGTTTGATTAAAATAAAAGTTTTCAAAAACTTTCCCCGAACCCAATCACCCATTAATCAACAATTTTTTCTCTTTTAAAAAAAAGAATAATGTAGTTGTTGTTGAGTGTTGTTAGTTTCGGGGATAAGTTTTAGGCTAAAAATTGATAACATTCAACTTTTATTCAACTCATATTTAATTCACAATATAAATCTCTGTAAACCCGCTATTTCACATACTTATTAACAAATGTTGATAACTTTGAAATGAAACCATTATTAGTTATTTTATTATGGAAAAATCTGGGGATAGCTGAAGAAAACATCTGGAAAGTTGTGGTAAAAGTTTGAGAAAAGATTTTCTATTACGAAATAAATTCATCTTTAAAAATAGAAAGTTGATAAAAGTTTTCCACAGTTATTCACATACCTTTTCACAATTAACTCAGGGTTTACTAACACGAATTGTTATTATTCTTACCTTTGTAAGGAAATAGAATCTAATAAAGCTTAATAAGAGTATTATGAAAAGAAAAATTGCTATCGCAGCGGACCATGCAGGCTATGAATATAAGGAGATTGTTAAGAACTACCTTTCAGAACGTTTTGAAGTTCAGGATTTTGGAACGTTTTCCACAAACAGTGTGGATTATCCGGACTTTGTACACCCTGCTGCAACCTCTGTGGAAAACGGAGAAAATGAGCTGGGAATTCTGATCTGTGGAAGCGGAAACGGAGTTCAGATCACTGCGAACAAACACCAGAAAATAAGATGTGCTTTATGCTGGATGCCGGAGATTGCAACACTGGCAAGACAACATAATGATGCTAACATGATTTCAATGCCGGCAAGATTTATATCTAAAGAACTGGCGATTGAAATTGTAGATAAATTTCTTTCAACAGACTTCGAAGGTGGAAGACACCAGAACAGAGTTGACAAAATTGCAGTTTGCTAATTATAAATAAGGCTTGTAAATCACTTTACAAGCCTTATTTATTTTTTATTTGTACATTTGCAGTGTCCAATAGAAATTACACTCTATTATTCTCCAAAGCCTTTCTTATATTTGAAACATATTTAATAAAAGGTTTTTCTCTTTTCTTCTCCAGAATTGTATTAAATTTATACAAAACTAAAGCTCTCGTTGTAAGCAAAATGAAAGATAATTTCTGATGATTTACGGAAAGATTCTAATGATGAAATTGAATAACCTTATACAAAGGAACGAATAAGGAAGATTTAGAAAAAGGTCTTAGTTGGGAAAGACCAAAACAATTAAAAGAAAATTAAAATGCCAAAAAAAAGAAAATATATAAGTCATAAAAATGATTTAAAAATGATGGAAATCGGAAGAATGATCCTCCGTTTTATGAATGCAAATTCATCCAAAATTTATAATTATAAGCAGATCGCTGACGGAATAGATTACAAAAATCCAAGACAAAGAGAACTTGTAATCCAGGCACTGCACAAACTTCAGGGATCTGAAAAGATCAAAGAAGTAGAAAAAGGAAAATATATAGTGAACCTGAAAATCGCAGGAACGCTTACCGGAACTATTGACTTTAACCAAAGTGGAAATGCTTACGTAAGTGTGGAAGGTTTGGAAGATGATGTCTTCGTTCACGCCAAAAATGTGAAGGATGCATTGCAGGGAGATAAGGTTCTTATTATAACTTATCATTATAAAGGAAAGAAACTGGAAGGCTCTGTTTTGGAAGTTTTGGAACGTACCAGAACAGAATTTGTAGGGACGTTTCAGAAGGTTGCTCACAAGGAATTTGGGTTTGTGGTTTGCGATAAAAAATCAATTAATACAGATATCTTCATTCCAAAAGGAAAGTTCAACAACGCTGAAGATGGTGATAAGGTCATTGTAAAAATGACAGAATGGAGACCTGGTGATAAAAATCCGGAAGGTGAAATCATTCAGGTGCTGGGTGCTCCGGGAGAACATGAAACGGAAATCCACTCTATTCTTGCAGAATATGGTCTTCCATATGAATTTCCATCGGAAGTTGAAGCTGATGCAGATAAAATAGACAGAAGTATTACGGATGAAGAGGTTACAAAGCGATGGGATATGCGTAATATCTGTACATTTACCATTGACCCTAAGGATGCGAAGGACTTTGATGATGCTTTGTCCATAAGAAAACTGGAAAACGGAAACTGGGAAATCGGAGTTCATATTGCTGACGTATCTCATTATGTAGTGCCGGGAACAATTCTGGATGATGAAGCCTACCAGAGAGCTACTTCGGTATATCTTGTTGACAGGGTTGTGCCGATGCTACCAGAAGTTTTGAGTAATGATGTTTGTTCACTTCGTCCACACGAAGATAAGTATACCTTCTCAGCTGTTTTTGAACTGAATGACAATGCTGAAATTCAGAAACAGTGGTTTGGAAGAACGGTTATTCATTCAGACAGAAGATTTACTTATGAGGAAGCACAGGAACGTATTGAAACCGGACAGGGAGATCTGGCGGAAGAAATCAATACGCTTGATAAACTAGCGAAAATAATGCGTCATGAACGTATCAGAAAAGGAGCGATTACTTTTGACAGAAGTGAAGTAAGATTCAATCTTGATGAAAATAATGAGCCGATTGGTGTGTACTTTAAAATCAGTAAAGACTCCAATCACCTGATCGAGGAATTCATGCTTTTAGCCAATAAAAAAGTATCAGAATTTGTATCTCTTTCAAGAAAAGGTGAGATCACCAATAATACATTTATTTATAGGGTTCACGACGATCCGGATCCTGCAAAATTGGAATCGTTGAGAGACTTCGTTGCTACTTTCGGATATAAAATGGATCTGGCCAATACTAAAAAGGTTGCCGCATCTCTGAATAAACTTCTTCATGATGTAAAAGGAAAAGGGGAAGAAAATATGATTGAAACGCTTGCCATGAGAAGTATGAGTAAAGCGGTATATTCTACAGAACCTATTGGCCACTACGGTCTGGGGTTTGAATATTACAGCCACTTCACCTCTCCTATCCGTCGTTACCCGGATTTGTTGGCACACCGTCTTCTTCAGCATTATCTGGATGGAGGAAAATCTCCGAACAGAGGTGATCTTGAAGAAAAAGCAAAACATTGCAGTGCTATGGAGAGACTGGCAGCAGATGCAGAAAGAGACTCTATCAAGTTTATGCAGGTGAAATTTATGGAAAAACATTTGGGAGAAACATTCAAAGGAGTGATTTCCGGAGTGGCAGAATTTGGTTTCTGGGTTGAAATCCCTGAAAATGGAGCTGAAGGACTTATCAAGCTTAGAGATCTTGTGGATGATTCCTATATGTATGATGCAAAAACCCATGCCGTATATGGAATAAGACACGGAAATAAATACCAGTTGGGAGACGAAGTTCAGATTAAAGTGGTAAAAGCCAATCTGATTCAGAAGCAGCTTGACTTCCAGATTGTGAAGTAGAATAAGTAGGTCTTTAATAAGACTGTAAATAAAATTATAAGGACTGATGGATTACAAAAACCATCGGTCTTTTGTTTTTAGCATTAAAAAGTATGAAATTAACGCTCCTCTCCTATTTCTTAAAATTTTTACATTAAAGTCTGATTAAAATCTACTTGATATATCACAACTTTATTGAATAATTAAATCATAAAGTCTAACTTTGTATTAAACGAAATGAATTTTTATTCATTTTAAAACACCACTTAATGCTAGAACTTGTACTATCTGCCATCATATTAGGATTTATGCTGAGCCTGGTTTTCATAGGACCTATTTTTTTCCTGTTAATTGAAACCAGCTTTTCCAGAGGCCCCAGACATGCCTTATCACTGGATCTTGGTGTGATTACTGCAGATTTATTATGCATTGTAGCGGCGTATTATGCCAGTACAGATATTGTTTCTTTAATTGATAAACATCCGGGTTTCTACAGGATCACCTCTATTCTTATTTTCATCTATGGAATTGTGATGCTGGTGACCAAAACCAAAATGCACATGCCCGGAGAAGAAAAGATCATTGGCCAAAATTATATTAAGACCTTTTTCAATGGTTTTTTCTTTAATCTTTTGAATGTTGGAGTCATCCTTTTCTGGCTGGTAACGGTAATTTCCGTAAGGAATCAATATCCGGACACCAGCAGTTTTATTTTATACATCAGCATAGTACTGGCCACTTACCTGTCTATAGATCTTGCCAAGATATTTCTCGCCAAGCAATTTCATGATAAATTAACACAAAAACTAGCCAACCAAATCAGAAGAGTTGTTGGCTGTATTCTTATTATCTTCAGTTTCTTTATTTTCCTGCAGAGTTTCAAAAAGTTCAACCAATTTGAAAAACAACTGGAGGAAGCAGAAAAGAAAGAAGTAAAATATCAAAAAACAAAATGAAAAAAATGATCTTTCCAAAGTCTCTTAAAAAAGGAGACAAAATAGCTGTTATTTCCCCTGCAGGAGCTGTAGATGCTACTCAACTGGAAAAGGGAATAGAAATGATTAAAAGCAGAGGTTTTGAACCCGTTCTCGGAGAACATCTCTACACTAAATTTTCAAACGGATATAATTATGCCGGAACAGAAAAGGAAAGAACAAAAGATATCAACTGGGCCTTAAATGATACGGAAATAAGAGCTGTATGGGCTTCCAGAGGTGGTTATGGATGCCAGCATCTGCTTCAACACCTGAAGTTGAAAAACTTTACAGAACATCCGAAATGGTATATCGGATATTCAGACAATACAGTAATACAAAGTTATCTGCTTAAGAAAGGTTTTGTTTCCATTCATGGACAAACCGTTAAAACATCCAGTTTTGGAGTGACAGATGAAAGCTATGATCTGATCTTTGATATCCTTAAAGGCAAAAAGCCTAAATACAGCCTTAAATCTCACCCTTTGAACAAAAAAGGGAATATTCAGGGAGAATTGGTTGGAGGAAATTTAGCCCTTATCTATGCCCTTCTGGGAACCAAATATTCTTTTGACTTTAAAGACAAGATTCTGTTTATCGAAGATATCGGAGAAAACTTCTATGCACTGGACCGTATGATCATGAGTCTGGAGCTGGCTGGTGTATTCCATAAAATCAAAGGATTGATTGTTGGTGGAATGACCAATATGGGAGATGAAAAGGAGAATGAAAGTTATGAAGAAAGCTTTGATGAGTTCGTTTATAAGCTTATTTCTGACAGAATTTCAAAGTATAACTTCCCGGTAGTATTTGCCTTCCCGAATGGACATATCAAAGACAACAGACCACTTTTAATCGGTGCAAACGTGAAAATGAAAGTGGATGCTGAAGTAAAAATAGATTTTTAAAGTAGTACTACTCTCCTATCTCCAAACTCTTAACTATACACTATGGCTCATCATAATGATTTTGGAAAAATAGCAGAGAATCTTGCTGCTGATTATCTTCGGAAAAATGGCTATAAAATTAAGGCCAGAAACTTTCGTTTTAAACAAAACGAAATTGATATCATTGCTGAAAAAGATAACCTGATTATTATCGTGGAAGTGAAAGCAAGATCTACCGATGCTTTTATGCTTCCTCAGGAGGCTGTAACAAAAACAAAGATAAAATCTATTGTCTCTGCAGCCGATCATTATATGGAGGAATTTAATAAAGATCAGGAAGTCAGATTTGATATTATTTCCGTTCTTCCTGATGATAATAAAAACTTAATCATTGACCATATCAAAGATGCTTTTCAGGCCTTTGATGCAAATTAATAAATCAATACAACAATGTTTGAATGTAACGGAATCATGACACTGATAGAGGAGTGCATTCAGACATTTAACAACCAATTTTATGAAGACAATATTGATCACCGGAGCCACTTCTGGCATAGGTAAAGCCACTGCAGAGCTTCTTGCAAAACAAGGAAACAGAATTATTATTTGTGGAAGGAGAAATGAGGTGCTGGAATCTGTAAAAACAGAGCTTTCTCAATTTACCGAAATGTTTAGTTTGATATTTGATGTAAGAAATCTTGAAGAAGTGGAAGCAGCCATTAATTCCCTTCCTGAAAACTGGAAAGAGATTGATGTTCTGATTAATAACGCAGGGAATGCTCATGGGTTAGATCCTCTTTCTGCGGGTAAGACCAATGACTGGGATTCTATGATTGACGGAAATGTAAAGGGATTACTCTATGTTTCCAAAATGATCATTCCAATTATGAAAACTAAAAATTTAGGTCATATTGTAAATATCAGTTCTGTTGCAGCAAGACAAACCTATGCGAATGGAGTAGTGTACTGTGCAACGAAGAAAGCAGTAGACGTTATTTCGGAAGGAATGAGATTGGAGCTTACCGAATTTGGAATCAAAGTAACCAACATCCAGCCGGGTGCTGTAGAAACAGATTTCTCTTTGATAAGATTCAAAGGTGACAGTGAGAAGGCTTCAACTGTGTATGCAGGTTATGAACCTTTGAAGGCAGAAGATATTGCTGATGCTATTGCTTACTGTGTGAATGCACCGAAACACGTTACCATTTCAGATATGACCATCTATCCAAGCGCTCAGGCTGAACCAAGAACGATTTATAGAAAATAGTCCAAAATAATGGAGTAAATTTGCAGAATATTAAATGCGATTTTGCTTTTGCAATATTGCTGTTTAGCTTAAAACAAAAAAATGAAAATTCTATATCTGGAAACATCATCCAAGAACTGTTCAGTAGCCATATCAGACAATGAGAAGCTATTATGCCTTTGTGAAGAAGTTTCTGAAAACTATAAACAATCCGAAAGTCTTCACACCTATGTAGAATGGGCATTGGAAGGAGCGGGTATTTCGCTTAAAGATATTGAAGCCGTTTCTTTAGGAAAAGGTCCCGGATCTTATACCGGCTTAAGAATCGGAGCAGCCTCAGCAAAAGGATTCTGTTATGGACTGAAAGTTCCTCTGGTAGCAGTAAACTCTCTTGAAAGCATCATAGAGCCTTTTTTAGGCGATAACTATGACTTTATAGCGCCATTGGTGGATGCAAGGAGAATGGAAGTGTATACGGCCGTTTACGACGGTAAAACAGGGGAGGAGTTATCAAAGACCGAAGCTAAGATTTTAGATGAAACTTCTTTTGAAGAATTTAAAGATAAAAAAGTTCTGTTTGTAGGGGATGGTGCTAAAAAAGCAAAAGAGATTCTGAATCTCCCTGATGCTGTTTTTAAAGAAGATGTTTATCCTTCTGCACAATATCTCATCAGAAAGACTCTGGAGAAAATACGAAACAAAGAATTTGAAGATATGGCTTATTTTGAGCCTTTTTATCTCAAAGATTTCCATGGAGTAAAGAAAAAGAAAAGCGAAGAATAAATCTTCGCTTTTTTATTTTATTGAGGTCTTGGCGGGATCTTCGATCCTGATTTTGTCTCATTGGGTTTTTTAGGATTTTGCTGCTGACCCGGATTTACCTGTTCCTGAACAGTACTCATATTATCCAGCTTCTGTACTTTTCCGCTGTTCATTTGTGGCAGTCCCGTATTTTGGGTGTTAGGTTGTGCAGGTGCTCCTGATGGTTGCTGAGGAATATTATTTCCTTTATTGTCCGTTGCCTGGAAGCTAAGGTCACTTCTCAGATAATTCAGCATTTCTTTAGCTCTTATCCCTTCAGGTGTTTTGGAATAATTCAGGGCAATCTGTTCCAGCTGCAGAATCATAACTTCCTTTCCACTTGATTTTCCTGCATTGAAAGCATTTAATAAATACAGCTTAGGAACAAGAGCATCTTTCGGAAACTTCTGAATCGTCTGATCTATAATATCTTTACTTTCTGCAAACTTTTCGGATTCAAATAGTGCATAAGCCTTTTTGTATTCGTTTTCAACTTCTTCGGTTGATTTTACAAATGACTTGTTCTTAGGATTTCTGGCAAATTCTGCGTAAGAAGTATAAGGGTAATCAGCCAAGAGAATTTGTTTCGCTCTTTCAGAAGCCTGTGGATTTTTCTCATAATTCATGGCAAAAATCTCATACAGTGCCTGTAGCATTACTTTTTCTTCCGGTTTTACATCTACAAGATCATAAAGCGTTTTCGTAGCCAGTGGAGTATTGGTAAAATAATTCTGATACATAATTCCCAGACCTAATGAAGCAGTATCTCTGTCCTTTTTTAACTGAGATAATTTTCCCTGATCTGTAGGAATCTGTTCAATATAATACGCAGGCTCAAAACGTCTTGGATTAGGCGCAGAGGTTACTCCTAACGCTTCGTTTTTCATATCTTCAATAGAGGCCATTTTTTTGGAAGAACGCCAGTTATCAGCAAGAGCACGGTCTCCCCAGATTTGCTTAAATGAAGAGGTACCTTTGCTTACCGTTCCTGAATTGCTGAAATAAAAACCTTTTGTAGTTATTCCAAAATCCTCAAAAGAATTGCCGCTATTGGCAAAAATAGAATTGGCACTATAATCTCCGGTATCAAAACCTTTACTTCTTTCTGCACGTCTTCTTTCCTGTTCTTCTTTCTCTTCTTTGATCTTTAGTTTGGCAATATATTTTGTGAAATAATCTGTTTTTTGGCCATCATTCATCTTTGCCAGAGAAAGAATACTGTCATTCTTTTTAATAAGATAGTAGTTTTTGGAAATCTTTTTAATATACTCAGATTGATCCTTTAACAGAATTTTTGAAGGTTCATAAGTCATGACAGCAAGCGCAGAATCATAATAACTTCCGGCTCCGATATAATCATTTTTGTCAAGGTAGCTTTTTCCTATTTCATAATAAGCCAATCCGCGGATCTGAGGATCAGAAACCTTTTCAAAAAGAGATTTTCTGAAGAATTGCTGAGCTTCATCCTTTTTACCAGCTTTATTGGCCATTAACCCCAAAGCATAGTAAAATTCATTTTTTCTTGAGCCATACATTCCTTTTTTACTGATTCCTTCCAGGTAATTTTTTGCTCCGGCATAGTCACCTTTACCGTTAAAAGTTTTTGCAATGGCAACCTGAGATTTTACTTCAAATTCGAAATCACTGGCATATTTATACGCTGCAGCATAGCTTTCTCTTGCTTTATCATTCTGGTTCAGATTTTCCAGAACCTGACCTCTCAGATAAGCGATTCTACTCTTCAGTTTTCTGTTGCTATTCAGTTCAAAAGCATTATCAAGTTCTTTGGCTGCCTCTTCTTTCTTACCGGCATCAAGCAAAGATTCAGAATAATAAATGCTGAGTAATTTTGCATAGCTTTTACTGATATCTTCACTTTTCAGTTTGGCAAAAGTTTCATGGGCCCTGTGATAATCTTTGATTTTATCATAAGCAAGACCCTGATAAATTCTTGCGAGTGCAATCCTTTTATCATCTTTCATACGGGTGAAAACATAATTCAGAGCATCAAGTGCCTCAAGAGATTTACCCCGATAAATTCTTGCCTGAGCAAGGATCATGTAGGCATCAAAAATCTGTTTATTTTTCTCTTCACCATTTCTGGTTACAGAATATTTATTGATTGCTTTTAAAGCTTTTGCTTCTGCAATTTCCAGCGTAGTAGCTCCTTTAGCCTGTTCTCCGTCAGGTCTTGAAGGGCCGCCTCCCGGAGGTCCTCCAGGGATATTCGGAACTCCTGAATTACCTCTTCCTGAAGGTTTGTTGGCTACTTCAGCCATCTTCATAGAATTTTCGGCAAAAGCCTCAGTCTGTCCAAGATCACTTCCCAAAGGCTGTTCTTCGTAAGTCAGAATAGGAATATAGGGAGCATAAAAGTTGTCCTTATGCCCTTTGTCTCTGGTGGTAAACTCACTGTTTAATGCATCTTTTGCATTAAATAATGTGTTATAATATGTGGAAAATCCTTTCAATACTCTTGAACGCTGCTCCGGCTTTTTTGTTTTGGTAGCACATGAAGCAACAAGACATATGACTAAAAGGAATAATATATTCTTTTTCATTATTCAATATAACTCGCTAATCTGCTTTTTATTATCAGCAGTTTGATGATTTTGTAAAAATAATAAAATTTTATAATGAATAATATTTATATTTCTTCAGGAAGTATTTTATTTCTTCTTTAATGAGCGTTTTGAACCAAATAATCTTTTAAATAAGAGAAGATTCTTTCAGAATTTTATAAACAAGATGGGTAGGAAGTCCCATAATAGTATAATAGCTTCCTGTAAGGCTTGTGATCTTTGCCATTCCCAGCCATTCCTGAACACCATAACTGCCGGCTTTATCAAAAGGCTTATAATTCTGAATATAATAGTTTATTTCTTCATCTGAAAGTTTGTCCAGAGTAACATCCGCTACATCTGTTTCTGTAAAAGACTTATTGGCTGTTTTGATGGTAATTCCCGTGTAGACCTGATGTGTTCTTCCCGAAAGACTTTGAAGCATGGTAAAAGCGTTTTCTTCATCTTTAGGTTTTCCCAGAATCTGATTATCGATGGCAACTATGGTATCAGCAGTCAGGAGCACTTCATCAGTCTCCAGATTTCTGAAAGCCGATGCTTTTAAGTCAGAAAGATAAGCTGCAGCTTCTTCTATTTTGATATTTTCCGGAATAATTTCTTCGCAGTCTATTTTTACGACCTCAAATTCAAAACCAAGGCTGGAAAGAAGTTCTTTTCTCCTTGGGGATTGTGATGCTAAAAGTAATTTCATACAGATACTTATACAGATTGAGTATTATCGTCGTGCCAGTTTCCCTGAACTTTCATTACCTGTTCAATTACATCACGAACTGCACCCGTTCCTCCTTTTTTAGGGGAAATATAATCGGAAATTCCTTTTACTTCCGGAACCGCATTTTCAGGACATGCTGCAATGGCTGAACTTTCCATGATATGAATATCCGGAAGATCATCACCCATGGTAAGAATTTCTTCATTTTTAAGATTATATTTTTTCTTAAAGTCTTCGAAATCATCTATTTTATTGTGAGACTTCGGATAGTAATCCTGAATACCCAGATAATTGATCCTGTGTTTTACCATTTCATCATTTCCTCCTGTAATAACACCGATTAAATAATTGTTTTTTAAAGCTTTTACTACCGCATATCCGTCCAGAACATTCATTACCCTGCACATATTTCCTCCCGGAAGAAGATAAACACTTCCGTCTGTGAAAACTCCGTCAACATCAAATACAAATGCTTTAATATCTTTTAATTTCTCTTTATAGCTCATACATTTTCTGAATAGAATGATTCATTGTTTTATAAATTTCAAGACTTTCGTCTTTTAATAATTGTTCATGCAGCTGTAAAATCCTTATATCATTTCTTACTGCCGGACCTGTTTGTGCCGTTTTGGGCTCAATTTCATGAATTTTCTGAACCGTTTCATCGATGAGCGGTAAGAAATAATCAAACGGAATATCCTGGGAATCTGAAATTTCTTTAGCTCTTGAAAAAAGATGATTCACAAAATTACAGGCAAAAACAGCTGTCAGGTGAATATATTTTCTTTTTTCATGATTGCTTTCCATTACTCTTTCCGAAATCTTTGAAGCGAGATCAAACAATATTTTTTGATCTTTTTCATTTTCCCCTTCTATAAAAAAAGGAATTTTTTCATATTCCAGTTCTTTGGATTTTGAAAACGTCTGTAAAGGGTAGAAGCTGGATTTTCTATACTCACCAGCAAGAACTTCTTTTGGCAGAGATCCAGAGGTATGGGCAACCAGACAATCTTTTTTGGTAATAATTTTCGAGACTTCTTCTACAGAATGATCACTTACACAAAGAATATAAAGATCTGCTTCTTCCAGATGATCTGTGGAATAAGGAATATTTAATTCTTCAGAAATTTTACCTAATTCTTTTTCGTTCCTCCCAAAAACCTGAGCCAGAGGAATACCTTTCAAAGTGAAAGCTTTTGCCATATGATAAGCTACATTCCCGGAACCGATGATTACAATTTGCATATAACAAATATAAGATTTTAAGCTGAGCCGGGAAAGGAAGAGACTTCAGAAATCCTGTACTTCAATATAGGCACGTTTATTGCGTAAGTGTCTCATATTATTTTTAATATTTACATTGAAAATTGAATTTTTAATTTAACTTTCAGCTATTTTTGTAATCCAAAACAATGAAGGCATCTTATGAAGATTAAGGACGCGGAAATTATTTCGTTGATGCAGAATCCACGGACCCAGGATAAAGGGGTTCGTGCCTTGATGGACGCCTATCAAAGCAGATTGTACTGGCACATAAGAAGAATTATTGTGGACGGAGATCTTGCACAGGATACTCTGCAGGAAACTTTTATTAAAGCATATCAGAATTTTCATCAGTTCAAAAATGATAGCCAGTTGTATACCTGGTTGTACAGAATCGCTACCAACGAAGCGTTACAGCAGGTCAACAAAATGAAAAAAATGCAGAAAACTGATGAGGATCCGGAGTATCATATGCAGAATCTTGTTGCAGATAATACAGAAGGTGATGCTGAAGAAATACAGATTTTACTGCAGAACGCTATACAGAGCCTGCCCGAAAAGCAGAAACTGGTATTTATGATGCGGTATTATGATGACTTACCTTACGAAGAAATATCAAAAATTGTAGATATGTCGGTAGGGACGTTGAAAACGAATTATCATTATGCCAAACAGAAAATAGAAGATTATATTAAAGAAAATTACGAAAAATAATTTTTGACCAACAAAGATGAAAGAGTTCGACATAGAAAAATTAGAGCGTAAAAACATTTACACAGTTCCTGATAATATGTTTGAAAATATTCAGGAGAGCGTTATGAATGATATAAAGACAAGTAAAAAAGCACCTGTCTTTAAGCTGAATTGGATGTATGCAGCAGCTGCATCGCTGGCTTTGATTTTTGGAGCAACTTATGTTTTTAATTCAGATAAAGATTCCACAGAACAAATCCTGAACTCTAAAACAACCTATGTTGCCAATAACGGAGAGCCCAAAACAGAAAGCGAGCTGGCTTATGAAACTTTAAAATCTGATTTAACTTCTGTTGAAAATAATAATCAAACAGTTGAAAATCAAAAAAATAGCAATGTTTACGCTTCTAAAGGGTTAATTGAAACTAAAAAAACAACAGAGAGCCCTAAACCGGTGAAAACTGTAAAGAAAAAAGAAGAAACACGAATGAATGAATATCTGGACTCGTTTTCTAATTCTGAAATTGCAGAGTTAGCAAGTAATTCGACTCAGGACGTTTATTTGGATATTTATAATTAAAAGAAAATGAAAAAGATATTATTGACGTTTTTGATTATTTATGGCTTTGGATTAAATGCCCAAAGAACAGATTATGATTGGAAAAAGATGGATCCTAAACAAAGAAAAGAAGTCATCAATAATCTTTCTCCGGAAGAGAGAAAAGATCTCCTGAAGAAATTCAGGAACAATATGATCATGGATAATCTGAATGTTGATCCGGATGATAAAGCAGAATTTACACAATTGTATAACGAATATCTGGATAGCCAGAAGCAGATAAAAAGTCAGTTTAATTCCAACTTTGATCCCGAAACTTTATCAGATGACGAAGCGAAAGCTAAACTGCAGCAAAGTTTTGAAGTAGGGCAGAAGCTATTGGATAACAGGAAAAAATATGCAGATAAAATGCAGCAGGTAATTCCCTGTCAAAAAGTTCTGAAATTATTTCAATCCGAAAAGATGATGAAGGATAAAATGGATGAAAGAAAACCTCACGGAAATAATAACAATGCTTCCGGAACTAAACAGAACCCATAATAGTTTATTTTTTTAATGTTGGACGGCTCTTCCAGATTTTTTCTGTGAGAGCCGTTTAATTTTACAACAAAAAAAATTATTTTTACCCCAAAGTTTATCTATGAAAAAAGTACTTTTCTTTTTATTGTTTTCGATCGTATTATGGGGTCAGAAAATAGAAACAATTGATCTTTCAAAATCTATTAAAGACAGCAAAAACTCTATCAAAAGTTTTACGGTGATAGATCAAAGAGCCATTCAGGAAATCGGAATGGTCATGTATCATAAGGATGAAGTGAAAGTTGTTTTCGAAAATAATGCAGGCAAAGACATACAGGATTGGTTTTATAAGTACAATCCGACACGAGGAAATAATGATATGGTTTTTTTGCTTGAAAATTTAAGTATTTCAGAAGATAAGAAGGAAAAGTACTCTATCGGAAAGCTTGAACTAAAGGCAAGTACATTTATTAAGAAAGAAGACGGATATCATTTTATAGATAGAATAGACACTATCGCAACCGTCTCATCACGTACAACACCTTATCTGGCACAAAGCCTTGCAAGAAAAGTGACTTTAATTCTTACTGATCTTTTTAAAGACTCCTATAAAGCAAGCCCTTGGGAACTTAGCATTTCAGAAAATGATTTTCCTGATTATGTCTCTGTATTAAAAGAAAAACTGAGTATTCTAAAAGCAAATGAACTTAAAGAAGGGGTTTACAAAGACTATTACAGCTTTTTTACTCACAATCCTGAACCTGGATTTACTTTGCAGGCTAATGATAAGGGAATCGTTACAAAGGCCTTAAAAGGAGATGAAAAAACAGCAATAAGACATTTCTATGCTTTTGTCTATAAGGGCATAGCGTACAAAAATATTCCTGTAGGTTACACTGAGATTTTCAAAGATGATCATGGAGTTTTTATAGAGGTAACAAAAGCAGAATTATTTCCTGAAACGGCTACAACCGGCGTTACAATTGGTGCTGCTGCAGGTGGTTTGATTGGTGGCGTTATTGGAGCTGTGATAGATGTCAGTTTATCAGGCAAAAGAAAGAATACTGTAGGACCTAAAGTTTATCTTGATCCTTTTACTGGAAATTACCTGTTACCGGAAGACTTTGGCAAAACAAAATAATATTTGAAAAGAGGGAAAATTTTTCCTCTTTTCTTATTGTTATCTGTGTTTCAGTTAAAAGAAAGAATTAAGAATGAAAAATTCTCCTGCATTTTCTTATCTTTGCAAACTACAAGATTCTTAAATGAAAAACATACGAAATTTTTGCATAATCGCTCATATCGACCATGGTAAAAGTACCCTGGCAGACCGTCTATTGGAGTATACGAATACCGTTACCCAAAGAGAATTACAGTCTCAGACGCTGGATGATATGGATTTGGAGAAAGAACGTGGGATTACGATTAAGTCACACGCGATCCAAATGGATTATGAGTATAAAGGAGAAAAATATATTTTAAACCTTATTGATACCCCAGGACACGTAGACTTCTCTTATGAAGTTTCCCGTTCTATTGCTGCCTGTGAAGGTGCACTTCTTATTGTAGATGCTGCACAGAGTATTCAGGCTCAAACCATTAGCAACCTGTATCTTGCATTGGAAAATGATTTAACGATCATTCCGATTTTGAATAAAATTGACCTTCCATCTGCCAACCCTGAAGAAGTAACCGATGAGATCATGAACCTTATCGGATGCGAATATGAAGATGTATTGAGAGTTTCCGGTAAAACAGGAGAAGGTGTTCATAACCTTTTAGAACAGATTGTTGAAAGAATTCCTGCACCGGTAGGAGATCCTGAAGGACCACTTCAGGCTTTGATCTTTGACTCTGTATACAATCCGTTCAGAGGTATTGAAGCTTATTTCAAAGTAGTGAACGGAAGCATCACTAAAAATGAAAAGATTAAGTTCTTCGCTACAGGAAAAGAATATGGAGCTGATGAAGTAGGTACATTAAAACTAAAGCAGGTTCCAAAGAAAACAATCCATTGTGGTGACGTAGGATATCTTGTATCGGGTATTAAAGATGCCCGTGAAGTAAAAGTAGGAGATACCATCACTTCATTTGAAAAGCCAGCTGACGGACCAATTGATGGATTCGAGGAAGTAAAACCAATGGTATTTGCCGGGATTTATCCAATTGATTCTGAAGATTTTGAAGAATTAAGATTCTCTCTTGAAAAATTAAGACTGAATGATGCTTCTCTGGTTTTCGAGCCGGAAAGTTCTGCAGCACTTGGATTTGGTTTCCGTTGCGGATTCCTGGGAATGCTACACATGGAAATCGTTCAGGAACGTCTAGACAGAGAGTTCAATATGAACGTAATCACAACGGTACCGAACGTTTCTTATTTTGGATATACTAAAAAAGAACCTGAAGTTCCGATTTTGATCAACAACCCGTCTGAAATGATGGATCCTTCAACGATGGATAGAGTAGAAGAACCTTTCATCAAGGCTTCTATCATTACAAAATCTGATTTCGTAGGAGCTGTAATGACTTTATGTATCGAAAAAAGAGGAGAAATCGTTAACCAGAGTTATCTGACATCAGAAAGAGTAGAGTTAATTTTCAATATGCCGCTTGCTGAGGTTGTATTCGACTTCTATGACAGATTAAAATCTATCTCTAAAGGATACGCTTCATTCGATTATCATCCAATCGGATTCAGAGCTTCCAAACTGGTAAAAATGGATATCCTGATCAATGGGGATATGGTAGATGCCTTATCATCTTTGATTCACGATTCTAACGCTTATTATATTGGTAAAAGAATGTGTGAAAAGCTTCGTGAGCTGATTCCTAGACAGCAGTTTGATATTGCTGTTCAGGCTGCATTAGGGACGAAAGTAATTGCCAGAGAAACGATTAAAGCCTTAAGAAAAGACGTTACTGCAAAATGTTACGGAGGAGATATCTCCAGAAAACGTAAACTATTGGAGAAACAGAAAGAAGGGAAGAAGAAAATGAAGCAGATTGGTAGAGTAGAAGTACCACAATCGGCATTCATGGCTGTATTAAAACTGAATGACTAATTCATTATAAAAATAGAAAACCGCTTCACACGAAGCGGTTTTTTTGATTTATTTTTTACGGGTATATTTTATTTCCATCGTTTTGTACTCTTTTCCTGTCTTAGAATCAGGGCCGTACATTTCAAGTTTTTGAGTGTTATCATCCACAAAGGTGAATACTTCTCTGAAATCACAATCCTTTCCGGGTCTTGAAGGATCGGTCATTTTTCCTTTAAATTCAACAGATTTTGTAGAAGGATTCCAGTCTCCTTCGCTATGCATGATTCCAGTTCCCATATTGTCTATCCAGGTACTGACAAACTTCTTTTTTGAATTGTCATATCCTACAATGCTCATCCCTTCAAAAGGCATTCCCATAAAGTCACCTTTGTGATTAGTAATCTGATAACGTCCGCCAAACATCATTTTATTGGTAGCCTCGGATTTACTCATCATAGGTTTTGCTCCGTTTTCCATCCACATGGTAGTTTCTCCGTTCCAGGTTCCATCAGATTTTGCAAGCATTTTTTGCATTTCTCCCGGAGTTGAGTATGCCATCCAGTCTTTCATGGCGGTTGCTGAATCTACAGGTTTCCATTCAGAGGTAGATGCTGAATCTGTTTTGTCAGAGCCAGTGGCAGCTGTTGTTTTTCCTTTCTCACAAGCTATTAATAATAAAACTGCAGAAAGAATTGTTAATAAATTTTTCATAATAATTTAGTTTTAAGATGGTTAGAAAGATAACTTAAAGATAAGAACTTTTATTATAACGGAAATTATTTTTTAATACAGGCATAAATCGTAGCTTTGTGTATTCGTAACGCAAATCAATGTATGGAGTCTCCTAAAAAATTACAGGATATAAAAGTGGCTGTAGATGCCGTTATTTTCGGATATTTTGATAAGAAAGATCTTCAGATTCTTCTGATTAAAAGAAATATTGACCCTTTTAAAGGTGGATGGGCTCTTCCGGGAGGGCTTGTTCTTGATGATGAAAGTGTAGATGATGCGGTAAAAAGAGAACTCTATGAAGAAGCCGGCATAAAACCCGATTTTTTGGAGCAATTGTATACTTTTGGTAATCTGGGTCGTGATCCGAGAAACAGAGTGGTTTCTGTTGCTTATTTAGGGCTTGTCAACCCTTCTTATCATGAGCTGTTTGCTGACTCAGATGCCGAAGACGCGCAATGGTTCAGTATCAATAAACTTCCTTCAGTTGCTTTTGATCATAAAACAATCATTGAGATTGCTCTAAAAAGACTTCGCACAAAAATTCAATACCAGCCAATCGGCTTCAATCTTCTCAACGAAGAATTCCCTTTTTCAGATCTTGAAAACCTCTATAAAACTATTGTCGGACAGGAAATCGACAGAAGAAACTTCCGTAAGAAAATCATGAGCTACGGACTGCTTAACGAAACCAACAACGTCAAAAAAGAAGGCAGCGGCAGGCCCGGAAAACTTTTTACTTTCAATAAAGAAAAGTATAAAGAGCTGGAAGAGCAGGGGTTTTATTTTGAAATAAAATAGGATCTCTAACCACAAAGTTCACAAATGAATTCACACTAATGCTCACTAATAGATAGGAGTGAGAAAAAGAAGATCACTCAAAGTAAATTCAATAAAAAATGCCTGTCGCAAAGGTCATCCTGTTTGTCTTTTGTCATTCTGACGAAGGAATAATCTCCATTTTGTCATCCTGTTTAAATTCTTCAAATTCTTTCGCTTTAGCCTAAGCATATTCAACATTTGTGTCATTCGTGATTAAAATTTGTGTGATTCGTGTTTATCGAAATTAAATTTTTATCACTGTAAATCAAGTAATTATGTTTATTAGCGTAAAATTAACACAAATAAATTTGGTGCAAAGACTGATAATATTTTAAATTTGTGTCAAAATAACGCAATCATGAAATACACCATACAAAATATTACAGAACGCTTTCAAAAAAAGGAAAGGATAAAATTTCTCTTTTTCTGGGGACATTCAGCAAAAGATATTATTACCAAATCATGTTTCAGTCAATGGTTTCCGGGAAGATTTGAAGAAAACGGAATCATTTATAAAACTGCAGAACATTATATGATGGCTGGAAAAGCCAGATTGTTTAATGATCCTGAAACCGAAGCGGAAATTTTAAAGGCAGATACTCCTAACCAGGCAAAAGCGCTGGGAAGAAAAGTAAAAAACTTTGATCCGAAACGTTGGGATGAGCATAAATTTGAACTGGTAACCCAAGGAAACCTTTTGAAATTCTCTCAGAATCAGAAATTTAAATATTTTCTTTTGTCAACAGGAGATAAAATTCTGGTAGAAGCCAGTCCCTATGACAGAATCTGGGGCATCGGAATGCTGGAAACAGATAACAGAGCTGAGAATCCTTTATTATGGAACGGAGAAAACCTCTTAGGATTTGCTTTGATGGAAGTAAGAGATCAATTAAGAAGGTAAAAACACACACAACACCAACACAAAATAGGAATTATGGAAAAAATAGAATTACACCCACAGATATTTCTGATAGAAGATTTTCTTACTGAAACCGAATGTGATCAGTACATCAGCCTTTCACAGGAAAAGGTTTTTGAAGAAGCAAAGATCAATGTATTTGGGCGTCAACAAATGAATAAAGGAATCAGAAATAATGATCGATTGATGATTTTTGATACTGCAATGGCTCAAGATCTTTTTGACAAAGCAAACCAATTATTACCTCAGGAATGTGATGGATATCAGCTTTTTAACTTTAATGAAATGCTCAGAGTTTATAAATATGCTCCCGGACAGCAATTCAAAATGCACAGAGACGGAAGCTATATCCGAAATGAGAAAGAGAAAAGCTTTTATACCTTTATGATCTATCTGAATGATGATTTTGAAGGAGGAGAAACAGAGTTTGAAAACCTATTTACAGTAGCTCCCAAAAAAGGAACAGCCCTTATCTTTCATCACCCTTTAAGACATGAAGGAAAAACATTGATCAGCGGATTAAAATATGTATTGAGAACAGATGTAATGTATTCAAAAGTATAAATTATCCGTAAAAAAGGAAGGCATTCCTATGTCTAGTTTAATTAGTGTATTATTAACACAAATAAAAATATTTGATCATGGAAGATGAGTTTAAACCAAGATTTATCGAATCATTACAAAGAAATAATGATCAGATCAGAGAAGACCGTGCAAAGATCATTGGAGCAGATTCCGAATTCATCTACAGACGAAGAGTTGAAGATATCGAATTAAAAATCAAAAGACTTGAGCGCGAACAAGAAGGGCTTATTGATATCAGTCCTTTAGACAGAAACAGTCTGACTTTTGCGGATTTCAATCCCGAAGCATTCGTTCAGAAAGACATGGAATTATCATTAACAATCAGAAATCTGAATATTCAGCTTGAAGTAACCCAGAAGAGATTTGAATATTTATTTGGAAAAAAATTATAATCATGGGAAGTACAAGATACGATTTAGACGCTCGTTATGATAGAGCAAGCAAAGCAGGTTACGGAACAAAATCCGTAGGGGAAATTTTCACCCAAAATGCCAAAAGAATGGCCCATGAATCAATGAATCCCCATGGAATTTCTTTCAGAGAATCCAGAGATTCAGAAGTTCACCCTCACTCAGTTCCGATTATTTTAGGGTTAGATGTTACCGGAAGTATGGGACATATTCCCCATGAACTGATCAGAGAGGGATTACCAAAACTAATGGGCGGAATTATTCAGGGTGGAGTTCCGGATCCAGCCTTATTATTCCTGGGAATTGGAGATCATGAATATGATGGCTATCCGCTTCAGGCTGGGCAGTTTGAGTCAGGCGATGAAGAACTGGATATGTGGCTGACAAGAACCTATATAGAATCCGGAGGTGGCGGAAATGCCGGTGAAAGTTATCTTTTAGCATGGTATTTTGCAGCATTCCACACCAGAACAGATGCTTTTGAAAAAAGAGGACAAAAAGGATTACTGTTTACCATTGGCGATGAACCTTGCTTGAAAACACTTCCTGCTTCAGCCATCAGGGAAATTATGGGCAAAGGACAGCAAACGTATACCCATATTGAATTATTGGAAGAAGCAAAGAAAAAATATGAAGTATACCATATCAGTGTTTTGCATTCTGATCAGGCACTCAGAGCAGACCGGGGATGGAGAGAATTGTTAGGTCAAAACTGTATATCCATTGAAGATCACAGAGAAATCCCCAATGTTATCAAAGGAATTATCTGTGATAAGTTTAAAAATAAAACCTTAGGAACAACAGGTTTAGATCAGTTTCAGATGCTTTAGAACAAGGCATTGACATTTAAAATAAAAGGACATGAAAAAGGCGCAAATCGTAATAGGACTAGGTTTTGGTGATGAAGGGAAAGGAATTACCACAGATTTTCTGGCTTCTCAGCATCCTGAGGCTGTTGTGATCAGATTTTCAGGAGGTCAGCAGGCGGCACATACCGTAATGATGGATGAAAGAAAACATGTACATTCCAGTTTTGCAAGCGGAGCACTCAGAGGGCTGCCTTCTTACTTTACCGAGCACTGTACGATACACCCTGTTTTTCTGTTCAATGAAAGAGAAGAATTAAAATCAAAGAATGGAAATATTGAACTGCATATTCATCCATTGGCAAAAGTGACCACTCCTTTTGATGTATGGCAGAACAGAACCAATACCAGAAATCTGGAACACGGAACCTGCGGAAAAGGAATAGGAGCAACGATGAAAAGAAACGAAAGTCCTTATAAACTTTTTGCGATAGATCTTATTGGACCAAGAGAAATGCTCATGGAAAAACTAAAAGGGATTGCTTATTATTATGGCTTTGTCGAAGAGAATGAGATCAGCGAACTCTTGAACCCTTTTTTAGAGGCTATTGATAAAATTGATTGGGAAATAAATGATTATACCTGGCTGGCTTCATTCAACCACCTTATTTTTGAAGGAAGCCAGGGTATTTTACTCGATATGGATCATGGCGTTTTTCCCAATGTGACCTATGCTCATACCACTTCAAAAAATGCATACGAAATCTGTAAGCTTTTAAAAATTGAAGACATTGAAATGTATTATGTCACCAGAAGCTATGCAACCCGTCACGGAAACGGCTGGATGAGCAATGAAAAACAAATGAATCTGAAAAATAATGAAGAAGAAACCTGTACATTTAATGAATATCAGAAGGAGTTAAGAACAGGAAAAATAGATTACAGCCTCTTGAATTATGCTTTGAAGTTAGATGGAGCTTATGTATTTCCGGCTAAAAAGAACCTTGTGATTACCTGTTTGGATCAGATGGATGAGCAATTTAAGCTGGAAAATCTGGATATAGAATTTGATGCTGTCTACGGATCTTATTCTCCCTATTCAAAAGATTTTAAACAGATTTTTTAATTTCTAAAGAAGTAAGAAACAGAAGGATAAAAGCATTAATTTTATAGTTAATGACAGAATAGAAGAATGATTTAATGATTGAAAAATAATGACCATGAAAACAATACAATATATAAAAGGAGACGCTATCCGACCAAATGTTGAAGGAAACAAAATAATTTCTCATATCTGCAATGATATAGGAGGTTGGGGAAAAGGTTTTGTAACTACCATTTCCAAAAGATGGAAGCAGCCGGAACAAGCGTACCGTGAATGGTTTAAGAGCAAAGAAAACTTTATCCTAGGCGAAATTCAGATGGTTCAGACAGAAAAAGATATCTGGATTTGCAATATGATTGCTCAACATAACATTATTACTCATTCGGATATTCCTCCTATTAGATATAATGCTCTGGAAGAATGTTTATTGAAGCTTTCTTATGAGGCTCAGGAACAGTGTGCTTCAGTACATATGCCGAGAATAGGATGTGGTCTGGCTGGAGGAAAATGGGAAGAAATAGAACCCATTATTGGAAGAACACTGCTTGCAAAAGATGTGGAAGTGTATGTATATGATTTTGAATAAAAACTAAAGTTATAAAAACAATTACATTATACAGACCAGTAGGAGAAAAAGAAATGATCTTGATTATAGAAAGTGGATTTGAAAAATTTCCTCCAAGATTGGATTGGCAGCCCATTTTTTATCCTGTACTTAATGAAGAGTATGCTTCTGAGATTGCTGAAAAATGGAATACCAGAGATGAAGCTGGAAACTATCTTGGTTTTGTAACCCAATTTGATGTACTGGAAGAAGTGGCAGCTCAATATCCTGCTCAGAATGTAGGAGCAAGAAACCACAACGAACTATGGATTCCATCAGAAGAGCTGGAGAGTTTTAATAAAGCCATTGTAGGAAACATCAAAGTAACCCAAGTATTTATAGGAGATCAGTTTGAAAAAGCAGGAAATATGGAGTTGGGAGACCTGATTTCTAATATAAAAGAATTAACTATTACCAATAATGGAATGGCAAAAGATACATCTCCTGACAAAATATAAAAATAAATTTAAGAGAGTGGTTTTTGCAGTACTTACCAAGAAAGAAGAAATGCTGAAACCAATTGAAGAAATACAATGAAAATCAAATTAAAAGAATATAAAGAACAACTGCAGGATTGGCCTGAACAAGGATATCACATCATGGCTCAATATGATGATGAGAAAATTATAGTGTATCAGTCTTATAGAAAAGAAATTGGAGAATTTGCTGTTAAGAACCAATTCTTCGGTGGAGGTTTCAGCCTCGAAAGAATGACTTGGATAAAGCCAAATTTTCTTTGGATGATGTACAGAAACGGATGGGGTAGAAAAGAAGGTCAGCAAAGTGTTTTAGCACTTCATTTGAAGAAAGAAGCTTTTATAAAATATCTGGAAAATTCTGTATATTCTTCTTACAATAAAGGTTTGGGGATTGCAAGAGATGAATGGCAGAAGCAGATAAAAGAATCTTCAGTGAGATTGCAGTGGGATCCGGATCATGATCCTTTTGGAAATAAACTGGAAAGAAGAGCCATACAGATTGGTTTACGGAATGAATTTATTAAGTCTTTTGCTAAGGATGATATTCTTTTGATCGAAAATATTTCAGATTTTGTAACAGAACAATATCAGTTTGTACTGAATGATAATTTAGATAATCTGATCATCCCTGAAGAAAAACCTTTATTATTTGATGATGAGGTTTTAAATAGAAAACTCAATTTAAGATGAAAATTGAATTAATAAAAGGAGACATCACAAAGATCCAAGCTGATGCAATTGTCAATGCTGCCAATTCATCCTTACTTGGTGGAGGCGGTGTAGATGGAGCTATTCACAGAATGGGAGGGCCACAGATATTGGAAGAATGTATTGCGATCAGAAATAGACAAGGAAAATGCAAAACGGGAGAAGCGGTAGTAACAAATGCAGGAAATCTCCCTGCAAAATATGTTATTCATACCGTAGGTCCTGTTTGGAACGGTAACGAGGAAAAGGAATCAACTCTTCTGGCAAACTGTTATCGCAATTCTTTGAATTTAGCAGAAAGCCTTGATGTGAAGACGATTGTTTTTCCTAATATTAGTACAGGAGTTTATAGATTTCCAAAAGAACAGGCAGGAAAAATTGCGGTAGATGAAGTAAGAAAATTTCATTCAGATATTATTGAGAAAGTTATTTTTGTCTGTTTTGATGATGAAAATGAAATGATTTATAAAGACCTTTCACAACTGTGAAAAAAAATAATTTCAGATTCGTAGATCAACCTGAAGATCCTAATATTGGACTGACAAATGAAGAAATTGCATTTCTTCAAAAAGAATTGAATCTGCAGTTTCCTGAAAATTATATTTATTATCTTCAACATGCTGGAAAAAAATCAAATGTTTTCCCAGTGGAAAATAATATTGTAAAGCTGAAAAAATACCAAAGTCAATTGAAAAAAGCTTTGAAGCAAAGGGACTTATTGAGCACTGAAAGTCTTTTTTGTTTTCAGTATAATATCGAATATGAACCTCTGGTGGGACAGGATTTTGAAACCTTTTATTTTTTTAATTTATCTGATTCTAAATCTCCCAATCTGTATATTTTTGGTGATTTTATCACAAATTTTGACTGGTTGGGGTATGATAAAGAGCTTACGAATAAAGAAAATTTTGTAGATTTTATTAACTATAAAACGAAAGAAAAATTCAGAATAAAAGAAGTCATAGGAGTAATAGATATTTTAGTATGGATATTACTAATTCCTGTTTTTATCATCATTTTGATCATTATTATTTTTCAGAATGTAAAAGAAAAAATTAAAAAACCATGAAAAAACTAACCATATTAAGCGGCGCAGGAATCAGTGCCGAAAGCGGAATAAAAACTTTCAGAGACGGAGACGGTCTTTGGGAAAATCATAATGTAACAGATGTGGCAAGTCCGGAAGGATGGCGAAAAGACAGAGCTTTGGTGCTGGAATTTTACAACCAGAGAAGACGCCAGCTACACGAAGTACAGCCCAACGAAGCCCATCACTTACTGGCAGAACTGGAAAAATATTTTGATGTTCAGATCATTACACAGAATATTGATGACCTTCATGAAAGAGCAGGATCTACTAAGATTCTTCATATTCACGGAGAATTGTTCAAATCATGCTCATGCAACAATAAAAGTCTGATTTATGAACAAAAAGAAGATATCAAAATTGGGGACAAAGCTGAAGATGGAGCACAATTAAGACCATATATCGTTTGGTTCGGAGAAGATGTTCCTTTGTATCAGAATGCAAGAGAAATCGTGAAAGATTCAGATATTTTACTGGTTATCGGGACATCTTTACAGGTATATCCTGCAGCCGGACTGATTCATGATATCAAGGATGACTGCCTTTTAATCGTTATCAATCCCAATGAAACTGGATTTGGTTACGGGCAGAGAGCGGTTGTAATGAAAGAAACAGCAACCCAGGGAATGAAATTATTATTTGATAAACTGGTCAATCTTGCCTGATGGAAAATAAAGTAAAAGCCGGAATCATGGGCGTTTGCATCGGAGATGCGCTTGGTGTTCCGGTAGAGTTCAAAAGCAGAGAACAGCTTAAGTGCTCACCTGTTACTAAAATGCGTGCTTTAGGAACCCATCACCAACCTGCAGGAACATGGAGTGATGATGGTTCTTTGACACTGTGTCTTGCAGATAGTTTGCTTAAAGGATATAATCTCAAAGACATCGCAATGAAATTTTTGCAATGGTATAATACAGAAATATGGACTCCTCATGGGAGTGTTTTTGACATAGGCATTGCAACTTCACAGGCTATTCATAGAATTGGAAAAGGGGTTTCTCCTACTTTATGTGGTGGGAATTCTGAGTTCGACAATGGGAATGGTTCTTTAATGCGAATTATACCACTCGTATTTTACATCAGGGATTTTCCTGTTGAGAAGCGGTTTGATATTATAAAAGACGTTTCCTCTATTACACACAGACACATCCGTTCAGTTTTGGCCTGTTTTATTTATTTGGAATTTGCTTTGGAGATTCTGAAAGGGAAAGAAAAGTGGGAAGCATATAGAACAATGCAGAAAACAGTTAGGGAATTTTTGGATTATAATCTTATTTGTTCGCAAAATGAAATGGATAAATTCCATCGGATTTTAGAACTAAAAATAGGAGAATATGATTTGGCTCCCCTGCATACTTTACAGGAAGAGGAAATAAGCTCTTCTGGCTATGTTCTTCACAGTCTGGAAGCCTCACTATGGTGTTTTCTCAACTCAGAAAGCTATTCAGAAGCAGTTTTGAAGGCTGTAAACCTAGGAGAAGATACCGATACCACCGGAGCAATCACAGGAGGTATTGCAGGAATTTATTATGGATTTGAAAATATTCCGGAAGATTGGATTTCAGAGCTGGTGAGAAAGGATGATATTGAGAAATTGTGTGAGAAATTACATCAAAAATTAATGAATTAAAATTTGAATAACCATGAATAAAAACACAATAGAATATCTAGCTTATTTGTTAGATGAAGCACGAAATCAGGAAGGAAAGGAAAAAGCAATAGTTTTTTTGGGAGCTGGTGTATCAGTTTCAGCTGGTATACCACTTACCGGAACTATAGTTGAAGATATTAAAGAAAAATTTGGAAATAATCCTATTATTAAAGAATGCATCAATAATAAAAATGATGATTATTATAGCTTAATGGGTGCGCTAACAGCAGATGAAAGAAGAGATCTATTTCATTTTTACGTTACACGAGATGAAGTAAAACTTAATTTGGCCAACATCTATTTAGCACAGTTATTGAAATTAGGCTATGTTGATTACATTGTTACCGTAAATTTTGATGATTTAATTCTTAAAGCATGTACTTTATTTAATTTTTTACCGCCTGTTTATGATATTTCCAACATAAAAACTATTACAACAACTGATATTAGAAAAGGCTCTGTAATTTATTTACATGGGCAATATTTTGGACAATGGTTACTAAATAATCCTGATGAATTAAAGAAAGTAGAAGATGAAGTTTTACAATTATTTAATGCCATAAAAACAAGAAGAACTTGGATTGTTGTTGGTTATAGTGGTAATGATGGAATTTTTGAGAAAATAAAATCATTGGGAAGTTTTTCTAGTGAATTATTTTGGATCAAGAATAAATTCTCTGAAGGGGATGAAACTGTTATAGAATTTATTGAAACCCCGAATATAAATGCTCATAAAATAGAAGGTTATTATGCAGATTCATTTTTTTTAAAATTGCATGCTGAGCTTTCGAAATTAAATAAAAATTTAGAAGCTCCAGAAATCATTTCTAGACCATTTACATTTGTTAAATCTGTTTTACAAAGTATTAATGAAATTAAAGAGGATGATGAATTAAATGACAATGTAAAAAAAATGGTCATAAGCTGTAATGAAAGAATCGATAAGGCAATAGCTGAATATGAAGATGAAGAAACAGAAGAAAATTTAAAACAACGAATTCTTGATGCCATACTTAAAGAAGATTTTAGTGAAGAAATGGCACTATCTTTTGAAAATGAAGCTAAACAAAAGAATTATAAAAATGTTTCAGAGTTATCTTCATATTATAACGACTGGGGGGTTTATTTATTACGTTTAGCTAGACAGCAAAATGATGAGGGTTTATTTAAAGAAAGTATTGAAAAATACAAAAAAGCATCAGAATTAAATCCTAAGGACGTGTATGTTTATAATAATTGGGGGAATGCTCTTTTAGGGCTAGCCGGAAAACGAAATGATGAGGGTTTATTTAAAGAAAGTATTGAAAAATATAAAAAAGCATCAAGATTAGATCCTAAAAATTCAAGTGTTTTTTACAATTGGGGAAACGTTTTATTTGGCTTGTCAAATAATAATAATGATGAGATCTTATTAAAAGAAAGTATTGAAAAATACAAGAAAGCATCAGAATTAGATCCTAAAAATTCAAGTATTTTTAATATTTGGGGAATGGCTTTACAAAATTTAGCAAGAAATGAGAATAATGAGATTTTATTTACGGAAAGTATTGAAAGATTTAAAAAGGCTTCAGAATTAGACTCTAAAAATGCATCTATTTTTTATAATTGGGGAGTAGGGTTATCTGGTTTAGCAAAATTGAAAAATAGCGAGGATTTGTTTAGAGAAAGTCTTGAAAAATATAAAAAATCCTCGGAATTGGATCCTAAAAACCCAAGAACTTTTTATAATTGGGGATATTCTTTAATAAGATTAGGTCAATTATTAAGTGATGATAAATATTTAAGGAAAGCATTGGAAATAACACAAAAAGGATATGAATTAGGAGGAAACCCATATAATATGTCTTGTATTTATGCTCTTTTAAATGATAAAGAAAACGCGCTGAAATATTTAAAGGAAACTCTAGATAGTAATTTTATAACGTTAGAAGAAATTTACAAAGATGATGATTGGAATATCTTTAAAAGTGATAATGATTTTCTTAATTTAATAAATCAATATAAAATTAAACACAAACCATGAACGAAATAGAAAAGAAAAAAATAAGTAAATTTTTAAGCCTGATCCTGCGGCATCAGCCGGAAAGTATAGGACTTACACTGGATGAAAAAGGTTGGGCAGATGTAGAAGAGCTAAGAGCAAAATCAGCCCAAAAGAGAATGCTTTTTACTCCCGAAGAATTAGATGAGGTAGTAGAAACCAACAATAAAAAGCGTTTTGCTTTTAACGAAGATAAAACCATGATCAGAGCAAGCCAGGGACACTCTATTGATATCGATCTGGCGTTGGAAGCCAAGCAGCCTCCGGAATTTCTGTACCATGGAACAGCAGAAGCCAATATTTCTTCCATTTTAGAAAAAGGAATTGAAAAAAGAACACGTCAGCATGTACACTTAAGTGCTGATAAAGAGACCGCTGCAAAGGTCGGGATGAGACACGGCAAACCTGTGATTCTGACCATCAGAACCGGAACAATGCATCAGGAAGGATTATCTTTCTATCAGTCTGCAAATGGAGTTTGGCTTACAGATTTCGTGGATGCAAAATATATCTCGAAGTAAAATGAGCAAAACATTAGTCATAGGAGACATCCACGGAGGATTTAAAGCCTTGTTGCAGGTTCTTGAAAGAGCAGGAGTGACCGAAAATGATCGGCTGATCTTCCTCGGCGATTATGTGGACGGATGGAGCGAGTCTTCACAAATCATACAGTTCTTACTGGAACTTTCCGAAAGACAGGAATGTATTTTCATCAAAGGAAATCATGATGCATGGTGTGAAGACTGGCTGAGTTTGGGACAAAACCCCAATGTATGGCTTTTCAATGGAGGGAAAAGTACAGTAGAAAGTTATGCTGATTATTCCCTTGAAGATTTGGATATTCATCTCGAATTCTTTCAAAGGATGAAAAATTATCACATTGATGATCAGAACCGACTGTTTATTCATGCCGGATATGCTTCTATGCACGGTCCTGAAAAAGAAGTCTATTCCAGCAATTACCGCTGGGACAGAACGCTCTGGGAAACGGCTGTAGCCATGGATAAAAAACTAGAAAAGAATTCAGAATTATATCCTAAAAGACTGCTTTTGTATAAAGAAATATTCATCGGACATACGCCTACTCTTGATATTGGAATCAAAATACCCGCCAATAAAGCCAATATCTGGAATATGGATACCGGAGCAGCCTATACCGGATCTTTATCCATCATGGATATTGATACCAAACAATTCTGGCAAAGTGATCCGCTTCCCTCCTTATATCCTGAAGAAAATGGCAGAAATTGATACTATCGGAAACAAACCTCACAGGTTTTTAAAGCCAGTGAGGTTTCTATTTTAAAAACATTTTACCCATCAACATATTCTCATTTCTCCTAAAAGATAACTACTTTTAAAGTCTGAAAATATGACTTCAATGAAACTGAAATATCTTTTATTCACCCTGAGTTCTACTTTGTTTTTTGCTCAAAAATCATTTCAGACTCCTTTTGAAAAAGGAAATGGAAATCAGACGGTTACCTACGATGAAATGAACGGCTATTATCAGGATCTGGCGAAAAATTTCAATACCATTCAATACCTTAAAAAAGGAGAAGATGACAACGGAAAACCCATTTATGTAGTGGTTTATAACCCTTTTCCTGAAAAAGATCTTGAAAAATTAAGAAAAGACAAAGCCATTCTCTTCGTCAATAATGGAATTCATCCCGGAGAACCGGACGGAATTGATGCAACCATGATGATGATGAGAGATCTTGCCACTAAAAAGATTAAAACTCCACAGAATTTTATCATTGCCGCTATTTCTGCGTATAATGTAAGTGGAATGCTCAACAGAGGTTCGTATTCAAGAGCCAATCAAAATGGTCCGGAACAGTATGGTTTCCGAGGAAATGCCAGAAATTATGATCTGAACAGAGATTTTATCAAGGCAGATTCTAAAAATGCCAGAAGCTTTCAGGAAATTTATCATTGGTTAAAACCGGATGTTTTCATTGATAACCATGTCAGCAACGGAGCAGATTATCAATATACATTCACCTATATTTCTACGTTTAAAGAACGTCTGGGAAACACCCTTGGAAATTATTTCTACAATGATTATCAGGCTAAAAATCTTGAGGATATGAAAAAGCTGGGGTATGAAAGTACTCCCTACGTCAATATTCACGGAGATGTTCCGGAAGTAGGATTTGCCTCATTTGAAGATTCTCCCCGATACTCTACAGGATATACTTCCCTTTTTAATTCTTTAGGAACCGTTCCTGAAACCCATATGCTGAAGCCTTATGACAAAAGAGTAGATGCCACTTACAAATATATGTTGGTGAATCTGCAGAATTTGGATAAAGATTATCATAAAATAAAGCAGCTTCGTATAGAAAATCTAAAACAATATCAGGCAGGTAAACCATACGGAATCCGTTGGAAAATAGATTCTACAAAGTTCTCTACCATGGATTTTAAAGGTTATGAAGGAAAATACAAACCCAGTGAAGTTTCAGGCAAACCAAGGCTGTATTATGACAGAAATAAACCCTTTACAAAGAATATAAAGCTCTTTACGACGGCTGTTCCAACGGGATATATTACCATTCCAAAATATTATGTAATTCCGCAGTCGCAGTACCGGGTGATTGAAGAATTTAAAAGAAACAATATTCAGATGAAACCGATTCGGAAAGACAGTACTTTAGCAGTTGAGTCCTATAAAATTAAGGATTTTAAAACCGTTAAAAACCCTTACGAAGGACATTATCTGCATTTTGAAACTATAGTTGATGCTACACAGAAAAACAGGACATTTACAGCCGGAGATTATCTGGTTTCAACCAATCAGCCTGGTGTAAAATATATTGTAGAAACCCTTGAACCTGAGGCTTTAGACTCATTTTTCAACTGGAATTTCTTTGATGGAATTCTGGCACAGAAAGAATACTATTCTGCTTATATTTTTGAAGATACTGCTTCTGAACTTTTGAAAAAGGATAAAAAATTGAAAGAAGAGTTTAAAGCTGCTAAAGCATCAGATAAAAAGCTATCAGAAGATGGAGATGCACAATTAGATTGGGTGTACAGACATTCTCCTTATTTTGAAGAAAAAACATTCAGACAGTATCCCGTTTACAGAGTGTTATAAAAATTTTTTCACAAAAATTTTGATGTTTTTTTATAGTAATTTGTTAATCAATGTTTTATTTTTTTATTAAATTAGTATCAAAAACAAACACTATGAAACAAATTTATCAATTCGTAACATTGCTGTGCTTTGTACCAATAGGTTTACTGGCGCAATATTCTCAAAGTTTCGATTCGGCAACAATGCCTGCCGACTGGACAATAATTAATGGTGGAGATGCCGGAACCTGGGAAACCTTTAGTTCTTATGACTCTTCATTCAATGCTCCTCATTCGGGAACCCATTTCCTTGGATTGGAGTATGGCAGTACTTCCCATGATGATTATGCCATAAGCCCTGCTATAGTGGTTACTGCAGGAGTATCTGATAAGCTTACTTTCTGGGCAAGAAACAGAGGGGCAGGACTTGCTGAGACGGTGGATATAAAAGTATCAACAACAACTCCTACTATTGCAGGCCTTACCAACACGCTCGCTGCAGCAGTAAAACCTCCTACTTCGTGGAATCAGTATACGTACGATCTGACTCCTTTTGTAGGACAAACAATTTATATTGCTTTTCATTCCACTACAGAAGATGTCTGGTTTATTGGGATCGATGATTTCCAGATTTCAGCAAACAGTCTATCGGTTTCTGATGCAAAAGCGGATAAGAGCCGTGCATCTATCTATCCAAATCCGGCACAAGATGTTTTATACATCAAAAATAAAACTAAGATCTCTGAAATTAACATTTATGATCTTAACGGAAAGCTAGTGAAAAAAGAAACGATGGATACAGAAAACGGAACTGTAAATGTAAGTGAACTGGCAGCAGGAAATTACATAGTGAAGATCAAAGATAAGGAGACTGAAAAAGGCTATAAAATGATTAAGAAATAACATTTTTATAATAGAATGAAAAAGAAAAGACGTTTCACTTGAAACGTCTTTTTTATTATCTTGGTAAGCCTCTCTTCAAGGCCATTTCTGCTCTTTTAACTGCCATCTTCTCTTTCCAGTCCATATAGCTCTTTTTGAAGTTCGACTTCATAATGTCGTCAAATTTACGCTGTACAGTAAGATTCCATAGAGAATGTGCTTTTACTGCCCATGATTTGTCCCATGCTCTTAAGGAAATTGAGAAACTTCCATCCAGATATTTCATCCAATGCCACCAGCCTGTAGGCATAAATAAAGTATCACCATGTTCAAGATAGCATTCAATTCCTTCTACACCATCCAGTGCAGGGAATTTTGTGAAATCAGGGTTTTCAATATCATAATCTTCCAGTGCATACGTTGCATAAGGAATCTGGTAAAGTCTTTCTCTCCATTTATAATCAAAAAGAAGAATGTGTTTTCTTCCGTTGAAATGGGTATGGAAAATATGAGCCATATCGATATCGAAGTGAAGGAAGGTAACAGAACCTTTTCCTCCAAAGAACATATTCGGGTATTTATCAAGGAAGCCTCCCATTAATTCTTTAGGAGAAATATAATCTTCCAAAAGTTTAGGAGCGTATTTTATGGGGTCGAAGAGAAAAATTCTAAGATCAGTAGGTTCTCGCTGGATAAGATCTATATAATCTCCGAACTTCATTGTTGCTGCTGATGCATTGATGGGAGCAGAAGGATCTGCCTTTGAACTGTCATATAGCGGGACTTCCACATCTCCTACAACCTCCTTCATATATTCCATCGTCCATTTTTGGTAAGCAGGCCATTTTTTTGCCATATTTTTGATGACAACGGGCCTTCTTGGCTTCAGATATTTTTCGTAGAATTCTTCTTTCGAAATGTCATCTACAACATCTATAGGCTTTAAAATTATTCCCATTTTATAAATTTTATGTTACAAAATTATTAAATATATATTTATGAGATAGCGTTTAATTTTTTTTTAATCTATGATTCAAATCAGATTTTCCTATTTAGAATAAGTAAGATTATTAATTCCTTAGCTTCTTATTAAAATTGTTCTTTTATCTAGTCAATAAGATAAAATCTATTCAGATTATGTTACATAAATTAAAAAATAAATCACTCACTTATTTTGCTATTTTTTTATGCCAAACATGATTTTAGGATAAAATAAATATTTGCAAAAACGAATAAACAGATTTTGAATCTGCTTAAAAAGATTTCTTTTTTTAGAGGAAAATCAAAAGCTTGAAAAATATCACTATTTTTGTAGTGATATTGATTTAACCTTTAACTATAAAATTCATCTTTATAAAAAGTGTAACAAAAAACTATAATGATTAACTAATTGAGCAAATAATAGGTATGAAAAAAAATATTTCTTTATTTCTGATGCTTTTCTTTACTGTACTTACTTATGCACAGAAAACGGTTTCAGGAAAAATTACTGATGATGACGGGGTGGCAATACCAAGCGCCAGTGTAACCATAGAAGAACCAGGTAAGGATGCTATTCTTGCTTACGCCATTACGAATTCCAAAGGAGAATATAAAGTAACTTTTACATCCGCTGAATCCAATGTAGATCTGAAAGTGAAAGCATTCAATCAGAAACCTCTTACAAAGCAAATTAATAACAGCGATCAGACTCTGAACTTTAAAATGCAGTCTGAAGCTACAGAAATTAAAGAAGTACAACTAAAAACCAAAATGATCACCGCAAGAGGTGACACCATTTCTTACGATCTTAAGGCTTTCAATAGTAAGAACGACAGAACCCTTGCGGATGTAATGAAAAAGATTCCGGGAATTGAAGTAAACAAAGACGGAACAATTCTATACCAGGGAAATGCCATCAATAAATTCTACGTCAACGGAAAAGACCTGATGGAAGGGGGCTATGGAACCATCAACAACTCACTTCCTAAAGATGCTGTACAGAAAGTAGAAGTTCTTGAGAACCACCAGCCGGTAAAAATACTTCAGGATAAAGTACCTTCAGACCAGGCAGCCATCAATATCAAACTGAAAAACTCTGTTACCATGACCGGGAGAGGTGAAGTTGGGACCGGATTTGGAGATCCATGGCTTTGGAATGTAAAACTGACGCCTATGTTTTTCGGACAGAAAAGCCAATGGGTTGTCAATTATAAAACCAATAACATGGGTGAGCAGGTGGAAAATGAAGGAAATATTCTGGCATTCGGAAATGGATGGGAAGGCAGAAGAATTAATGCTGGTCAAAATAGCTGGCTAAATGTAGAAAATGCAACCACTCCTGATCTACCGGTAAAGAGATACTTAATGAATAATGTGCATTATCTGTCAGCCAATTATTTAGTAAACATTGATAAGAAGAAGGAATGGGAATTAAAAGCCAGTGCAAATTATACTAATAATGTGGTAAATAGGGAAAGTTATACTCAGAAAAATTATTTCGCAACACCTACATCGGGGGAATCTACTGTTATCCAAAATATCCTGAATAATTTTTATACAGATAAAGCAAAAGGAGAATTAATTTTCACGAAAAATGCCAAGAAAGGATTTTTTAAAAATACGACAAGCTTTTCTCAATTCTGGAATGCAGACAGAGCGTTAGCGGATAGAAACAGTACATCGGCTAATACTTCAAGCAGACATGGTGAAGAAGCTTTGGAATCACCTACATCATCATTCCAAAACTCATTAAGTACGATAATCCCATGGAAGGAAAAAATGGTTAATGTTAAATCATTTATCAATTATCAAACTGATAGACAAACTTTAGATGTGACACCCGCTTCATACCTTGAGATTCCTGGATTTACGCCAGGTGCCAATGCTGAAATGGTGCGACAGAATTTCAGATTAAAAACTTTTGAAGCCAATCATTCTGCTAATGTTGGATTTTCAGCAAAAGGATGGACATTTACACCTGAAATAGGATTCAATTATAAGACAACAGCTCTTAATTCTACATTAACAAACCTTCAGGCAGGACAATATCTTGAATATGGAGAAAAGTATAATAACGATCTTTCTTATTCCATAGCTACACCTTATGGAAGCCTTGGAGTAAATTATAAAAGTGAATCATGGATGCTTTTTGCTAATCTTCCTGTTAACTCCAACAATATTAAAGCAGATGATCCAACAAGAAACGTTTCTAAATCTGTAAATAAAATTACTTTTGAACCTAATATTTTCTTACAATATTCATTTGCTTCATTTTGGAAGGCGTCTGTAAATGGGAATATTAACAACAACTTTGGAGATGTAAATACTGCTTATGCAGGATTCTTAATGCAGTCTCCAAATGGTATAAATGTTATGGACCCTCAAAATCCAATACCACAAAATAATAGTAAATCTACCGGAACAAGATTGGAATATAGAAATCCACTTAATAATTTGTTCTTTAATATTAATTATAGATTCAGTGACAGCAAAAGAAACCTTATTTCTGATCCTGAGAGAAATAACGAAGGATTTATTATTGGACATTATAAAGAGCAAGACAATCATGCAGTAAGTAATGTATATAGTGCAGAAGTAGGAAAATATTTTCCAAAGTTTAAAACAAATGCCTCAGTAAGCTATAGTAATAATACTTCACGTTCTGATGCCTATCTGAATAAGGGAGCATATGCAAGTGAAAATAATAGCCAGTCTTTTGGCTTTAAATTGAATAATACATACTTCAGCTGGATGAGTTTGGATTATAATGGTAGTATTTCTATCACCAAACAAACCAATACAAGTTTCATTTCTGAACTTAACGGTAAAAGCAAAAGAAACGGATATAATCATAACCTGGCGGCATTCTTTTATCCTCTAGAAAATCATACAATAGGATTTAATTGGGATCAGGTAAATAGCAGTAATGCAAATCAAAGCTACAATAATGCTTTTTATGATATTTCGTATCAGTTTTCATGGGCAAAAAAGAAAGTTGATTTTGAAATTAAATGGATGAACATTGCCAACAGAAAGGTTTTTGAAACATATGATGTAAATGCAACGGCAACAACATACAGCAGAATCCAACTTCGTCCTAGTCAGGTAATGTTTACTGTAAAATTCAACTTTAAATAAAATAAAAACCAATCCATCCGGATTGGTTTTTTTATTGAGATATATTGAATTTAAAAGCTTTGCTGGTCTGCTGAAGGCCCATAGCTTCCCGGCAAAGGAATATTGTTCAGTCTGTAATAAACACCCAGTTGAGCCCTGTGATGTGTGATCTGGTTTAAAGCATGGCGTATTGCTCCGTATTTGCTCCAGCTTGCCAGTTCATGGCCGTCATTTTTAATCGTCCAGCTGGGGTTCAGATCGTCTTCTGTACTATTTTCCAATGCTTTTTTGCCAGCCTGATAATCTTCTTCCAGCTTTTTCAGAAGGTCTTCTTTTGTAGAAAGCACAGTAGGTTTGTAATCTCCTTTTCCAAAATCAAGTTCAGAAGTGTTTAAAATGGTGTTCGGCCATTCAAAAACTTCTACAAGATGAGTGGCAAGTGGCATCATTTTCATACTTTTTTCATGCGGAGCATAATCGTTTTTTCCTTCAGGGAATAGTTCAATAAATTTTTTTGTGGTTTGGAACTCTCCCTCCAGTTCAGATTTTAATTGAGATAAGGTATCCATAATATTTTGTTTTTTAGAAACTTAAAGGTAAGCGTTTTAAAAATGAAACTGTTTTAAGAGAATCATAATTTTTTAATTAGTAAAGAGTTGAAACGGTGAATATTTTTTACCGAAAAATAAAATTTCAGAAAAACTGTAACAAAAGAAGACAAGTGATTACTAATTATATAAAACTTGCTACAATGAAAAAGTTATTCTCCGTATTTCTTATTGCTCTTTTTGCATTTGCAGGAGCTCAGGAATCTAAAGAAACAGCAAACCGTTTCTTTTATGAACTGACTTTTAAGCCGAAGAAAGATTCGGCAAGAATGGATAAGATCATTACTATTCTTGATATTACCCCTAAGAAATCAATCTACCAGGATTATACAATGCCGGCTCAGGATTCTATCATTAAAGTTCAGATAGAAGAAATGGAGAAAACCAAGTCTTTCAAGGACATGACCAAATTTATAAAGTGGCCAAAATTCTCTTATAAAATTATCAAAAGCTATCCGGACATGAAGGTTCAGTATGTAGATAGAATCAGTAGAAACCTATTCTCCTACGAGGACGAACCGAAATTACAATGGAGTATTTTACCTGATAAAGAAAAAGTAGGTGCATACAATGCTCAGAAAGCAACTACAGAATTTGGAGGAAGAAAGTGGACAGCCTGGTTTAGTTCGGACATTCCTTTTCAGGATGGACCTTATAAATTTAAAGGACTTCCTGGTCTGATTGTAAAAGTCGAAGACGCAGATAAAAACTATTCATGGCAATTGAGCGGAAATAAAAAGATCGAAAACTATGAAGAATTATCATATGCAGATAAGATCAATGCTAAGATGGGAATGATGAGCAATACAATAACACCTACATCCAAAGAAAAATTCCTGAAGTCTTACGAAGGATACAAAGCAGATCCATTCGCAGAGTCTCGTCCTTACATGACCGCAGAAAATATGAGCAGACCCATGCCGGGAACAGATGGGACAGTTGGAGATTTCATGAAAAGACTGGAAAAGCAGGTGAAAGATTTCTTCGGATCCAATGATAATCCCATAGAAAAAGAACAGGCTTCTGACAAGAAGAAAAAATAAGCATTCATATCAACTAAATTATATTTTGAATCAACCCAGATACAGCAATGTGTTTGGGTTGATTTCTTTTATCCCAAAACGTTATTTAGATTAAATTTAAATAGCGTATATTTGCAGGACTAAAAATTAGGCTTTGAAAGAGAAAGGATTACATAAATTAAGTGGATTCCCTAAAAACAAAATGGGGAAGATATTGGGGTATGATAATGACCATCTGAAAATGCCCAATAAAATCATTGAAATGGGGCTTCTTCCGGAAACCTCTTTCAGAATTTTGTATCAGGCACCATTCAATGGGCCTATGTATGTGGAGTTTGGAGCAGAAAAAAGCCGGATTGCTCTTCGTGAGGAAGAAGGAGATTACATCATTGTTGAAGAATTGAATTAATGCAGGAAAACAAGAAAAAACAGATACTTTTAGTCGGAAATCCTAATGTAGGAAAGTCAACAGTTTTTAATACGCTTTGCAACAAAAAGCAAAAGACTGGAAACTATGCCGGCGTTACCGTAGCAAGTCATTCGGGAAACTATACCTATAAAGATCAGGATGTTGAGGTTATTGACCTTCCAGGTTCTTACAGCGTATATCCCAGCTCAGAAGATGAGGCTATTTTTTCCAAATACCTTATTGATGAGCAGAAAAACTACGCAGGAGTTGTTTATATTCTTGAAGCATTAAGCTTAAAAAGAGGATTGCTGTTGTTTCAGCAGATTCAGGATCTCGGAATCCCAATGATTCTGATTGTCAATCAGATTGACCAGGCAGAAAGAAGAGGAATTACTATTGATATTCAAAAATTTTCCGAAGCACTAGGCATTAAAATTATTCAAACCAATGCCAAAGAACAAATCGGGATTGATGCAGTAAGAGAAGCTGTTTACAACAACGAATTTGTAAAAACAAATACCCTTTCTTTTGAAACCCCTAATGAGCACAGGGATTTTATTCAGAAACTGGCAGCACATAAAGGTTTCGACAATGAATATAAAGCATGGATGAGCCTCTCACTGGGAACAGATCTTGGAAGAATTGGCTCAGTAATGGAACAACTCAATGAATCTGATTCTAAAAGTTTAGTGCCGAAAAGACTTCAGGTTCAGGAAACCGTAAGAAGATATCAGAAAGTAGACAAAATACTGGCTGATGTCATTTCTAAAAAAGCTCAGTTCAAAGAATTATTAACGGAAAAATTGGATAAAGTTTTAGTTCATAAATTCTGGGGTTATGTAGTCTTTTTAGCGATCTTATTAGTAATATTCCAAAGTGTTTTCTTTCTTGCGGAATACCCTATGAACTGGATCGAAGAGACCTTCTCATGGCTGGCAGCATTCTCCAACGAACATCTTCCGGAAGGACCAATTAATTCATTGATTTCAAACGGAATTGTTCCGGGAATTGGAGGAATTGTGGTGTTTGCACCACAGATCGGAATTCTGTTGTATTTCCTTTATTTATTAGAAGATTCAGGATATATGGCAAGAGTGGTATTCCTGATGGACAGATTGCTTCGTCCTTTCGGGCTTAATGGAAAAAGTATCGTTCCCCTTGTATCAGGAACTGCCTGTGCTATCCCGGCGGTGATTTCTACAAGAAATATTGAAAATGTAAAAGAAAGATTGCTTACGATATTGGTAACACCATTTATGACATGTTCTGCGAGACTTCCGGTTTACAGTATCATTATCGGACTGATTATTTCAGAAGGGACATTTCTAGGAATCAAATATAAAGCACTGGTCTTGATGGGAATGTATCTCCTTGGCTTCTTAGTCGCTTTATTCTCTGCAGCAATACTTAAAAGATTTATTAAAAGTAAAGGAAAAACGTATCTCGTAATGGATCTTCCAGCCTATAAAAAACCACTTTTCGGATATGACTTTAAAATGGTTTTGGGGAAAGTATGGGACTTCATTACCGGAGCCGGAAAAATAATTTTCATCGTAAGTATCATCATCTGGTTTTTAAGCTATTTTGGGCCAAGCCAGAAAACAAACGAATTTGTGGCTACAGATGTTCACTTAGACCATTCTTACCTTGCTAAAATGGGTAAAGGAATAGAACCTGTAATTGCTCCGCTGGGTTACGACTGGAAAATGGGAGTAGGAATTCTTACCAGTTTCGTAGCAAGAGAAGTTTTTGTAGGAACAATGTCTACCCTTTACAGTTTGGAAGATGATGCTCCCGAAGTGAAAGTAATTGATAAAATGAGAAGAGACGTAAAACCCAACGGAGAAAAAGTCTTCAGTTTTGCAACCGGAATTTCGGTTCTTCTTTTCTACGCATTTGCAATGCAGTGTGTTTCTACACTTGCAGTAGTCTACAGAGAAACCAAAAGCTGGAAATGGACCGGCTTTCAGGTAGTCATGATGACAGGTTTGGCATATTTTGTGTCGATGATAGTATATCAGATTCTAAAGTAATGGACTCATCATTAATTATTCAGTACGTACTTATTGCCTTAATTGTAACATTTGCCTGTTACTCTTTATTTAAAGTACTCAAAAAGAATTTCGCGCCAAAGAAATTCAGCTCCAAAAGAACCAACTGCGATAAAGATTGCGGCTGTTCTTAATATTGGGTTTATCGGATAATTGAAAAAAATGTAGTAATTTCATTTTTCTAATGTAAATTATTCGATTTGAATTTTTTAAAGGCAGGATTATTCGTATTATTTTCTTTATCAGCTCTTCAGGTAAAAGCACAGTCAGATACCGCAAATACCAAGTCTTATGCAGACCAGGTGATGATTCGTGTGAATCTTGATACCAACATCGAAAGCTATGTTTTTTCAGAAGGAGAGGGTAAGAACACCAACGAGACAATTCTGTCCATCAACAACAAAACGAAAACTTCCTTTTCCATAGATTATAGAATAATAAGTGCAACAATATCATTTGCACCCCGATTTTTAGATGGAAATAATGATGATGTAATGAAAGGGAAAAGTTCTTATACCGATTTAAGTTTCAGATTTTTTCCTGGAAGATTCATTCAGAATGTCTATTATAAAAATGTAAAAGGCTTTTATGTGGAAAACATGAAAGATCTGTCCCCCGAATGGCAGGAAGGAAGAGACCCCTACATCCAGTTTCCGGATTTAAGAGTTCAGACTTTTGGTGGATCTACGTCTTATGTTCTCAATAAAAATTTTTCAGCACGAAGTATCTATACCCAAGGCGAATGGCAATATAAAAGTAGTGGAAGCTGGGTACCTTTTTTGGATTATGACCTTACCATTTTCAGAAATACAATTGACGGAGTAAAAAGCAAAGAGACACAATATAATATCGGAGGGAATATGGGATATTTCTATAATTGGGTTATTGGGAAAAATGTCAATATTTCCCCTTACCTGGCCCTCGGAATTGGAGGGAAATTCTCCAGTTACAGAGACTTTGAGAACGGAGGATCAAAAGAAAATGCCCAGTATGCTACCATAAGAATGCAGGGCGGGCTTCATATAGGTTATAATACGGACCGGTTTTTATTCGGAGGAAAAATGAATTTTAAAACCTATGCCTATGATCAGAAAAACAATCAGACTGTAGAAAATAATAATCTCTATGGACTGTTATATATTGGGTATCGTTTTGCTCCTCCGAAAGTTGTGAAAAATACCTATGATAAAATTCAAAAAAAGATTCCCGTTCTATAAGTTGAAGGGTCTTTTAAGTATCTTTGTGTTGGAAAATTTAGAAAGAACAAAATAAAAGTAAAAACATCATGTCATTAATAAAATCTATTTCCGGAATTCGCGGAACCATTGGTGGAAAAGTAAATGATAACTTAACACCACTGGATGTAGTAAAATTTGCATCTGCATTCGGAACTTGGCTTCAAAATAATAAAAACAAAAAAGATCTTACCCTAATTATCGGAAGAGACGCCAGAATTTCTGGTCAGATGGTTTCTTCTTTAGTAACGGCTACATTGCAGGGATTGGGAATTAATGTAGTTGACCTTGGGCTTTCTACAACCCCTACCGTTGAGGTAATGGTTCCTGAGCTGAATGCAGACGGAGGAATTATTCTTACTGCTTCTCATAATCCAAAACAATGGAATGCCCTTAAACTCTTAAACGAAAAAGGAGAATTCATCACAGGTGAAAATGGTGCTGAAGTATTGGCTTTGGCAGAAAGTGAAGATTTCAATTATGCAGAAGTAGATGACCTTGGAAAATATGAAACAAGAGACGATGCTTTTGATATCCATATTCAGCAGATCCTGGATTTACCAATGGTAGATGTAGAAGCAATCAAAGCGAAGAATTTTAAAGTAGTTCTTGATGCTGTAAACTCTACAGGAGGAATTGCTATCCCAATGCTTTTAGATAAATTAGGTTGTGAAACCATCAAATTATACTGTGAACCTACAGGACATTTCCCACACAATCCTGAACCTTTGAAAGAACATTTGGGAGATATCTGTGAACTGGTGAAAAAAGAAAATGCTGACTTAGGAGTTGTAGTAGATCCGGATGTAGACAGATTAGCCCTTATTGATGAAAAAGGAGAAATGTTCGGGGAGGAATATACACTGGTAGCTGTTGCTGATTACCTGCTAAAACACCAGAATGGAGTAGCAATTTCCAATCTTTCTTCAAGCCGTGCCTTGAGAGATGTAGCACAGACTCACAATTCAGAATACTTTGCAAGCGCTGTAGGAGAAGTAAACGTAGTTACTTTGATGAAAGAGAAAAATGCTGTCATCGGAGGAGAAGGAAACGGAGGAATTATCTATCCTGAATTACATTACGGAAGAGATTCTTTAGTAGGAGTTGCATTGTTTTTAACACATTTAGTTAAAGAAAACAAGACCGTTTCTGAATTAAGAGCCGGATATCCAAGCTATTTCATGGGTAAAAAGAAAATAGAGCTTACACCGGAGATTGATGTAGACGCTATCTTAAGCAAAATGGAGCAGGAATATCAGAATGAAGAAGTTTCTACAGTAGATGGTGTTAAAATAGACTTTGAAAACAATTGGGTTCACCTTAGAAAATCCAATACAGAGCCAATCATCAGAATTTATACTGAAGCTAAATCTCAGGAAGAGGCAGATCAGTTAGGAGATGATATCATTGCTAAAATCAAGAGTTTAATCTAAAAATACAGGAAGAACGGACAAACAGTCCGTTCTTTTTTTATCCCAGAAATGTTTGAACATATTAAAAACAGGTTTCCCTTTCCCAAAGAAAAATGGAGAAAATTTCTGTGCAGTTTCCAGCGTATGGAAGTCCCTGCCAAAACTTTGCTTTTAAAAGAAGGTGAGGTTTCCTATAATGCTTTCTATATTGAAAAAGGCATCGTTAGAGCCTGGTATAATAATGACGGGAAAGACGTTACCTTCCAGTTTTTTCTTGAAAATACAATGTTTTCTTCCCTTGAAAGCTTTAAAAAGGGGCTTCCAAGTATGGTTTCGTTTGAGACTATAGAACCCTGTATTTTATACAAAATCAATAAACCTGATGTGGATGCCTTCCTGAAAGAAGTCTACGAAAACTCCGAACTCAGAAATCTTTTTATGGATGCTCTTTTTGAAAGGGTATTCGACTATATGAAACACTTCTTTTCATTCATTAAAGACACCCCGCAGCAACGATATCTGAATCTGGTTAAACAAAAGCCCGAAATTATTAAAAGAGTTCCCCAGCATTACATCGCTTCATATCTTGGTATTACTACTGTACATCTCAGCAGGATCAAAAGCAAAATATTGAAAGAAGGACTTTAAGAGGCTGGAAGATGTAAGCCGGAAGTTTAAAAAGAAACTGCATAAATTCTCATATTAAACGCAACGTTCGCAAAGAATAATAACAATATCATGTTTCCTAGTGATCGCTGCGTTTGTTAACTCTATTACCGGCTTTATAAACTCCCAGCCTCCCACTTCCAGTTCCCTTTCCCCAAACTGATAACAAATGTTATCGCTTCACGGCCTTCTACCCTCCTAATTTTGTATAAAAATTAAAAGAATGAAAGCAGCCATAGTATTTGAAAAAGGAAGCATACCTCAATATGCAGATTTCCAAGAGCCGGAAGTGCAGGAAAATGAAATTTTGATTTCAGTAAAAGCCGCCTCAATTAAAAACCTCGACAGAGCCAGAGCTGGAGGAAATCATTATTCGACTGAAAACCAGGAACATCAACCAACGGTTATCGGAACAGACGGAGCAGGGTATCTTGAAAACGGAAATAAAGTCTATTTTTTCAGTAAAAAAGGAACAGTAGCTGAAAAAGCTGTTGCTGATCAAAAAATGATTATACCAATTCCTGAAGAACTGGATTTTTCTCTGGCAGCCGCATTACCCAACGCTGTTATGGGCTCTGCAATGGCATTAAAGTTCAAGGCCGGAATTCAGCAGGGCAATACCGTTCTGATCAACGGAGCAACAGGAATTACAGGCAGAATTGCTGTTCAGATCGCCAGATTATATGGAGCAGAGAAGATTATTGTTACCGGAAGAAATGAAGAGTCCCTGGAGGCTTTACTTGAGCTTGGCGCTGATGAAGTAGTTTCTCTAACACTGAGCGATCAAGATTTTAAGCAAAAAATAAAAGAAATTCATCAGGAAACTCCGATAGATATTATCATAGATTATATCTGGGGACATTCTGTAGAAATGATCTTGTCTGCTTTCAAAGGAGACGGAACCTTTTCTCATCAAACAAAGCTGGTAACTATAGGAGGAATGAGCGGTGATACCATTCAGCTGTCTTCACAGATCCTCCGAGGAACTGATATTCAGATTTCAGGATCAGGGTTGGGAAGCTGGACAAAAGAAGAATCAGCTCTTCTGTTTTCAGAAATTATCCCTGAAATGTTTCAGGCAGCAGTTGAAGGAAAAATTAAAATGGAAACACAAGAAGTGGATATAAAAAATATCGAAACGATATGGAACGCTGAGATAGAAAGTGGAAAACGCCTTGTCATAAGAATTTAACCCCAATTTCCGTTTTTTTATCCACAATCCTTTTATCGGTTTTCTTTTTTTACTATTTTTATAATAGAAATTTATGAAATGGAATATTCAAAAAAAAGTTGCAACTTTGCATAAATATTTGAATATCAGTTTCAGATGTATTATTAACTAAACGTTTGCCGAGGTTTGTAAGCAAATTCAAGCGTTGGGCCGACAAAGAGGACACTATTGGAAGAGTATTTTGGAAATGAACTTGTAAAAAAGTTCGAGGAAATGATGGAAAACAATGACGAATTCTACTTCGATACCGAAGAGCTAGAAGACATTATTGTTTATTATTTGGAGCTTGGTGATTTTAATTACGCTGACATGGCTGTTAATTACGGACTCAAGCTTCACCCTAATTCGTTGGATATTAAGATCAAAAGACTTGAAATCCTTCTGGAGTGGGAAGAGTATAATACGGCGAAAGAACTTATTGACGAACTGAAAGGCGCTTCTATGGAGCATACAGACTTTTTGGTTTGTTACGCCAAGTATTATTCGAACTTAGGAAATCCCAGAAAATCCATTGAAATCTGCAAAAAAGCTTTAACATTAGAGGAAGAAGAAAACTTTCTCCACAACTTTATTGCGGATGAATATGTGAATCTCGGAGATCCTTTTAACGCTCTTAAACATTACAGAAAAGCACTGAAGGAAGATCCTACGGATGAATATTCGTTGGAAAACTGTATGGTGTGCTTCAGTGACCTGAATAAGAGTGAGGAGGCTATTGCCTTTCTTAATGAATATTTAGATGAATTCCCTTATTCTGAAACCGCATGGTTTGAATACGGACAATTCTACTTCAACAGAAAAAATTATGATGAAGCGATAAGAGGCTACGATTATTTATTGGCAATCAATTCAAACTCTGTAGGAGTATATGCCAATAAAGCAGCTTGTTATGAAGCTTTGGGACAATACCAGAAGGCCATCGAAACTTATGAAGAAATGCTGGAGCTGGAATATACAAAAGCATTTACTTTTTATAAGATCGGATTATGCAACAAGGCTTTAAAACAGCCTATTTTAGCTTTAAACTCATTTCAGAAATCATTGAGAGAAGACCCTCAGTTTTATCTTGCAATGATGGAGCAGTCTTATCTTTATGAAGAAATGGGAGGAATGTCTGAAGCATTGCATTTTGCCAAAGAAGCTACCCAGCTGAATGAAAATAATCTTGACTATCAGAAGAGATTGGCATTTTTGTTCATTGATTCAGGGAAGTTTGAAGAAAGTCTTTCCTGTCTTAAAAAACTGGTGGATGCAGAGCCCTCAAGGTTCTACAACTGGTATGCCTATTCAGAAGTTTTAATGTTGGTAGGAGAGTATGAAGATGCAGTAACCGTATTAGACAGAGCGATAAAAAAACATTACAGAGCAGAGTTGTTTTATCAGCTGAGCAATTGTTTTTACAATCTGAAAGACCAGGATAAAGGAATGGAATCTCTTCAGAAAGCATTGGAACTTGATCCTTCTTTAGCTAAGGATATGCAAAAAAAATATCCTTTCATTAAAGACGAAGTGAAAAAGGTCAAAGCCAGCAAAGTGAAGAAAAAGAACTAAATTTCTCTAACAGATAACAGAAAACCTGCAGAAATGCAGGTTTTTTTTATTGATAATTGTATTCGTAGAAAAATTTATCCGGAGCGCTGGTGTTTGCATTTCCGTTCATATCAAGAGACTGTCTGCTTTCTTCAGAAGGATAACCAGCAGTATTAAAAGTGGTTGTATATTTGTGAGATGTTGTTCCGGTTGCTGTTCCACCTCCGGCAGTCGTATTGGTAAACTCTCCTTTATAAGTGCTTAAGCTATTCTTAATATTCGAAAATAACATGCTTATCCCATCGCTGCTTTCATTTCCGTTAAATATAATTTTGTCAAAACCTTTGACATTTTTGAAAGGATAGTTCTTATCAGTATAGGTATAAGTCTCTTTTTCCGTGTAATTAACTGTATTTCCATTGACGATTCCTGTTCCTGATCCTACGTTACTTACCATATTTCCATTGTTATAGGTAAATACACTGTTGATCGTAGAAGAACCGGCAGTTCCTGAGTTCGTCTGTCTTTTTACATTGATTTCCGTATTACTGGTATAGTTATAAGTAAATGTAACCGTATTCTGTACAGTTCCGGTAGTGGAATATTCCTTTATAATAGCTGAAGCCATGCGCCCATTAGAATATCCATATTCTACAGCGCTTTCAAGAACATTATTTTCGTAATGTTTAATACCGGAAACATAATCTTCGGTATAGGAGAACTCCACTCTTTGTCCATGATTAATGTTGTTAATCATACTGATGATTTTAGTTCCGTTGTAATTGACTTTCATTACAATACCGTCCATAGTCATCTTCGTGGGAAGAATTACGCTTTGATTAGACGGATCACTGTTGTCGAAAGGGGTGTCATCAGAGCTGGAGCAAGAAAGTGTAGATAAGGCTATAGCCCCCAAAAGTAGAATTTTTTTCATAGTTATAAGTTAAATCATCCAAATATAATTTAATTTATAATATGATTTTATTTTTTTGGATTTGTTCTTAAAAATATGAGTCCGGCAATAATAATTCCAGCTCCTATAAATTGTAAATAAGTGAGTTTTTCACCATCAATAATTCCCCAGATAATTGCAACGATTGGCATTACCAAAGTAACCGTTGAAGCAAAAAGAGGAGAGGAAACTTTCAATAAACGATAATTCATCATCATTGCCAATCCGGTTCCGAAAACAGATAAAAGGCTGACAAACATAAGTCCCATCAGATTATCCTTTGAAAAACTGAATTCTGAAAAGAATCCTGTACCTGTTAAGGCAATAATGGAAGGCAGTAATAAAACAAATGAGAAAACAAAAGCAGATAAAACGGTAGAAGATACCTCCATCAGCTTAGACTTCACGGTCGTTGTGCTCATTGCGTAACATAAAGTAGCCAATAAAAGCAACAGAATCGGGATCATTTTAAATTCTCCACTGTCTCCACCACCAAATGCCAGAATACAGACTCCTGTGAAGCTTATTAACGTGCCCACAATTTGTTTTTTTGTTGTTTCGAACTTCCATACCAAAGCTCCAACAATAATGACAAAAATAGGCATCATAGAGTTGATAATCCCTGCAATGCTGCTGCTTATTTCGGTTTCAGCGATCGGAAACAGAAACATCGGAATGAAATTCCCGGTAAAAGCAGCCAGAATCAACCATTTCAAATGTTTTTTAGGGAAAAGCTTGTAATTGGAAATAGCAACCGGAAGCAGAATAATACCGGCAATAAGAACCCTTAAAGATCCAACCTGAAACGGATTGAAATGTTCCAGCGATTTTTTGATTAAAATAAAGGATGATCCCCAGATAATGCTCAGGATAACCAGAAGAACCCACTTTTCTTTATCTGCGTTCATTATTTTCGTGTAAGATTTTTAGAAATTCTTTTTTGGTAATCATTTTTGCTCCCAGACTCTCCAGATGTTCGGTATGTGATTGACAGTCAATTAATTCAATATTGTCCTTGTTACTTTCTACAAAGTTGATAAATCCTGCTTTTGAAGCATTACTTACCTTAGCAAACATACTTTCTCCGCAGAATACATTTCCAATCTGCAATCCGTAAAAACCACCTACAAGTTCTTCATCCTGCCACACTTCAATGCTTTTGGCTAAGCCATATTCATGGAGTTGAACAAAAGACTCCATCAATTCATCAGAGAGCCATGTGCCTGACTGTCCTTTTCGGGTAGCCTGCTGGCAATTCCTGATTACCTCTCTGAAGTTTTTATTCTCAGAAAAAGTAAAAACATTTCTGTTGAGTACCTTTCTCATAGATTTTGAAACCTTTAAATCTTCAGGAACAAGAACAAACCTTGGATCAGGACACCACCAAAGGATTTCCTCTCCGGGATTGTACCATGGAAAAATGCCCAGCTGATAAGCAAACCAAATACGTTCTACGGACAAATCGCCCCCAAAAGCAATTACTCCCTCATGGCCATCATACAGCTCTGGGTCGGGAAATGAAATCTCGTTTTCGTCTAATCGGACCATGTTTAGAAAAAAAATCCCACTTCAAAAAGCAGGATTTATATTTGATCTTTATTCTTTAATTAGAAAGGTAAATCATCATCGTCGTCTCCGGCAAACGGATTCTCATTAGAAACTGGAGATGCAGATTGCTGAGGCATAGCCTGAGTAGGTTCTGAAGCATTATCAAAAACTTTCTCTACTCTCCACCCTGTAATAGAGTTGAAGTATTTAGTTTCACCTTGAGGAGAAACCCATTCTCTCCCTCTGATGTTGATTCCTACTTTTACGTTTTCTCCTTCTTTAAGGTTATCTAATAAACTGATTTTATCAGATAAAAATTCTATGTTTATCGGCTGTGGATACTGTTCCTGGGTCAAAATAACCATTTCTCTTTTTTGAAACCCGCTCGCAAATGTTTGAGCATCAAAAAGTTTCTTTACCGTTCCTTGTAATTCCATATCGTAAATATTAACGATGTAAAAGTAAGAAAATGAAATGTAATAAAAGAAGCCGTGAAAAAAAAATATGGAAATTTTATTTTTTTTTCCTGAAAAGTTTGGTAGTAAAGGAAATTGTCCTATATTTGCACTCACAAAAACGAAGCAAGCTCTTTAAAACTTACAATATAAAAAACCAGCGGATGTGGTGTAATTGGTAGCCACGCCAGACTTAGGATCTGGTGCCGTGAGGCGTGGGGGTTCGAGTCCCTTCATCCGCACTATGCGAAAATAGCTCAGCTGGTAGAGCACAACCTTGCCAAGGTTGGGGTCGCGGGTTCGAATCCCGTTTTTCGCTCCACACCATGCCCTGGTGGTGGAACTGGTAGACACGCAGGACTTAAAATCCTGTGTCCGCAAGGACGTACGGGTTCAAGTCCCGTCTGGGGTACAAGACCCTCTGTAATATCTTACGGAGGGTTTTTTGTTTTAATAGAGAGTGTTCTTTAAATAAAAATCTTATATTTGTAAGAAATCAGGTTGAATCTGAATATTCAGATCAACAAAACCAGCGGATGTGGTGTAATTGGTAGCCACGCCAGACTTAGGATCTGGTGCTGTGAGGCGTGGGGGTTCGAGTCCCTTCATCCGCACTATTCTAAAAGTTCTCTTTTAGAGTCGTTAAAAAGGTTGGAACCTCTGGTTCGAATCTTTTTTTTTGCCCACACCATGCCCTGGTGGTGGAACTGGTAGACACGCAGGACTTAAAATCCTGTGTCCGCAAGGACGTACGGGTTCAAGTCCCGTCTGGGGTACAAAGCCCTCTGTAATGTATTACGGAGGGCTTTTTTATTTCCGTTGAATTTCTATTTCAATATTTTCAGAAAGAATATTTCTTCATTTTCTTCTTTTTTTTGTCGGCTTTTTTGTCAGTTCTGTCAGTCTAAAACAAAATAAATTTACCATGCCATATTAGAACAGATACCGTTTAACAATAAAAAAAAAATTATGAATTTAATCAAAGACGAGGAAATTTTACAGTCTGTTGTAAAAAAAGCATGGAAAGATCCTGTATTTAAAAACAGTTTAATCCAGAATCCGGTAGCTACTATGGAGAATTTTTTGGGAAGTCCTATTAATTTGCCCGCAGGAAAGAATCTTGCGTTTGTGGATCAAACAGACTCTTCTACCATTTTTGTAAATATTCCGGCAGAGCCGAATATGGACGATATGGAATTAGACGAGGAACAGTTGGATATCATATCTGGCGGTGCTAATGAAGGAGACCCACCCATCTACATTAAACCAGTTAATTCTGATGGCAGTATTTTTGGTGGAGGGTAGATTGTAAAGGTTCTATAAATCGTGTATAATTCATGTTTTTCAAGAATTATATACGATTTTTTAATGAACCTAAAACGTTGTCTGAGATTCATTTGATATACCCTATACTTAATTTATACCAATGCTATAAATCCTTTTCGCTATGATAAATTATAAATACATATTGTTTTTTTGTTTTTTATTTATCGGAAATCACCCTAGAGCGTTTTCTCAGACTCATATAAAAAAAGAGAATCAATCTACAATCACTAAAAACAAGGCAGACAGCCTTTTGAATATTGGTATAAAGAAACAGGAATCAGGGAATTTTGCGGAATCTGTGATATATTTTAATAAAAGTCTGGAGAGTTACTACGAAAATAAAGACTTTAAAAAAGCGGGAGATTGTTACAGCTATTTGGCGATTTCCTACTCTCTTCAGGGAAATTATGTTCAGTCTCTTTCATATTTTGAAAAAAGTATCTCTGAATATAAGAAATCCGGATATAAATTAGGAATATCTTCAGTTACCAATAACATGGGCGGAACTTATTATTACTTAGGTAAACTGCCTCAGGCCCTAAGCTGCTACCAGAAAGTATTGGAGCTACAGAAGGAAATTAAAGATCCGAAGACAATAGCAATAACCACTCAAAATATAGGTGGTATTTATTCTAAGCTTGAAGATTATACCAGCGCTTTGAAATATTATAAAAGAGCATATGATGTCTATAAAAAAGTGAATGATGTAAAGGCTATTGCTCAGAACTTAAATTCAACCGGATCTATTCAGGTTAGGATGAAAGATTTTGATCTTGCTTATAAAAACCTAAATAAAGCCCTTAGTATTGCGAACGAACAAAATGATAAGCAGATTAAAATAGAAGTACTCAATAATCTAGGAACTTTATTTTATAAAAAGCTGGACTATTCTAACGCTCTGGCATATTTCAATAATACATTACAACTGGCAAAAGAAATGAACAGCCAGCAATATATAGGTGATTCTCAAATTGCTATCGGTAATATTTATATAGAGCAAGGAAAAAATAATGAAGCGGTAAAGCTATGTAATAAGGGATTTGCTATTGCTCAAAAAATTGGATCTCTCAGCTTAAAAAAAGATGCTTGCGACTGTCTGTACCAGTCTTATAAAAAACTGAACGATGATAAGAGAGCTCTTAGCTATTATGAAAAATCAAATATTTTTGAAGATAGTTTAAACTCTAAAGAAACTTCCAACAGGATGATGAATATGGAGTTTCAGAAACAGCAGTTGACGGATAGTATCGCCTATGTAAAGAGAGAACATACCATTCAGATAAAACATAAGGAAGAGGTACAAGAACAAGAAAAACAAAGGAATATTGTCATTGTTTCTTTATGCTTTATCCTTGTTGTAGCCGGTGGTTTATGGAACAGACTCAATTTTGTAAGAAAATCCAGAGAAGCATTGAGAGTAGAGAAAGATCGTTCAGAAGAGCTTTTGCTGAATATTCTTCCGGAAGAGATTGCTGAAGAGCTAAAACAAAAAGGAAGCGTAAATGCCAGAGATTTTAATTTGGTATCTATTCTGTTTACAGATTTTAAATCTTTTACACAAACTGCAGAAAAAATGTCTCCTCAGAGTTTGGTAGAAGAAATTAATGTATGTTTTAGGGCCTTTGATCTTATCTCTGAAAAATATCAAATTGAAAAAATAAAAACAATAGGGGATTCCTATATGGCTGCGGGAGGAATTCCGAAGCCTGATCAGAATTCATTGAAGAATATTGTTTTAGCCGGACTTGAAATGCAAGGGTTTATGGCGGAAAGAAAAACTGAAAACATACAAACAAATAAGCCTGCTTTTGAAATGCGATTAGGAATTCATGCAGGGCCTATTGTCGCAGGAATTGTTGGCGTGAAAAAGTTTCAGTACGATGTGTGGGGAGATACTGTCAATACAGCCAGCAGAATAGAAAGTAATGGGATGGTAGGAAAAGTAAATATAAGCGAGTCGCTTTATCACCTTATTAAAAATGAAGACTGCTTTGTTTTTGAATACCGCGGAAATATCCAGGCAAAAGGAAAAGGAGAGCTTAAGATGTACTTTGTAGAAGTCAATTCGGAAAGAATATAACAGATAGTAATCATTGACAGTTTTGAAGTAAAAGCTGGCAAATTTATAGAGAAAATACTTTCTACTTTTACCTTATTGAAAATGGAAGTTATCAGGAGCAGATGCTAAAAATGATAACTGAAGGAAAAGAAAAAGAGCTGACAGTTTTGAAGTAAAACTTGGCAAATCTATAGAGAAAATACTTTCTACTTTTACCTTATTAAAAAAGGAAGTTATCAGGAGCAGATGCTAAAAATGATAACTGAAGGAAAAGAAAAAGAGCTGACAGTTTTGAAGTAAAACTTGGCAAATCTATAGAGAAAATACTTTCTACTTTTACCTTATTAAAAATGGAAATTATCAGGAGCAGATGCTGTCTCTTATAC
>NZ_JAVIXS010000022.1:0-109124 GCF_031324065.1 Chryseobacterium metallicongregator
TAAAAATGATAACTGAATATAACAGATAGTAATCATTGACAGTTTTGAAGTAAAAGCTGGCAAATTTATAGAGAAAATACTTTCTACTTTTACCTTATTGAAAATGGAAGTTATCAGGAGCAGATGCTAAAAATGATAACTGAAGGAAAAGAAAAAGAGCTGACAGTTTTGAAGTAAAACTTGGCAAATCTATAGAGAAAATACTTTCTACTTTTACCTTATTAAAAAAGGAAGTTATCAGGAGCAGATGCTAAAAATGATAACTGAAGGAAAAGAAAAAGAGCTGACAGTTTTGAAGCAAAACTTGGCAAATCTATAGAGAAAATACTTTCTACTTTTACCTTATTAAAAAAGGAAGTTATCAGGAGCAGATGCTAAAAATGATAACTGAAGGAAAAGAAAAAGAGCTGACAGTTTTGAAGTAAAACTTGGCAAATCTATAGAGAAAATACTTTCTACTTTTACCTTATTAAAAATGGAAATTATCAGGAGCAGATGTTAAAAAAAGATAATTAACGAAAAGAAATAGAACTGACAGTTTTGAAGTAAAACTTGGCAAATCTATACAAAGAAAGCATTTTACCTTTACATCAACAAAATGGCAATGTTATGGAAGACAAAAAAGAACAAATTATACAGGCAGTTATATCTAAAGCTTGGGAGGATGCGGAATTTAGAAAAGAACTACTCTCAAACCCAATAGAAGCAATAGAAAAACTGACAGGTGTAGTAGTGGTTTTGCCTGAGGGAAAAGAGCTGGTTGTTGTTGATCAGACAGATAAATCTAAAGTGTATTTGAATATACCAGCAGAGCCGGAGTTAGAGAATACAGAACTGACAGAAGAACAATTAGAAATAATCGCAGGAGGAGGACAAATGATTTGGAAAGATTTAACAGACTCTTTATTTCCTGCTTTTAAAAATTGTATTAAAATATAAAAAGCAATATCATGGAATGTAGAAGCCATACAAAAAGAATTGTTATCCATGACTGCTCAGAATAAATAATAGTGAGAACTTAAAAAAAAATAATTTAACATGTAATTTTAATAGTATGATGGTTAGTCAGAATTTAGGAAACACTTTGGAGAGGCCAATGCATTCAAAGTACTCTATGCAAACAATAAATAGTTTTCTCAAAATTATGTTTCAAAATGAAGACATGCCACTTTTAAAATTGGAAAAATTAACAAGAGAAAAATTAACTGAACTTATTGATCAAGAGGTAAGAACAGAGAATGTTGAGATTACTAATGAACTATTTTTATTATTCTCTAACCTTGCTATCGAATTACAAAAAAAAGATATAAGATCTGAAGAGACATGTATGACGATTAACGAATGCATGATGACAGTAGATCTAAATGAGAATGAAAAGGCTATTTTATATATGGGTTATTATCCAATAATGGCACTTTATCATTATAAATTGAATCATTATGAAAAATCAGTTCAATACTCTCATCTAGCCATTCAAAATGATGATTATCTTTTGGGAAAATATCCTGAGTTATTCACCCATAAGACGCTGCAGATACAAAATATAATTAAAACACATCTTTTATTTAATGAAGTAGATAGAGCATTTAGTTTGTGTAATGATATGTTAAAATATTTAATTGATGGAGATCAATTTGCCTATCCTGTAGGTCATTGGACACATAATTTTAACATTGAAAAAGAAAGTGAAGTGATTAATGTTTGTCAAACGGTTACAATCGTTGTGAAAGCTATCATCACCTTGACGAAAAATAATGAAGACGAACAAAGGCTTTTTTCATTGGCATTTGCTGGAATTGAAGGAAAAAAAATAAAAAATCCGGAGATAAAATTAATATTACAATTCTTTGACATGAAATTTTCCCTTTACTCATTCCAAAAATTTGATGAATTACAAATTAATGAATGGAAAGATAAAGTCATGGATTCAAAATATATCTCTATCCTTAAACCCCTTTTCTCCAGTTTATTCCTATCCATGGAAACAAACTCTAGGGGGATTATTAAAAGATATCTCTTTAGTTTCTAACTAAAAGATCACCCGCCATATAAGTCATAATTGTTGTCTGGAAGGCGCTTCAAAAAGCCTTCTCTGGAGCAGTGTGCGCCTGAAATAAAGAATATAAAAATAAAATAAACATTAAAACTTAAAAATTTAGAAATTATGAGTTATCAAGCCATCTCGGAAGAGAAAAAAGAACTAGTTAGAGACGTTATGTTCAAAGCTTTAAATGATGCAGCTTATAAAGCAAGATTAGTAAGTAACCCTATTGAGGCAATCAAAGAATTGCACCCGGACTTTACTCTTGGAGGAAACAAAAAAATCGCTGTTGTAGATCAAGTAGATAATGATACATACTACATCAACCTATCATATCTTTCATTTGCTTTATTTGGAGGAGATATTGAAGAATTTGAATTATCAGAAGAAGAATTAGGAATGGTTGCCGGAGGTAAAACAGTTCCAATTGGAAGCTGCCAGTTCTTAAGCTGCTTTGGTGGTAGTATAACAGAACCATCTGCAGAAATAGTATAAATCTAGATACAATAAATAAAAACAAAAAAATTAATTAACATTTAAAAATTCAAAAATTATGAGTTATCAAGCAATTTCAGAAGAGAAAAAAGAACTAGTTAGAGAAGTAATGTTTAAAGCTTTAAACGATGCAGATTACAAAGCAAGATTAGTAAACAACCCTGTTGAGGCAATTAAAGAACTTCATTCAGATTTTACTCTTGGAGGAAACAAAAAAATCGTAGTAGTAGATCAAGTAGATAATGATACATACTACATCAACCTATCATATCTTTCATATGCTTTATTTGGTGGTGATATTGAAGAATTTGAATTATCAGAAGAAGAATTAGGAATGGTTGCAGGTGGTAAAACAGTTCCAATCGGAAGCTGCCAGTTCTTAAGCTGCTTTGGAAACGGTTTGACTGAAGATACTGCTACTACTGTAGGATAGTATTATTCATAAAAACTGAATACATAAATAAAAAGAGAATGCACATTCTCTTTTTATTTATTTTAAATCATATCTTCCTGTTAAAACGATTGACTTTCAATTAAATATATTGAGTACCGGGCTGGATGAATGAAATGCATTTAATCAAAATGGTAAAAATTTTGTCAGAGATAATTACCTTGAATCCATTTCTAGAAAAGAAAAGTCTTTAAGATAAGAACGTTATAAATATTAAAAAACTAATAGAAAATGACCAATTCCACTTTAAAAGAACCAACCTTTGTTGAAGAAAGAATGACTTCTTATCTGTGCTCTATTTATGAGAGAAATATCACAAGGATGCTGCCAGAATTTATTAGAAATAATAATGAATTAGCTTTTGAAGATTTCTTTGAATATTTAATACAAGATAACTGGCAAAACGTCCGTCGTCAATTTCCTGTTTTAGATGAGTATTTGCCTCTGCAGAAAAATAAAATTCACAATCAATACACCAAGATCATTGAATCATATAAAGATTGTTCTGCAGAACTATTTGACAATATGTTAATTGAAAACAAATCTATTGCAGTTCAGGATATCAAAATAGGAGAAGGTGATTTTCATAATGGTTTTTCAACCTCTATGGTTTTTTTAGAAAATGGGAATAAATTGGTTTTCAAGCCTACCAATGCATCAATTTCTCATTCTCTTTTTCTGTTCCTAGACTGGATTAATGATTATCTCTCTCTCGGGGATTACAAATATCAAATACTCAATAAAAAAGATTATCATTGGCAGGAATTTGTACTGGGAAAACCATGCAATTCAGAAAATGAAATAAAGAGTTATTATGAAAGAGCGGGATACTTATTATGTATTCTTTATCTTTTAAATTCTACTGATTTTCATGCTGAAAACCTTATTGCGAATGGCGATACACCTGTAGTGATTGATCATGAAACTTCGATACAGCCTCAGATTTCAGAACATCTAAGAGATAATTTCAAATCGTTTGATACTCTTAATTTAGAAAATATAGATAAACAGGATACTGTAATTAATTGTGCGCTTTTACCTTTTGGGAATGATGCGAAATTTATTCCGGCAGGGATGTGTGGTTTGGGATATTCGAAAAATACGCATGCCTTTGTGACCAAAAAGGAAGGAGTCAATAAGTTTACTAAAGACTGGAAAATGGAATACAAATCTGTCAAAGTAGATTATATTCAGAATAATATTCCCACCTTTAATGGTAAGAATGTTTTCGTGGATGAATATTCCGATCAGTTTATATCAGGCTTTGAAAAATGTTATAACCTGTTTCTAAGTGAAAAAGCATTTTTACTATCTGATAGTTCACCCATTCAAAAATTTAATAACCTTCCTGTGAGGTATATATGGCGTTCAACCAATGTATATGGTAAAATTTTAAATGTCATGAATTTACCTAACAATCAAAAGGACAGAAAAAAATACACACAAAGAATTGAAGATTATCTTTCCATTGCTTTTAAAGATATTCCTGAAGGTTCTGATTTACGTTTTATTCTGCAACATGAAATCGCTCAAATGTTAAGAGGAGATATTCCTTATTTTGAGGTGAATACATCATCCAGAGACTTACACACAGAATTTGGGATCGTAAAAGATTTTTTTGAGCTTAGTGCGGTAGAAAACATCGAAAGAAAATTAAACAAGCTTTCTCAAGAGGATTTAGAGTTCCAGAAGAAAGTAATATTTGAACAGCTTAGGTAGATATTTATAGTTATAACATCATTTAAAGTTATGAAAATAAGAAAGTTTATATTATTAATCATAGTATTAGGTTGGTTTAATCTATTTGGACAAAAATCTAAAGTTTTGAACTTAGGTGTTTTCCATATGGGAAATACTACTGATGCCAATAAGGTAAAATACGATTCAGATAAAAATAGTGTTGAGATTGATGCTATAATTAATATGTTGGCAGATTTTAAACCGACAATGATTTGTGTGGAAATCATTCCAAATAATAACGAAGAACTTAAGAAAGATTATTCTAACTTTTTACATGACGGAAAATATAATACTAAATATAAGGGAGAAGTAGAAGCATTAGCCTATCAAGTAGCCAAAGTTTCAGGGGTAAAAAATATCTATGGAATTGATGATAAAGAAACAGCAATGTACAACTATAATATTGCAGATGAGTTGAAAGATCCGGTAGACAGTATGACTTCAAAGAATTATAAACTTAACCTTTTTAAAAAATTTGCTAAAGTGGAGAGTTTGTCAACGTTAGAAAAATTAATTTTCTTCAATTCAAAAGAGACTTTAGAAGGTTTGATTAACATTAATGCAGATATTTTAACGTACAGCAGTACTAAAGGAAATTTTGAAGGAGCGGATGAAGCGAGTAAATTTTATAAAAGAAATTTAAGAATATTTTCAAACTTAAACCAACTTCCTGTTACAAAAGATGACCGGGTTCTGATAATTATGGGAGCTACTCATACAGCATTTCTTAATGAGTTCCTGAAAAGAAGTCCTAAATATGAACTTGTAGATGTTTCTCAATATTTGAAAAAGAAATAGCTTTTTATTAGAACGTTTTCCCTTTCAACAGAAGATAATTCTTACTCTGTTAATAACCCAAGCAATTCTGTCCACAGGTTTTCTTTGAAACCATGGAGTATTCATTTTAAATAAGAGATTTCTATTTACTCTTAAAGAATTTTTCACCGGACTGATTGCTTAACATCAGAGCATATATCCAGAGAAGAAGAGCTTATATTATATTTTATTGTCGCTGTTTATCAATGAGATTGTTAAATCTATGGGAGACATTCTTACACTAAATCAATTTATTATTTGTAGCGTATGCAATTGCCTCTGTAATACTGCTTACCTCTAATCTTTCAAATAATTTTCTTCGATGAAACTTTACTGTATCCGGAGAAATAAATATGGCTTTTGCTATATCATTAATCGTGAATCCTCTTGCACAAAGCTGTAATATTTCAAGTTCTCGTTTGGATAATACTGCTTTTTTTTCCGCTTCCCATATATCTTGATCCAGTCTGTAATGATAGACTTTATTTTCTCCATTTTGATATATTTTAATATTCCCGGAATCCCTCTCTGAAGAAATAGAAATAAGACATACTGCCTTCCATATTTTTCCGTCTTTATTAAGAAATAAAGGCGTTAATTTTTGATTAACTAATATCTTTTTATTCTCCTTGTTTATAATGTGAAAATCATAAGAAATGGTGTAATCCAGCCTTTTTTCAAGAGGAATCTTATCATAAAAATCAAATCCTACAGAATTGATTTTTAATAAGAGTTCCAGGTCCTTTTGAGGAACATATTTAAAATAAAAAGCATATCCCATCTCCAATACTTGCTCCGGAGTATTGCCACAAAGAAAAAGCGGGTTGTCTGAAACATATTCAAACCCCTGCTTCATATAATCAATTACATAAATGCTAGTGTATGTGGCTCTTGCAAATGCCTTAATCGATTCCAGATAACTGAATTGTTGTTCCTTCTCCTCTTCAGTTACGCTGCTTATTGTATTTCTATGATTAAAGAAAGAATCTTTTTCATCCATGCTTATTTTGTCAGTTTTATACAAAAATAATATAAAATGAACATAATAAATGATATTGCGGAGTAAAATTTTTCTTTTTCACATTAAATCATGGTTATTTATTTAAATCCCTAAATAGGGATTAAGTTTTTGCAAAGAAAAATCAAATTACTACACCAAAGTGTAGTTGTTTGGCTTTCAGTTGAATACTACAATATGGTGTAGTGGAATTGACATCCCTGCCAAGTAGATTTGTTAAAAACAACTAAGCCATGAGAATCACACAAAATTACTTGAATCAATTAGAGCTGGAACAGCTCGCAGAGCTAGCCCAATTTGTAGTAGAAGAAAACTTCAATCATCATTCTGATAATGTGATACCAGAAATGGAAATTCAAAATGATGTGAAAGACGTATATAATGAAGAACTAAGCTATTTCAAAAATTCTGAAATTTTTGTTGTAAAAGATACAATGGGAAGCATCCAGGGTTCTATAAGAGTAATTAAGTGGGATTACAAAACAACACTTCCTATTCAAAAGTTATTCAATATCAATCCTTTAGATATTGGTTGTTCTCAAAACGCCTCTTCAGTATGGCATATTGGAAGATTTGCAACAAACAAAACCAATCAGGACCGTACATTGTTTAAGAGATTAATGGTCTCTGCCATTACCCCAATTTGTAATGATAAAAATAGTATTGCCTTTGCAGAATGCGACAGCAAGCTTTTAAGAGTAATGAATCTGATGGGCATAAAAGCAGATGTAATAGGTGATTCTATTAATTATCTGGGATCAGAAACAATTCCTGTATCCATGAACTATGAAGGGCTTAAAGGTTTTTATGATGCTAATAGATATCTGGTTAGCTAAAAATGAAATTACAAAACTGTTTAATAAAATCCCCCTTTTAAAATGAATACAGCAAAAACTATAGACTGGAACTCTCCTGATGTTTTGGAACAGATTATCCTGAATATTAGAAACCCGTTAGAGAATATCATTACCGTAAGCAAGAGCACAGCATTACATCATAAAGAAAAAAAGGATGAAATCATATTTTCAAGTAGCAAAGAAATAAGTGATATCATTGAAGAAATGATGCTGAAAACAAAAGCAAAAACATTGAACCTAACATTTCGTGGGCGACCGGAAATTTTTGATATCTATGAGTCTAATGAAAATGTACGTGGGTTGTGCTCTGATGAGATTAATCCCCAGAAAATAGCAAAAGTAGATCAGGATTGGCTTGTAAACTTAGAAAAAGAAATTTTTGGTTCTTTGAACCAGAATGAATTAAATCTTTATGAGCTTTCCTATAAAATGGCCGTGAGTGAAAGGCAGTTACACAGAAAAGTGGCTAACCTGGTGTATCTGACGCCTAATAAATATATAAGAGTCTTGCGACTTCATAAAGCTAAACAGATGATAGACGACTATATACAAAAATCTATCTCTCAAATCGCATATGCAGTAGGGTATAATGATGTGCATTACTTTTCCAGATTATTTGCAGATCAATATAATATTACCCCTAAAGAACTCATAAACTCTTTAGAATAACAGGTATAAAACAAAAATATGAACTTAACAGAAGAACAAAAGAGAGGACAAGAAGCATTTTTTAGAATTATTTCTGAAGCTTGGGAAAATGAAGATTTCAAAAAATATTTAATAGAAAATCCAGAAGAAGCTTTAGAAAAATTCTTTGGAAAAAAAACTCCTATGGGTAAGAAAATTAAAGTAACCGATCAATCAGATCCGGATTATTTGTATATCAATATCCCTGTAAAACCCCAGAAGATGAATAAGGAGGAAAAGCTTAAACCGGCAGATGAGAATAATAATCGTGTGATAACAGATTATAAGGGATTGTATAATTCGTTGAGAAAAATAAATAAACGTCAGGAATAGCAGTTTTTTTGGCGAAACTATCAACGTAAAACAAAATACTTTAGCATAACCTTAAAAGAAATATAATTATGAAAAGAGTACTTTTTTTCTTAGGTCAATTAAATGACAGAGATGTGGAATGGATGATTCATAATGGAAGTAAATTAGAACTACCCATTGGATATACGCTGATAAATAAAGGTGAATCAATAGATAGTTTATTTATTGTTTTATCTGGGCAATTATCCATATATGCAGATAATAGCAATGGAGACAGTATTGCAACACTAGAAGCAGGAGAAATTGTAGGAGAAATGTCTTTCCTGGAATCAAGGCCGCCATCAGTTTCTGTAGTTGTAACCAGACCATCAGTAATATATCAGATTTCTCGTGATACAATAAGTTCCAGAATGGCAGAAAACCCTGAATTCAGATCCAATTTCTATTATGCTCTGGCATTATTTCTTTCAAACAGATTACGTAAAACAACAGACCAGCTAGGATATGGAAATCCTGAGGAAGAAGATCTTATAGATATGAATGTATTGGATGGTGTTGCCAATGCAGGAGCTCGCTTTGGACAGATACTTCACAGATTTTCAGAAGTTTAATCCCGGAAATATTCATTGGTAAAATGAGACTTTATAAATTTATCTATTTATTTTTTACAGGGATCGGTATCACTAATTTCTATGGACAGTCAAAGATAAGTAGCGATTTGGTAACAATTTCGAATATCGCATTTGAAAAAAACCCGGACATCGTAAGAAGTGGTTATACAATCCAGGATGCTGAGGGTGATTTTCAGATCCAGAGAAGCGCATTTGATATCAATTTATTTTCTGAACTTTCTGTGAAACATAACCGGTACACGCTTTTCGATGCTGATACAAGAAATCAATATATAGATAAATTTTTGAAGACAAACACCCTGGACTTTTCAGCCGGAGTACGTAAAAAATTAAGAACAGGACAAATAACAGACATAAGTCTTAAATATGGTTTTAATAATAATAACTTTCCTTATGACAGCTTTAACCAACTTGTTGGGCCTTTCTGGGGAAATCATCTGGGATCTGTCAATTTTTCATTGACACAACCTTTATTAAGAGGAAGGGGAAGAGAGGTTACTACTTTATCAGAAAGAGTCTCTCAGCTTTATATAGAAAATACTAAAAGCAATAATGAGTTTAATAATTCATATACCATTCTGCAAATTGGTAAAGCATACTGGAATTATTATCTGGCTTATAGAAGTTTAGAAATTTATAAAGAAAATGAAAGTCGGGTAAGAAATGTAATGGAAGTTACAAGAGAGCTTATAAAAGCAGATAAAAAACCGGCCGGAGATTTGGCCCAGGTTAATGCAGACCTCTCTAATCAGGAAAAACTGACAGCTCTTGCAGAACAAAATTTGTATACAGCAAGAATAAATCTGGGAAGAGTAATAGGACTAAGTAATGAAGAAAGCCTCCAATTGGATACTCCTTCCAATGAGTTTCCAGCTATTACTGAATCTCAATACAGAGAAGGACTTGATAGAAATACTCTGATTAAAATAGCTAAAGAAAAAAGAGGTGATCTGAAAGCGGTTGAAAAAATTTCTGATGCCTTGGAAATGCAGTATAAACTTGCAGAAAACAATACAAAACCTCAATTAGATCTTACTGGTTTTGTTTTCTATGGAAGTGCCATTGCAGGAAATGGAATAGACAAAACATTTTCTTCATTTACTAATAATGAAGGAAGGAATTTAGGCGCAGGTGCTAAGCTGACATTTACTTTCCCTGTTAATAATAATCTTGCGAAAGGAAACTATGCCAAAAGCCTCGTTGCCTTAAATGATCAGAAAATCTCAAATGATAATCTACAAAGGAACATAGAGCTGAATATCAGTAATGCCATCAATACTCTGGATAATAGTGTTGTTGTTTTAGAAAAAGCAAAAGAAGCTCTTAATTCATACAAAGATGCTTTTAATAACGAACAGGTAAAATTACAAGCGGGGCTAACAACTATTCTTAATGTAATCTTATTTCAGGAAAGGCTTACATCCTCAGAATTGGAATACCTTCAGGCATACCAGCAATTTGCCAATGCCATTATTAATCTGAGACATGAAACAGGAACATTAATATCTCAGGGAGATAAAGGATTCACTTTAAATCAGAATGTTTTTTACACGATACCAAACATCTCTAATTATTAAATATTAAAATTATGTCAGCAGGGTTTTTTAGAAAGTCAGCATTAGAAAAACTGTCTACTCCGGAGAAATTAGATCAGCTCATAAAAGTTACGGGGCCCAAAGCTTGGATTGCCCTTTTTACGGTTTTTATTGCATTGGTAACAGGAATTTGCTGGTCAGTAATGGGTACGGTAAAAACAAAATTGAATGCTACAGGAGTGGTACTTGGAGGAGAAGTACATGAAGTAGTTGCTACCTCTCAAGGTCAGCTTGTTAAGCTTCATGTCTCTATTGGAGATGATGTGAAAAAAGGAGATATTATTGCTACTATTCAACAGCCCGAACTTTATCAGCAAATCGAAGATGCAAAGGCTGTACTCTCAGATAGAAAATTTGAGATGGGAAAACTAATGGCCTATGGCAGTCAAGGAAATCAGCTTGAAGGAAAATTAATTAACCAGAACAGAGTCAGTATTCAGGGAGAAATAGAAGCTGAAAAGAAAAAACTGGCATTCCTTTACAGCCAACTCGAATCAGAGAATAATCTACTGAATAAAGGACTCATTATAAAGTCTCAGGTAGCAGGAACGAAACAACAGATAGACGCCTCAAAAAACACAATAGAAAGATTAAAAGGACAAATGGCGGAAGCATCAAGCCAACAGCATAACCTGGGTTTTGATTTACAACAAAAAATTACGTTGCAAAATCAGCGTATTTCAGAAGCAGAAAGAAATCTTCAGTTTTTATCAGAAAGATATGAAACTCAGAATAAAATTAAAAGCCCTTATGATGGAGAAGTTGTAGAAGTTTTAACGGATGCCGGAGGAGTTGTAGGAGCAGGAACACCATTATTTAAATTAAAAAATAAAGGGACAGAAAACTTTGCCGTACTCAAAGGAGTTTTGTATATCCCTTCTCAGGATGGAAAAAAAATTAGGAAAGGGATGGAAGCTCTTGTTGTCCCGTCTACTGTACAACCTCAGGAATATGGGTTTATGGAAGGAAAAGTTACCTATGTTTCTGATTTTCCTATTACTGAACGAGGAATGATGACTTCAGTAAAAAACGATCAGCTGGCTAAAGGGTTATTAGCCTCAGGCCCTCTGTTTGAAGTGCATGTAGAATTTGAGAAAGATCCTAAATCTTATAGCGGTTTCAAATGGACCTCTGCCAAGGGTCCCAATATTTCAATAAAGGAAGGAACGTCATGTAACGGGAAAATCACAATAAAACAAGAACCTCCTGCTACCATTGTAGTTCCTGCATTTAAGAAATTTTTTGATCTATACTAATAATAGAGTTTTACGGATGGAAAAGAATACAAATTTTGTGATAGGAAAACTGGCGAGGCCTGTAAAAGTTCCTACAGTTTTGCAGATGGAAAGTGTAGAGTGCGGAGCTGCGGCATTAAGTATTATTTTAGGACATCATGGAAAATTTGTGCCGCTGGAAAAATTAAGAATTGCCTGCGGAGTATCCAGAGACGGATTAAAGGCTACCAATATTATAAAAGCCGCCAAAGAATTTGGGCTGGAAGCAAAAGGATATTCGAAATCCATTGAAAAATTAATGCAAATTCAAACGCCTTCTATTATCTTTTGGAATTTTAACCACTTTTTGGTTTTAGAAGGATTTACAAAGAAAAAAGTATATTTAAGTGATCCTGCACAAGGAAGATATCAGGTGACTCATGATGAGTTTGATGAAGCTTATACAGGGGTAGTGCTTACCTTTAATCCAGGTGATAAATTTGAAAAAGGAAACGAAAAAAGAGGGTTAATGTCTTCTTTAGCAGCCAGAATATCTAATTCTAAGCTGAGTATTATCTATCTTATATTAGCCAGTTTATTCTTAGTTATTCCCGGGCTGGTGATCCCATCCTTTATCAAAATATTTATAGATAAATATCTGATCAATGGATATTCAGGATTTGTAATGCCATTACTTCTTATAATGGGAGCCGTTTTAATAGTTAACTCGGTATTGGTATATATCCAGCAATATTATCTATTGAAATTAGAAACAAAGCTCGCTCTTACTACTTCCAGCAAATTTTTGTGGCATGTATTTCATTTACCAATCGTCTTTTTTACCCAACGTTACAGCGGAGAAATTGGAAATAGAGTTTCTCTTAATGATAAAGTAGCCAAATTATTAAGTGGAGATCTTGCCAACGCCGCACTTAATATAATTGTAGTCGTTTTTTATGCCTTTTTGATGTTTTCCTATGATATTCCTTTGACCTTGATAGGGATATTTATGGCAGGTATCAATGTAATGGTCTTAAGATATGTCTCTACCGCAAGAAAAGATGGCAACAGACGCCTGAGTAATGAAAATGGTAAGCTTCTGGGAACGACAACATCTGGAATCAGTATGATTGAAACCCTGAAAGCATCAGGAAGAGAAAATGATTTTTTTACCAATTGGGTAGGATATCTTGCAAAGGTAACGAACGCACAGCAAGAACTCGGATGGCTTACGATCAGGCTTAATGCAATTCCTCCTCTTGTTACCTCTCTTACCACTACATTTATTTTAGGAGTAGGAGCATTAAGAATTATGGATGGCGAGATGACTCTTGGTGCACTGGTAGCTTTCACCTATTTGATGGGCAATTTTATATCACCTGTTAATCAACTGATTTCTGTAGGAGCGATGTTACATGAAACAGAAAGTGATATGAACAGAATAGACGATGTTATCAATTATGAAGTGGATGATCAATTTAAGGAATTTCAAGATGGAACACCTATAGTTAAAGCTGAAATGGACAATAAACTGGTAGGTTATTTTGAAATGAAGAATGTTACCTTCGGTTATAATACAACATTACCCGCTCTTATAGAAAATTTCAACTTAAAGTTAAAGCCCGGAAACAGAGTGGCCCTGGTGGGAGGATCAGGAAGTGGAAAATCAACCGTCGCTAAAATAGCCTCCGGATTACACAAACCCTGGACCGGCGAAATTTTACTTGATGGAAAAAACAGAGAAGAAATACCAAGAAATATTATTACAGAATCATTAGCCGTAATAGATCAGGACGTCCTGATATTCAACGGAACTATCAAAGAAAATATTTCTTTTTGGGATACCACTATTTCTGATAAAAGTATTATTCAATCTGCCAGAGATGCTGCTATTCATGACGTAATTGCATCCCGAAATGATGCTTATGACAGCTCTGTTTTAGAAGGTGGATCCAATTTTAGCGGAGGACAGCGACAACGGTTAGAAATTGCAAGAGCTTTAGCTACAAACCCCTCAATTCTGGTAATGGATGAGGCTACCAGCGCATTAGACCCAACTGCAGAAAAGATCGTTATGGATAATATAAAAAAAAGAGGTTGTACCTGTCTGATTGTAGCGCATAGGCTGAGTACGATTATTGATTGTGATGAGATTATCGTAATGGAATATGGAAAAATAGTAGAAAGAGGAACACACCATGAATTGATGAAAAAAAATGGAGCTTACTCCAAATTAATTGAAACGAAATAAAATCTAATACCATGCCCGTAAAAGAAAAGATATATATAAATGTTGAAAATCCTTTTACCCTAAATGATACCAACAAATTTTGGATGGTACTTTCAGGTGAGGTAAATGTATTCTATACTAAAGTTGATGAAGAAGGCAATTATCTTATCCCGTTAAAGCACTTTTATACAGTGCAGAAAGGAGAAATCATATTCAGCTTATTAACAGAAAACAATGCTGGAAATAACACAAGGCTTATTGCTTTTTCAAATGAAGCCAAGCTACTGCCTATTGATAAGAGCAACCTTCTGGAGATGGATCATTTCTTTTTAAAGAATATGATGAATAAGTGGATTTCAAAGACAACCTCTATCGTATGCAATAGCAATAGTCCCAGAGTTTACAAGGCATTAGATGATTATAAAATAACACAATTAGAGAAAAATAGTATCGCCTTCCCGTCAAGTGGAATCAATTGGATACATATTTTAAAGGGAGAGGTCAACATATATGCGGAAAGTACAAATATTAGCTATGATAAACTTCCTGGGTTTCTCACTCCGGTATCTAATAAGTTGTGGATCAGGTCGCTAACTGATGGAACTGAAGTGAAGGTATTAAGTACAAGAGAAGTCCTTCAGGATGAAATTTACTTTTTGCTTTCATTAACAAAGCTGGAAGAACATTTTTATAACCAGCTTAATACGATTATAGAGACCCAGAAACAGGAAGAAAGTAAACATTTTCAGGAGAAACTTTTAATAGAAGAAGAGGGAATCAGGGCTACATTACAGAAAATAAGGTCTATTGTAGCGGGTAATGAGGAGCATGCTCATATCCAAAACTCAACCCTATTTAATAAAAAAAATATTCTTTTTTCTACCTGCCGCTTAATAGGAGAGCAGTCCGGATTTAAAATGGACGAGCCCAGGCATATAGAATCCTATGAAAATAGTGTTACGAATCAATTATATGCCATAGCCAAAAGTTCTAAAATAAGAATAAGAAAAATTATACTGAGGGGAGTCTGGTGGAAAGATGAAAACGGACATCTCTTAGCATTTACAAAAAAAGACAAAACACCTGTAGCTTTATTACAGGCAACATCCAATAGCTATATTATAAAAAATTTATCTACTGGTATAGAATCAACCGTTAATAATGAGATTGCAGAAACATTAGAGCCAATTGGTTATATGTTCTTCTCTGGATTTGACGGAAAAATGAATTCTATAAGGAAAGTAGCCCGTTTTGCTACAAAAGGAGTAAGAAAAGATGCAAAATTATTGATTTTTGCCGCCTTAGCAGGAAGTATGATGGGGTTATTAGTACCCATCTTATCTGGAATAATGTATGATGATGTAATTCCTACAGCAGACAGGTCTCTCCATATTGAGATCTTTTCCATTATGATTATGATGGCTCTGGTAACAGCAGGATTAAATCTTGCGAAAGGTGTTCTGCAGCAAAGACTGGAAACCAAATCCAGTATTAATTTACAGGCAGGCGTTATGGACCATATGCTAAGATTGCCTGTTACTTTTTATAAAAATTTTAGTGCAGGAGATCTTACAAACAGAGTTTTAAGTATTAATGCTATACGTCAGATTGTTTCAAGCACGCTGATGACAGCGGTATTGAGTGGAGCATTTTCTTTTGTGAATCTCGCACTTCTCTTTTATTATGATTCAAAACTAGCTTTGATAGGTGTAATACTAGGCCTTATTGCAGTTATTTTTATGATTACTATTGGTTGCTTGAAATTGAAATATGATAGAGAAGTTTCCAAATATCAGGGAGAAATACAAGGGTTTCTGTTTGAGTTTTTATCAGGTATTTCTAAAATTAGAATAACAGGTGGAGAAAAAAGGGTTTTCGCTCTTTGGGCAGATAAGTTTTCAAAACTAAAAAAATTAGGATTTGTTTCAGGAAGTTATCAGAACTTTGTGGAGACATTTAATGCCTCCTATCCGCTTCTTACAAGTATTTTCTTTTTCTCTTTCCTGTATTATACAGTACTTAATTCTGATACCGCAACGGCAATGTTAACAGTTGGGGCATTTATGGCATTCATTACAGCATTTAATCAATTTCTGAATGATAGTCTAAAGCTGAGCATGGCTTTAATAACATCTCTCAATGTGGTCACTCTGTATGAAAGAGTAAAACCTATTTTGGAAGAGGAGACAGAATCTGCAGAACAAAGCGTGGATCCGGGTGAACTAGCCGGGGATATAGAAATGAATTCCGTTTCCTTCAGATATAATCAAGATCAGCCTCTGGTCTTGAATAATGTCACTTTTAAAATTAAACCAGGAGAAATGGTTGCCTTTGTAGGTGCTTCAGGCTCAGGAAAATCTACCATTATGAGATTGCTTTTAGGATTTGAGTATCCTGAACTGGGATCTATTTATTTTGATGGTGATTCTTTTGATTCAATGAATAAAGAATTGGTTAGAAGACAAATCGGAGTCGTACTGCAAAATGGATCTTTGATGTCAGGAAGTATCTATCAAAACATTGTCGGAAATTCAGAATTGACATTAGATGATGCATGGGAAGCAGCACGAATGGCCGGAATGGAAGAAGACATCAAAAAAATGCCTATGGAAATGCATACAGTTGTAAGTGAAGGAGCAGGAACCTTCTCAGGAGGACAAAGACAGCGTCTTATGATTGCGAGAGCAATTGTTCATAAACCAAGGTTGTTATTTATGGATGAAGCTACCAGTGCACTGGATAACAGAACCCAGAATATTGTCTCAGAAAGCCTTGATAAACTTCAGGCAACCCGTATTATCATCGCGCACAGACTAAGCACTATTAAAAATGCAGATCGTATTTATGTGATGGATAAAGGAACGATTGTTGAAACAGGAACTTATGATGAACTGATGGAGCTTGAAGGACTTTTCTCTCAATTGGCAAAAAGACAGATTGCTTAATGTACAAATAGAATAGATGTCCGTACTTAGAAATATAGAAAAACTTGAGACCTATCTGCAGAACAAATTTTCTTCAGAGAGATTGAAAACAGTAGCTTCTGAAGAAAATGCCTGTGTGGAATTCTGGAAATATTACCTTCAAAAAACAGATGAGTCCCATTTTCAGATCTTAAAAGACTTTTATCCTCAATTATATTTCCCGATAGAGACAGAAATAAATAAAACAGAAGATTATATCAATGCTGTTTTGAAAGGAAAAGATTCTTTTAAAAATTTACAAACACATTTATTTTTGAATCATGCTGAAGGAATATCAATTCAACTACACAAGGACATTTCAGGGACTATTCCGGTGATTTCGATAAACGACAGTCAGGATTTTGTTGTCATTGCCCAAAGCCTTCTTTACAAGAATAATCCAAAGCCAATTCCTTCCTCTATGGGAGCATTTCTTGCAAACGGAATCAATAACTGGGAGAGAATTCATGCTTTAAAAAAAGAATGGATAGAAAATCGTCCGTCAAACAACTGGAATAATGAGTTTTCCAAAAATATTCTACCCATTCCGGAGCTTTATAAAGACAAAATAATAGTAGTAAGCACAAAACCTTACAGTAATATTCAGGCAGCTCATCTGGGGCTTTCAGAAGATGAATGGAAAGCATATTCCTATTCCATAAGACTTGAGCATGAATGTACTCATTTGTACACCTTACAAAGGTATGGCTGTGCTTCTAATAACCTTCATGATGAACTTATTGCTGATTATATTGGGATAGCCAAAACTTTAGGAAATTATAATAAAGAATGGATGCTTGCATTCATGGGACTGGAAAACTATCCTCAATACAGGGAAGGAAGCAGACTGGAAAATTATATAGATCGGATTGATATTTCCGGAGATCGCTTTCAAGACCTTACTAAGATTATCAAAAATGCTATTGAAACCATTGCAGGGTTTGACGAAGAGTTAGGGAGTATACAATCAGTACAAGATCAGATAGTAAGGATTGAAGCCCTTTGTGAAACCGATCTTATCGATATAGCCTCCAAAAGAGGAGGCCATATGCTAATGATAAAGTATAATGAAAAGGTTGCGTATAGCTGCTAACTAGTTAATTGACAGTCGTTAAATAAAATTCAGGGAATTTTTTTACAGGTTGATTTGTTGCAATATTGAACGCTATTTTTACACAACTTGCTGCTGCAAGAAATGAAGCGATTGATAATTGCGGCGGAGGAAGTTGTTTGTTTTCTTTAATGTAACTTTCTACAACATCTTCAAGCCATTGCTGAGGGTTTCCCCAATATCTCATGTGGCTGGAAACGTACTGAACAACATTTAGTTCATTAAAAGTTTCATCATCTTTCTGCAAAGATTCTAATCCCATACTTTCGCTGATTACCATAACCAACGCTCCCCAGCCCAGATTATAAGGATGCAGAACAGGGATGTTCTTCTCCTGACACATCTTATCGAAAATAATTGGGATTTCTGTTGAAAAGTCAAGGGCATTGATAGCTATATTATGGTTTCCAATGATTTTCTCAGCATTGTCTTTAGTAATAAACTCACTGTGGAAGCGGATATTGGCATTTGGATTAATGCTTTTCAACCGATGATATAAAGTTTCTGCTTTATAAGAAGAAATATCCTGGTAGGTATAATTCTGCCTGTTCAGATTAGACAATTCAATGGTGTCGCCATCCACAAGTGTAATGTTCTCAAAACCAAAACGTAAGGCACATTCTGCTATATTACTTCCAATACCGCATCCGGCTAGTAAAATAGAAAAATCTTTGATAGTCTTCTGCTCCTCTTCTTTTACATATAGCCTGTTTCGGGAGTATTGCTCTTCCATTATTTATATTTTAAGAACAAAAATATAGGTATGGGAGAGAATTACTACTACACAAAAGTTTAGTTTTTGCGTTTTTTACAATAAAAAGAATAAAGGAATAATTTTAATTTTTACAAGAATAATCTGGCCATGCACTTGTTTATTTTATCTGCTCCCGGCTTTCTTTTCAAGGTTTTCCAGTCTTTCAAAAATGCTGGTGAAAATATTTTTCTCACCCATAGAAACGTATCCTACAATTTTATAATAGCCAGGATGAGGTTTGTTTATTGTTTGCTTATCAATGTCATATGAAAGATTTCCATCCTGATAAATGAGAAGGCTATTGACAGATTCTGTTTTCTGATCTGCTTTGTTCAAAAATAAAATATCGCCATATTGATATTGTGGTAGTAATGCTTTTTCAGAGGTAAATTCATAAATCAGATCAACAGATGCTAATATTTTTTGCACAATAGATTCGTTTGGGCTGGTTTTTTCTGTTGCGATCTGTGCTTCTTTACTATTTTGAATAGCTAATTCCGGGAAAAGCATGAGCTGATCAATGTCTGAAACACTTACTAATTGGTTTACCTGTAAGGTTTCGGTGAGTAATTTATCAAGATTAAGGTTAAAATGATTAGCGACCTTTAATATAGTTTCTATCTTAGGTTCTGCGCGCCCTTCTTCATAAGAGCTTATCACTCCTCTGTTTAAATCAAATAAATCGGCAAAAGCCTTTTGGCTCAGTCCTTTAACCTGTCTTATTTTTTTAATATTAGTTCCAAAGAAGCTCATCTTGTCTAATCTTTTTTGCAAAGATAGAGAATCTGAAATAAATAATTGCTAATAATATTTGCATTTTGGAATTTTTATTTTATATTTGTGTAGACGAAAAATAAAACACTAAACCAGCCATCATGAGAAATCAAATATTCAGAACGGTCAAAGAGTGGTTGTTAGATTATGAGTTTACCATCACGTTGGAAGATGAGGCTCAGAGAATCTTAATCATCGAAAAAGAATCCAACGGGATAAAAAACATGATCCTTATAATATCAGATTCTATTCTGATCATGGAGCAGTTTCTTTTTGAAATCAAAAACCCATCCGAAAAAATATTTTTGAGACTCCTTCAGAAAAACAGAGACATCGTTCACGGAGCATTTGTACTGGACGGAACCGGAAGGAGGGTGATTTTCAGAGATACACTCCCAACCGATAATATGGCACAAAACGAAGTGATGGCTTCCATCAACTCTTTAGGAATCCTTGTGGGGGAATTTACAACAGAAATGCTTGAAATGAGTAAGTAATTCACAAAAGATATTTAAAATGAACATTTTTAAAAGATTGTTAACGATAGGAAAAGCAGAGATCCATTCTGTGATCGACAGCTTTGAAGACCCAATCAATTTAACGGAACAGGGAATCCGTGAAATGAAAGAACAGCTTGGGAAAAGTATAGAAGCACTTGCTCAGTTGAAAGCGCTTGCCATACGTAAAAAGAATGAAGCAGAAACAGAACAGCAGACCGCCAATGATTACTATAATAAAGCCATAGTCATTGTTCAGAAAGCAGAAAAAGGAGAAGTGGAAGCTGTAGAAGCAGATCGTCTGGCTAAAGAAGCACTGAAAAAACAGACCTCTTCTTTGGAAAATGCAACAGCTCTTCAGAAAGAGCATGAGAAACTGTATGATGACTGCGAAAAGTTACAGGGTAATATTAACCATCTGAAATCAGGTATTGCCAAATGGGAAAATGAATTGAAAACCCTGAAAGCAAGAGTTCAGGTGAGTGAAGCCACAAAAGATATCAATCAGAAGATGACCCAGATGGACACCGGAAGTGCGGTAAGCATGCTGGAAAAACTGAAGGATCGTGTTGTACAGCAGGAAGCCCTTGCGGAAGCTTATTCTGATCTTTCAAAATCAGGAAAAAGCATTGATGAAGAGATAGATGCCATGGTAAACAGTAATGATACAAAAGCTGAAGAAGCTTTAAACAGATTAAAAGAAACCCTTAAAAAAGGCTAATATATGACCTTTCAGGAATTTTTAAATGTAGCATTTTCTCCGGTGAATACGGTGCTGTCCGTCCTTCTTGGGCTTTCAGTGGTCTATTGGCTTTTTACCATTCTTACAGGGTTGGATATCGATGTAGGAATTCATTCCGATCTGGATGCAGATGCAGATATAGACGTTCCGGATGGCCATCTTCACGCACCTGATCATGATCCTTCGGCATGGATGCATTTCCTGAAGTTTCTGAATCTGGATATCGTTCCGGTAACATACTTTCTAACACTTTCATTGCTGATTACCTGGCTGGGCTCATTTTATCTGAATTATTTCATTCCACTTCCCACATGGGCAGGAATACTGAGTCTCTTTCCAATGATGATTGGAGGAATGCTATTAACCAAAATAATTCTAAAACCCCTGAATCCCTTTTTTAAAGAGATCAATCATAAAGGAGAATTGTCCTATGCCTTTTTAGGGAGAGAAGGACGCTTAAAGTCAAGCATTCAGGATGATAAAATAGGAATGATGGAGGTCTTCATCGGAAGCGATCCTATGACGCTGATGGTGAGAAGCAATGACGGAAGTAAACTTGAACATGGAACCCGAGTTATGATTGTAGATGAGGACCCCGAAAAAAGGATTTACTATGTACAGAAATCAATAAGATATTAAAATAAAAAACTAATAACCATGCTAACTATTTTTTTGATCTTGCTGAATTATATCCTGGATATCATCTTCCAATTCTTATAAAACAAAAAAACACATCTATATAAACTATAAACTTATAAAACTATGAACTTACCTTTAATTGCTGGAATTATTGTTGCCGTCGTAGCAACAATCGGATTGATTTTCTGGATTTTATCGATGTATAAAAAAACTGTTCAGGGAATCGTTATTTTAAGAACTGGTTATGGAGGTACAAAAGTCTTCTTTAATGCCGGTATTGTCATTCCCATTATCCATCGTATGGAATCTATGGATATCTCCGTAAAAAAACTGGAGATTTCAAGAGAAGGAAGAGCAGGATTAATCTGTAAAGACAATATGAGAGCAGATATTCAGGTAGCATTTTTTATCCGTGTCAATAAATCAGTAGATGATATTGTGAATGTAGGTCAAACCATTGGTTGCCAGCGTGCTTCAGATGCCCAGACACTAAGAGAATTGTTTGAAGCTAAATTTTCAGAAGCTCTTAAAACAGTAGGAAAGAAATTTGATTTTACAGAATTATACGAAGCAAGAAGCGAATTCCGTCAGGAAATTCTTGATATCATCGGAACAGACCTTAACGGATATGTGCTGGATGACTGTGCAATAGACTACCTTGAGCAGACTTCTATTGATAAACTGGATAAAGACAATATCCTTGATTCTGAAGGGATTAAAAAGATCACCGAACTTACAGCTACCCAAAATATTAAAGCCAATCAGGTTCGTCGTGATGAAGAAAAAACCATTACAAAACAAAATGTAGAAGCCAGAGAAGCCATTCTGGAACTTGAAAAACAGCTGGCAGAAAAAGAAGAATCTCAAAAAAGAGAAGTAGCCAATATCAAAGCGCGTGAAAATGCAGAAATTCTGAAAGTAGAAGAAGAAGAACGTCTGAGATATGAAACAGTGCGTATTGCTACAGAAGAAAAATTACAGATTGCAGAAGAAAATAAACTTCGTCAGGTGGTTATTGCTGCTAAAAATAAAGAACGTGCAGATTTGGTAGAAACCGAAAGAGTATTAAAAGATAAAGCCCTTGAAGCAACAGAAAGAGAAAGAATAGTTTCCCTGGCTCAGATTGAAAAGGAGAAAGCAATAGAACTGGAGAAGAAAAGTATTCAGGATGCGATCCGCGAGCGTTTAACCATGGAAAAAACCGTAGTGGAAGAGCAGCAGGGAATCAAAGATCTTGAAGCTTTCAAAACGGCAGAAAGAAATAAGCAGGTAGAAATTACTGTTGCCACTCAGGAAGCAGAGAAAAAACTCATTGAAGAAACAAGAGCTGCAGAATCCCGCAGATTAGCGGCTGAAAAAGATGCTCAGAAATATGTAATTGAAGCACAGGCGAAAAGAGATGCTGCAGAAAAAGAAGCTGAAGCGCGTAAAATTATTGCAGATGCAAAAGCAAAAGAAGAAGCAACAGTAGGATTATCAGAAGCTCAGGTAATGCATGCGAAAGCAGATGCTGCGGAAAGACAAGGGGTTGCAGAAGCTACAGTGATTGAGAAAAAAGCAGATGCTAACAAAAAAGAAGGAATTGCTCAGGCAGAAGTTATCAAAGAAAAAGCATTGGCAGAAGCAGCAGGAATTACAGAGAAAGCAGAAGCGATGAAGAAACTGAATGATGCCGGAAAAGATCACGAAGAATTCCGTCTTCAGCTTGCCAAAGAAAAAGATGTTGAATTGGCTCAGATTGCTATTCAGAAAGATATTGCAGAAGCACAGTCTATGGTACTCGCAGAAGCCTTCAAATCTGCAAAAATTGATATCGTAGGAGGTGATAATACATTCTTCGATAACGTTATCAGACAAGTTTCTGCTGGAAAAGGATTAGATAAATTCATCAGCCACAGTGAAAACGCACAGATTGTAAAAGAAAACCTTCTGGGTGACGGAGAAAACATCATTGGAAAAGTGATGGGAATGGTGGATAAATATAAAATCTCTTCTGACGACATCAAAAATATGAGCATTGCTTCCCTGATCTTTAAATTGAACGGCGTTGCCAATCAACAGGAAAAAGGAATTCTGGAAAGAGCACTAGACATGGCTAAACACCTGGGGGTGGAGCACAAACCGGTGAATAACAACCATGTTTAATGCAGGAATGCTTTAGATGCTTTAAGAAACTCTAAGCTTCAAACCTTATAGGTTTCCAAAGCCTATAAGGTTTATATCAAAAAAATTTTCAAAGTACCACAAGTTATACAAAGACCAGCTGTTCTACAGCAGTCATGACAACCTAAATAAAAACGATGTCAGAACAACTTAATTCCGGAACTTACGAAATTATTCAGAACCGTTTAAATGAGCAGAAGAATGACTTAGTTCAGAGACTTCAGCAGCTTAATGAAAGCCGTAAAAATATATTTGGCGGAGTAGATTTCTCTCTCATTGCCAATGAAAGAATTTCGACGGATCACAGCTGTATTGCCAAAGATATCTATTCACTGGGTGATCTTCTGATTTTTGGATCTAATGCACACCTGGGACTTCAGACGGAAATCAATATTTCGGACGTTTTTTCAATATATAAAATCAATAATGACCGGTTTGAACCTCAGGATCAGACCCTCATCAATGATGACGTTTTCATCGATGAGTTCAGAAATCTTTACAAATATTACAGAAATACTTTCTTTGCCAGATTTACCTTCACGGAAAACTATCTTTATATGGTTTTTCAGCTGTCAGAAAGTACCACAGATATCAAAGCTTTTAAATGGTTGATCAAAGAGAATCAACTGGTCTATGTAGACTCAAGAAGTGCCTCCGAAACCTCATATCCTCAGCAGCATGGCTTTGTATGGACAAAGGCAACCAGAGATATGCAAAGGTCGGGAAAACATCCTCATATTTCTTTAGCAGATAAAGTTTTTGTAGAAAGCATCGGTGGAGATATCACCATCAAAGTAGAAGACAATACAGATAGTGGAAAAGGAATTTACTCTGAAGATGTAATTCATAAAGATCAGAATCTGGATGATGCAGAGATTCATTTCTGTGATCTGGATAATCTTGTTTTGTTTAAAATAAAGCCTTACCAGGAAACGGAACGCTATTTCATTTATAATCACAAAGAAAAAACCGTTTCCAGGGCAGATGCCCTTAAATATTCAGGACTTTTGCTTCCCGAAAATCAAGGTGTATTATTTTCAAACGGATATGCTCTTCAGACCGGAGGATTAAAAGTGATCTCTCAGGATCAGAACAGGCTTTATTACCTGAAAACTATTGCAGAACCCAACGGAGAGAATTTTTTATACGTTTTCTACGATGATAAGACCAACAATTATCAGCTGATCTCCTATAATATCATCACTCAGACTATAGAAACCCCGATACGATGCAGCGGTTTTACATTTCTTAATGACGGGAAACTCATTTATCTCAGAGAAAGCATCGAAACCACAAAACATCATCTGTCTCAGATCTGGCAGACTCCTTTTTCCAAAGAATTGTTGCCCAATATGGAAAAAGCAGACAGTTTACTTTACAAAATAGGAAATAAGGATATTGTAAGAGTAATGGCTGAGAGTCAGGAGCTGATAACCCTTCTGAATAAAAAAGATTCTTACAGTGGTTTGTATGATGATATTGTAAAGCTCTCAACCTTTATTCTTGATACTTACTATTTTCTTGGGGAAGAAGAAGTTCAGAAGCTGGATATGCCATTAAAAGAGATCAGAGCGATTGCGCATTCGGCCATCAATGAGTACGAAAAAGTAGTAGAACAAAGGAAGAATACAGAGGAAACTTTAGAAAAAATAAAATTATCCTGTGATAAAATTCTTGATGATACCAAAAGGCTTCACTATTCTCAGCTTACAGAATATATTGATGCTCTTTCTCAGATCAGAACATTAAGAGGAGAAGTGACAGGAGCAAGAGAGCTTAAATATGCAGACACAGCTTTGCTGGATAGATTGGAAAAATCTCTTGCAGGTCGTTATACAGAACTTTCAAATGCCTGTGTGGAATTTCTGCTTCAGGAAGGGGCATTATTGCCATACGAAGAAAGAGCACAGCAGATTTCCGAAGATATTATTGGACTCCAGAAAGCTATCGATGCCAAAACAATTGAAGAAAATATCAATACTCTTTCAGGACAACTGGAATTGTTGGTGGATATTGTCAATAACCTTAAAATTGAAGACACCTCCCAGTCTACCCAGATTATTGAAAACATCTCTTTAATCTTTGCAAGACTGAATCAGGAAAGGCTTGAGCTCAGCAAAAGAAAAAGAGAAATTTCAGGAAAAGAACTGGCTTCAGATTTTCAGGCTCAGATTACCCTATTTGACCAGTCTGTGATTAATTTTCTGGAACTTTCACAAACTCCTGAGAAATGTGATGAATATCTGACCAAACTCTCTATTCAGTTGGAAGAAATGGAAACGAAATTTATTGATTTCGAAGAGTTTATTCAGCAGATAGGAACCAAAAGAGAAGAGGTTTACGGACATTTCCAGAATAAAAGGGTACAGCTTACCGAAGCAAGAAATAAAAGAACTCAGAATCTTTTTGATGCTGCGCAGAGAATCCTGAAATCGGTACAGACCAAAGCAGAATCTTTTGACTCAGAAAATGAGATTAATGGCTATTTTGCTGCAGATCTGATGGTTGAAAAATTGAGAGATCTCTCCAGACAACTTGCAGAATGGGAAGATTCAGCAAAATCGGAAGAGATTCAGACTCTGCTAAAAACATTGCAACAGGAAACCGTAAGGAAACTGAAAGATAAGAAAGAGATCTATGCAGACGGAGAAAGCGTCATTGCATTGGGGGATTATAAATTTGCAGTCAATCAGCAGAAGCTGGATCTTACGCTGGTACTGAGAAATGCTCAATATTATTATCACCTTACCGGAACAAGTTTTTATGAACCATTGAACTTTACGGCAGACGAATTCAAAGAAGTCTGGAACCAGGAATTTGTTTCAGAAAACAACAAGGTAAAAAGATTTGAATACCTTGCCTGGAATGTATTTTCAGCTCACAAGGAAATAACCTCAGAGATTGAAAACGAAATGGCAGTGCAGCAGTTTACAGCAGAGCATTTCGGAGAAGGACTGGTAAAAGGAATTCATGATAAAGATGCTGAAACTATTGTTTTGAAACTTCAGCAAGTCCATAATGAACTGGGACTGATGAGGTTTACAGCACGGGAGAGAGCTTTAGCCCAGATTTTCTGGTTTTTCCTTGAAAGTGAAAGAAAAGAATACTATACCAAACAGTTTGAGGCAGCAGCTATTATTGCTCAATCATTCACTGTAAAACAGGGATTTGAATATCTGAGCAGAGAACTTTCGGAAGAAATGAAATCTTTTGCATCAGCGCATGGTATTTTTCTGGAGACGGATTATATCAATGCTGCCATATATCTGAAAAAAGAAGATAAAGAAAGCCCGCTGATCTCAGAAAAAGCTGCTGCTTTGTATGAATTGTTCATGAAAGAACTGAAAGAAAAAGGAAAAGACCTGGAGTTTATTACTCAGATACAGGCTATGTATCAGTATCCTTCAGCATGTTATTACATTGCCGAAAGCGCATTACAGGCATTTGATCCGGAGGCTGATGAAAATATCATACAGGAAGCTGCAGCATTTATCATTACTCAAAAGTTTGATCCGAAAAATATCAAACATATTGCTTATGAAGTCGCCATAAAAGAGCTGAAGTCTCTTGAAAAAGACACGGAATATCATCTTAACTACTTTGAATTTGTATCCCGACTGAGTCACTTTAATACCGTTACCGTTCCGAAATACAAACGTCTTCAGGAATTGAAATATAGTTGGGTAGATAAAAAGAAAAAAGCACTGAAATTAGATACTTTCAAACCTCAGATTTTAAGCTCATTTGTAAGAAATAAACTGATCAATGATGTCTATTTTCCTCTCATCGGAGCCAACCTTTCGAAACAATTGGGAACAGCAGGTTCAGATAAAAGAACAGACAGAATGGGAATGCTACTTCTGGTATCTCCACCCGGATACGGAAAAACAACCCTGATGGAATATATGGCAGAAAGAATGGGGTTGGTATTTATGAAGATTAACGGACCATCTTTAGGATACGATATTGTATCAACGGACCCTTCTGAAGCCAGAAATGCAGGGGCCAGACAGGAGCTTGAAAAACTGAATCTTGCTCTGGAAATGGGAGACAATGTTATGCTTTATCTTGATGATATTCAGCATTGTAATCCGGAATTTTTACAGAAATTCATCTCTCTTGCAGACGGACAGAGAAAGATTGAAGGAATCTACAATGGAGAAAGTAAAACTTATGATCTACGATCCAAGAGATTTTGCCTTGTCATGGCCGGAAATCCATACACGGAGAGTGGAGAAAAGTTTAAAATCCCGGACATGCTGGCCAACCGTTCAGATACTTACAATCTGGGAGAAATATCCGGATCGAAAACAGACCTTTTTGACCTGAGTCTTATTGAAAATGCTTTAATGTCTAATGAATACCTGACCAGGCTGACCAATCCGGGAATGGAAAATCTATATGAACTCTATGATTGTGTAATTACAGATAATCCTGCCGATAACCTGAAAGGAAATTTTAGCTCCAGTGAAATATCAGATTTCAGAACAGTACTGAAAAACACAATCAGAGTGAGAAATATGGTGTTGAAGGTGAATAAAGAATATATCGCATCCGCAGCCATGTCAGACGATTACCGAAATGAACCACCATTCAAGCTGCAGGGATCTTACCGTAATATGAATAAGCTGATTGCACAGATACAACCGATCCTGAAAGATAATGAAGTCATTCAGATTGTGCTGAATCATTATCAAAATGAATCTCAGACGCTGACAACCGGAGCAGAAGCCAATATGTTGAAAATGAAAGAACTGATAGGGGTTCTTTCAGAAGAAGAAACCGAACGCTGGAATGAAATAAAGAAAACCTTTGTTAAAAATAAAACCCTGAAAGGACTGGGTGAGAGTGATAGAATGTCGCAGATTGTAGCACTGCTTGCCCAATTTGGAGACGGACTGGAAGGAATCAAAGAAGCCCTTAAAAAAGCAGAACAATAACCATGAAACTTTAAATAGTTGCAAACAGGCTGTTTCGGAAGAAGCAGCCTGTTTTTTATTTCTATGCTTATCAATTGTATGAAGAGAAAATCTGCGAAATCTGCTTTATCAGCGAGGGTAAAAAGACCAAATAAAAAAACCTGTATCCATAATATTGTATAGTTCTGTATCTGTATCCAAAATTAAATACTCCATAATTTTGTTTAGCTAAAGAAGAAAATATGGACACAATCACTCAACATCAGAAACAGTTTCAATATGCTGAGGCTTATGTATCAGATATGTTGGAGCTGAAAAACATTTTTCTGCAAACGCAGAATTTGAAGCAAGCAGATCAGAATTTCGGACTTCCTTTTCTTTTGGCTAAAAACGGAAAAGAAACTGTTGCTTTTGCCAGTCTTATCATCAATGAAAAGGATGAAATATCTTTTAAAATCTATGATAAAAACAGAATGACGGAATCAGAAAAAAGGAATTTTTATTCCCGTGCTGAAAGATATTGCAAAAATAATAATACACCCAATTTTAAGGATCCGGAACAATTAAAAAGCAGTATCAACAGTATGATCAGTTGGTTGAATCCTGAATAAAAACAGGATAAAATTGTACATTTACTTAAAACCCAGATCCTATGTCTAAAGATGTTCTGTACCTTAAAATAGCCAATTCTGTCACAGAGCAGATTAAAAGCGAAACCCTGCAGTTTGGAGACAGGCTGCCTTCATTGAGAAGTGCCCAGAAATTATACAATGTAAGTCTGAATACCATAAAACAAGCGTATATGGAACTCGAAAGCCGTTCGCTGGTAGAATCACGCCCGAAATATGGATATTATGTAAGCCAGACCTCCCAGCGAAAACTGGCGCTTCCTTCTGTGACACAGATAAAGGTTTCAGAAGGTAAAAATACCCCTCAGGATTTGATTGACAAGGTGTTCGGGAGTATCGGAGGGACAGATGTCACACAGTTTGCCCTTGGAATTCCCGGGAAAAGTCTCCTTCCGGTTGCCAAAATGAAGAAATGTATGATTGATGTGATGAAAAGGAAAAGTGACAGCGGTACCAATTACGAACCTGTGCAGGGAAGCGAAGTGCTGCGCCGGGAAATAGCCAAGTGGTCCATGGTTATGGAGGGGAAAATTACAGAAGATGATCTGGTCATTACTTCCGGAGCGATGAATGCTGTTTATAATTGTTTAATGGCCGTGACACAACCAGGAGATTCAGTAGCAGTAGAAAGCCCTGTGTATTTCGGAATTCTTCAGGCCATTCAATTATTGGGACTGAAGGCAGTTGAAATTCCTACGCATCCTATTACAGGAGTGGATCTGGATGCTCTGAAGAAAGTGCTTCCCAAGCTGTCTGCATGTTGTTTTGTGGTAAATTATAATAATCCGTTGGGATTTCAGATGCCGGACGAGAACAAAAAAGAGCTGGTTAAAATGCTTACCGAACACAATGTTCCCTTGGTGGAAGATGATGTCTACGGAAACATTTATTTCGGAGCAGGAAGACCGAAGCCTTGTAAGTTTTATGATGAAGCAGGAATTGTGATGTGGGTAGGCTCGGTTTCCAAAACGCTGGCTCCAGGATTTAGAGTAGGATGGGTAGCACCGGGAAAATTTAAAGAGAAAATTATTCGCCAAAAATTGGTTCAGACGGTGAGCGGACCTTCTTTATTTTCAGATGTGATTGCGGATTTCCTTGCTCATGGACGTTATGATCATCACCTGAGAATGTTCAGAAAGAAATTGTATGCCAACTACCTTCAGATCCAGAAATCGGTGATTGAATATTTTCCTGATAATACAAAAATATCAGAACCCAAAGGCGGTTTTATGCTCTGGCTGGAACTGGATAAGAGAATCTGTACGGAAGATCTTTATGATTTGGCTGTCAGTCAGAAAGTAAACTTTGCCCCGGGAAGAATCTTTTCACAATATAATCAGTATCAGAACTGTATGCGCTTAAATTATGCATTAGAATGGACAGACAGAGTGGAAAGTGACCTGGAAAAGCTGGGAAAAATGATAAAAAACAGAATTTAATAAACCTTATAGCGATGAATGATAGTAAGAATGAAGTAAAAATTGTAACCTATGAACCTCAGTATAAAGAAGCTTTCAAAGCTTTGAATGAGGAATGGATCAAAACGTTTTTTGTGATGGAAGCAGGAGATTACAAGCTTCTGGATCATCCCGAAGAGGAAATTTTAAATAAAGGCGGACATATAGCCTTTGCTTTGCTGGATGGAGAAGTTGTAGGAACCTGCGCATTGGTAAAAACGGAGGATAACCCTCTTACTTTTGAGCTGTCAAAGATGGCGGTAAGTCCTAAAGCACAAGGAAAAAAATTAGGATATCTGCTGGGAGATGCTTTAGTGGAAAAAGCGAAAGAATTAAATGCAGAAAAAGTGTTTTTAGTTACCAATTCTATTTTGGTTCCGGCTATTAAGTTGTATGAAAAGCTTGGCTTTATCCATACACCTATCGGTCATGCTGATTACGACCGTGCAGATGTCAGAATGGAGTTGATTTTCAGTATATAAACAAAAAAAATATTAGAACTCGGATAGGAATATCCTTGTTCTAATATCAAATTTAAATCTAATTGCTTTACTGTTTTATTTCTTGATGAATGTCTTGGTCAGTGCTTTTTTGCTTCCGTTGATTTTAATGAAATACACACCAGCCGGAAGATTTCCGATATTGATTTTTTCATCGTAAAAACCTCTTGAAGACTTTAGATGTATTGTTAAAACATTTGATCCTTTACTGTCTATGATTTCTGCTTTAATTTCCTTATCCTCAGATTGATACTGGATTCCAATGAATGTTGAAACAGGATTCGGATACATTTTAAAATCTTCAGCGATTACCTTCGTCTCTTTTGCTGATAATATTTCTTTGGAACATGCCGGGATTCTATTCACTCCATCTATTCCCCATGAAGACTGCACCGGAATACAAAGCCAGTTCAGTACCGTAGGGAAGTGGTCTGTTTCTCTCGTTGTTGAGGTATAATCATAGATCCTAAAATTATTAACTGTACCTGCATTATAACTAGGAGATCCTGTCACAGTCATATTGTTGGCGTTTGGACCAGAGTCTGTCACCATATTGCCTGAAGTTCCATTACATTTCCAATTGGCTAATAATTGAGAATAATAAGGATGCGAAGTTGTAATATCCTGGTTAGCCCAATTCACGATGACATCATTGGGAAGAGCCGATTTCCAGATTCTTACATCTTTATAAGAAGCCGCCAGATTAATTCCGTAAGCATTGGTTCCATCCTGGTTTAAGCTCAAAGGAAGACCGGAATCAATATTTCCGATCGTATTCATTTTAGCAAAAGTTACCGGAACACCATCTTCGTACAGGGTTACAAGACCATCTCTGTCAAAGCTTGCCGCAATATGTTTCCACTTATTCGTTTCCACTTTTCCGCCTACAAGGTCAATCCTGTTCGTTCCGTCTCCAATATTCATCTTGAAAGTCTGGCCGGAATATCCTGAGAATACAAATCCTTTATTTTTCCCGTTAGCCCAGTTTTTATTACTGATCATCACCGGATCACTGGAGTAAGCAGCATTCGGTTTCACCCAAAATTCAATGGTAAAATCCTGATTCGCTCCAAAATTAAAAGAAGTCTGATTGGCTGGTTTTGCATAAGTTCCGGCAGGGAAATTCAGCTGATTGAATGTTTTATTGGATTCCAGAATGGTTTTACTGATCTGTTGTGGGGTAAATCCAGGATTGGAGTACACCGTAAAAATATTTCTTTCTGTAAGATTTCCGCCTCCATGAGAACTTTCAATAGCTCCGTGATCTGTAGTCAATACTACCAGCCAGTCTTCATTATTATAAGAAGGTCTGTTTTTCATAGCAGTCACAATTTCTCCGATATAAGAATCTGTAGTCTTAATAGAATTTACATATTGAGAAACAGTGGATGAGAATCCATAAGAATGTCCGGCATGGTCTACATCATCGAAATCTACAAAGAGAATATCCGGATTGTCATTCTGTAAAGCTGTAACAGCAGCATTTTTTACAGCAAGATCCGTTGCCAGATTGGTTTTTACATCAGCCGTTTGGATAATCTTGTCGTTGATAGGTGACCAATGAGCCAGAGAAATAGTTCTTAAAGCTGGATTATAAGTCTCTGCTCTTGTTAAAAAATCAGGATAATTAACATAGTTCGGGCTGGTAAAGTTATTGTCCTGAACATTGTGTTTGGTATGCCATACACCGGTAAGCATGGTGCTCCATCCGTTTCCGCTCCAGGTAGTGGCGGCGCAAAGCCCGTCAATAGAGTAAATTGACTGACTGATAAGGTTTTGGATGTTAGGAGTTGGGGTAGACATCATAACATCTGCACGGCATCCGTCAATACCGATAAAAAGGACTTTTTTAGTCTGAGCTCCAAGGAAACAGCTCATTACAACAGCCATTGAGAATAGTTTTGTTTTCATGGGGAAATAAGGTTTTAGAATTACAAAAGTTTACAAATAGTAATTTATTTTTAACTATCGTAAAATTAGTTTACTATTTGTAAATTTTTATGAACAGAAAGTTAATTAATTGATAATTAAAAAGTTCACAAAAAAAGCTGAATACTAACCACAAAAGTCACAAAAGAAAATGACTCTATTTATTTTAAGTTCTAGGCTTTGCGAATATAAATAAAGCTCACAAAAGCATCCGAAAATCTTCGGTTTTGACAAATATTAAATCGAACGTACGATATTCCCGGGTGTCAAATTGAAAATTTGACGGGATGGTAAAAACACAAACATTTCCAATGGAAAAACCATGAAAACATTTGTGTCAAGAAGTATTTAAAAATAATCTGAAAAAATGGATTAAAGAATACCTTCAGCTTCAGAAATGGTATTCAGAATATAATCCGGAGATGCTTTTTCAAGCTCTGACTGGGTTTGAGCTCCGGAAAGTACGGCTACTGTTAATCCGCAACCTGCATTTTTTCCCTCTTCAATATCAATAACAGAATCACCAGCCTTTAAAACTTTACTTGCTTCAGTAATATTGAATTTCTTCATCGCAAGTTGGATCATTTCAGGGCTTGGGCGGCTTTCTGAAACATCATCAGCAGTAATCAAAGCATCAAAATGAATATTTTCTTTCCAGTTGAGTTTATCTAAAAGCTGATGGGCGATTTCTGAGGTATAGCCTGTATTCAAAACGATTTTCTTGTTTTGAGCTTTCATATTCAATAAGAAACCTTCTGCTCCGTTAATAGGTTTTACATCCAGATTTTGATAAGATTCTTTCAGTTGATCAGAAAAATTCTCAAAAATAGCAGGAGCATCTTCTTCGTTCCCATTGATTTCCTTTAAAAGACTGGTAATGGCTTCCAGTTTTTCCATTCCGGCACAGCTGGATAATACTTTTTCCAGGCTTACATTGTAGCCATAATCATTCACGGCACTAGTAAGCGTTTTGTAAACTACATTATCCTCATCAATTGTTGTTCCGGCCATATCCAGAACGAGTAATTCTATATTTTTCATGTCAATGTTATGCGTATATTTTTTCAATATTAAATTTGGAAAAGCCACCGCTTCCGGTCATCCCTTTTCCTCCGATCCCTGTTACAATATGAATATTGGCAGATGGGCTGTGCTCAAAAATATCTTTCGTTTTGCATTGAGAATAGATTCCGAACCATCGTCTCTGAATTTCATAGGTGGGAAGATCAATAATTTTTTTTGCCTCATGAATCATGAATTCATCAATCTCCATATTAAGATCATATCCCAAATCATCTGCGTTTTTAGCATCTGCATATTCGTGAGAATCTCCTATGATGATAGAACCATCAAGAGCCTGTTTGAATAAAATATGAACTCCGTATTTCTTTTCAAATGAGTTGGGGTCTTCTAAAGCCTTGATTTTCTGAAAAGAAGAACATTCGCTGAAAGATTCATACCTTCTCACAGAAAGCCCTGTAAGGATATTTCCCTGAAGAGAATAGATTCCTTGAGGTTTGGTCTGAAGCATCTGAAGTTTACTCACCTCAAGATCGCTGTCATTGAATACTTTAGGATATAAAGTTTTAAACTCGTGTCCACCGCAGATGATGATTTTGGAAGCATTGAATTCTGTTCCATCTGCAGTAATAGCTATACATTTCAGATCATCTTCATGGGTTTCAAGAACCGTTGTATTGTAGAAAATCTGCAGTCCCATTTTTTCCTGAAGCAGCTTGTGAAGCTTTACAATCATATCTGCAGAATCTACGGAAAGTTCCTGTGGAAAAAACAAACCTCCTTTGCAATAGTCTGAACGAAGTCCATCAAATTTCTTGATGCAGTCATTTTTGGATAATAAAACAGATTCATAATCATTGTTTCTGTTGATTTCATAAAGTTCTTCAATCAACTGAAGCTCTTCATCATTGGAAGCAATATATACCGAACCGTTTTGTCTGATAGTAAGATCTGCCTGATCATGAAGTTCATTGTATATGGCCAGACTTTCTCTTCCGAAATTCTGCCACTTAAGATCCATTCCGGAAGGTACCACCTGTCCGAAATTTCTTACCGTAGCACCTTGAGGAACCGAGTTTCTTTCCAGTAAAGCTACTTTAAGATTTTTCTTCAGCGCATGATAAGCATGGAATGTTCCTAAAATTCCACCTCCTACAACGAGTAAATCAAATTTTGTTGTCATTGTACTATAATTTATAAAATTTTCGACGTATCGAAATTGATGAATTGATTAGAGTTTGAGTTTGATTTCGGCTTTGATTTGTTCCTGAAAGCCAGAAAAGCAACCACAGAAAGAATTAAAACCGTTATTGTTATAATGTAATTTAAATTGATATAAAAAGTAAGCCACGAGGTCTGAGCTGATCCGAAGTTTTTGTACAATAGAACCAGAACGCTTCCCAGATACCCGAAAGAATCCACAATATAGATCAGAAAACCTACATTTCCTTTGATCTCAAAAGCGGCAATCATCCGATCAAAATAAATTCCATTAAAAGGAATATAACAGATGTACATTCCGAAGCCGGAAATTGTCATCCATAAAAAAGGCGATAGAGAACCTTGCTGAAACAGATACGTAGAAAGTCCTACCGTAAGAATGCCTGCAAAAAGGATATAATGATAATAGGCAAATGCCTTTTTATTGTTTTTTACTTTTACCATAAAGCTTAAAATCACCAGAACCATTACGGCGATAGGTATTTCCGTTAAGGTGAAAATAGAGCTGTCAAAACTAAAATGCAGTCCGTCCCAGATCTCTCGGTTGAAATTATCTCTGAAGTCTCTTAAAACCGTTAAACTGATATATAAAAAGATGATACATACGATCGGAACAAAAAACTGCTGAATCAAAGCTTTTCTTTCTGATCCATTCAACGGTTGTCTCTTGTTTTTAAGTAAAATATCTTCGTCCGAAGGTTGGGGGATTCTTTCAAGCAATAGCCCGAAAAGAATCAATGGAATTATGAAAATAAGTCCGGCTGAAAAAGGCATCCAGAATTCTGAAACCGAGAAAGTATCCATCAGAAATTTTCCTGCCGATTTTGTAAAACCTGAAGACACTACAAAGCTTGAACATAAAAATAGTCCGATGATTTCTGTGGTTTTTCGTCCTTCAATATAAGAGAAAACAATTCCCCAGATCATTCCCAACGGAATACCATTGATCAACATAAACAGAATATTATAAGGAGCAGGAACAGCTGCAAATCCTAATAATGCAAGTTCTGCAATGCCAATGAAAACAAACAGATAAGTGAGTCTTTTCTGAGGTTTCAGTTCGGAAATAAATTTGATCCCAATGAATTTTGAAATAAAATAGCCTACAGCCTGGGCAATGATAATCAGAATTTTATAATCTACCCCAAAATAAGAAAGTTCCTCGAAAGAAGCTACGGTAAAAGGTTTTCTGAAACCATACATGCAGAAGTAAACACCGAAAGCAGCAAAAGCGGCTTTCAGTGTTACTAATGTTTTTTTATTGATTGTTCTGGCCATGGTAATGGTTTAGAAGTTCAGTTTTATTCCAAGATTGAATCGGACTCCATAATATTCCACCTGTTCCGGACGGTCTTCGCTTTTTCCGAAGTGATAGATCAGCGGTTTGTTCAGAATATTGTTCACATCCGCATACAAAGTCAGGTATTTGGTAAATTGATAAGAACCTCCGAAATCCAGATTGCTGTATTTACCATAATAAGAATCATTGATATCTTCTTCTGCATATTCTACGGCATACTTTCCTTTGTAGTTGTAAGCCAGTCTTGCATTGAATCCTTTTTTCTCAAAGAAAAGTTGCGCATTGTACAACTCTTTGGCCTGGTAGGGAAGGGCTACCGTTCTTCCGCTTGGTTTTTCCATTTCGGAAGTCATGAAGGTGGCATTCAATTGTACTCCAAAGTATTGTAAAAACCCCGGAAGGAAGTCAAATCTTTTATTAATTCCCAACTCAATTCCTCCCAGCCATGCTGCTTTTCCGTTATTAGGAGCTGTAAATTGTACCCCGTTGATTCCATTGTAATCTCCGATAAAAGAATCCTGGAAAATAGGATCAGTAATTGATTTATAGAAAACACCGCCACTCAGAATTCCGACATTGGAAAAATAGTATTCTCCCATCAGGTCAAAATTTAAAGAATACGTAGGATTAAGATTAGGGTTTCCACCTTTGAACTCGTTGTCTGCTTCAATATAAGTTCCTCCCGGAGTCAGATCACCAAAATTCGGTCTGGAAAAAGTTCTTGTTGCAGCGAAACGAAGATTGGTTTTATCGTTCAACGTATATTTTAAATGAATCATCGGAAGAACAGCCAGATAGTTTTTGGTATTTTCTACCGGTGTCAGAACGTTATCATTCACACTGTATCCCCTTACTTTGGTATGGGTATTTGATAATCTGATTCCTCCTAAAATGATGATTTTATCATTCAGTTTATAGGTTGCCATTCCGTAAGCATCTGCATGTTTTTCAAACACATCAAAGTTTCTCCCTAATGCTTTATTATATTCCAATGCTTCAGAATCAGTTGTATTAATTTTCAGATTTCCCTGCTGATCATACCAAAACTGGTTCATTCCTGCGGTAGAAAGTACAGGCCCGAAAGTGTTTCCGATGTGGGCATTCATTTCACTTAAATATTTCGGTCCGTTGGGCTGTGTTGTGATATATTGAGAATAATCAGACAAAAGAGGTGCTGTACCACTGCCCCAGTTGTAGAAAATGTCTGAAAATCTTGCATTACGTTCTTTATCTCGGTATTTAAAACCATATTTTAAGGTCAGTTGATCAGAAGCATTGATCTCATGGTTGAAAGCCGCTACGATTTTATCCTTTTCCTCTACAAAAACTTTATAAAATTCAAGATCTGTAAATCTCATCTGCGAAGCATCCATTTTAAAGTTTGGATCACTGTAAAAACCAAATAATGCATCAGGATTTTTATAATCTAATTTACCACCGTCAGCTTTCCAATAGGCTCTGGGACCATTTCCATGATTGGAAATATAATCAGGATTAATACCTACACCAGACTGAGTGTACTTGATGACATAGTAAGAGTTGTTCTGCTTATCAGGAATATTTCCATACTTGAATTTGTTGTCGTAGTAAGATAAATCCCAGTCAATTTTTCCTTTATTTAAGTTATGAACTGCTCCCAAAGAAACAGAAGTAAGCTCTGTAATCAGTAAGTTATGGATATTCTGAAGCTCCACTCTTGCTGTATTATTAGCACTGCTGAATTTATCAAAACGGATTCTGTGTTTATAGTGGGTTTCATCATCCGATAAAGTACCATACATTCCTTTTAAATAGAAGGTTGTTTTTGGAGACAACACATATTCAAAAGCGGTATTGATCCCGGTTGTTTTTCTCACCCCGTTATAATCACGAAGTTCCAGCCTGAAAACGCCTTCGTCACCACTTCTTCGTGCTTCAAAATTATCTGTAGACCAATTTCTGATGAAATGTGCAAAGTTGAATAGATACCCGAATTTTTTATCTTTCGTTCTTCCTCCGTACAAAAATCCAAGGTTGTAAACCCCTTTGTCAGACTTTGCATTATAGCCGGTTCCCACAGTGGCTTTAAATTCTGTTTTCATCGGTGGAGTTTTGGTGATGAAATTGACACCACCGCCTATTCCGTCTGCTTCAATATCTGGGGTAAAAGATTTGTTTACATGTACATAGGAGATCAGTTCTGTAGGAAAAAAATCGAATGCTGTTGCTCTGGAAGTCGTTTCTTCCTCTGCAGTGGGAAGTCTGTTTCCATTGATGGTTGTGGATGCCCAGAATGGCGGAAGTCCTCTCAGGGAAACAAATCTTCCTTCTCCCTGGTCTCTTTCAATAGAAACTCCCTGCACACGCTGTACGGTTTCTGCTGCATTTCTGTCCGGTAGCTTTCCAATTCCGTCTGAGGCAATCACATTGGTAATATTGATGGCATTTTTCTGAAGGTTTAAAGCTCTCGCTTCTGTATTTTTCAACGTTCCGGTAACGACAATTTCATCAATATTTTTTCTAGGTTGTGAAAGTTTAATAATTCCTAAGTCAACCGTTTGTTCTGGTTTCAGATCAATAGTAATATCTGAAGATTCATAACCTATATAGCTGATTTGTAATGTGTATTGGCCTTCTTTAATATCGTTGATGGTAAATTTTCCTTCGATATCAGTAGTTATATTTTTAGATAAGCCTTTTATTTTGATGGTAGCCCCGGGAAGAGGCTGGCTGCCGTCAAGAACAGTTCCTATAATTAACTGTTTTTGCGCTGAAACAAAGACAATGAAACAGACAAAAACAAGGGTAAGTAATTTCTCTAATTTTGTTTTCATTTTTACATATATTAAATTTTTTATGCAAATCACGCTAATAATTTTAATATATATAAATATTTTATATTAAGTATTATTTAACAAATAAACCCGATTTATTACGTCTTTTTTACTTTACAATCAATTGAAGTTACCTTTTGAAAATTCTACAAAATAGGGTTTAAAGTGACTATTTCAACGTTTTTAGTAAATGTTTTCCCAAAATATCAGGAATAGAAACATGCTGAAAAAAGGCTTGTTTTAGTTCATATTTCGTTCATCTTAGAAGAAAAGAGAAAATCAAAAGTTGCATATTTGTAAACTTTTGTAATGGTTTGGAAATCGGAATTTGAGGAATGATATAGAAAATAGCTGAATAAAGCGATTATAATTTGATGCATTGCTGAATGAAATGCCCTTGCGAACAAGAAATATACGCTAAGTTTTATATTTTCCTTGCGTATTCTTTTGCGTTAAAAAAAGTATTTAAGCCGTATAAAAATAAAGAACAAGCATCACACAGCTTTCATCACTAATACTTACCGGAACGTGAGGAAATTTTCCGTTGAAATAAAGCGAATCTCCTTCTTTAAGGATGATTTCCTCATTATCAATTACATATTTTACTTCGCCTTTTAGAATATATTTGAATTCCCAGGCATCGGTAATGACCTTTTCTCTTTTAGAATTGGGTTCAAGAGTCAGCAATACGGCTTCAAAGCCTAAAGAATGAAGACTCTTGCTGAAGATATGCATGTATTTGAATCCCTCAGCTTCTACTTCTTTTTCAATGACTTGCTGGCTTTCCTTTGGAACATAGATGAATTTGGCGTTGGACTTTTTTTCAACCCCTTCAAAAAAATAACTGGCATCAATCTCCAGCGATTGGATCAGATCTAAGAGAACAGGAAGGGAAGGGATCGTTCTTCCGTTTTCAATCCTGGAAACAAGGCCGTTGCTCACATTAGCTTTGAAAGCCAATTCATTAATGGTTAAATTATTCTTTTTTCTAATATCCTTTAGTCTCTTGCCGATACCTATTAAAAAGTCATTCATACTGTGTGCAATTTAACCTGATTATTTTTTCATCATTATATTCAAAACAAAGGTAATATTATTCTATAGAGTTTGGATATGGGAAAGAATCAATTCATTGAAAATTATTATTTGCCTTTGGCTTTCTCAGATCTTTTCGCCTTTTCTCCCCAAGAAAATTTCCCTATTTTTGTAAAACTCCTTATTTCATCTATGAAAAAAATTATTCTTATCGAAGACGAAACCAGTGTAGTTTCCTTTATTAAAAAGGGGCTTCAGGAAAATGGATATGAAATTTCTGTTGCCTTTGACGGGCGTACAGGAGTGCAGCTGGTGCAGGCTAATGATTTCGATCTGGTAATTTTAGACATTATGCTTCCGGAAATGAATGGTCTGGACGTATGTAAAGAAATAAGAAAAACCAATCAGAGCGTTCCGATTTTATTTCTAACTGCTTTGGGAACTTCTGAAAACATTGTTCTCGGATTGGAAAGTGGCGGAGATGATTATCTGGTGAAACCTTTTAAATTCATTGAACTGGTAGCCCGTGTAAAGTCTTTACTAAGGAGAAGCAATAACAACGGTCCAATGGAAATTGCTGAACCGGAGCCGGATAATGAACATGTTTTTCAGTTTTCGGATCTGATGGTGAATGACTACACCAAGAAAGTAACCCGTGCCGGTGAAGATATTTCCCTTACTTCCACAGAATATAAACTCTTGCTGTATTTCCTGAATAACCCGGAAAAAGTAATTTCAAGAGCCGAAATTCTGGATGCAGTTTGGGGTGTAAATTACGAGCTGGGAACCAATGTGGTAGATGTGTATGTAAATTATTTAAGAAAGAAACTGGATAGCCAGGATGATAATAAGTTGATTCATACTGTGATAGGAATGGGATATGTGTTGAAAAAGACATAATGAATGTTTAATAAAGTTATTACAAATCAGACCAAAACGATGGTACTTTTGATGTTGGTTTTTACCGCCATCATTTTGTTGTTCAGTGGTTTGGTGTACTTTTCAATTGTTAATTTTTCGCACCAGAGGTTTTATGAGTTGCTGAAGATCAGAACAGCAACAATTGTTCAGATCGAAAAAAGCAAAGATCATCTCGACCTTCCGGAAAATTATGTTCTCAGCAGCCTGAATGATGAAGAGCTTCCGATGGAAAAAGACTATGTTTTTGCCGTTCCTACAGATTCCAATTTCAAAAAAATATCTCAGGAAGTTCATATTCCTGCCTATTTCTTTAAAAATATCATCAAAGAAGGAGAGTCCAATTATAATGATGAAGAATTTTATTATATAGGACAGAGTTTCAGATATGATGATAAAGATTATATTGCTATTGCTTCTGCTAAAAACCATTATGTCGTTTATTATCTGGGTTTTTTAAAGCGAACACTGCTTACCTGTATCGTACTGTCTCTGTTCTTTAGTATGATTTTCTCTTTTTATTTATCTAAAACTTTATTCAGACCGATCTTAAAAATCACTGGAAAAGTAAAGGAGATCAGTTCTGAAAATCTTCACTTAAGACTTGAGTCTCAGCCTGATAATAAAGAACTTAACGAGCTGGTGGATACCTTTAATGATATGCTCAACCGTATTGAAACTTCTTTCGAAACCCAGAATCACCTTATTGGAAATGTTTCCCACGAGCTAAGAACTCCTCTTACGTCTATTATGGGAGAAGCTGATGTTGCCCTTTCTATCAGCAGAACAGCGGACGAATATAAAGAAACCCTGGGAATCATTCTGGATGAAGCCGAAAAGCTGGATAAAAAGATCAAAGCCTTATTAATGATTGCCCAAACCGGATTTGACGGAAAGGTTCAGAAAATGGATAAGGTAAGAATTGATCAGCTGCTTTGGGACGTTATTGAAACCCTCAGAAGAATTGATTCCCGAAATAATATCTATCTCGATATCAGTATGCTTCCTGATAATCCGAAGAAACTAAAAGTACAGGGGAATGAGCAGTTATTGCATCTTGCGGTAGCTAATATTATCAGTAATGGCTGTAAATATTCTAATTTCCAGCAGGTTAAAGTATCTCTGGGAGCGACCAATTCGGATGTGTACATTATTGTAAAAGATAATGGTATTGGAATTCCTGAAGTGGAAATGAACAAAATCTATGATCCGTTCTTCAGAGCTTCTAATACAAATAACTATGAAGGCTACGGAATCGGACTTCCATTGGCGCGAAACATCGTAAGAATGCATCACGGAGAACTAATTGTAAGCTCGCACGAGAATCAGGGGACAACGGTACAGATGAAGTTCCCGAATTTCTATAGCATGATGCAGAAAGGCGAAGTAATGGACAAATAAGAATCACTATTTTAGCATTTCTCTATCTGTTTTAGTTTGTTTGGTTCTGAAAAACAAGCTGTTATTTCCTGTTTTTGATTTTTGATTTTTCCAATATTAATTCCCCTTAACAATTTTCTAATCTCATTTTAATCTCTTTAATCACATTTTAATTCCATTCCAAAGATCTTCTAATATGGTCGTTCTAGTTTTGTATCATCAAAAAAGATAAACACAATACAAAATAATAAGAACATGACTAAAACAATTTTAATTGCAACAGATTACTCTCTTGAGTCATTGAATATATTGAAAAAAGTACTTAAAGAGAAAGATGCAGCAGAAGATCAGAACCAATATAATATTCTTTTGACTTCCGGGTATGATTCCGGAGATTCTATCAGAGATCTTTTGTTCAGCACCAAAACATCTGTTTTCAATAAAATCAGGCCAACAGAATTTTGTGATGCCTTTGGAATTATCAGTAATAAATATCCTCATCTGGTTAATAAAATCATCTGTGATGTCTTTACAGGAAGTTTTCAAAGAACATTCAACCAGTATGTAAAGGCGGAAAATATTGAGGAAGCTTATTATTCTCCATCCATCAAAAGCAAAGGAAAAGGCAAATTTGATCTGATTCCTTATATCAAAAAATGCAAAGAGCTGAAGTCTCATGAAATTACTGTTGAAGTAAGAGAAAAACTTCCGGAAAGAGGAAGGCTGGCAGAGATCTTTGTAGAGGTCTAAAGATTAAACACAATTTAAAAACGATTAAAAATGTTAAGAAATTATAGTAACAGCAGGACACTGGGAGACAATATCAGGTTGGGGACGCTGACTGCCTTTACGGCAGGTACTATAAATATCGCATCCCTATTAATATTTCTCTCTTTTACGTCAAACGTAACGGGACACTACGCAATTTTGGCGGCAGAAATCAGTAAAGGAAACTGGACGCAGGTAGGAGTTGTGGGAGGATGGATCTTTTTGTTCTTCTTCGGAAGCTTTCTATCCAACTTCATTGTCATCAATTTTAATAAAAAAAGTAAATATTTTGCCCATTCTATGCCCATTGTGCTGGAAATTATATGTCTTCTTTTTGTAGGAATATACGGGCAGTTTTATTATCAGAAAACATTAGAAGAAACAGAATATTTAGTCGCATTGATGCTTTTCGCAACCGGACTTCAAAACGGGTTAACGGCAAGTATCTCCAACTTCTCTGTAAAAACAACCCACCTTACGGGAACAACTACCGATCTGGGAATTCTGGTATCCATGTTTACCCAGAAAAAATATAGAAAAAACGGAGAGTTGATTGGCAGAGCCAAACTATTGATGAGTATTATGCTTGCTTATGTAATGGGAGCTGTATTTTCAGGGTTGACTTACTATTATCTGGAATTCAGAGTCTTCTATGTCATCAGTATATGTCTTCTGATTGTCATCGGCTACGATGCTTATAAAATTCATATCCGTCACTTCAACACGAAGTACAGATACAACAGGATTTACAGAAAGCCCAATATTTTTGCTTATCTGTATGAGAAAATCCATGGAATTCCTAAAAGAGAGAAGAAAAGAAAACTTGTCTTTGAGGATTAAAATAGAAAACACACTATTAATTTTTTGTATAAACTAGCTGTAAATACCCTTATTTTGTGATGAAATAGGGGTGTTTTTATGAAAATTGGTCTTTAGTATAAGCGTTTCTGTTATTTTTTACCATATTTTTCTGACGGTTGAAATGAAAGTTTTCTGATCTGACTTATCGACTTGCTAACGCCCTTCATTACAAACATTAAAAAAATCAGTTGGGGATAAATAGGTAAAAATGTTGATAATTAAATATTAAATCACGATTTTAGTATTTTAATTCCCGTTTTCATTAACTATTTTTGTAAGTTGATTTACGTTTTTATGTCAGATATTATTCAGCTTTTACCGGATCATGTAGCCAACCAAATTGCAGCAGGAGAGGTGGTGCAGCGGCCTGCATCCATCGTGAAAGAACTTTTGGAAAATGCTATTGATGCCGATGCAACGAAAATTGAATTGATCATCAGAGATGCCGGAAAAAACCTTATCCAGGTGGTAGACGACGGAAAAGGAATGTCTGAAACAGATGCCCGCATGGCGTTTGAAAGACATGCTACCTCCAAAATCAAAGGAACAGAAGATATCTTTAAGATTGCCACAAAAGGCTTCCGTGGTGAAGCTCTGGCTTCTATTGCAGCAGTTTCCCAGGTGGAGCTCAGAACTAAACAGAAAGATACTTCCATCGGAACCAATATCTATATTGAAGGAGGAGTTTTCCAGTTTCAGGACCCGGTTCAGACAGCAGACGGATCAAACTTTTTGGTAAAAAACCTTTTCTATAACGTTCCCGCAAGAAGGAAGTTTTTGAAAAATAATAATATTGAATTCAGACACGTAATTGATGAATTTCAGCGTGTTGCATTAGCTCATGAAAACCTTGAGTTTTCCCTGTTCCATGATGATGAAGCGGTTTTCAGACTAAGAAAAGGAAGTCAGATGCAGCGTATTGTGGATGTTTTCGGAAGAAAATTACAGCCACTGTTGATTCCCATTAAAGAAGATATTATCTGGTGTAAACTTCATGGTTTTGTTGCCAAGCCTGAAGGCGCTAAGAAAGCAAGAGGTGAGCAGTTTCTTTTCGTAAACGGAAGATATTTCAGAAGCCCATACTTTAATAAAGCAGTACAGGAAGCTTTTGAAGGGCTTCTTCAACCTGGATATGTACCGTCTTTTTTCCTTTTCCTGGAGCTTGATCCGGAGAAGATAGATGTCAACATTCATCCACAGAAAACAGAAGTGAAATTTGAGGACGAGCATCTTATTTTTGCTCTGCTTCGTTCAACCATAAAAAGATCTTTAGGAATTTATAATGTTTCTCCAAGCCTGGATTTCGATAGAGATCCGGAACTGGATGAAATGATGAATAAACCTATTCCGAGCAAAAGCAATGGAGGCGGAACCGGTGGAGGTGTTTTCAAAATGCCGGAAATCATTGTAGATAAAGACTATAATCCGTTTCTGGAAGAAAAAAATGTAGTTCATCCGGAGGAAATTCAGAACCTTACAGAAATGTACCATCAGAATATAACGGCAGAACCTTCAAAGATTAATCTCTTTGAAGATGAAGATTTTGATGAAGACCTGATGAGACTTCCCAATGGATACTGGCTTTTCAATAAAGGAGATGTTACATTAATGCTGGATTTGGGAAGAATGCACAGACTGTTGGTTTCTGAAGGAAATAAATCCACCAGAAAATCCAATACAAATAGCCATGCTCTTCTTTTTTCTCTGGAGTATCATATGAATGAAATCGAAAAGACAAAATACAATTCGATAAAAAAATATCTTCCGGAATTAGGGTTTGACATGAAAATTGCTCATGAAAGTGTACTTCGAATAGATTCACTTCCAGAAGGACTGAAAGAAACGCAGGCTATGAAGTTCCTGGAAAACCTTTTTGAGATCCTGGACTACAAGACGGAAGAAGAATTTTTGCAGTATTACCATAACCAATGGAATAAAATGCAGTCGAAGTCAAGATTTGACTTTATTTATAAAAAAGATGCGGAACAGTTGATTAAAGACTTTACAGCATTAGGCTTCCCGGAATTTTTACCGGACGGCAAAAGATGCTTTTATGAAGTTCCGTTTAACGACTTTAAAAACAAATTTTAAAAAACATGTTTAACAATATACCGCCAATTACAAGGAATATTATTATAATCAATGTTATAGTATTTATTGTTACTTACTTTATGGGAAACCAGATTATTGGTTATCTCGCCGGATTTTATCCGTTCTCTCCCTTTTTCCATTCATGGCAGGTTATTACCCATATGTTTATGCACGGAAGTATTATGCATATTTTATTTAATATGATGACACTCTTTAGTTTTGGTCCTATTCTGGAACAGACTTTAGGTGACAAAAAGTATTTGATTCTATACTTTGCAAGTGGCTTGGGAGCATTTTTCCTTTTTAATTTATGGAACTTTGTAGAAGTTCAGCAACTTTCCCGCGAATTGGAGCAACTGGGATTTAATGTCAATGCCTATTTATCCGGTGCAAGCGTTGAATTTGCAGGAAATACAACTTCCATTCTTAAACAGAAAGAGTTACTTGAAAGTTTAAAAGGTATTGTGGCAACACCAATGGTAGGTGCCTCCGGAGCTATTTTTGGAGTAGTAGCGGCATTTGCAACATTATATCCGGATTCTAAAATCGGAATTATGTTTATTCCGGTTCCGATTAAAGTAAAATACTTGTTACCCATTATTGTGGTAATTTCAATATATCTTGGATTATCAGGAAACGGAGGAGGAATAGCTCACTTGGCTCACGTAGGTGGAGCTTTGGTGGGATGGCTGTTGGCAAGAATTTGGAAAAAACATTTGTACAGATTCAACTAAAATAGTATTGTGAAGATTTTCCGACTTATAGTATTGATTGTCCATCTGGGAATTTTATTTCTGCTGTTGGGTACTTTATTGAACGCTTATGTTCCACCAAAAGTTTTTCCTTGGTTTAATCTGCTTTCCTTAGGCTTTCCTATGCTTATTATAGTATATGTGATTCTAACGGTTTTCTGGGTATTTAGCTGGAAAAAAAGAGCATTTGTGTTTATGTTTGCAGGGTTAGCGTTTATAAATCCTGTAAAACGTTGGGTTAACTATTCTGATAAGAAAGGAAGTTCCGAAATAAAAGTGGTTTCTTTCAATACAAGAGCTGGAAGAATAGGAAACAAAGAGCTCGAACCCTTCCTGAAATCTCAGGACGCAGATGTTCTTCTTTTACAGGAGGATGCGGGTATTAAATATCAATTTGAAGGCTATCAAAAAGCAAATCCCGGGGGAGGCTTAACAATTCTGACCAGGCATAAAATCATTAAACAGCAGATTATAGATCCACAAGATGAAGAGGTAAGAATTCCTGGTGTGCTGGCTGATATAGAAATTAAAGGCAGGACCTACAGGTTCATTGATGTCTATCTCAATCCTTTTCGCTTTCAAAAAGATATGGTGAGACTTAATGGAAATACCGATACCGATGAACAAAAAATAAAAGATGTTGTTAAAAGGCTGATTCCCACTTTTAAAAAACATCAGGATCAGGTGGCGCTCATTCGTGAGGCAATTGATAATTCTCCTTATCCTGTAATTCTAGCGGGCGATTTTAATTCTGTACCCAATTCTTACGAATATTATCATTTATCAGACGGGCTTGAAGATGCATTTCTGACTGCAGGAAAAGGAAGTGCAACCAGTTTTCACGACTATAAATTCCCCATTAGAATTGACTATATTTTTTCTTCAAAAACTTTAAAGGCAATATCTTATAAAGTTGACCGTTCTGTAAGTATTTCAGATCATTATCCTGTCACAGTTAAGTTTTCTACGGAGAGCAAATAATCATAAAAATAGTTAAAATTATCTGCTTGGTAGGATTTTTGTTGAAAGAAAACCGTACCAAGACCGTTTTTTCATGAAGTCGAACCAGATATTACTATTTATACATATCGTTGTTGCTGTTTTGCTGTTATGCACATTGGGGAATGCATGGATTCCACCCAATATTTTAGGCAATCTGAATCTTCTGTCTCTTGGTTTTCCTTATCTGATTCTGTCACACTTGATTCTTACACTGATCTGGATCTTAAAAAAAGAAAAAATTGCTATTGCTTTTGCATTGGGTACACTTATTTTCTATAATCCAATCAGACGATGGGTTAACTTTTCTCCCAAAACAGAAAATTTAAAAACAATACGGGATATTAAGGTACTGACTTTTAATGTGAAATATGGAGAATATGGTTGGGATAAAGTAAAAGATTATATTAAAGCACAGGATGCAGATATTATTCTGGTACAGGAAAAAGATACAAATCGTGTTATAAAACGTGATCTGATAAAATATCCGTCGGTTATTCTTAAAACTAAGCATAAAATTGTAAGACAGGCAGAACTTATTGATGAGAAAGCCCGTGGAAATTCATTTTATGCTGATATAGACATTAATGGAAAAGTAATAAGAATTATTAATGTGTATCTTGAACCCTTCAGGCTTCATAAATCGATGTTTACGAAACTTGATAAATTAGGTTTAGGAAATGTTTCAACATTACTTACTCATATGACTCCTACATTCCAAGCTCATGAAGATCAGGTAAAAAGAATCAGAAAAATGATAGATTTATCTCCTTATCCTGTTATTCTGGCAGGAGATTTTAACTCTGTTCCGAATTCATACGAGTATTATAATCTTGGAAAAGATCTTCAGGATGCATTCTTAGTAGCAGGAAAGGGTAGTGCGAGCAGTTTTCATGATTATAAAGTCCCTTTAAGAATTGATTATATCTTCACTTCAAAATCAATCATTCCTTTAAGCTATAAAGTAGACCAGTCTGTGAAATTATCGGATCATTATCCTGTAATTGCAGAATTTCTGCTAAATTAGTTCCATGAAAAATTTACTGGCTGCGATTTTTGTTTTTACTATTCTTTTTACTGCATGTTCCAAGAAAGAATCTCCGGGTTTTGGGACTGAACAGGAAGTGAGAGTACGTTATGATACAACTGCTATTGACTCCTTTTCTACAGGAGCTGTTTCAGTAGATATCGCACGAAAAATAAGAATGTCTTCTCCTCAGTATCTTGATTCTGTAAAACAGGCTAAAAAGCTTCAGGAGGAAGAAAATAAGCTTAAAGCAGAACTTGAAAAGGAAAACAAAGCAAAACAGGAAGAGGAAAAGAAAAAAGCAGATGCAGAAAAGAAGCTGAAGACAGCAGAAAAACCAGTTACTCAGGAAACGAAAACAGAATAATTTTAAATTACCATTAAACAATATACAATATGAAAAAGCAAATTATTGCCGCAATAGTGATCTCTGTGTTCACTGTAGCATGTACAAAATCAACTACAAAAACAGAACAGGTAGAAAACCCTGACGGATCTACTACCACAACCACAACTACCACTACAGAAACCCCTAATGTTGTGGATACTGCAAAAATCAACAATGCAAAAGAAGATGTGAAAGCTAAAGTAGATGAAGCTGGTAATAAGATTGACAATGCTGCTCAGAAAGCAAAAGATAAGATTGATGCCACTGCAGATAAGACAAAACAAGATCTTAATAAAGCAGGTCAGGATATCAAAGCTGAAGCTAACAAAGTAGGGCAAGATGCAAAAGAAGCTGCGAAAAAAGGAGCTTCGAAAGTAGAAGAAGCTGCAAAAAAAGTGAAAGAAGATTTAAGCAAATAAATAAAAAAGCCGTAGTTCAATAGAATTACGGCTTTTTAATATGCAATGAGAGTTAGGAATCTTTCTCTCTTATTTATTCATTTCCAGCAATGGATCAATATATTCTCTGTCATTGCTTAACCTTGGTACTTTATTTTGTCCGCCTAGCTTTCCTTTTGCTTCCAGCCAGTGATAGAACAAGTTTTCTTTGGCGATATGCACAATCGGCCTTTTAAGAGTCATATTGTTGTATCTTTTCGCTTCATAGTCTGAATTGATGGTCTTTAAATGTTTATCAAAAGCATCAATAAAATGATCCAGATTATCAGGGTGCTGACTGAATTCAAAAATCCATTCGTGGGCACCTCCTTCATTTCCTTTCATAAAAACCGGAGCTCCTGTAAAATCTGTGATCTGTGCTCCTGTTAACTCGCAGGCTTTGGAAAGGGCGGATTCCACATTGGTGATCATTAGTTCTTCCCCAAAAGCATTGATATAGTGTTTTGTTCTTCCTGTTATTTTTATTCTGAAAGGATTGATCGAGGTAAAGACAACGGTATCGCCAATAAGATATCTCCACAGTCCTCCATTGGTGGTAATCACCATTGCGTAGTTTTTCCCTGTTTCCACATCTTCCAGACTTACGACTTTCGGATTTGAAAAATGGAACTGATCCATTGGAATGAATTCATAAAATATTCCGTAATCCAGCATCAGCAACATCTCATCACTGTCTGATCTGTCCTGGATACCGAAGAAACCTTCGGAAGCGTTGTAAATTTCGTAGTAATTGATGTTTTTTCCGATGATCTGTCTGAATTGCTCCCTGTAAGGCTTGAAGCTGATTCCACCGTGAAAAAACACCTCTAAATTTGGCCACAGCTCAGAAATACTTTCTACATGAGTTTCCTTTAATACCCTTTGCAGAAGAACCATCATCCAACTCGGTACTCCAAGGATACTTCCTACATCTTCATTTTTTACTTCGGAAGTGATTGCTTTAAGCTTGCTTTCCCATTCTCCCATCAAAGAAACTTTCTTACTCGGAGTGGTGGTGATTTCTACCCAAAAGGGAAGATTATCAATGAGAATAGCAGATAGATCGCCAAATTTTGTATTGAAATCAGCGTACAGCTCAGAGCTTCCGCCTAAACGTAAGTTTTTATAATTAAAAAGCTGGTTTTCGGGATGGTTGTTAGCATAAATGGAAACCATGTCTTTTCCGGCTTTCATATGGCAGTATTCAAGGCTTTCTGCAGAGATCGGAATGAATTTGCTTTTAGCGTTGGTGGTACCCGATGATTTGGCAAAATGTTTAATGAGACCTGGCCAGCTTACATCTTTATATCCCTGTCTTGCTTTTTCAATAAAAGGTTCCATTTCTTCATAGGTAACAATAGGAACTTCGTTTTTAAAATCCTGATAACTCGAAATAGAATTGAATCCGTATAACTTGCCATATTCTGTATCCTCCGCATGAAACAGCTGAGAAAAGAGTATACCTTTCTGGGTTTCAATAGGATGGTCCATAAAATTCTGTATCTGGTCAATCCTTTGACGGATGAACCAGTTCACTACGGTATTGAAAAGTGCTTTGGTTGCCATTTCAACAAATATAATGATATTTGAATTTTCAGAAAATTTTTTACGTGATTAAATAAAAAAACCGTTACAAATTTTGTAACGGTTTGATATTTAGCTGGTTGCTTCTTAGCAATATTCGTCGTATGCTGCTTGAAGGTTAGCCGCGATAGCTCCTGCAGGGTTTCCTTCAATGTGGTGTCTTTCCAGCATGTGAACTAACTCACCATCTTTGAAAAGTGCTACACATGGAGAACTTGGAGGGAATGGAGCAAGATGTTTTCTTGCTTCTACTACAGCCTCAGTATCAAATCCTGCAAATACAGTAGTTAAATGATCTGGTTTTTTGTCTCCTGTTAAAGAGTATACTACTCCTGGTCTTGCGGCACCTGCGGCACAACCACATACAGAGTTGATGACCAATAATGTAGTTCCGGATTGTTTTAACGCATCTTCTACCTGAGTAGGAGTTGTTAAATCCTGAAAACCTTTATCTGTAAGCTCTGCCTTCATAGGCATTACTAAATCTGTTGGATACATATATTTTGTTTTTTATCTCGACAAAGTTAAGCAATTCTTTGCGTTTGTTCAATATATAAAAACTATCAATTGATTAGTCATATAAAATTAAACAAGTATTAATATTGTAATAATATTCTAAAAAAAGTGAATTAACGCTAGGAATAATAAAATATTATTATTAAATTTGAAATGATTCTGAAAAACAAACGACCGTGAAAAAAACATTTGAAGCTTTCCCTCAAGCAATCAATCACTTAAATACTCTCTGAAATATGGTAGTAGCTTAATTCTCTTTCAGTTTAGAATCAAACTGATTAACAAACTTTAATATCCAAAGAAAGTGAAGCCCGGAACTGAACAGTTCCGGGCTTCTAATCAAATCGATATGCAAAGGTTGTATATCCTAGTTATGGAATGAGATACGTGTTTCAGAAATTAAGATCAACTTAAAATCCCGAAATCCGGATCACATTAAGACAGGAGCTTTTTAGCCATCTCGGAAATACTTTTTCCGTCTGATTTTCCGGCTAATGCTTTTGAGGCAACTCCCATTACCTTCCCTAAATCTTTAGCAGATTCAGCTCCGGTTTCAGAAATAATATTTTTAATTTCTGTTTCTAATTCTTCAGCAGAAAGCTGTTTAGGTAAGAATTGCTCAATAACTTTCATTTGAGCGTCTTCTACTTCTGCAAGATCATTTCTTCCCTGTGCAGTAAATTGGTCGTAAGAATCCTTACGTTGTTTTACCATTCTCTGAAGAATAGCAATTTCGTGTTCTGCTGTTACTTCAGCTCCGATGGCTTCCGTTTTAAGCAGTAATATCTGAGATTTCACAGCACGCAAAGAATCCAAAGCCACCTTGTCTTTGGCTCTCATTGCTGTTTTTATAGCTTCGTTTATTGTATTTTCTAAACTCATTTTTATATGCTTTAGGCTTTAGGCAATAAGCAGTAAGCTTTTTGATTCGGCCAGAATAGCCTATAGCTTACTGCGTATAGCTTATAGCGTTTAATCTACATCTTTATTTAAAAATCTGTTTTCTCTGATCTGCATAGATCCGTTGTTATCAGACAGGTAAGTGTTGATATTCTGGTCTGATGCATTGTTTCCGTCGATAGAAATATTTTTTCTTTTAAAAGCAGGAATAGATTCGAATTCACTTGTGCTATCAAAATTTTGGTAACGGGAGTTGAATTCTTTTAATTTATTTCTTCTTTCAATTACTCTGTCCTGATCAATCGTTTTATTCACGAAAGTGAATTCTGATTCTTCAGTTTTCGGCGTTTCAATTTCTGTTTTGTTTTCAAAAGTTGATCTTGTTTCAACCTTTGGTTCTTCCTGTTTCTGGTAGAATGTTTCAATCTTTTGAGCTGGTTCAGCTACCGCAGCATTGGTAGGAGTGTTAAATTCTGCTTTAGGCTGTCCAAAATCGTTATTAGGCTCATTTCTGATAGGCTCATTTACAAAGAAACTGAATTCAACAGGTTTTTCATTTGAAAATGAATTGTTGAATGGAGTTCCGGATTGTGGTTCCTCTTTCTTATTTTCAAAATCAAATGAGAAAGACTGGATCTCAAGATCGTTAGGGTCGTCATGTTCTTCATCAATAGCTAATAAGCTGTATTCTTCTTCTCCTTCTTCTTCATTTCTCCAGTTTTGTTCCGGTGCATTTACCGTATCTTCCTCTTTATCAAAGAATTTTATTTCAGTTCTTGGCTGTTCTTCTTCAATAATCATTTTTTTTTCAGTAGACGTCACATTGAACGGAGTATCATGGTCTTCGTCATCCAGTCTGAAAAGGTTTTTTCCTCCAAAATCATGAGTTGTCTCAGGAGCTGATTCTCTTTCTTCTCTTGTTTTGAAAGGAGAGTTTTTTGGAGCTTCAAAACTGTCGTTAAGACTGATTCTGATTTTTTCTGTAGGTCCTGCAAATTTCTTATTATCGTTAGAGAATCCTGTTGCAATCACAAGAACGCTTACAGCATCTCCTAATTCTTCATCAGCACCCACCCCGAAAATGATATCTGCTGTGTTTCCTGCTTCTTTCTGGATATGGTCCATGATGATACCGATCTCATCCATGGTAACTTCTTCAGCCCCACTTCTGATCAATAACAATACGTTTTTAGCACCTGTGATCTTGTTATCATTCAATAACGGAGAATCAAGGGCTTTTCTTACGGCTTCTTCGGCTTTATTTTCACCTGAAGCAGTTCCAGTAGACATCAATGCTGTACCGGAATTCTGAAGTACAGATTTAGCATCTCTAAAGTCAATGTTTACATCAAAGTAACCTGTAATAACTTCTGCCATACCTTTAGCAGCATTGGCTAAAACTTCATCAGCTTTTGAAAACCCTTGTTTGAACCCAAGGTTTCCAAACTGTTGTCTTAGCTTGTCATTGTTGATCACAATTAATGAATCAACATTATTTTTTAGTTTATCAAGGCCATTTTCAGCCTGATCCAGTCTTCTTTTACCTTCAAAACTAAAAGGAACGGTAACAATACCTACAGTAAGAATTCCCATGTCTTTTGCTACTTTTGCAATGACAGGAGCGGCTCCGGTACCTGTACCACCACCCATTCCGGCAGTGATGAACACCATCTTGGTGTTTTGGCCCATAGCAGCCTTGATATCTTCAATACTTTCGATGGCTGATTTTTCTCCTACTTCAGGATCGGCTCCAGCTCCAAGACCTTCTGTGATAGAAGTTCCCAACTGAACTTTATTGGCTACCGGGTTATTATCTAACGTTTGAGCATCTGTATTACAAATCACGAAATCAACTCCGTGAATTCCTTTCTCGTACATGTGTTTCAGAGCGTTGTTTCCACCGCCTCCTACACCGATTACTTTTATGATGGATGAATTTCCTTTGGGCAAATCAAATGAAAATCCTTGTGTACCTATATTTTCCATAACTATACTTTTAATAATTGATAAGTGATAGATGATTACTGATGAATGATATTCGTTATTAAATTAATAAATATTAAATTATTTCCAACTATCATTAACCATTAATCTTGTATCATTTATATTTATTCTACTTCTTCAAAGAATTTTTTTACTTTTTCCATAAGCGATTGTCCAAAGGTCAATTTCGCTTTTCTGTTCTCTTGCTTTTCATTTTCAAAAGACTGCTGCTCCTGAACGGGTACTGCCTGTTGAATAGGCTGAACCGTTTCCGGCTGTACTGCAGCTGTTTCTTGTTTAGGCTGCTCAGCAACAACTTCTATCTCTTCATCAGTATTCTGTTTTTTGTCTCTGATCTTTAAACTTTCCATCAGTAATCCGATAGAGGTAGCAAATTCAGGGCCTTTCAGATATTGATTTTTATCATTGGCGATATATTCATTCGCAAAACCGATTCTGCTGTCAAAACCTGTTGTGTAATTGGCCAGCTGACGAAGGTGTTTAAGGTTTGAACCACCACCTGTAAGAACGATTCCGGCAATCAGTTTTTTCTTTTGTTCAAAAGCACCGTAAGCTTTCAGTTCTGTATTTACCATTTCCAAAACTTCTTCTACTCTTGCGTTGATGATTTGCGCTAATGTTTTTAAAGAAATCTCTTTATCCGGTCTTCCGTGAAGCCCGGGAATGGTTACAAAAGTACTGTCTTTTTCTAATTCGGGAACTGCCGAACCAAACTTTACTTTCAGTTGTTCTGCATGTTTCTCTATGATGGAACAGCCTTCTTTGATATCTTCGGTAATAATTCCGCCTCCGTATGGAATCACACAGGTATGACGGATGATATTATCTTTGAAGATTGCAATATCTGTAGTACCACCACCAATGTCAACAATGGCTACACCGGCTTCTTTTTCTTCTTTTGTAAGGACAGCTTCTGAAGATGCCAATGGCTCTAAAGTAAGGGCTTCCATTTCTAGTCCGGCTTCACGAACGCATCTTGCAATATTTCTGATGCTGCCCATTTGCCCTACTACAACATGGAAGTTGGCTTCTAAACGTTTTCCATGCATTCCGACAGGTTCCTGAATTTCCCCCTCGGAATCCACTTTGTATTCTTGAGGAAGTACGTGGATAATTTCTTCTCCAGGAAGCATAACCAGCTTTTTTACCTGATCTTTTAATGCTTCGATGTCATCGTCTGTAATAAATTTATCAGGATGTTCACGCATAATATAATCGGAGTGCTGCAGAGAACGGATGTGTTTTCCTGCAATACCTACCGTAACTTTGCGGATAGGAACTCCAGCACTGGATTGTGCTTCGGATACTGCAGCCTTGATTGAATTAATAGTTTGTGAAATATTATTCACAATACCTTTATGAACACCAAGACTTTTAGCTTTTCCTACACCGAGAACTTCTATTTTCCCGTGTGCATTCCTTCTTCCGACAATCGCGACTATCTTCGTTGTCCCGATGTCCAGACCTACTGAATACTCTTGATTTTCCATTTTATATCGATTTGATTTTTTCTACTTTTTTATCTATAAGGATAGGCTCCTATTTGTGTATTAAATGCCCTGAGGGACTTATTCTATTTTTACTTTTGCCTTAGGCTTGGACTGCGCCTTGACGGGTGGCTTTTTCTCTACTTTTTTAGTTTCTTTTGTTGGTCCTTTCGGTTTGGTACTCTCTTTCGGTTTTACTGAAGTGGAGTTACTTTTTTTTACCTCTGCTATTTTGGGTTTAGCTTCCGTCTTTTTAGCGGCTGTTGGGGAAGGAACTTTTGCCAATTCCATCTTTCCTGCCTTTAAAATACTGTCATTTTCTTTAAAATAGGGGTTTAAAGTAGTGACAATCTGATTCTGATATTTTACAGAAACCATGCTGTATTTCTGAGGGTCTTGATACACAAGGTATTTTTCTACAAAGGTTTTAAATCCTTTTACTTTAAAATCAATATTATCAAGGTCTCCAATTTCTACTCTGTAGTTTCCTTCACTTGTCAGAAGGCTATAGCTATCTTTACTTTTAGAGATTCCGATAAAATATTTCTTACTGAAATCATCTTTGTCTATCTTTTCTACCAGTTCCGCCAGCTTTTCATATTCATCCGGATGTACGTTTCCGGTTACCAGCATACATGGGTGTGAATAGGTTCTTGAAATAGGAAATTCAATTCCTTTTTCATCCACATAAAAGTCTTTTCCGTCTTTATTTAATCTGAAAACAGGGACTCTCTGTTTGATATCCAGATTGAGTTTTCCGTTCAGGTTCAGATAAACATTGGCACTGTCTACTGCTGGCAGGGAATTGATCTTTTTTTCCAAAGAAGGAATGTTAAGATCTCCCACTTTTCCTGAAGGATTTTCCTTTTTCACAATTTCCCTGATGTCTTTTTCGTCAACAAAATATACCGGAGTTTTCTCGCTCATTTTTACAGAAATCTTATTGTCCGTAATCTGCTCACGACTGAATCTGCGCAATGAGAAGCTTAGTAACAATCCTAAGATAATTACAGTGACAACAATTTTTAATATTCTGTATTTATTTTTCATATTTTTCTTTAGCCACTAAAGGACGTAAAGCAATTTTATTTTCTTTATAATTTATTTACAACTCGTTTTACCCCATTTTTAAATAACATTGAATGAAAATTTAAAATCATTCCAAGTTTTATATCTGTTATTCTTAAATAACTTAAAAGCTGAAAAAAATGATAGTCATTAATTTCCTGAACTGCCTTTATTTCAATTATTACCTTGTTTTCAATTAATAAATCTACTCTGAACGCTTTAGAAATTTTCAACTCTTCATATTCAATGTCAATATTTTTTTGACTTTCTACATTTAATCCTCTATTTTTTAGCTCATAAACTAAACATTCTTCATATACATTTTCATAAAGTCCAATTCCAAGCGTACGATGTATTTTCATTCCAGCATTGAAAACAATTTCTGAAATTTCATTTTCTATCATACATTTTGTGTTTTTATTTTAACGCTATGATCGCAAAGCAATCTTATTATTTTATCCGTTCGCTAAGGCGTTTCACTCAGCTGTGGCTATATATTATAATTTTTTTAGCAAAAAGTATTGTTTTATCATTTTGCTAAGTGAAACGCCCTTGCGAACAAATTCTTATTCTTTCTTTGCGTGCATTGCGTTTATACTTATTATATTCAAATTTTGTCTATCCACTCACAAATAGGATCATACAGGGTATCTATATTTCCTGCTCCTACGGTAAGAAGGATGTCAAAATCTTTTTCTTTTATTTTTTCAAAAGCATCAGTTAATGTTGATACTTCTTTTTTATCTAATGTTACTTTTTCCAACAGCCAGCTTGAGGTAACCCCTTCAAAGTTCTCCTGAAGTTCTCTTGCAGGGTAAATATCAAGAAGGATCAGTTCATCAGCCTTGCTTAAACTTTCTGCAAAACCATCTGCGAAATCTCTTGTTCTGCTGAAAAGATGGGGCTGGAAAGCTACCAATAGTTTTTTATCAGGATAAAATGTTTTGATTGAGCCCATTACAGCATTAATTTCTGTAGGGTGGTGAGCATAATCATCAATGTAAATTTTACCGTTTTGATAAATATGTTTGGTATATCTTCTTTTAATTCCTTTAAAATTGGCAATTGCTTTTTTCAGCGTATCAAAATCTGCGCCTAAATTATGCAGAATAGCCAGTGCCACAGTAGCATTTTCTACATTATGAATTCCCGGAATTTCCCAGACAAAATCTTTTATTGTTTCCGTTGGAGTATGGAAGTCAAAATAGATTTTATCATGATCCATACGGAGATTATCCGAATAGTAGTCTGCGGGCTCATTTACGGCATAAGTCTGATGTCCTCTGCCGATTTCCAGTCCTTTTCTTACAAAAAGTTGTTTGTCCTGAGGTACTAAAGCTGCAAACTGTCTGAATCCTTCTTCAATATGGCTTTTATCTCCATAAATGTCCAGGTGGTCAGCATCTGTAGAAGTCACAACTGCCCAGTCCGGAGACAGGTTCAGGAAGCTTCTGTCATATTCATCAGCTTCTACTACGGAATAAGTGGAGCCATTGTAAAGAAAGTTGGATTTAAAGTTTTCAGAAATCCCTCCTAAAAAGCATGAGAAAGGAAGATCTGCTTCTTTGCATAGGTGAGCCACGAGAGTAGATGTTGTTGTCTTCCCATGGGTTCCTGCAATAGCGATGCAGTCTGTATTTTCTGTAATTAATCCTAAAACTTTAGCTCTCTTTAGAACTTCAAACTGATTTTGATTGAAATAGTCTAAAATTCCAAGCGTTTTAATAGCCGGGGTATAGATTACCAATGTATTTTCTTTCTGAAGGGAAGTTATCCTTTCATCAATAAGGTCTTCAAAAACAATATCAATACCTTCATTCATCAGATTCTGAGTCAATTTTGTATTGGTTTTATCGTAGCCCAATACTTTTTTTCCGGATGCATTGAAATAGCGCGCTAATGCACTCATTCCGATACCTCCGATTCCAACGAAGTAAAAAGTCTGATATGTTTGTAAATTATTCATTTATTTAAAAATTGAAAGATTAAATGATTAAAAGATTTCCTCTTATTCAAATTATCTCGTTACTACTTTAAAAATTTCGTCTACGATCTCTTTTGCGGCATTCGGCTTGGCAAAATAGTTAAGATTGTCAGACATCTCTTTTCTTACACTTTCGTTATCGCAGATTTCTGATAATGTATTCCAGAATTTTTCCTGCATTTCAGAGTCTTTCACCATTCTGGCTGCATTCTTTTCCACCAGATTCATGGCATTTTTGGTTTGGTGGTCTTCCGCTGCAAAAGGGAAAGGAACCAAAAGCACCGGTTTTTGTGCTACAGCCAACTCTGAAATGGCAATAGCTCCAGCTCTGGAAACAATGATATCTGCAGCTGAATAAGCCAGTTCCATATCTTTAATAAATTCAAGGATCTGAATATTTCTGGTGTCTGTATCTTTTGTTTCTTCTAAAATATCTTTATAATCAAGCTTTCCTGTCTGCCAGATCAGCTGATAATCTTGATCTACAATTTGTTTTAAATGAGACTTCCAGGCATTATTCAATGTTCTGGAGCCTAAAGAACCTCCTACAGAAAGGATTGTAAGTTTGTCTTTATTTAATCCCATTTTTTCTTTTGCCTGAGCGGTATCCTGCATTCCTGAAATAATATTTTCACGAATCGGATTTCCCAGAAATTTTATTTTTTCTGCCGGAAAACCTTCTACTTTTGGGTAAGCGGTGAAGACAGCTTTCGCTTTTTTGCTTAAAATTTTATTCGTTACTCCTGCATGGGCATTTTGTTCCTGTATGAAAATAGGAATTCCCATTTTGCTTGCTTCATAAAGAGCGGGTCCACTGGCAAATCCTCCTGTTCCTACTGCAAAATCGGGAGCGAAGTTTTTAATAATCCTTTTGGATTTTGATAAGCTTTTCAGAATCTTGAAAGGCAGTCCCAGATTGGATAAAAGATTTCCTCTATCGATTCCGGCAATATCAATTCCTTCAATTTTATAGCCTGCCTGTGGAACTTTTTCCATTTCCATTTTCCCGTTGGCACCAATGAACAAAAATTCTGCATCAGGAAATCTTTTTCTGATCTCATCAGCAATGGCGATGGCCGGGAAGATATGTCCTCCTGTTCCTCCGCCTGATAATAGTATTTTCAATTTTTTGTCCATTTTAAGCGATATCGTTTATTTCTGCTATACTTTGTTTTTTGCCCATTCCTTCTTCATCATAAATCTGAATCCTTGAGCTTATATTTAAAATAATACCTAACTGCAAATAGGTCACCAGCATTGAGGTTCCTCCATAACTGATCAAAGGCAGGGGCTGTCCGGTTACCGGGATCAGATTTACAGCAACAGCAATATTTACCGAAAGTTGAATGAATATCATCACCCCGAGACTGAGTACGAGCAACGATCCGAAGAACGCCGGCATTTTACTGGCAATCATTACAATCCTTATCATCATGATCAGGTATAAACTGATCAGGAAAGCGGCTCCTATCACTCCGTATTCTTCTACGATCACTGCGAAAATAAAATCGGAGGCAGATTGAGGAAGCATTTGTTTCAAGGCACTTTTTCCTGGTCCCATTCCGGTAATTCCGCCGTGAACAATGGCTGCTTTGGCTTGCATTACCTGATAATTTTTTGCTTTTACGCTTTCATCATCTACATCGGCTGATTTTGCTTTGCTTGAGGTAAATGTTTCTACACGGCTCATCCATGTGTGAACACGGTTTCCGCCAATCATATTCGTGTTCAGAGCTATTAATAAAAATAATACAATGGCTACAAATGAGGCTGAAATAAATCCTGCAATGTATTTCCAGTGGAGCTGTCCAATGATAAGAACAACTACGGAAACCATTAAAATCATTAATGCTGTGGAACCGTTATCTTTGGCTACCAATACAAAAACAAGCAGGATAGGCCCAAAAATATACATGATATTCTCTATCGGAAGCCTTTCTCTGGTGATTTTTTTGGTCAAATATCTGCACAGATAAATGATGAGCATTAAAAAGGCAAATGAGGAAGGTTGGAAAGAGATTGGCGTTCCCGGAATTTTCAGCCATCTGGAAGCACTGGCTCCATCAATGGTTTGCCCGGTAAACATGGTAACAATCAACAGAACTATCATAAGGCCGAGCAGAATACTGCTGAGCTTTCCGATGTATTCATATTTTATAGTTCCCACTAGTCTCATAATTGCTAATCCCAAGACTACAAAGAACATATGTTTGATAACGTGACCTGTTGTGGTCCCGTTATTAACAATGTATTCAAGATTTGAACTTGCAGAGTATACAGGGAAAATAGAAAAAATGGAGATCACAAGGATGACCATCCAAAGTACTTTATCGCCCTTTAGAAATTCAAATCTGCTTTCTGTGTTCTGTTCGTCCATAATTTTGTATTGATGTATGATGTACAAAGTAAAATGTACTTTTTACATCTGACATTTTACATTTTTACTTTAATACCTGTTCTTTAAACTGGCGTCCTCTGTCTTCATAGCTTTTGAACAGGTCAAAGCTTGCGCAGCATGGAGATAATAAAACAGTATCCCCTTTTTTAGCCAGTGATTTTGAAATTCTCACGGCTTCTTCCATGCTTGAAGTATCATAAATAACTTCTTTTTTGTCTTTAAAGAAATCGATGATCTTCTTATTATCTACTCCAAGGCAAACGATTGCCTTTACTTTTCTTTTGACTAAATCTTCAATTTCGGTATAGTCATTTCCTTTATCTAATCCACCAACAATCCAAACGGTTGGTGTTTTCATACTTTCTAAGGCATAGTAAGTAGCATTTACATTGGTTGCTTTACTGTCGTTGATATATTTTACACTATCAATTTCAGTTACAAATTCCAATCTGTGTTCTACGGCCTGGAATGTCATCAATGAATGTCTGATGCTTTCATTGTTGATTTTTAATATCTTACCGGCAATAGAAGCGGCTAAGCTGTTCGCTACATTGTGGTTTCCTAAAAGAGACAATTCATCAACTTTCATTGCGAATTCGTCTTTCATTTTTACTATAATCTCATCCGCGTTCACAAAACCTCCTTCAGGTAACTTTTCTTTGGTTGAGAAAGGAATCATTTTAGCTTTTATTTCAAGCTTTTCAAGAAGATTCTTACTCATTTCATCATCTTTATTGTAGATGAAGAAGTTATCGTTCTCCTGGTTTTCTGTTATTCTGAATTTAGCTAAAGCATATTCCTCATAATTGTAGTTGTACTGATCCAGGTGATCCTGAGACAGGTTTAACAATAAAGAGATATAGGGTCTGAAATTTTGAATATCATCCAGCTGGAAAGAGCTTACTTCCAGTACATAATATTCATGGTTTTCATCTGCAACCTGCTTGGCAAAGCTATATCCTATATTTCCTCCTAAACCTACATTCAATCCGTCATTTTTCAGGATGTAATAGATCAGGGAAGTAGTGGTTGTTTTTCCGTTGCTTCCGGTAATGGCAATGATCTTTGCATCTGTAAATTCAGAGGCAAATTCAATTTCAGAGGAAAGTCTGATTCCTTTGTCATGAATTTTGTTGATGATGTCTGCCTTTTTCGGAATTCCCGGGCTTTTTACGATCCAGTCAGCATTTAAAATCCTTTCTTCATCGTGATTTCCTTCTTCAAATTCAATTTCATTATCGGTAAGAAACTGCTTATAGTTATCCTTAATAGCTCCTTTATCTGAAAGAAATACTTCCAGACCTTTCTTTTTAGCCAAATAAGCAGCGCCGCATCCGCTTTCTCCACCTCCTAAAACAACTATTTTCATATTATAAAAGCTTTGTGCTATAGACTTTAAGCTTTACGCTTATTGCTTACAGCTTTTAATTTTTATCTCATTTTTAGTGTGATCAGACATACAATAGCCAATATTACTCCGATGATGATCATTCTGTTCACGATTTTACTTTCGTGAAATCCTTCTTTTTGATAATGATGGTGTAATGGTGACATTTTGAATAGTCTATTGTTTTGGGCATATTCCAGTCCGTATTTTCTTTTTCTGTATTTGAAAACAACTACCTGAAGCATTACAGACAGGTTTTCAATTAAGAAGATTCCACATAATACAGGAATCAGCAATTCTTTTCTTAAAATAATGGCTAAAACGGCAATCACTCCTCCCAGCATTAAACTTCCGGTATCTCCCATGAAAACCTGTGCAGGATAAGTATTGTACCAGAAGAATCCGATCACAGCACCTACCATTGCCACAGCAAAAATGGTGGTTTCTCCCATGTTGGGAAGGAACATGATGTTGAGATAGTCTGCAAAAATGATGTTCCCTGAAAGGTAGGCGAAAAGAGCCAGCGTGAGCAGTATAATGGCACTTGTTCCCGCTGCCAGACCGTCAATTCCATCTGTAATATTGGCTCCGTTTGAAACGGCTGTTACAATGAAGATGACGATCGGAATAAAGACCATCCATGCCCACTCATGGGCATCTTTATCATTCATCCAGAATAAAATTCCGCTATAGTCGAACTCATTATTTTTTGCAAATGGAACGGTAGAAACGGTAATTTTTTCTGTAGGCATAAAGTTTTGCTCTACATTGTTTCTGTTGACCACTTTAGCATCTGCATATTTTCTTTTTACGGTAATGTCCGGGTGGAAATACATGGTAATTCCTACAATTAGTCCTAAACCAACCTGGCCTACAATTTTGAATTTACCACTTAAACCGTCTTTATTTTTTTTAATTTTCTTTAAATAATCATCCAGGAAACCAATGGCACCCATCCAGAACATTGAAACTAACAACAATACAATGTACACGTTGGTGATTCTTGTAAACAACAATACCGGAATGATGGTTGCCAAAATAATAATAAGCCCTCCCATGGTAGGAGTTCCTTCTTTTTGTTTCTGCCCATCCAATCCAAGATCACGCACCAATTCTCCCATCTGTTTTGTTCTCAGATAATTGATTACTCTTTTTCCGTAGACAAGAGCAATGATAAGCGAGAATAATACAGCCATTCCGGCACGGAAGGAAATGTATTTCAACAATCCTAATCCCGGAACGTGAATTCCATGGTTGGTTAGATATTCGTATAGATAGTATAGCATGTTTCTATTTTTTTATTATTTAAAAATTTAATTTATTTAAAGATTTAAAGATTGGGTTTCTCAATATTTTCACTTAAATACTTAATAAAGTTTGATATGTTTGAAGAAATTTCTCTTGAAAGGGTAATGATTTCTTCCGCTTTATTTTCGTTACCTAATTTTAATCTTCTACTTACAATCAGCATACTTCTTACTTCAGCACAGCTGCCTTTTGCAATTTTTAAATATCTAATAAATTGTCTGTTATTGTTATATTCTGAGCCTTCTGCAATATTGTTGCTAATTGAAAAGCTCGCTCTTTTTATCTGGTTATTAAATTCAAATTCTTTTTCAAAACTTTGACTCTGAAGAAATGAATAAACTTTTTCAATAAGATCTAAACTTTTGATATATACTGGGAAATTTTCAAAATTCTTTGTCATTATCAAATTTTTAAATCTTTTAATGAATTCAATCTTTCAATTTATTTGGACATTAATTTCCAAAGGTCATTAATTACTTCTTTGTCATCAAAATGATGTTTCACACCATTGATCTCCTGATAGGTTTCGTGGCCTTTTCCGGCAACTAAAACAATATCTTTAGGTTCTGCAAACTTTATGGCCATTTTTATGGCTTCTTTTCTGTCCGGAATTGAAGTGTATTTGCTGAAGTTCTGAGGTTCAACACCTGCTTCAATTTCTTTGATGATCTGTGTGGGATCTTCTGTTCTCGGATTATCTGAAGTGATGATTGCCAGTGTTGATTTTTTGGTGGCAATATTTCCCATTTCAGGTCTTTTGGAGTGATCTCTGTCTCCTCCGCATCCGAATACGGTGATTAATCTTTCGTTTTTGGTTCTGATATCGTTGATGCTGTCCAGAATGTTTTCCAAAGCATCCGGCGTGTGCGCATAGTCTACGATAAAGAAAATTCCACCATCGGATTTGAAGGTTTCAAATCTTCCGGAAACTCTTTTTAATTTGCTGATGGCCTGAAGAATCTCATCTTGTTCAAAACCAAGTTCTTCAGCAATTCCGAATACAAGCAGTAAGTTGTATACATTGAATTTTCCGGTCAATGTTGTCCAGAATTCTTTTCCGTTGAAATTCAACAGCATTCCGTTGAAATCTACTTCCAATAATTTCCCGTGATAGTCTGCCATGGTTTTCAATGCATAAGACTTCTTTTTAGCCTTAGTGTTCTGAAGCATGACGTTTCCATTTTTATCATCTACATTGGTGATGGCAATGGCTGTATCTTCTAATTGGTCGAAGAATCTTTTCTTTGTTTTTAAATATTCTTCGAACGTTTTATGATAGTCTAAATGATCATGAGTAAGATTGGTGAACCCAGCAATTTTGAAGTGTAATCCTTCAATTCTGTTTTGGGCAATCCCGTGTGAGCTTACTTCCATGAAAGCAAATTCACATCCTTTTTCTACAGCCTCGGCTAGAATCCTGTTGATGGTAATCACATCAGGAGTGGTGTGGGTAGCCGGAATAATCTCTTCACCAATTCTGATTTCTACAGTGGAAAGTAAAGCGGCCGGATATCCAAGGTTTTTGAAAACATCAAAAAGAAGGGTAGAAACAGATGTTTTTCCATTAGTTCCTGTAACGCCTATCAGCTTCAGTTTCTGTGAAGGATTTCCATAGAAGTTAGAGGCAAGATGGCCTAAAGCTTTAGATGAGTCTTTTACCTGAACATAGGTTACATTATCCGCCAATGTCTCAGGGAATTCTTCGCAAACGATTGCGGCAGCTCCTTTTTCAATAGCAGATGCAATGAATGAGTGACCATCCACCACTGTTCCTCTCATGGCAATGTAAAGAGAGTTTTCTATAACCTTTCTGCTGTCGATCACCAATTCAGTCACCTCACGGTTGTTATCACCGTGAATTTCGATTACTGGGATTCTGTTTACTAATTCTGTTATAATCATCTTTATCAATAAGGCTTTGCCTTATTTTGTTTTAAATCTTTATTTTAATTCTGCAGAGACAAATAAATTCTCTGGTTCTTACTGATTGTTGTGCCTTCCATAGGGAATTGTTCTTTAATTCTTCCTACTCCTTTATAATCGACACGGTAGCCTAAGTTTTCCAATTGTGGGATTACATTTTTACCGATTAATCCTACTACATTGGGCATTTGCTTATCATTGACTGCTACTTTAACATTCGGTTCCACCATTTTGCTCAGGTTTACCTTTTTGTCTACCAGCATTTCTTTTTCAATATTCTGAGGTGTTTTCAGGAATGTTTTTCCTGCAATTTCTTTAAACACCGGTGCTGAAACGGAACCTCCATAAAATCCTTTTGCGGTGTTGGGTTCACTAATCATGACATAGCATGTATATTTTGGAGCATCAGCCGGATAGAACCCTGCAAATGATGCACGATATTTCATTGGGCCAGGCAGCCAGTATTCAAATCTTGCAGTACCTGTTTTTCCGGCCATTTTCAGGTTGGGAGTAAAGATGCTTCGTCCTGTTCCTTTTTCTACCGCTTTGGTTAAAGCACTTGTCATCATTTTAATGGCTTTTTCAGAAGCCATTTTGTTCACCATTACTTCAGGTTTCGCATTGTACATTACTTTACCATCTTTCATGATTTTATCAATGAATAAAGGCTTAAGCATTTTACCTCCGTTGGCCACTCCGTTGTAGAAGGTTGTCAACTGTAGCAGGTTGATGTTGGAAGAGTATCCATAAGAGATAGAAGCCAGTGTAGCGGCATTCCATCTTTTATTTTGTGGAGTTACAATTTTCGGTTTTGTGATTCCCGGAAGTTCTATATCCATCTTGTCGAATAATTTCCAACGTTTCAGGTGGTCAAGGAAGATCTGTGGTTTTTCTGCATAATACTTTGTGATCAGCTTTGAAGTTCCTACGTTACTGGATTTTGCCAATACATCACTGATATCATATGTTCCTCCTCCGTGGCCGTCAGAGATTCTCTGTTTTGCATATACCCAGACTCCGTTTCCTACGTTCACCGTTGTGTTTTCATCGATGAATCCGTCGTCCATTGCTGCTAAAAGCGAAATGGTTTTAAAGGTAGATCCAGGTTCGATATTATCTTTCAGAGCATAGTTATAAGAGTCTTCGTATTCTCCTTCTTCTGTTCTTCTTAAATTAACAAGAGCACGTACTTTTCCGGTTTCCACTTCCATCACAATGACAGTTCCGTGTTTAGCTTCGAAATTAATCAGCTGCTTCTCCAGTGCGGAGTGCGCAATGTCTTGAATTCTAAGGTCTAAAGTTGTATAAACATCTTCTCCGTCTACCGGTTCCTGAACTTTCCAGAAGTCGATAGGCTTCCATTGGGAAGAGTTGATTCTTTGCTCCAGTCTTTTTCCGTCTGTTCCTGTTAAATATTTTGAGAAAGCTCCTTCCAGTCCTGATCTAAGCTCTCCGTTATCCATACCGATGGTTCCGGCTCCGATTTCTGAAGTGGCTAATTCTCTTTTATAATTTCTGTCAACGATAAATCCTCCCTTATTTTTTCCTCTTTTGAAGATCGGAAACTTTCGGATTCTGTCGTATTGATCGAAATCCAGTCCTTTTACCAGAGTATAGTACTGGTTTTTCTTTTTCTTCTGTTCGTCAAACTTCTGTCTGAATTCTCCTCTGGATTTTCCGAACATTTTGCTCAAAGAATCCGTCAGTGCTCCAATGTTGTTGGAATACACCGTATCTTTCATTGTTTTGAAATCAAGATAGATGTCATATCTCATCACCGTTGTTGCAAGGATAGAACCGTCAGAAGCAAACAAGTTACCTCGGGCAGCTTTTAAAGTGGCTTCACGATAATTTTTATTAATGTAATCGTCTTTTATTTCCTGGACATTGGTGTTCTGTAGGATGACAATTCTTGCCAGGAACATGACAAACACGCACAAAGCTACCACTGCAAAGAGGTAGCCCCATCGTAACGTTTTCTTACGTTTATTGTCGTATTCATTTTGCTTTTGCATCTGTACTGTCCAGTTTTATTAGCAATTTATGAGGGTGGTTTTCCAGGGTCATCAATGAATCCCGGGCGACCTCTTTCCCCAGCTCTGATTCCATTTTTACTTTGATCAGCTTACTCTGGGCGTAAGCGTTTCGTGATTTGTATTCTTCTGTTTCTTCCTTTAAGGCGTTTACAATTTTTATTTTTTTATTGACGAGATGGTTGGTATAAATCATGGCCATCATCAGAACAAACAAGAGGAGAAAATACTTGTAATGTATTTTGATCTCATCACGATTCAGAAAGTTTCCTTTTATAATGTCTATAAAAGTGAGTCTTTTCTGGGGGCGATTTGTTGTTCTTTTAGCCAATTTATTATGTCAATTTGCTTTGTAGTGAATTTACTTCATGTCAATGGTCAATTTTATTTTGTTAAATGATTCACTATTGACGATTCACCCATTCACATTTTATACTTTTATTCCTGTTCTCATCTTGGCACTTCTTGCTCTTGAGTTTTCTTCGATTTCCTGATCATCAGGAATGATTGCTTTACTCTTTATCAATTCGAATGCCTTTTTATAATTTCCGTAGATATCTCTTTCCGGTTCTCCTTCGAACATTCCATTTTTCAGGAATCTTTTTACCAAACGGTCTTCCAGAGAATGGTAAGAAATAACGACTAATCTTCCTTCCGGTTTTAAAACATTATAAGCCTGAACCAGCATTTCTTTCAATACTTCAAGTTCCTGGTTTACTTCAATTCTTATCGCCTGAAAAAGCTGAGCATAGAATTTATTAACCTTGTGAGGCGGAATGTAGCTGAACAATTTTTTCAGATCTTCCGTAGTATCTATACTTTTAGTTTTTCTGTGGTGAACAATTTCTCTCGCCAGCTTTCTTGCTTCTCTTAATTCTCCATAGTGATAGAAAAGGTCTGCAAGTTCGCTTTCTTCATATTCATTAATCACTCTTTTGGCATCCAGATTCTGCATCACATTCATTCTCATATCCAAAGGAGCATTGCTTCTTGTGGAGAAACCTCTGTCTGCTTCATCAAACTGGTGAGAAGACACACCTAAGTCTGCCAAAACACCATCCACTTGTGAAATGCCATACATCAGTAATGAGTTTTCCAGAAACCTGAAATTCTGATTAACCAATGTAAATCTGGAATCATCAATTGTATTTTTAAGTGCATCCAGGTCCTGATCAAAACTGAACAATCTCCCTTTATCGGAAAGTCTGCTCAAGATTTCTCTTGAATGGCCTCCGCCTCCAAAGGTGCAGTCCACATATATTCCGTCAGGATTCGTCACCAAATCATCAACACTCTGCTTCAACAAAACGGGGTTATGATACATGCTTAATTGTGTTTTTTATTTAATACTATAATCAATTAATAACCTACAGTTATTCTTCATCGAAAGAGCCCATTACATCTTCGGCAAGGCTTGCAAAATCAGCTTCATTGGTGGAAATTACCTTTTCATAGGCATCTTTATTCCAAATTTCGAAGAGTTCTCCTGCGCTGGTAATCACAATATCTTTTTGGAGATTTGCGAAAACCGTAAGGTCTTTAGAGATCTGTAGCCTTCCTGCATTATCCAATTCTACTGTTTTTACTCCTGCCGTAAACATTCGTATGAAATCAGCATTCTTTTTTATGAACCTGTTCAGTTTATTAATTTTGCCCATCAGTTTGTCCCATGCATTCATAGGATAGACTTCCAGACAAGGTTGGAACACAGATCTTTTGACTACAAACGCCTTATCGTCGAAGTTTTCCATCTGTTTGATTAAAGATGAAGGAACTTTTAAGCGGCCTTTGTCGTCAATTTTACACTCATATGTCCCAATGAAATTTTTCATTTGGGACAAATTTATATAATAATTTCCAAAATTTCCCACTTTTTCCCACTTTTTGACTCAATGTTAATAAGTTTTATTAAAGATTGAATTTCAATAATGTAAAATGCTGATATGAAGAGACTTGTTGGAAGTGCTATTTAAGCCATAATAAAGCCGTTTTGAAAAAAAAAGTTAAAAAGGAGAATATTATATTATTTTTATCTTAAATTAGGATAATCAAAATTTTTTTGAGGTTTAATTTGTATTTTTGCAGGGCTTTATTAAGGCGTTTTATGATATTTAGTACAAAAAAAGAAAAGAAATATTCCTATGTAGAAGCGGGAGAAGGACATCCATTAGTGCTGTTGCACGGGTTAATGGGTGGTTTGAGTAATTTCGATAAAATGGTAGATTTTTTTTCGGATAGAGGCTTCAAAGTATATGTTCCTCAGTTGCCGATCTATGATCTGCCGGTACTCAATACGAATCTTACCACTATCGCAAAATATATTATCAAGTTTATAGAGAGCCATATTTCCGGTCCTGTTACTATTGTAGGAAACTCAATGGGAGGGCATGTAGGGCTTATTCTGACTTTGGCAAGACCTGATCTGGTAAAAAATCTGGTTCTTACAGGAAGCTCCGGACTATATGAAAGAACTTTCGGGGACAGTTTTCCGAGAAAGAACGACCGTTCTTACATCAGAAAGAAGACGGAAGAAGTTTTCTATGATCCTAAGGTGGCCACAGAAGATCTTGTAGATGAAGTTTTTGCAGTAGTGAATGACAGAATGAAAGGAATCAAGACCGTAATGCTGGCAAGAAGTGCCATCAAACACAATATGCTGAATGATCTTCCGAAGATTGTGACACCTACCTGTCTGATCTGGGGTAAACAGGATAATGTTACTCCTCCTGAAGTGGCAGAAGATATGCACAAGTTTATTCCTAATTCCGACTTATTCTGGATTGATAAATGCGGCCATGCTGCCATGATGGAAAAACCGGATGAATTCAATGAGATCCTGTATAACTGGATAAAAGATAAAGTTTAAAACATATAAATGACCATTAAGAGCTTTTCTTAATGGTTTATTTTTCTAAAATACATTCAAAAATGATTATCAAGACAGCAGAGTTTGTAAAGAGTAGTGGAAAATGGCAGGAATGCCCTGAACCAAATATTCCCGAATATGCTTTTATCGGAAGGTCGAACGTAGGAAAGTCATCACTGATCAATGCAATGATGAATCACAAAGATCTTGCTAAAACATCACAGACCCCAGGAAAAACCCAGCTGATCAATCATTTTTTGGTAAATGAAAACTGGTATCTTACCGATTTACCAGGATATGGCTATGCAAAGGTTTCAAAGGTTCAGCGAAAAGATTTTGAAAAGCTGATCACCAATTACATTCTGAACAGAAGAAATCTGGTTAACCTTTTTGTGCTGGTAGATGTAAGACATACTCCGCAAAAGATTGATCTGGAATTCATCCAATGGTGTGGAGAAAGTGGAATCCCGTTCTCGATTGTTTTTACCAAGGCAGACAAACTAAAACCGAACGCAGTGGTCAAAAATGTTGAAGATTATAAAACTGAGCTTCATAAGAGCTGGGAAGATCTTCCTGAACTGTACGTTACCTCAGCAGAAAAGAAAGAAGGAGGAGACAACATTCTTAATTTTATACAAAAGACCAATGAATTTCTAACGAATAATAATATAAGTTTCGATGAGTAATATTGTCTGGAAAATCAAAACATTTGATGAGTTTACTGTTCCTGAATTATATGCAGTATTGAAAGCCCGTATTGATGTTTTTGTGATTGAACAGAATTGTCCTTACCCTGATCTTGATAACTATGATCAGAAAGCAGTTCATATCTGGGCAGAAGAAGACGGACAGGTACTGGCATACTGCCGTGTCTTTGACAAAGGAATAAAGTATGATGAAACTTCCTTCGGAAGAGTTCTGACTACAGAGCAGGCGAGAGGAAAAAGCCTGGGAAAACAACTTATACAATACGCTGTGGAAACTATAGAAAACCGTTTTCATACTTCTGAAATCAAAATATCTGCACAGGATTATCTGTTAAGATTTTATGGTGGATTCGGATTTGTAGATACAGGAAAAAAATATCTGGAAGATGATATTCCACATACGGAAATGATAAGAAAATAAAAGGTATCTCATTTGAGATACCTTTTTCGAACTGTATAAAATTATATTGGGTGTTATTAGTTTTTTTTCATCATTTCTTTACTCCAAAAGTAAAACTATTATGAAAATTAGCCTTACGGAAAACCGTAATGGGTTAAATAATTCCTTGATTTTTACAAAATGTAAGAAGCTGTTTGTCTTAAAGTCTTCTTTCATCTCCATTTAGACTGATTAAGCAATTGGATCTAACATTGTTGAGAAGTTTGTACTTAGTAGTTTTCTAATGTCTTATGAAGTTGTTCTCTAAAATTATAGATCTCATCAAGGCTATTCAATAATACTTTCTCTCCTGCATCTTTACCATTATGAAAGGTTTCAATGTATTTATTAGCTGTATTGAAATGTAATCTGCAAAGGGGTTTTCGGTTATTATCATCCAGTAAAATTCCAAAATAAGATAATGTATCTCTATAAGCTATACGTGCTGCCGGAACTTTTTCTCGCATAATAGCTTTTACGATCTGGAAGCCTTCAAGCTCTTCTTCAGTTGTCACAATCTTAGAGTCATTATTTTCATCTATAGGTTGAGGTGTTTTTATTTCATCTTCTTGTTTCTCAATTTGTTCATTAATGTTTAAAGCAGATTTAAGCCTGAAACTGATAGATTCATTAATAGATGTTGCTAATGCTTTTTTTGTATACTCTTTAAAAGAAAGCATTCTGTTGGCAGTCATTGGCTTTTCAAAGAATCTTCCAACCAATAGTTTTACAATTTCATCAGATGGAGATTCTATTTCTTTTTCAAATTCCTTTCGTATAGCCTTAATATATTTCAACGCTTCAGCAGAGTCCAGAATACTTTCAAGGTTGTAATCCCTTTTGGTAAAGCTTTCCAGTATTTTAATTGAACTATCTTTTATATCTTCAATATTGATGGTGAAAAATGGTTTTTCATCCATAATATTAGGTTTTTCAAGATCCGTATAAAAATTATAAACAATACCGTTTGTTAGAACACCAAATCTTGTTTTAGAAACATGATAATACCTGTGAAGTTGAGAATTATGAGCATCAGCACTTTCCTTCCAATGTTTACATTCAATAATAAAAATAGGCTCATCATTATTTTTAATGACATAATCTACTTTTTCTCCTTTTTTAGTTCCTATATCGCAAACATGCTCAGGTATCACTTCTGTAGGATTGAAAATGTCATAGCCTAAAATTTGAATAAAAGGCATTACAAAAGCATTTTTAGTAGCTTCTTCAGTTGCAATTTGATCTTTTAATCCTGATACTTTCTGTTGCAATTGCTCAAGCTTAATTTTAAGGTCCATTCTGTTGTTTTTATTTCTACTCCAAAATTATTATCCTTTGAATTTCAATCCTTACGGAAAACCGTAAAACAAAAAACCTTTCAAAATGAAAGGCTTGTATACAATGGTGACTCTAACAGAATTTAAATAATTCCCAAATCTTTACAAAAAGCTACAAGCTGTTCATTGCTTGTTATCTGTAGATCTTCTTTCATGCTGTTCAGTTTTTTTTCTACACTGCTTAAGCTATTGGGTTTAATATCGTTGTTTTGAAGATAAACAGGTATGTTTTTCTGTAAAACACCCTGAGACAAAAGAGAGACTAAGGTGATATCATAGGTGGAAAACTCATAATTGTTGAGCTTCTTTACCTCCTGTTTAAGATCAAGAGAAAGATAATTTTCGTCTACATACGTTGAAGCAATTGCTTTTTTAAGTTCTTTTGAATCATTTCTGGCTTTACGAACAAAACCATTAATTCCATATTCGTTAAAAAGGCTGTCTATCACCCCGGATCTATGTTCTGCAGAAAAAACAATGACTTTCAATGAAGGATGCAGTTCTTTAATGGTCTTTATCAACTCTTTTCCGTCTTTGAGATTTTGTATGTTATGGTCTTCTTCAAAAGAAAGATCTGTAATTAACAAATCATAAAGATCACCTTCACGAATGGATTTTTGAATTTTAGCTAATGCATCATCACAATAATAGACATAATCTGTGTTGGAAATACTAAGGTCTTCTAATGTTTTCTGTACAGAGATACTACTGCTTTCGTGATCTTCAGCTATTAAAATTTTTTTGAACATTCTTTTTCTTTTTTAAGAAGCAGGAAATGAAATATAAATTTTCAATCCCTTTTCGGTTTCCGTGTCAAAAATAATTTCTCCATGGATAGCTTCAATACGGGAATCCGTATTTGTTAAACCATTTTTGTAAGTAATTCCTTCTGAAATGCCGATACCATTGTCTGTATACTGAATTTGTATCCTGTTATTTTTTCTTTCAAATTTAAAAGCAACAAGGGTGGCCTGACTGTGCTTTTTCATATTTATCAGAAGTTCCCGCATCACCTGATAGATTTCTTCCCTGGTAAATTCTTTCAGTGTTTTCCATATATTTTCATCATTTCCGGCAAGGTAGGTCTTTACATTTTCATTATTAAAAGATGCGATAAGATTTGATATTCTCTTACTGAACTCAGATTTATTTTCGGAGGCAGCTTTCTCATAGGAAATATCTCTTGACTTTTCATATACAAACTCCAATTCGTCCAGTACTTTTTCTTTGTCAAAATCTTCCTGGTTTTCGATCTTGGTCATTACCTGATAAATTCCGTTGGCTACTACATCGTGAATTTTCTTGGAAACTTTTAGCTGCTGTTCTTTTAACTTATTGTCGGATTCCAAAAGCATGGTCTGCTTACGTTTTTTATACCAAAAGAAAGCACCGATTATAAGGGCAAGCGTTCCTAAGCTTATACTTATAATTAAAATATTCTTTTTAGTGATTTGATATTCCTTTTGAACGAGCCCTTTCTGAAGCAAAAGATTTTCAGCTTTCTTCTTTTCTACATCAAATTCTATCAGAGCAAATCTGTTTTTTGCTTTATCTCTTGATAATTGAATGCTGTCATTAAGTTTTTGATATTCTGTAAAGTAACCTTGTAAGTGGATTCCTTTGTCATTTTTTACCAGAAAGTCAAGAGCCTCTAATCTGTCATTGGGATTTTTGATTGCCTTTGCCAAACGATATTTTTCATTGATATGATACAATGCTTTAGACCTATCTAAGCGTAGATAATATTCAGCAAGATGAGAATGACTGGATATGAGACCAGATTTATCATTGATTTTTTGTCTTAAAACAACTGCGGCTAACAAGCCTTCTTCTGCCTTATAATTATTATTTTCAAGCCAGCTGATATAATTGTAATTATCTAAAATTCTGGCATAATCAATCTCGTTTTTTTGCAGTGTTTTATTCTTGAGAAGAGATTGGTAAATATTGATGGCCTGCGGGTAGCTTTTCAGTTTTCCGTAGGTGTCTGCAATATTATTTTTGATCGTTATTTTCTGAAAATTATCCGAACTTACCTGTAAAGCTTTATGATACCAGTTGAGAGCCTCAGAATAATGTTTGAGATTTTTTTCGGATATCGCAAGGTTATTATAAATGGAAGGAAGATAGGCGGAGTCTTCAGGAAGTTTTAAAAAGGATAATGCATCAATAGCTCTTTCATTACTGCTAAGATAATCTCCGATATCATTCAGTATAATAGCCTTCAAGGTTAAGCAGGATGCAATATTGGCGGAATCATTCTTTAGCTTATAAATACTTTCCGCTTTTGAAAGGAGAGTGAATGCCTTTACATTATCATTATTGTATAAAGAAGCTGCTTCATTGTACATTTTGTCCGCTTCAGTTGAAGGGGCCTTTACCGGAGGATTCCTGTTTTCGGAAAAATTACAGCTAATGAATAAAAGAAAGATTCCTAGAAATTTAAAACCAGCATACATGATAATAATTGATAGCAACTAAAGGTATTAAAAAAAGGACAATTTTCATTGCCCTTTTGTTTAATTATTTTTTTGGAGGCAAAATCTGTCCTGTTTCGCCGCTTGTGTCTTCTGGAGCCATTCCCAATGTTCCGGTTGAAAGGTTCATTGTAGGGGATTCGTAATTATTGTTATCAGTTGTTGAAGTATTGGCATTATTATCTGAAAATGCTAATCCTAATAGCATCATTATAATTTGGATCATTTCCTTTAAAATTTTCGAAGTTGAAATCGTATTTCTTCCTCTCACGAAGTATTTATCGCAAGCTGTACACTGTTAAAATTTCGAAGCGCTTCTTAATTTTTAGGGAAGTGAACCTTTAAAAACGGAGAAGAAACATCTGCTTCCCAATCCGGAGTTTAATCCCTGTTTTCTCTGGTTTTTCTGAAATCAGTTTTTGTTATGTTTTTGTTGATTTCTAAGGCAAATTTGCAGTAAAAAAGAAGAGGGATGTTAGACAAAACATAGACATCAGTAGACAGTGAGTAAGCGTGGAGTTATTACGGAAATCCGTAATGTGGTGTGATTGAAAATCATCTACTTTGTAATGCCCGAAAACACTGTATATGTCCAAGAAAAAACTACTGATTAATGAAGTATTTGAGCAGGCAAGGAGAGAGTCAGAGAAAACCACAAAAAGTGGACTGGCTACTTATCTGCATCTTTGTTTTATTGATAACCTGAAATTCTATGATATTTCAGAGAAAACCTTCATACGGTATTATGAAGATTTCGTAGAAGGCAATAGCTGCAGGAATATTGAACCTGAGAGACTGAATAAAATGAGCCAGTATATCGGCTATAAAGATTTTACAGAGTTTTCAAGGACTTTTATCAAAAATGATGAAAAAAAAAATTTGACCACCGTCAAAATAAGTGTGGATCAGGATGAAGAAATTATATCGGAAAGACTTTCTAAGATCAATATAAATATCATTAATGAACAGCACTTTAAAATGCCGGAGTTTGTCAGACAGAACAGTTTTGGCCTTGTTGGTATATTTATGCTCGGAGGTTTTTTAATTGGCAATTATTATTGTTCATCCGGGAATAGAAATACATATAATCCATTCAGTTTTTTGACTCTGCCTGCCATTGAAAAGAATTGTATGTGCTGGGATCAAAATGAATATAAGTTGGCGGACTGCAAGGAAGAAAATCCCATATTGAATGTTATTCCTAAAGATATAATCCGGATTAAATACTTTAAACGTATTACAAGAAAAGATACTCTTACAGTGGAGAATGCCCTGGGGAAAATATGGTATTCAAAAGTCAATGGGGAAGTTGAATTTTTTACCATGGATGGAATTGATCCTGAAAATAAAAAGGAACTAAAACCGGCCACTGAATACATCATTAGAAAATATTCCGGGAAAAAATCTGAGATGAGCCCTTCAGAATAAACTTCCTTCACAATAATTTAAAATTCAATTAAAACAATTCCTTATCTATTCCTGTAATTTCGTCTTATTTTAAGATGAATAAAATAATAATCTCCTTTTTAACTTTTGTATTTTCATTTTCTTACGCCCAGAAATCCGTACGGATCGCTTTTCTTTCAGATGTGCATTTCCAGGACTTGTACGGAAGTTTTTCGGATAACTATTTTAAAGGAATTATAAATCCCAAAACTGGAAAACCAACGATTCTGAGAACAATGGATTCTCAATTGCATTCCACAAGAATCTTCAATGAGAACTATTTTGCTTTTCTTAAGGCTTTGGATGATATTGTGGAGAAAGGAATTAAAATTGTAGCTATGCCCGGAGATTTTTCGGATGATGGACAGGCATATAACCTTCGCGGGCTTCATAGAATTTTACAGCAATATCATGAAAGATATGGGATTGATTTTTATTTAACTACAGGAAATCATGATCCGGTGGGACCATTTCGGAAGGATGGAGGAAAAGATGATTTTCTTGGGCAAAATGGAAAGCCATTAGGGATTTACAGTAAAGAAAGTATCAGTAAATCAACAGATAAAGTCATTACAAAAGATATTGCAGAATCCGGATATCTTGAAATTCTGAATGAGTTAAAAGATTTTGGCTTCTCCCCAAAAGAAGAAGATCTGTTTTGGAGTACTCCTTTTGATGATAATTCATTTAAAAATTACTCTTACAAAAAAGGATTACAGTCTGCAGAGTATTCCAAAAGAATGTATGAAGTGACTGAAGGTTTCTCTGTTCCGGATTTGAGTTATGTTGTTGAATCTGTGAAAGATGTATGGCTTGTTGCTATTGACGGAAATACATATATCCCGAAAAACATCAATGAACGCCATGAAAATGTTTCCAACTATAAAGGAGCGAGTATTGGTTATAATAATGTACTCACAAACAAACAGCATTTAATCCAATGGGTAAAAAAACTGGCTGCTGAAGCAAAGAAAAACAATAAAACCCTTATTGCATTTACCCACTATCCTATGATTGATTTCAATGATGGAGCAACCCTAAAAATTAAAGGGCTGCTAGGGGAAAAAAAATGGCAATTGGAACGTGTTCCTCAGGAAGAAGTAGCAAAAGTGTTTGCTGATGCGGGTTTGCAAATTCACTTTGCTGGTCATATGCATATAAATGATACGGGGATAAGGAAAGCAGGGGATAATATTTTAGTGAATGTTCAGGTACCCTCATTGGCGGCTTACCTGCCGGCATATAAAATTCTGACTATACAATCTCCGGAGAAGATGGAAGTTCAAACTGTCGTTTTAAATGAAGTTCCTCGCTTCGATGAGTTGTTTCCCTTATATGAAAAAGAGTATGAAGCTTTACAAAACAATACAGACAAAATAATTTGGAATAAAGATATTTTAAAGACAAAATCCTATCATGATTTCATGCTTTTTCATTTAAATGAACTGATTCGACTACGGATGATTCCGGATGACTGGCCAAAAGAGTTTATTGAAAAGACAAAAAATTTAAATGGGGAAGATCTTCTTTTACTTATTCAAAATAAAAACCAACTGAAAGAGAAAGCAATCAGGTCTGAAGACTTTAAAAAATGGTCTTTTGATGATCTGTTATTGGACGTGTACAAATTTCAATCGGCGGATGAACTGGCAAAAAAGGATATTCCGGAGGAAAGGCTGAAGCAGTATGAGATATTGGAGAAATTATACAAGGAGAACAATTCAAAAAAACCATTTGTTCAGCAATTAAAATCTGTGTTTAAAATTCTTACTTTACTTTCCAACGGAGATCCTGCAGATCATTTTAAAATAGATTTAAAAAGGAAAGAAATAAAAAGATTGTAAATTGTAATGCTTTATAAGCATGCAATTTATGCTTAAACATTTGTGCCTATTTGTGAAAAATATTAGTGTCATTAGTGTTTAAAAAAAAGAAAGGCTGCCCATCCAGACAGCCTCCTCAATTATAAATCTAATAGCAAAAACAGGACTATTTTCCTGTTACAGGATTCTTTCTTTCATAAGTGTTGTTGTCAAAACTTACCTTATAATTGGATTTGAATAACTTGCTGGGATAATAATAATCGGTTGTAATGATCTGTGCTCCGCTTTCCTTGGCTTTTTCAAATCTTGAATAGTCTTCCCTTCGTGCTTCCATTGTATCTGCATCAGCTCGGGTACGAATGATATATCCTTTTTTAACCAGATCTTTTATGGCAGTACCGTCTTTTTGAGGTTCATTCATAAACAAAACAGCAGACTCGGGAGTTCCGGGAGTAGAATTGGTAAAAATCATTCTCCCTTTCAAGGAAGGATGATCTTTAGCATATAAGTCTCTGTTTTCTCCATTATTATCCAGTACGAAAAGGAATTTTCCTTTTACCTCTTTTACTTTTGGCCAGTTTTTGTTTAGAGCAGCTTCGTTCAATGTTGTATAAGAGCCACGGATATCATCCGGTGTAATTATCTTGTCTTTTCCCAGATACTTTTTCAATTCATGATCCAGATCGTCAAAGAGTTTCGATGTGTAATGTTCCGGTTCGGTTCCAAACTGATTGGCTTTTCCATCCTTGGGCTCAAGCGTTATAAAAACAGGATCGTGATCAGGATGTTGATCAGACCATTTTTTCAAATCCTTTAAACAGTCTTCTAAGGTATAATACCACGTCTGATAATCAATATCTGTCACATGAATCATCTTGTAACCTGGCTTTTTCATTTTGCCTTCCGGATCAAAAGGTTCAGAGGTTTTTACCAGATCCAGAATTTTCGGATGGGCATATTTTCCTCCCTGGCTGTCTGCATATACATCAATTTCCAGATTTCTAAGTCCCAGATCCAGTTGCTGTGGAATGGGAATGTGCTCATACTGAATCCTCGGTAAAACATTCAGGGTATCTTTTTGAGATAAATAACTGTACACCTCAGGAATGATAGCCTTTTTATAGGAATTATGAGAGCCAATGACCTGAATTTCATTAATTTTTAAATCATTGGGATTGTTAGATTGTGACCAAAACAGGTTGAATGAAGACAAACAGACACTCAATAGAACAGCCTTTTTCATTTCGATACATTTTGAATACGAAATTACTCACTCTTTGCGGGAGACGATTTATATATTATGTTAAGTTATTTTTAAAATTCTGTGAATATTGGAAAAATAGATGCTTGTAAATAGTTGATATATAGTTATTTCTATTCTCTCAATTTGAGATATTTATATATTATTGACTTTAAGATAATATTATGTTAAAATAGATTTGTGGGAGATCCTTTTACTTTGTATGCCGAAATAAAAACTAACCGTTGCCTGAAAAGAAAACCACTGTTGCGGGAACAACAGCGGCTTTTTGATAAGCAATGTAACGTCTTGCAATTACTTTACTTATTGATATGTACCACAAAATTAATTTTTTTAAGTTTAAAAAGCTAATTCCGATTGCATTAATTTTTTTGGTGACAAGCCAAGCTGATGCCAAAGGATTTACTTCAAACTATCCTGTCTTTTCGCAGGTAAACGAAACCATTTCCGGAACTGTGACGGATCAGAAAGGAGCTGCTGTTGAAGGCGCCAAAATCACGGTTGTAGAAACCGGAGAAACTGCTTCTACTGACGCATCGGGAAACTTTACCATTTCGGCCAGCATTGGACAGACCTTATCTGTTTCTTATGAAGGATATGGAATTCAGATGGTGAAAATTTCCAGTACTTCCGTTGCTGTACAATTAGAAACTAAAAAAGAATCAACATCCATCGAAGAAGTAACACTGGTAGGATATGGTTCCCAGAAGAAATCTGATTTAACGGGAGCCGTAAGCCAGCTAAAAGCTGAGAATTTTAAAGAAGGGATGAACATTTCCGTTGACAATCTGATGCAGGGGAAAATTGCGGGTGTCCGTATTGTCCAGTCGAGTGGAGAGCCGGGAGCGGGAGTGAACGTGTCCATCAGAGGGATCGGTTCTATCCGAAGCGGGAGTACTCCTTTATTTGTTGTAGATGGAGTTCCTTTGAGTAACGATGCGGTAAGTGCTACAGGCCCGAATATCGGGTTAGGAAATGCGCAGGCCAAGAACCCGTTAAACTTTTTAAATACCAGTGATATTGAATCTATTACGGTTTTGAAAGATGCTTCCGCTGCTGCAATCTACGGGGCAAGAGGTTCAAACGGTGTTGTTTTGGTAACAACGAAAAGAGGAAGAAAAGGAGAACCATTGTTTACCTATGATACGTATTTAGGTTTTTCTTCAGTGATTAAAAAATTAGACCTGATGACGGCTGATGAATATAGGTCTGCAGGAATCAATAAATTATACGACCATGGGGGAAATACAGACTGGCAGGATGAAATCTTCAGAAATGCAGTCGCTTCCAATCATTCAGTATCGTTTTCAAAATCTACGGAAACCGGAAATTATTTTGCGTCCATTTCTCACATGGATCAGGATGGGATCATTCTGAACAGTGGTTTCAAAAGAACAACGGCCCGTTTGAATGCAGAAGAATCATTTTTTGATAATAAAAGATTAAAAATTAAACTTAATCTTACGGCAAGTGACATCAAAGAAACGGGAATCCCGAACGGAGCCAATGCAGGTTCTGACGGTCAGGTGATTATCCATGCTTTGATGGCGAATCCTACGCGTTCCGTGTATGATCAAAACGGAAATTATACCAACTTTAATATGAATGCTCATTACAATCCTTTGTATCTGCTGAGTGTTTATAACGATAAAACCAATACTTTCAGAGTATTAGGAAATACAGAAGCCACATTGAGAATCTTACCCGGATTGAATTATAAGTTCAATTTAGGAATTGATAAAACAATGTCTGAGAGAAATACAACGATGTACCCAAACATTACAGACAGAACTCCGAAAGGAATGTATGTTCAGGCTAATCTTGATTCTTATAATGTATTGTTGGAACATTACTTAACCTACGATCTTAATTTAAATAAACATAATTTCAGCTTGTTAGGTGGTTTCTCCTATCAGAAATTCAAAACTACAGGAACTTATTTCGGAGTGAAAAATATTGCGAATCAGGGAGCGGGAATTCCACCGGAAATTAATCCCGGATATTCTGGTGAAGCCTTTATTCCGGCAGCAGGATATGCTCAGGAGAATGAGCTACAGTCCTATTTCGGAAGAGTAAACTATAATTTTGATAAAAAATACTTACTAACGGCTTCATTAAGAGCTGATGGTTCTACCCGTTTTGGTCAAAACAACAAATACGGGTATTTCCCTTCTGTTGCCGTAGGCTGGACGGTTTCTAATGAAAATTTCCTGAAAGATTCTCAGATCATCAATGAATTAAAATTAAGAGGAAGCTGGGGACAAACCGGTAATCAGGAAGTCCCTAATAAAATCACTCAGGCAAGCTCTTCACTGTCACCATCCGGAGGATATTATTTGTATGATAATCTGAATCTGATCAATGGAGTAGTGATCAACAGAACGCCTAATCCTGATCTGAAGTGGGAAGTGGTGGAGCAGACCAATATTGGAGCAGACTTTAGTTTATGGAGAAACAAATTGTACGGATCATTGGAATACTACAACAAAGTAACGAAAGATCCGATTCTGAATATCCCTTCCAGACCGTTAAGCCCTACAAGTACAGTATGGAAAAATGTAGATGCAAAGATTGTTAATAAAGGATTTGAGTTCTCTTTAGGTTCAGAAATTATCAAAACTGAAAATTTTACATGGAACTTTGATGTCAATGGTGCTACGTTGAATAACGTGGTGAAAGACCTTCCGGTTTCAGCGATTTATTCAGGAGAAGTATCTGGGCCCGGACTTTCAGGAGTGACGGCTAATATCTACAGAAATGGCTACGAAGCAGGTTCTTTCTATATGCTGAACTATCTAGGAGTGGATGCGAATGGAAAATATATCTATGAAGATGTAAATAATGATGGAAGAATTGACCAGAATGACAGAAAGATCTTTGAAGGAGCGATACCAAATTTCACTTTCGGAATCAATTCTTATATGAAATACAAGAAGTTTGATTTCTCTTTCTCATTCATCGGACAGACAGGTGGCTATCTTGTGAATAATACCGCATTGGATTTAAATATCAACAACTTAGCTTCAGACAGAAACGTGTTGAAAAACTTCTATGAATCCGGAGCCAACTTTACCAATCAACCTCAATTGTCATCCCTTTATCTTGAAAAGTCAGATTTTATCAGACTGAATAATGTGAGATTAGGATACACTTTTGATACCAGCCAACTGAAGTTTCTGAGAAGTATTAATTTGTATGTAAGTGCACAAAACCTGATGACTCTTACAAGCTATTCAGGATATGATCCATTGGTGGATACCAACAAACAGGTGAGTGGAAACCAGTCTCTGGGAATTGATTATACCACCTATCCATCTGCAAAGACTTTCATTTTGGGAGCTACTGTTAAATTTTAATTGAAAAGAAATCATGAAATCTAAATTTTTAAATCTAAATACAATTGTTTTATCCTTTGCTGTACTGTCTTTAATGGGATGTACCAATCTGGATGAAAAAGTAATCGATGAGGTATTGGGCTCTGAAACGGCAGATCCTGAGGCTGCTCTTGCTGCTGCATACAGCCAGTTGGGAGACGGAACTTTTGTAGACCATGGAAATGTTTTCGCTTTGCAGGAATATTCTACTGATGAAGCATTATTACCCACAAGAGGAAGTGACTGGGGTGATGGTGGAAAATGGAGAGCAATGCACGAATTCTCATGGGATGCCAGCAGTGATGTTGTAAAAACAACCTGGAATTCCCTGAACTTTGGGATAACAAAGTCTTTGACAGCGATTTCAAGTATTGAAAAAAGCAACAGTACAAACAGAGCTTTATTTTTAGCAGAAGCAAAAGGACTATTGGCCTATTATACCTATACAACGATTGACCTTTTCGGGCAGGCTCCTTACAGAGATCCGGGTAATATTAATGCTCCTATTCAGATCAGAAAAGCAGAGACTACCATTGATGTTTTAATTACTGAAGTGGAAGGGCTTATTCCAAATCTGGCAGATATCAAAACACAGAATACACACGCAGGAAGATTTACCAAACAGGCAGCGTATGCATTTCTGGCAGACATGTATCTGAACAGAGCGGTTTTGAAGAATAAAACGGCAGGATCATTCAACTTTTTAGAGCAGGCTGTGATGGGTTCGGGAACCGATATGGATAAGGTCATTGAATATTCTAATTTGTTGATTAACAATCCGAATTTCAGTCTGGAATCCAATTATTTCCACAATTTTGATATCAATAATGAAACAAGCAAGGAAATGATATTTTCCATTGTTCAGAAGAAGAATACAGACAAAGCTTCAGATAATGACCTGGCATATATGTCTATGGAAAGAATTCAGAAACCATCACCGGATAACAGAGGAACCAATGCATCGTGTATCACTCCGGAATTCTATTATTCCTGGAACGGAAATCATGATGATCCACGTTTTCAAAGATCTTATCAGTATGCGGACGGAACGTGGTTCAGAAATGACGGAACGGATGTAAGTGTACCTTCCTCCAGTAAAGTGGAAGGAACAGGAAAACCATGGTTTCATTTCAACAGAGGTCTGCAGGTGGGACAGCAGTACGGTCCTAAAATTCTTTCAGACGGAAATTTTGATATGACTCCAGACGGAAGAATTAAAGTTTACAAATTATTTACTGAAAAAAATACAACACTCGCTGCAGACTTCACCCCTGAACTGAATTTTGACAACCCTTCAGAATCTGTATTTACACAAGCTCAGATCAACAGAGGAGTTAGAAATTTTAAGTTTGAATTTGATCCGGGTTATGGAAACAACGGAACAAGCGGAATGGATGTACCCTTGTACAGATTAGGAACCATCTATATGATGAGAGCAGAAGCTTATTTAAGAAGTGGAAATATATCCGCTGCCTTGGCGGATGTTAATAAGCTGAGAACAAGCAGAACGAATGATGCTTTAAAGAATAATGCTCCGGGAGTTGCTATTGCTTCTTTGGATGAAAATACATTGTTCAAAGAATCAGGGTATGAACTGTATTGGGAAATGTACAGAAGAAAGGCGATGATCAGATTCAAGAAATTTGATTTACCGGGAACAGCTAAACCAGCTTCCCAGCCTTATAGAAGAATTTTCCCTATTCCTCAGGCCACCATTGATGCTTCAAAAGACTTTACACAAAACCCCGGATATTAGTTTCTTTATATAAACAATTATTTTTGTGCCAAACAAGAAGCGAAGAGATTTCCTCTTCGCTTCTGTTATTTTATATCGGTTTGTTAATATTCTGATAATGATATAAAACATCAATAGGAACGGATTTTAGTCCGTTTTAATCAATGTATATCATCAATCCGGCTTTAGCCAAAACTTAAAACTGGCGAGCTTTTTACTCCACGTTCAACATTCCCTGTTCTCCAAAATGTTTCTTAAACTTCTGTATTTTAGGTCCAACCACAGCGCTGCAATAAGGTTGTGTTGGGTTCTCATTATAATATCCCTGATGATATTGCTCTGCCGGCCAGAATGTATCGAATTTCGTTAACTCTGTTACATAAGTTCCAGCCCATCTTCCTGATTCCTGAGATACTTTGATCGCTTCCTCAGCTTTTGCTTTCTCAGCATCATCTTTATAATAAATGACAGAACGGTATTGAGTTCCGATATCATTCCCCTGTCTGTTAAGTTGAGTAGGATCATGAAGAAAGAAAAATACATCCATTAACTGCTCGTAAGAAATAACAGCAGGATCATAAGTGATCTGAACCACTTCTGCATGTCCTGTCTCTCCAGTGCAAACTTCCTGATACGTCGGGTTATCTTTATGTCCGCCGGAATATCCTGAAATAGCAGATTGTACTCCTTTAAGCATATTGAAGCAGCTTTCCACACACCAGAAACATCCACCTCCGAAAGTAATCTGTTCTAAATTATTGTTATCCATTTTGGGTAATTATATTGTTTTATTATCCTTTCCTAATCCGGAAAAGGCCAATCAAAAATATGAAAAACTTTTTCATTTGAACGTGCTTTTGCGTCTTAAACTCAAATTACAATGATAGATGTGACAAATGATTTTAAACACAAATAACACCAATGTTTTCACAAATAGCACAAGGAAAAGAGAATGCAAATACTCTCGTTTACTCTCCGCAAAATATTTTAAAGAGGTTAGTATTAGCATTGTCATGCTGAGCGGGGTCGAAGCATTTTAATTTTAAACACAAATAACACCAATTTTTTCACAAATAGCACAAGGAAAAGAGAATGCAAATACTCTCGTTTACTCTCCGCAAAATATTTTAAAGAGGTTAGTATTAGCATTGTCATGCTGAGCGGGGTCGAAGCACTTTAATTTTAAACACGAATAGCACTAATGCTTTCACAAATAAACACAATAAAAATACAGCCCAATCCTCTGTGAAAATCTGCGTAATCTGCGGGAAAAAAGAAAGCACCCTAAAAAGGATGCTCTATATTATTTAAAAGGCTTTCAGTTATTTTTCCCAAACCAAAGCACTCGCTCCAAGAATGGCAGCATCTGCTTCGTCAAGTTCACTGAATACCAGTTTCACTTTATTTCTGAAAATTGGAAGAAGGTTTCTTTCCATATGAAGCTTGGCAGGCTTTAAAATAAAATCTCCAGCTTTGATTACTCCTCCGAATAAAAGAATAGCTTCTGGTGAAGAGAACATTACAAAATTAGCTATTGCTTCACCCAGCTTCTGACCTGTATATCTGAAAACCTCTATAGCAATTGGGTCTTCTTTGATAGCACATTCGTATACTGTTTTAGAATTGATCTCGTCTTCAGGATATTGGTTCAACATAGATTCCGGGAACTCCGCTCTCATTTTCTTTGCTGTAATGGTAATTCCTGTAGCAGAAGCATAGGCTTCCAGACTTCCTTCAGAACCTGTGCTCCAGTGTTTTCTCCCGCCTGGTTTTACAATCGTATGTCCTAATTCTCCGGCAAACCCGTCATGTCCATAGATTAAGCTTCCATTAGCGATAATTCCACTTCCTACTCCTGTTCCCAGGGTAATCATGATAAAATCCTTCATTCCTCTTGCAGCTCCGAAAAGCATTTCTCCCAGTGCCGCAGCATTGGCATCATTGGTTACTGTACAAGGAAGACCGAATTTTGCCGTCATCAGCTCAGCGAAAGGAATAACACCTTTCCATGGAAGATTAGGGGCCAGTTCTATGGTTCCTTTGTAATAGTTCGCGTTTGGTGCGCCTACTCCGATTCCGTCAAAGTGTGCTTCAGTACCATACTTTTCCATCATTGGACGAACATGTTCATATAAAGCATCGATGAAATCTTCCACTTTGTCATAGGCATCAGTTCTCAGATTTCCTTTATCCAGAACTTCACCACGGTGATTTACGATTCCGAATTTAGTATTGGTTCCGCCGATGTCAACTCCAAGGGCAACTTGTTTTGATAAATCTATTAATGACATTTCTATTATTAAATTCTAAGGGCTAAAATTATAAAAAAGATTGTATTAATGGATTATTAAGTAGGTTTTATTTAATACTTTAAGCTGTTTTTATTGGTTTTTTCTTTTTTCTTCCCCACCAGATCATAAATCCGGTAACCGGAAGAGAAGCACAGATAATACTTACAATAAAAGCAATAATCTTAGTAGGAAGTCCTAAAATAGCTCCTACGTGAATATCATAATTGGCACTCACAACCTTTTCTCCAAAGTTTTTATCTTTTGGATCATGAGTGTGTAGCAATTCTCCAGAGTTTTCATCAAAGATTAAGCTGCTGCTTTTATGGTAAGAATAAGAAAGGTGTTTCACATACACCTCAAAGTTGGGATGTTCGTGGTCATCCATATGCGGATGTCCCAAATCTATAGCAAAACCATAAGAATCCGGATATTTTGTCTGTACAGTATTAATGATTTTATCCAGTGTTCCTTCTGTTCTCAGCTCAATAGGAGCTTTTGTTTTAATGTGTGAGAAGTCGGGATACTTGGTTTCTCCACCGGAAAATATCACATAGATCATTGCCTGCACCACAAAGAATGCATAGAATAATCCGGTAATAGAAAAGATTAAAGCAAATATAGATGCGTAAAATCCTAAGACATTATGAAGATCATAATTCTTTCGTTTCCAGCTTTTAATATTTTTCCATTTGAAGGCAAAACGTTGTTTTCTTGCTGCTTTGTTCTTTGGCCACCATAGGATAATCCCGGAGATCAGCATAATGATAAAAATGATAACAGGAATTCCTACTACATAAGTTCCCCAGTCCTGTTTCAAAAGGTAGCTCCAGTGGATCATTTTTACAATATTGAAGAATCCGTTTTTCTCATCATAAACTCTTAGTACTTTCCCGGTGTACGGGTTTACATAAGCTTGTTTATAGATAGGAAATTCATCAAAATAATTCCAGGCATCTGTATTATGCTCATACCAGAAGAACATATAAGATTGCGTTTTGTCAATAGGAACATTTACCCAGTGGATAGGATATTTCTCTTTTACCTGTTGTGCGACAGCCTTTTCCATCACTCTGATAGGAAGAACCTGTTTCTGTTCAATATTTTGCTCATGGTGGTAGATGACATCTTTTCGGGTGATGTTTTCCACCTCATCCTTAAATACATATAATGCTCCGGTAATAGAGATAATAAAGATCAGAAATCCTATTCCCAATCCGAACCAAAGGTGCAGCTTAGCTGACCATTTTTTGAAAAAGCCCGGTTTCTTTTTATGATGATGGTTTTTCTTCATATAACAGTAAAAAGTAAAGCAAAGATATGCTTTACTTTTTATTTAGATTAATTAAAATTTATATTCGATCATGAATGTCCCTCTTAGTCCAAGAGCATTTGTGAAGTCACTGTCTCTTGCTGTCCACCATGAAATAGCGGGTTGATATACTTTGTTAAAAATGTTTTCAACACCTAATGACAGTCTCCAGTTGTTGTTAACTTCATAACTTGATTTGAAGTTAAATACAGTATATTCAGGTACATATCCTTCACCGTAAGCATACAATCCCGTTTTAGCATTAGGCTCGAATCTATTTTGCTGGAAAGAGTGAAGCATATCAACCCCAACGGATAGAGCAGGAACAGGTCTTGCCTGAACATATGCCAATACTTTAGGTGCAGAAATTCTGCTGTTGTTGATCTTGGTTGAATAATCGCCGTCGTCTTTTACAGAGGTAATTCCTTCCATCCAGCTGTAACTTCCACCAAACTGAATCCATTTTGTAGGCGTAAAGTGTAAAAATCCTTCTACCCCGTATACAATCTCGGGAGATCTCTGAATCATTAATGCTCTGTCCGGACTTTGTACGAATGATGCTCCCAGTTTAGAGGTACTCACGTAAGAAGTTAATTCATAGTTCAGCCAGCTGGAAAGTTGTCCTGTAGCTCCCAATTCGTAGTTGTTGACAATGATTGGTTTTGTTTCCAGACTTTTGATAGTTTCGGAAGTTGAGGTTCTTAAGATTCTTCCTAATTCATTGATAGAGTAGGCCTGAGAGAAGCTTCCGAAAAGATTGATATAAGGTTCAATATTGTAACGGACACCAATATTTCCTACCAGTGCATTGTAGTTTAGTTTTCCACCTGCAACAGGAATGCTTTTCGTGAAAGTTCCGTCACTTTTAAGGGTAGAAAGTGTATTGAAGTCATCTACATTTACTTTGATGTTTTCGTAACGAAGTCCTCCTTTGATGGTGAACTTTTTAAACAGATCAATTTTTGCCAATACGAAAGGTGCAATATTAGTCATGTTCATATTCGGAGTCCAGAAACGTCCGTCTTCAAGCTTTTGTACCGTTTCATCATTCAGAATATCAGCTCCATATATGATTTCTGCCTGAGAATTGGCTGAATTCCAAAGTTGAGTATCAAAATTGAATCTTGCTCCTGCTTTTTTTGAAATTACATTAGACTGTCCACCATTGAAAAAGGTATCGCTGTATCCGTAAACTGTTTTGAAATCCTGATAGTAAAGGTTAATATTCAAAGAAGTTCCTGCAAAGAGGTTCTTATTGTCATAGCTCACTCGGATATTGTGGTTTTTTGGAGTTCCCTGAGGGGTTGTTTCCAATCCTTTTCCAATTCCTTCACCAATGGTAGGCGTGGTACCGTATTTTCCGGTTTTTAATCCTACATTCAGATCTGATCTTGAAGAATAACCAATGTAAGACGCTTCAATTCTTTGATTTTCATTAATGTCATACCCTACCTTCAGCAAGCCGTTGTAGTTGTCCATCTTGGCAATACTATAAGTAGGGCTTATTAAAACGCCATCTCCGTCCTTTGTATATCCAGTTCTTTCATAGGCTAATGAAAGGGTATAATCAAACTTCTTAATCTTTCCGGTTAAAAGCTGGCTGGCTCTTACTCCTAAAGTACCACCATAAGGCTGTCCTGTAAGACCAATCTGTGAAATTCCGGAAATCTTTTTATCTGTTTTGTTTCTCTTTGTAATATAATTGATGATCCCTCCATCTGCTCCGTTACCATAGATGGAAGAAGCTCCTTTGATCACCTCAATTCTTTCGATGGCTGAAGGGTCAATAGTCCTTAAATCTCTTGCACCGTTACGAAGTGGGGTAGACTGTGGAATTCCATCAATCAAAACCAAGACCTGGCGACCTCTTAATGTCTGTCCCGAATTGGAAGTCTGCCCTGAATTGGTGCCTAAACTGGGAACAGTGTATTGCAGAATGCTTGTAATGTCTGAGTTCACAGTCAGCTGAGACTGAATCTGCTTTTCTCCCACTACGGTAATGGAGCTTGGAACTTCTTTTATGTTTTCCTTTTTTCGGGAGGCCGTCATGACAACCTCGTCTACATTTTTAGTTTGTAAACTATCTTTTACCTGGGCAAAAACGGTAGTAGTTCCTAAGCAGGCAGCTGATAAAAGCACTTTTTTCATTATATTTTCTTTCCTTTTTTCTTTCTTTTTCCCCACCAAACCAGGAATCCGGTTACAGGGAGTGATGTACATGTGAGGCCGGCCATAAACCAGATGATCTTTCCAATGATTCCGAAGTAGGATCCGGTATGGATGTCATAATTGGCGTTGGAGTATTTCTCGGCAGTAGTAAGTTTGTGATGAGGTTTGTTGGCCAGTAGTTTTCCAGAGTATTTGTCGAATGTCAGGATGTTTCTTTCACTGTATCTTCCATCCATTCCGTAAACCGTTACCGGAAGATTTTTCAGTTCTTTTCCTTTTTTATTCTTTCCGTTTAGGGTAATTCTGAAGCTGGATGATTTTGCGTACAGTTTTTCAGTCTGGGCTGCGGCAAGATCAAAAATTGCTTCATTCTTTGCCATCAGGGAGTCCGGAGATTTTCTTTCTTTTTCTTTTGGAAGTTCCCATGAACCGGATAAAGCAAAAGTAAAGGTGTTTTTTACATAAGGATACGCAAAATAAAGCCCTGTAACACTTAATAGCAATGCAATAAATGATGCATAGAATCCTAAGATATTATGAAGATCGTAGTTTTTACGCTTCCAGTTTTTTACATTTTCCCAGTTGAACCAAAAGCGTCCTTTTCTGGCATTTTTATTTTTAGGCCACCATAAAATAATTCCTGTTATCAGCATAACGATGAAAAGTACGGTTGGAATTCCTACAGTATACGGTCCCCATTCTGAATTAAGCAAAAGTCCCCAGTGGATATATTTCAAAATATTGAATACATCATATTTCTCATTATAAACAGCAAGGATTTGCCCGTTATACGGATTCACATAAGCTTTCTTATTGATACGTACCTGCTGGAAATAGTTCCATCCCTTTTTGCTTTTTTCATAGTACTCAAACTGGTAGGATTTATTTTTATCCAAAGGAATTTCTACAGCACTTACAGGATATTTTTCATTAAGTTCCAATGATACTTTTTCACGAAGCAGATGAATAGGTAAAGGCTTTGTCCCGATATCCTCTTTTTTCAGATCAATGGCTTCTTTACGTAAGCTATTCTGTATTTCATCCTTAAAAACATATAAAGTCCCTGAAAGAGAGACTATAAATACAATGAAACCAACAGACAAACCCAACCACAAATGCAGCTTGGCAGACCATTTTTTTGAAGGAGCTTTCTTTTTATGGTGATGCTTTTTTCTCATAGCAAAAAGTTAACCCCATGAGGGGCTAACCTTTGATTTTTTAAAATTTATATCCTATTGATAATCTGAAGTTTCTTGGAGCATCTGCCTGATAGTAGTAATATCCTGCATACGGTGAACCAGAATATAAATACCTGTTAAAGATATTAAATACATTGAAGTTCACTCTGAATTTTGAATTTTCCCAAGAAGCCCCTGCATCAAATTTTACATAATCATCCATTTGTAAGGTGTTTTTACTTCCCCAATCCCAGCTGCTTCTATCAGCCATATAGGTTCCTCCGAAGCTTAAACCGAAACCTTCAAGAATATTATTACTGAAAGTATAGTTTAGCCAGCCATTTGCTGTATGTTTAGCATATCCGGGAACTCTGTCTCCTTCTTTTCTTGTAGCTGTTGTTTCTGTAAATTTATTCTCTGTAAAGGCATAATTGAAGATCGCATTGAATCCTTTTACAATTTCTCCCTTAAGATCAAATTCTACTCCCTGTACTCTTGTTTTTCCAAGAAGAATAGAATATTTGCCATTCGGATTATTTGTGAGGTCCGGATCACCTGTGATTTCATTATTTTTATTAATGTTATATAATGAAAGGACAGTATTCCATTTACCGGCAAACCAATCTTTCTTGAACCCTACCTCAATATTATTCCCGGTTAGTGGTGACGCTGTTGTTCCATCTCTGAACAAACCTGCTTGTGGTACAAATGACTGATCATATAATGCATAAGCAGACATATTTTCGTCTATAGAGTAGCTTAATCCAATACGAGGAGTAATTCTGTTGGCTTCTGACTTTGTTCCGTAGTTTACTTCTTTTACATTGGTGTAACGAGCTGCTAATGTAAGTCTTAATGCATCATTGAAGAAACCTAGTTCATCTTGTAAGTATAATCCTGTATATTTCTGATCGATTGTACTACCAGCACCTGCTCTTACTGAAAGTGGAGTAGATTTGTTGAATGTTTTATAAGCTGCAGTATTGTTTGGCCCATAATAAGAACCTTCTCCATTACTATCGTAATTATTGGTATCAATGTTATACCAATAGCTGTGATCAGCCACATTATTATTGATGGCATCAAAATCTCCATTCGCATTAAACTTATCCAAATTATATCCCTGTGACCAGTCCGCCATATATTTTTTGCTTCCAAGGTCAAGTCCAGCTAATATTTTGTGTGAAACAGGTCCGGTTTTTACAAGGCCATTTAAGAAAACCTGCCCAAATTTCATTGTATTATCAGCTTCCCAATAATTTAAACGACGAATCATATAGTTTCCTTCAAACATACTTGGCCAAAGGTCGCTTCCCATCGTATATTCGTTTACATACGTTAACTGGGAAGTTAATTTCCAGTTTTCATTAAAATTATGCTGTAAATTGACATTTACTGTATTGTTATCAACTTTAGTTGGGTCAATGCCGGGATCTGTAAGAGTATATTCAACAGGCTTTGCTTTATATCCCTGATAACTGAATACATATGCTGAACCTACCTCAGACATTTTCGCTTTCTGATAAATATATTCAGCCGTTAAAGTTGTTTTATCACTTAGCTTTACTTTTAATGAAGGATTGATAATATACCTGTCATTGAATTCATAGTCTCTGAAACTGTTTTTATTCTGAGCCATTAAATTCAACCTAAAAGCTACTTTATCGGTAATTTTAGTATCAACATCTGCCTCTCCGCGGTACATATTAAAGCTTCCTAATGTTACTCTTGCGGTACCATTCAAAGCATTTCCTGTTGGCTTTTTAGTCACAATATTATAAATACCGCTTGGTTCACCGTTTGACATTAAGAATCCTGAAGGCCCTTTGATAAATTCAATGTGATCCACATAACTCATGTCTTCACTTAGAGGTCCCCAATTTGAAGTTACATTTACTCCATTCATGAAAGCTGCTGCTCTAGCACCTCTCATATTGACTCTTGTATACATATCTCCCCAGTGTTCTAATCTCTGAGCTCCGGCAACGTTTCTTAGAACTCCATCGCTTAAAGTCGTTACCTGTTGATCCTCTAAAGCTTTGTTAGTAATAATTGAAATGTTTTGAGGTATTTTGATAAGAGCTTCATCCAGTCGAAGAGAAGAAGAACCTTGTTTTTCTACATATTTTTTATAATATCTTCCGTTAACAACTACTTCTTCAATATCGTTGGATTTGATGGTGTCTTTTTTTTCCTGTGCAAAACTTAACATGGAAGTTAATAATACAGCTCCTATTGTTATTCTTTTCATTGTTTATAAGGGGAATAATTTATTCTAACAGTTTTAAAATTTATAAGTGAAACTACCTAATACATTGGCAAGAGCCTGAGCATTAGCAGTTGTATATCCGCTCCAGTAGTGTTCGTTCGTAAAGTTGTCTACTTTTACCCCGATTCTGAATTTTTTAGTATCATAAAATGCGTTGGCATTCAATACCAGATATTTTGGAAGGATGAAAGTACCCATCGTTGTAGAGTTAACAATTTTATTGTCGCTCGCATAGTTTCCTCCAACTCCGAATCCTAATCCTTTTAATTTTCCGTCAAGGAACTGGTAGCTTGCATTGAAGTTAACTAGCCATGGAGATGATGCTGTAGCAGGTCTTCTTCCGATTACTGTATCATCAGCTTCCGTATATTTCATATCATTGTAGCTTACTCCGGCGATAACGGAGAATCCTTTGATCAGATAAGCATTTGCTTCCAATTCTACTCCTTGGCTGGTAAGTGAACCTGCTTGTCTTTGAATTGCTCTTCCTTGTGATGTGTAACCAACATTAAGAAGAGTATTTTTTACTTTGATATTATAATAACTTAATGTTGTACTGATTCTTCCTTTGATCAGGCTTGCTTTGAACCCTCCTTCAAACTGGTTAGCGGTTTCCGGATCAGACAATGTCACATTAGAATCTGCATCTGAAATATAATATCCATTGCTTGTAAAGCTGTTCTGATAATTTCCAAAAACAGATACTTTATCCTGAATAATCTGGTAAACAATTCCCAATTTAGGTGACCAAGCTCCTTGATTATATGCTTTAGTTGGAATTTGTCCGGTTTGTCCTCCTTTGAAATCTATACTTTCGTATCTTACAGAAGCAAGAATATTAAGACCGGTTATTGGTGTTATAACGTTAGAAATATAACCGCTATAGGTATCTTTTTTACCAGTATTTATATAAGTATTGTTTTTCTCAAAATCAGATCCGCTTTGTAGTGCAGCGTATTTTGCTCCCAATGTCTGGCCATTCATATTAGAATAATCTGTGGCATTAAATGGTACCCAGTCAAAATCTGTAAATAGAAAATACTGATTATCATTCATTCTCATATAATCAAAACCTGCTACTGTTCTGTTTCTTACATTTCCGATATTGAAATCAAAATTGAAGTTCTGCTGAACCTGGAAATACGTTCTTTTGCTGTCTTTGGTCGACTGGTCAGCTCTTGCTACTCCAATTTCTGAACTGTTTGCAGGGTTTGGAGCAAAATAGAAATAGGGGTTAAATCCGTCTGAGTAAGAATAAGAAGTACTTACATTCGTAGAGGATTTGATATGCTCATTAATCTTATAGTTAACCTGTCCAAAGAAGTTTCTTGCTTTACCAACAGTTTTAAGACCTTCTCCGGTATAAGACTGCTTATAGTTATAACCCAATTTCTCCAGTTTGTCCATACTGTCTGCGCCAAGTTGTGAGCTCGGATAATAAAAGAAGAAAGCGGTTTCAGGATATGAATTGGTTTCAAACATTTCCAGCTCAGCATTAATCTCTAAATTATCTGTAGGACGGTAAGTAAGGGATGGAGTGAATGCATAGAAAGAGTTCTTTGCATTGGTTCTCTGAAAGGTTCCCTGGTTGGTATAGGCTGTATTTAATCTGAATAATAATTTTTTATCTTTCGTAAGAGGAGCATTTACATCTGCCTGCACTCTGTAGTAGTTATAGCTTCCACCTGCCAGAGAAACAGCACCTGCAAAAGTTTCAAATGGTTTTTTAGTCACTCTGTTCACTACTCCTCCGTAAGAGGTCACATTACTTCCGAATAAGGTAGCAGAAGGTCCTTTTAAAACTTCAATTCGCTCTACATTAATAGCATCCATAGAAGTAGTAATAGGAGCTACCATACCATTTCTGATAGAGTTTCCCGCTACAAAACCTCTTAAGTTAAGATAAATACCTCCATCTCCTGCTCTGTTTGTAGCACTCCACATTTTCTGGGCACCTGCTACATTTCTGAAAGCATCATCTACGGTAAATAATAATTGGTTTTCCAGTACTCCTTTATCAATGGAAGAGTAAACCTGTGGATCCTCTATAGCTTTTAAAGGCATCTTATTAGAGTATTCACTATCTTTCTTTACATATGTATTGATGATTACCTCGTCAATGCTTTTAGTGGTTAATGTATCTTTTTTTTGGGCAGAAACCAGCATTGTTCCCAGTGCGGAAGCACAGATCAGTACATTTTTCATGAAAGTCAAATTTTCTGCAAATATATTATTTTTAACTGTTCTAAATAAATAATGAGATTGATATTTATCATAAAATTATTATATACTGAATAACAAAAAACCGCTATGGCCAATGCCAGAGCGGTTTTTGTATGATATTATTAAATTTTTCTTAAGCCGGAATTTCTCCTTTATATAAGAAAGAAATAATTTCTTTGTTTAATTTATCGATCATTTCACTGAATAAGTGGAAAGATTCCTGCTTATAAATTACCAATGGATCTTTCTGCTCGTATACAGCTCCCTGAGAAGATCTTCTTAAGTCGTCCATCTCACGAAGGTGAAGCTTCCAGTTTTCATCAATAATTGATAAAGTGATATTCTTTTCAAAATCATTCACTAAGCTTTCACACTGAGTATCGTAAGCTTCTTTAAGATCAGCTACAATCGTCATTGTTTTGTGTCCGTCAGTGAAAGGAACCTGGATCATTTTGAACATTGAACCTTGATTTTGGTATACATTCTCAATGATTGGGAATGATTTTTCTTTCAATAGGTTCAGCTTCATTTTGTAGTCTTCCTGAGCTGCTTTGAATAAGATATTCGTCAGATCCTGAACGTTTTTATTATTAAAATCATTCTGAGAAACCGGAGATTCCATAGTAAATGTTTTAATAATTTCATATTCAAAATCTTTATAACTTCCTGAAGCTTTTCCTTTCGCAGCGATAGAATTAGCAACATCGAAAATCATATTCGTAATATCATATTTCAAATGGTCTCCGAATAAAGCGTTCTTTCTTCTCTTATAGATTACGTCACGTTGTTTATTCATTACGTCATCGTACTCAAGAAGTCTCTTTCTTGTTCCGAAGTTATTTTCTTCCACTTTTTTCTGAGCTCTTTCAATAGACTTACTGATCATAGAGTGCTGAATTACTTCTCCTTCTTTATGACCCATTCTGTCCATCATTTTAGCGATTCTCTCAGAACCGAACAAACGCATTAAGTTATCTTCAAGAGATACATAGAACTGAGAACTTCCAGGATCTCCCTGACGTCCCGCTCTACCTCTTAACTGTCTGTCAACACGTCTTGAATCGTGTCTTTCTGTTCCGATAATAGCTAAACCTCCTGCATCTTTTACTTCTTTAGAAAGCTTGATATCCGTACCACGACCTGCCATGTTGGTTGCAATGGTTACAACTCCCGGCTGTCCAGCTCCAGCTACAATCTCTGCTTCTTTCTTGTGAAGTTTCGCGTTCAATACCTGGTGTGGAATCTTTCTTAATTGAAGTGCTTTTGATAGTAATTGAGAAATTTCAACAGAAGTAGTACCTACCAATACTGGTCTTTTCTGTGCTGTTAATTTTTCAATTTCCTCTATTACAGCATTATATTTTTCTCTGTTAGTTTTGAAAACCAAGTCTTGCTTGTCATTTCTTAAAATAGGACGGTTGGTAGGAATTACCACCACATCTAATTTATAGATTTCCCAAAGCTCTCCAGCTTCAGTTTCAGCAGTACCTGTCATTCCCGCAAGCTTGTTGTACATACGGAAATAGTTCTGAAGCGTAACCGTTGCAAAAGTTTGAGTAGCTGCCTCAATTTTTACATTTTCTTTCGCTTCGATTGCCTGGTGAAGACCGTCAGAATAACGACGTCCCTCCATGATACGACCTGTCTGTTCATCAACGATTTTTACTTCACCATCAATGACTACATACTCATCATCTTTTTCAAATAATGTGTATGCTTTTAATAGCTGGCTCATTGTGTGAACACGCTCAGATTTTTCAGCAAAATCAGAGAAAAGTCTTTCTTTTGCTTCAAACTCTTCTTCTTTAGAAAGGTTTTTAGCTTCTACTTCAGCAATCTCAGTTCCGATATCCGGAAGTACGAAGAAGTTTGGATCAGAGTTACCCTGAGACATGTATTCAACACCTTTGTCTGTAAGGTCTACCTGATTGTTTTTCTCCTCGATGACGAAGTAAAGATCTTTATCCACGATCGGCATATCACGGTTGTTGTCCTGCATGTATTGTGCTTCAACTTTCTGAAGCAATGCTCTGTTTCCGCTTTCCGATAAGAATTTGATTAATTGTCTATTTTTTGGAAGACCTCTGTATGCCTGAAGTAATTTGAATCCACCTTCTTTTGTATTTCCTGCAGCGATTAATTTTTTCGCTTCATTGAAAATGGTAGAAACGGTTTTCTTTTGTACTTCAACAATTCTGTCGATAGAAGGTTTAAGAACATCGAACTCCTGTCTGTCTCCCTGAGGAACCGGACCGGAAATGATCAATGGTGTTCTTGCGTCATCTACCAATACAGAGTCAACTTCATCCACGATAGCAAAGTTCAGTTCTCTTTGTACCAGTTCTGAAGGTGATGTCACCATGTTGTCTCTCAAATAATCGAAACCGAATTCGTTGTTGGTTCCATAAGTAATATCTGAGTTGTATGCTTTTCTTCTTCCGTCAGAGTTTGGCTGGTGGTTATCGATACAATCGATAGACATTCCGTGGAACTGATAAAGAGGTCCCATCCATGCGGAGTCTCTTTTTGCAAGATAGTCGTTCACGGTTACAACGTGTACTCCTCTTTCCGGAAGTGAATTTAAATAAATAGGTAATGTTCCTACCAAAGTTTTACCTTCACCGGTTGCCATCTCGGCAATTTTACCACTGTGAAGAATAACCCCTCCGATAAACTGAACATCATAGTGGACCATATCCCAAACTACAGGAGTTCCGGCAGCGTCCCATGAGTTTTTCCAAACAGCTGTGTCTCCCTGAATGCTAACGAAATCTTTTCCTGTAGCAGCAAGTTCTCTATCCCAGTCACTGGCTGTTACACGAATTTCTCCATTCTGAGCCCATCTTCTTGCCGTTTCTTTAATCAATGCAAAAGCTTCAGGAAGAACCTGAACCAGAACTTTCTCTTCAATTTCGTATGATTCTTTCTTTAGAGCCTCAATTTTTGTGAAAAGAGCTTCTTTTTCATCAACATTGGTTGAAGTTTTTATCTGCTCTCTTATCTGTTCTATTTGAGCTGTGATCTTACTGGTTGCAGATTTTATATTCTCTTTAAACTCAGCAGTTTTTTGTCTCAACCCATCATCCGACAATTGTTGAATGTTAGGTTCTACAGCTCTGATTTTTGTTACAACTTTTTTTACTTCTTTTAGGTCCTGCGCTTTCTTGTCTCCCAAAAACCCTTTAAGAACTTTGTTTAAAAAACTCATAAATTTTTTGCTTTATGCTTAATGCAAAATGCTTTAAGCGTTTTAAATAACACTTATCGTGTAAATTAATATATAAAAAGGGCAAAAAAGCTCTAAGCACGCAGCCTAAAGCTTATCGCTTTATTAATATTCGTCCTCGTTCCAAAGGAAATCCTCGTCAGTAGGATAATCACTCCATACTTCTTCGATAGATTCATAAATTTCTCCTTCGTCCTCGATTGCCTGAAGGTTTTCTACTACTTCCATTGGTGCACCAGTTCTGATTGCGTAGTCAATAAGCTCTGCTTTTGTCATTGGCCAAGGTGCGTCACTTAAATATGAAGCTAATTCTAATGTCCAGTACATAATTTTCTAATTTTTTGCAAAAGTATAAAAATAGGTTGTATAATAAACTTTTTTATACTTGATTTTCAATTCTTTTTATAATATTTTCTTATAAATGACTGTCACAAACTGGCTGGCAGCTGTGTCAGCAATTTACTTATTGTCGTTTTCTCAAAAACCATTCCACAAATTTTTTTATGCCATTTTGGAAGTCTGTGGCAGGTTTATACCCTATTAAATCCTTTGCTTTGGTAATATCGGCATTGGTTTTTGTGACATCACCAGGTTGCATTGGCAGAATTTTTCTGATAGCACTTTTTCCAAGTGCCATTTCTATAGTGGTCACCATCTCAGATAAAGTGATGACCTGGTTTTCTCCCAGATTTAGGATTTCATAAACCCCGGAATTGTTTTCCAGATAAAGGATAGATTTGGTAATTCCATCAATGATGTCATCTATATACGTATAGTCTCTTGCCGTATTTCCGTCACCATAAAAAGGGATTTCCTTATTCTCGGAAATAAGCTTGGCAAACTTGTGGATTGCAAGATCGGGTCTTTGTCTTGGTCCGTATACCGTAAAGAACCTGAGTTGGATCATATCTATATGGTATAGATTATGGTAAACATGCCCTATAACCTCTCCACTTTTCTTGGTTGCTGCATAGGGTGAGATAGGATTGTCTACATTGTCTGTTTCTGCAAAAGGAACTTTTTCATTATTTCCGTAAACACTTGAAGAAGATGCGCAAATGAATTTTTTAATATTAAAATCCTTACACAGTTCCCAAAGATTCATAGTACCGCGTACATTTACTTCTTCGTATTCAAGAGGACGTTCAATAGAGGGACGCACTCCGGCAAGTGCTGCCAGATGAATTACCATATCAATATGATGATTCTTAAAGATGTTTTCAAGACCTTTTTTATCACGGATGTCCTGCCAATAGAGGGAATATTGGTCAGAATGAGTGAGGGAAACCAAACGCGGAATATCCGTCTCTTTATCCGAGAATTCAAAATCCGAATTTTTACCGATTGACTCTAAAGTATTTTTAATTTTTACCTGATAGTCATAGAAATCATCAAAATTGTCAATGTTTATGACAGAATGTCCATTTCTTAATAATCGTTCAACTAAATGGGAACCGATGAACCCACTACCGCCTGTTACAAGATAAACCATTTGTATTTTTTATTAGTACAAAAATATAAATTTTACTTTTTGAAAAATATAATCATTAAATTTACTTAAAAAAGTAATATAAATATAATATGCAGTTTCAAGGGCAAATTTTAAAGATGACAAGCGTCGATGCTAAGCCAATTCAATACTACCTCAATCTTTCTGGAGATCTGATCCATATGAATGAGCTGTTTGGAAAAGAGTTAAGTATCAAACATACCGGATTTCAATGTGTAAATTGCGGACTGAATAAGCCTATTTACAGAATGGGATTCTGCAAAAGCTGCTTTTTTGAAAGCCCATATGCCAGTGATACCATTATTCGTCCTGAACTTTCTACAGCTCATTTAGGAGTTGCAGAGCGAGATCTGGAAGTTGAAAAACAAATTCAACTGCAACCACACACTGTTTATCTTGCTTATACAGGAGATGTAAAAGTAGGAGTGACCAGAAATACACAGATTCCTACAAGATGGATTGACCAGGGTGCAACTTTTGCATTGCCTATCGCAAGAACGGAAAACCGTTATGAAGCAGGAATGATAGAGGTGGCTTTAAAAGAACATCTGGCGGATAAAACCAATTGGAGGAAGATGCTGCAGGACGATTTTGAAGGAGAAGTAGATCTAGCTGATTTCCGACAAAAAATAAAAGAATATTTTCCTGAAGACTTTCAGAAATTTTATAGCGAAGGAGAAGAACTGTGGATGTTTGACTATCCTTTTGAAAAACCGGAAAAAGTTTCATCATTTACATTAGATAAAAAACCTGAGTTTACAGGAAAGCTTACTGGAATTAAAGGTCAGTATCTTGGATTTGAAGGAGGCAATTTTATCAATGTAAGAGGACATGAAGGGTATGTAATAGAGCTGGAAATAAAGAACTGATCTATATAACTGTATAATAGGAAAGAATCAAATCACAAAATATGAAAAAATGGGTTAAAAGACTATTGATAAGTTTCGGAATACTGGCAGGAATTCTTCTTGCTGCGAATTTCGGACTGAATCTATGGCTCAAAACCCAACTTCCGGAATACATCAAAAAAAATACAAACTATAAAGTTTCTTACAAAACGCTGGATGTTGATCTGGGAACAGGAAATATTTTGGCGACAGGAATCTCGGTTAACAGTAAAGATCCGCAAAATACAGACGTTATTGGTTTACAGGGAACTGTTGACACTTTGAAGATAAACCGTTTTGGAATGTATGATGCTGTTTTTAATAAAAGAATCAGCTCGTCAGATCTGTTGCTGGCAAAACCTGTTTTAAACATCATTCTTGCAAAAGCTATTGATCGTAAAACCGGAAAGAAAAGGAATCCGGTTTCATTTGAAAATATAAGGATCAACGAAGGTAAAATTGCTGTTTTCAAACATACAAAGCAAAAATTTCTCTCTGTACAACAGTTGGATCTGTTTGTAGAAAATTTACAGATGACGGAAGAATCTGTAGAAAATAAACTACCCATCGTTTTTGACAGATACAACATCAAAGGGGATAATTTTTTTTTCCGCCCAGAGAAAACCTATGCAATTACCATCAGTAGTATCAATACAAGTAATGGACAGATGACTGTTGAGAATTTCAGGCTGACTCCGCTGCTCTCTTTTGCTCAGTTTAAAAAGTTTTATCCTGCGAAGGCTCAGTTATTTGAATTTGCCGTTCCCAAAATGGACTTTACGGATGTTATTTTAAACAAAAACAAAGTTTCACTTACGAATGCAGACTTTGAGAATCCTGTTCTGAAAGTCTACAATACAGGAGTTAAGACTAAGAAAGCTGAAAAAAAATCAAATTTTGAATTTGATTTAAAAAATATAAAGCTGAATAATGCCATAGTAAAGGTCACAAAACCGGATGGAAATAATCTTCTGTCAGTAGGGAGCCTTGCTGTAAATATCAATCAGCTGATGTTTAATAAAGAAACTTCTGAACAGATCATTCCTATAGGATATAAAGACTTTACCATTGCAGGAAAGAATATTGAATACTCCAATGCTCAGAATATTACAGTAAGAAGCTTAGCGTTGAAGCCGGTAAATGGGGAAGTCTGGGACGTTGTATTGACACCAAACCATCCTGTAACAGGAAAAGCAGCAGCAGAGTTAAAAACAAATCATATTGCTTTTAATATCAATAAACTGGAATTCGTTGATAAAAAACTGAACGTGGATCTTAAAGATCTTCTCGTAGAAAATGTTAACGGAACTTTTAAAGCAGGTGAAAAAACAGCCAATAAATCTGACGGACCAGGAATTGTTAATTCCGTTATCATAAGAAAAACATCCTTAAAGAACTCAAACATTACATATGATAAAGGAAAACAGCCTTTGACTTTCCATGATCTTAATGCAACGGTAAATGATATTGAATTATCACCTAAACCCAATCAGTCAGGGCTGTCCTTCAAAGTGAAAGACTATTATATTACCACCAGAAACCTCGCTTATAAAACACAGTTTTACAATATGAGCCTTGGGCTTATTAAACTGAATAAAAATCAGGTACAGATTAACAATTTTGCCATGAAACCTCTCGTTTCGAGAGCTCAGTTTATCAAAATGATACCGGTTGAGAGAGATCTGTATGATTTAAAAGCCGGACAAATTACTGCAAAAGGAGAGTGGGATCTTTTTTCTCACAACAAAATGGTAAACGCTTCCCAGGTAGACATTGAGTTTGCAAATGCCAATATTTTCAGAAGCAAAATTCCCAAGGACGATCCAAAAATAAAAGCATTATATTCTAAAATGCTGCGTTCTATTAAAATTCCGATGACAATTCATAATCTTGATCTCAAAAATTCTATCCTGGTATACGAAGAAGATACTCCGGAAAGTATGGGGCCCGGAAAACTGACCTTCAGTAATTTTAATATGAACGTTAAAAATCTGAACTCTGCCAAAAGAAAAGGAAAACCAACAAAAGTGGACATTAAAATCAATTGTTCTTTCATGAATCTCTCACCACTTTCCGTCAACTGGAACTTTGATGTAGCTGATCAGAATGATAGATTTGCAATCTCCGGGAAAACGTCCAATCTTCCCGCTAGTGGAATCAATCCCTTTATCAGGCCTTATCTTCATGTGACTGCTACTGCAGGAACTATTCAGGAAATGCTTTTTAGCTTCAAAGGAAACCCTGCCGGATTACACGGAACTTTTAATCTTAAACATAAAGACTTAAAAATTGCAGTATTAAATAAAAATAACCATGAGAAAAAAGGGTTTCTAACAGCCGTTGCTAATGTTTTTCTGAAATCAAACTCAGGAAATTTCCCTGATGCAGTTACTGTAGAAAATGTAGAACGTGATCCTACAAAGTCTTTCTTTAATCTTTTCTGGAGAGGAATTGAACAGGGATTAAAGAAAACCCTTATTGGTAAAAATGTAGAAAAGACGGAGAAAAAGGTGAAAGAGGCTGTTTCTTCTGTGAAAGATATGAAGCAGTCGGTAAAAGAAATAAAACAGGAAATAAAAAATAAAAAAGAAACTCCCCAGCGGGAAGAAGAAAAAAAAGAAAAAAAGGGTTTTCTGAATAATTTATTCAAGAAAAAAGAAAAGGCCGAAGAATAATTCTTTAAACCATTACGTCTGCTTATTCATTACCATTTATATAAAGAAGGCAATGTGTTAATAAAAACGAACTTAATGGTTTAAAAAATCAATATAAGAAAAGATGGATTTGATTAGAAATTGAATTCATCACTTTCCAAAATAGGAATATCTCTTAAAAATTTATCAAACTCTTCTCCCGGATAATTGCTGTCTGCTCCGTAAGAATCTATAATCATTCCCCGATTGCCTGCATTATCCTTTACCACATAAAGTACTGCATTATCATCTGGATTGCTGTCTCCTTCGAAACGATATGTTTTTAGAATGACCAACTCAGCAGGCTGATAAATTTTGTCCGAATTTTCAAACTTCATTTCACAGTTTTCATTCATCCTGAATTCCCTTTGTATTCCTCTTTCAGAAAGCGTTTTCATAACTTCGCTTAAAGTTGTCATTCTATCAAAATTCTCTGAATTTTCCATAATAATATTTTTATTTTTAAGTACAATAATTAAACCATTGCAACTTCTAAATATAAGAAAAATAACAGATTGTGATTTTTCTAAAAATAAACTTTAATGTTAACAAAATTTATAATTTGAAAAAATAAAATAGGTATGCTTTTTGCAATGGTATCAATAATAAATCAAAGAAAATATGAAAAAAGAAGTTGGAGTTTTACTGGCAGGGGGAGTTGGTCTTTTGGCAGTATTAAGTTTAATTAGTATTAAAAAAATTTTGACAAAAAAAGATAAAAAATATAGTGATTCCTATTCGGACTATCACAGACACTTTGATGAAAAGAACCACGACGACGAAACACACGGAGTGGAATTTTACGCAGTGAAGTAGTAAAAAAATATATTTAATTATGTTTAAATCCAACGCTTTTGAAAGTGTTGGATTTTTTTGTGGAAAACTTTATTGTTAAAACTCATTATTTTATAAAAATTCCATTCTAATTTTACATCAGAATGCAAAACGAAAATTTCATAAAAGGTCAGGGAGCTCAGCGAAACGTTGTTAATCGTTTCGACAGGTATACCTATGAGCCTGAAGATGAAGATTTCGAGACTGTGAAGACTTCTTTCACGGAAGTATTTCCCAAAACTATTGTCAATCAGGTTAAAAGCGAAGATCTTCCAATGGAATATTCCATGAATCCTTATCAGGGATGTGAACATGGCTGCTCTTACTGCTTTGCAAGACCTACCCATGAATATTGGGGATATAGTGCCGGGGTTGACTTTGAAAGAAAAATCATGGTAAAGAAAAATGCACCCGAATTACTGGAAAAATTTTTTCATAAAAGAGGCTATAAAGCCGCCCCGATTCTATTGTCTGGAAATACCGACTGCTATCAGCCGGCCGAAAGACAATTTGAAATTACCCGAAAATTACTGCAGCTCTGTCTTGATTACAGACATCCTGTCAATATTCTGACAAAAAATGCATTGGTGCTGAGAGATCTCGATATTTTAAAACCCATGGCGGAACAAAATCTGGTATCTGTTTCTCTAAGCATTCCAACAATCAATGAAGAACTGAGACGAAAGATGGAGCCGAGAACAAGCTCAGCAAAAAATAAATTAAAAGCTGTGGAAATTCTTTCTGAAAACAATATTCCCGTACATGTAATGGTAGCGCCCATTATCCCAGGGCTCAATAGTGATGAACCTTTAAACATATTGAAAGCTATTTCGGATGCCGGTGCTTTAGGATTCGGATATACCCTCGTAAGGCTAAATGATACCGTCGAGCCGGTTTTTGTGAACTGGATTGAAACCCATTTTCCGGACAGGACACAAAAAGTTTTAAATCTTATCCGCTCCATGAGAGGTGGAAAACTTGGCGATAAAAGATATTTTGAACGACAAAAAGGAGAAGGAAATATTGCAGAAATGATTCACGCTACTTTTAAGATCGGCAAAAAGAAGTTTTTTGAAGGCAAAGAATTTCCAAAGCTTTCAACATCTAATTTTACAGGAACTCGCGATCAGCAGCTAAAACTGTTTGATTAAGCTTATCTTATATAGTATAATCTTGTTGACATTTCTTCAAGCCCTATTACTCAAACCCTCCCACACTTCAACTCTCAAACTCTCCAATCCAATTAGGAGCTTCATCCTGCTATCCATTTCTACTCCTCGCGCCCGCGCATTCCCACACCCAAACCTACCCACACTCCAACCAAGCTGCGGGGTAACCATTACTATCAGGGCTAGGGTAGGAGTTGTAAATTATGAATAATGAATGATGAGTTTCGGGTTTCCAGGTATAAAAGGAACATTGGTGATGAATTTTCATCTTGCTGATTTCTATGGAAGCGGGTTATAGAGTATCCATCTCTATTTCCATTGCGTCATTCCGCAGAAATCCCAACTTCTTTACAAGAGCCTTAAAGGAAGTAAAATGACAGTATAATATCTAAGGCCTTTCAGCAGTTAGTATTAGCAATCATGCTGAGCAGAGTCGAAACATTTTAATTAATTACGGGTATAGGAGTTAAATCCTATTAATTATATATAATGTACTCTTTCATATTTTCCATTCTATATATAATATAAAAGCAAACATTTTATCTGTGTCAATCTGTGCCATCTGTGGTTCATTATAACTATTCAATAGGAGCGGGCTTTAGCCCGTTTAGTAAAAAAATAATTCCTTAGTTTGGCTTTAGCCAAAGCTTATATATAGGTTATTAATTTAAAAAAGCTCTACTATATATAATATATACCCTATTTTGATCTTCCACACCCCAACCCCCCGCATCCCGCTCCCCGAAACACGCCTCTCACCCTCTCCAACGCTCCAACTCTCCAACCCTCTGACACCCTCACCCGATCCTCCAAACAAATGTTTAAAATTTTTCACCCTGCTATCCAGTTGTTTAGGTCTAAATATTAATAAAAGGTAAAATTTATGTTAAATAAAGTTGCGTAGTGTATGGGAAGTTTCTATCTTTGCCCCACTGAAAAACGAAATACATTCAGTAGCGCAGAAGCGCCTTTATAAAGGCAGAAACATAAACTACTTCATAAGATAAGGACGAAAAAAAAACTTTAATTTTTTTATAAAAAAAGTTGTCAGTTAAAAAATAGTTATTATCTTTGCAGTCCCAATTAGAGGGAGCGCAGGAGTAGATGGATTGAGGGTTTTGGAAGGGTTAAGGT
>NZ_JAVIXS010000023.1:0-499 GCF_031324065.1 Chryseobacterium metallicongregator
TGCGACAGCAATAGTGCAAAATGATAATCCTTTAGCATATTATGTTAGTTTAGCTCTTATCAGAATTAAAACTTCAGACAATATTAATTTTTTATCTCAAAGAATTGAGACTAAGGAATTTAAAAATGAATTACATAAACGAATTATTCACGTCGCATTTCCAAAGAAAATAAATTTGGGAGATATTTATGAATGTTCAGCGTATTTTCCTGAAATTTTAGAGCAACAGAAAATTGCATCTTTTCTTTCTTTAATAAATGAAAGAATTCAAACCCAAAAGAAAATAATTTCCCAACTAAAATCCCAAATGTTAAATCTCAAAGATTTAATATTTGAACAAATAGTAAGGTTTAAAAATGGAAATAAAAACAATTATTCAGAATGGAAAGAATTTAAATTAAGCGACTTAGGAAATACTTTTAACGGATTATCTGGAAAAACAAAAGAACATTTTGGAGTAGGACAAAAGTATATTCAGTACAAGCATACAYATTTGATT
>NZ_JAVIXS010000024.1:0-446 GCF_031324065.1 Chryseobacterium metallicongregator
CCTGATAATAGTATGCGGGAAGATTAGGTAATGTGAATACAAAATCTTTGTTGGTACTGGTAAGAATATTTTGATAAGTATTTCCTTCTTTAAGAGTCCATTCGTATGTGGTATCAGATCCACCATTGCTTGTATTAATGATAGTATTATTACTGTTAGTACATAATGTATTGGGTGCAGCGAAGTCGGCAAGGGGAGAGGATTTAACAGAACATTGATTCTTATACATCCATGCGCTGGTTTTTGAGTTGGTTCCTGATGAGTTGGTTGCTTTCAAAGTAACCTGATAATAGTATGCGGGAAGATTAGGTAATGTGAATACAAAATCTTTGTTGGTACTGGTAAGAATATTTTGATAAGTATTTCCTTCTTTAAGAGTCCATTCGTATGTGGTATCAGATCCACCATTGCTTGTATTAATGATAGTATTATTACTGTTAGTACAT
>NZ_JAVIXS010000025.1:0-1968 GCF_031324065.1 Chryseobacterium metallicongregator
GTATGTAAGTATTGATAAAGCGATTACCCATGCTTTTGGGATCTATTTACAATATGACAGAGTTGAAACCAGACTATGATGGTTCAATACTAAAAATGCAGCACCAGATGCATMTGCAGTAKKAGCAAGAACTCATTATGACGCAATCTCCATCTTAGGAGATATTAATTTTTCTAACTTATTAAGAAGAGTTGACAACCATTCCCCTTACAGATGGGCACTTCATGGATATGCAGGTATTGGTACTATTGCCTACAGAGCATACCAGAAAGACGGAAGTAACAAACAGACATTAATGACTGAAATCAAACCTTTCCAATTAGGTTCTCTGTTCTTCCAGGCTGGTACAGGTGTGAAGTTCAAAGTAAACAGAAGAATCGATATTGAAGGTAGATTAATGTATGTGGTAACAGGTGATGATGAATTTGACGGAGGCGGTGATGCTTACAGCGCAATAAACAAGCGTTCTGAGCAGGTTTCTGACAACTTCTTCAATGCCACTTTAGGTCTTTCTTTCAAATTAGGAAAACACGAATCTCACTTAATGTGGCATGACCCACTTCAGGAAATCTATTACAAACTGGATGTACTGGCTAATAAAAACCAGGATATCGAAGTATGTAAAAAAGGAGATGCTGATAACGACGGGGTATGTGACGATTGGGACAGACAGCTTGATACTCCTGCGGGAGCAAGAGTGGACGGTGCCGGAGTTGCACTTGATACAGACCTAGACGGGGTAATTGACCTTTACGATAAGTGTGTTACAGTTCCTGGACCTGTTGAAAACAACGGATGTCCTATCGTTAAAGATCATAAAGAAACCGCTGTAGAAGTAGAAAAAACCCTTAAGGATATTTATTTCAACTTTAATAAAGCTACCATCAGACCTGAATCTAACGAAAAATTGGATCTGGCAGCTTCAATTATTAAAGAAAACGGAGGTAATTATTTGTTAACCGGGCATACAGATATCAAAGGAAATGCAGCCTACAACCTTAGATTGTCTAAAGAAAGAGCAGCTGCTGTAGTAGGAGCTCTTGAAAACAGAGGCATTAATGAAAATGTACTAAAATCAAGAGGAGTTGGTTCTGCTGAAGCAACAATCCCTGCATCAGCTTCAGATGCTGAAAGAATGGCAGATAGAAAAGTTACTGTAAGATTTATAGAAAGTTCAGAATGGGATTCTATCAAAAAGAAAGACTATGAAGATGCTCCTGTAAAAAAAGCAGTAAAAAAAGTTCCTGCTAAGAAAAAGAAGAAATAAATTTCAAATACTTCTTAAACCGAAAAGAATTGCTCTTTTCGGTTTATTTTTTTTCTACTACGAATTTTTTTACATACCTTTATCATTATTTTCAGGACAACTGTGTAAAACACGTTAGTAATCAGCAAGTTTGTTTTGAAAAAAATTAACACATAATCACTTTTTAGCGTAAAAAAATCATTTAAAATAACTTAACTTAAAAAAATAACACTATGAAATTAAGTTTAGCAATTGTTGCATTAGCTTTGGCAATTCCTTCTGCCACTTATGCACAAGACTCAACGGCAGTTTCAAAAGGAGAGTATCCTAATACATTTTCTTCGGGATCTGCTAATGTTTCCCCATTCACCAATCAGTCTAAAAGATTTAACGATTGGTCTATTTCTGCTGGTGTAGGTGTTCCACTTCTTCAGTCAGCAGATTTAACTTCAATCAAAAATGGTAACGGTAAAAACCTTTTTGGGTATTCAGCCTATGTAAGTATTGATAAAGCGATTACCCATGCTTTTGGGATCAATTTACAATATGACAGAGGTGAAACCAGACAAGGATGGTTCAATACTAAAAATGCAGCACCAGATGCATCTGCAGTAGGAGCAAGAACTCAGTATGACGCAATCTCTATCTTAGGAGATATTAATTTTTCTAACTTATTAAGAAGAGTTGATAACCATTCCCCTTACAGATGGGCACTTCATGGA
>NZ_JAVIXS010000026.1:0-1576 GCF_031324065.1 Chryseobacterium metallicongregator
CCAACCTAWCAATTTACAWTAAAAGATTTAGAAGCTACAGAATCTATCATATCAAAAGAATTAGAAGACAATGGATACAAAAAGCCAGGTAAAGAAGACTTTGCTAATATGGTCAATAAAGTATTCAATAGGATAATTGATCCGAGATCAGAGTCAAAGTATTTGCATATTAATTTTGAAGATAAATGTTCAAAAGACTTTAATCTTTTTAAAAACTCAAATAGTATTGATGTTAATCCATACAGTACGTATGTTTTTAAAAATGGACTTTTCATTTCGGATTTATACAACATCCCTGAAATACTGGATTATACTAAAGATTCTGAATTATTGCAATATGAAAAAGATGCTGAGAATAATAATCATGCAGCAGAGGTGAAAATATATTACTGGAAAGATTTTAAAGATTTAAAAGAGATTCGTGAAAGAAATATTAAAACAATTCTTGCCCGCAACCTCTATCTATTCAATGACAATAAAACTCGTTATAAATGGCTTATTCATAATGATTCATATTTCATGGAAGGTTTAGTTAAAACTTTCGGATATACACAAGATCCTGATTTATTAAAATGGGTTATTGAAAGAACAAAATTTGATAAAAAAGATCCGTCTGATTATGGGAAATTCTTTTGGGTAAAGCAATGTGATGAAACAGTAAAAATACATGCTAATACTTTTAAAACTTTACAAGAAATTTATACTCCAGATATAACAAACGATATGTCAAATCAGAATAGATTTTTACTTGATCATATTAAAGGATATCTTGAATATTTTGCTGATTTTAATAACAAAGAAACTGGCATTTCAAAGGAAGATAAAGTGAAAATACTTGCAAATATTGTTTATTTTGCTGAACAATATAAGTATGATAAAAGATTTGTTTCGGGATATGGAGATAACTCTAAAATGATGGGAAGGTTAAGATTCTTTTTAGATCAGGAGGAAGTAAATATTTTACAGAAAAATAATTATTTCAACCTTCCAAAATTTAAAGAATGGTGGGACAACGCTGACTATGATGAATATTTTGTTGAAGAATGTGAGTACAACGGTACTTGCGGTCCAGATAACCAACCTATGAATATTACAGAATGGAGAAAACAGTATCCTAAAAAATAATATATAAAAGCACAGTTAAATCTAACTGTGCTTTTATTTTAAAAACACAACAATGATAAAGAAGGTTATAATTTCTCTGGCTATCTTAATATCGAGTGAATTGTATTCACAAAATACATTATTGGGTATAAAAAACGCTTTTCTACCTGTTCTTAAATCACAGCTGTCACCGGAGTAAGTGGAGAAAAAAGTGAAACAGATTATCCAACTTATCAATTTACATTAAAAGATTTAGAAGCTACAGAATCTATCATATCAAAAGAATTAGAAGACAATGGATACAAAAAGCCAGGTAAAGAAGACTTTGCTAATATGGTCAATAAAGTATTCAATAGGATAATTGATCCGAGATCAGAGTCAAAGTATTTGCATATTAATTTTGAAGATAAATGTTCAAAAGACTTTAATCTTTTTAAAAACTCAAATAGTATTGATGTTAATCCATACAGTA
>NZ_JAVIXS010000027.1:0-494 GCF_031324065.1 Chryseobacterium metallicongregator
GTCTTTAAATACAGGGAGTAAATGATTTTCCAGCAACAATACATAAGCCGAAAAGGTTGATTTTTTTACATACAACTTTTTGTCATTCTTCCAAAGTTCAGCGATTTCTGCTAATGTTTTCTTTCTTGTCATAAACTTTTTGATTTTTAAATTAAACTGAAAGTTAACATTAAGGATAAAATTACTTTGTCATTTAGGATTTAAAATCACAAATCTTTTACATAAAGGAACTTTTATTTTCCTAATTTACGATTTCCGGAATTTGAAGGGGAATGGAAAAATAAGAAACTTGGTGAAATATCTGACATTTATGATGGAACTCATCAGACACCAAAATATACGAGCAATGGAGTTAAATTTGTTAGTGTAGAAAATATAAATGATTTATACAATACTGATAAATTTATTTCAGAAAAAGCATTTGAAAAGGAATATAAAATAAAACCTAGAAAAGGTGATATTTTGATGACAAGAATTACTGCTGGGATTATAGG
>NZ_JAVIXS010000028.1:0-10584 GCF_031324065.1 Chryseobacterium metallicongregator
CCTCTCATACATCAACCTTGATTCTTAGGGAATGACAAAATTGGAATAAAGGTGTATTCTCACATTTGCAACTCTGACGTCTAATCTCTGTAACTCGAACCCCGTACCCCGGAAATTAATCCCTCTATCATTTTAAGCTCATAAATCGCTTATTGTATTTGAATGTTAATTCAGGTATATAAAGGAGATTTAATCCCTCAAAATTCACCTTATTTTAAGTCAAAAGAAATAAAAAAACCGCTTCTATAAAGAAACGGTTTAGTTTTATGACATTGTGATTGTAAAAATTACATATCATTGTTGGTATCCGGGCATTTGAAATCATCGCTGCAGGTTGCACAAACAATTGTTCCATTGCAATAATACATACAGAAATCTGTTTCAGGAAGGTTAGCACCTCCAGAAATGTTTTTTAATTGGTCTTTTTTTAGTTTTTTTAGATTTTTCATATTGTTTTAATTGAAAATTTGTAAGTAAAGTAAAAATAGTTAAAATATTTTTAATTAATAACGTTTATTAGATTAAAAATAAAAAATTAATATAATAAACAGTTTTGAGAGCTATATGATCAATGATTTTTACCTAAATATTTGATTGTTAGTAAAATAAATGCTATTTTTAAGTTAGCGTTATCCGAAAAGCTTATAGAGTAGGAAAATTAAAACTATAACTATGAAAAATTTTAAAAAACTTTCAAGAGACGACAAGAGAAGTATTGTTGCGGGGGTCAATTTTCCAGCCTATTGCTTAGAAGGCGGTGGACCGGGAGAAGGAGGCTGTTCTGCAGGACAAATCTGCTCAGGGGGAAAATGTGTTCCTTACGAAAATCCTGGAGGTGGAGAAAATCCTGGTGGCGGTGGAGATACATACACCTGCATCTGTCCGTGGGGTACTTTTACACAACCTACACCATGTCCTGAATTTTATTGTATAACAGGATAGTATAATGAAAACGGCTGCCTCAAATAGAGACAGCCGTTTCTTTTTATTTTTTAATCAATCCCAGTTCGATCAATCTTTCGTGCAGGAATTCTCCGGCAGTGGTATCTTCGTATAATTTTGGATTGTTTTCATCTATACAGTTTTCAAGTGCATTTAAAGACATGGCACTGACAGGATGCATAAAGAAAGGAATTGAATATCTTGAAGTGCTCCACATTTCTCTTGGTGGGTTTACCACTCTGTGGATGGTAGATTTCAATTTGTTGTTGGTATGTCTTGAAAGCATATCTCCAACGTTGATCATCAGTTCATCTGGTTCTGCAATAGCATCAATCCATTCTCCGTTGTGGTTCTGAACCTGAAGACCTTTACCCTGTGCTCCCATTAAAAGAGTAATTAGGTTGATATCTCCATGAGCAGCAGCTCTTACCGCATCATCCGGTTCTTCTGTGATTGGTGGGTAATGAATAGGTCTTAAAATAGAATTTCCTTCTGCGATTTTGTCATCAAAATAAAATTCATCCAAACCAAGGTGTAATGCTAAGGCTCTTAACACATACTGTCCTGTTTTCTCAAGCATTTGGAATGCTTCTTTACCAACTTCGTTGAACTTTGGAAGCTCATCAACGATTACGTTGTCCGGATACTCAGTTCTGTATTTTGAATCATCAGACAGATACTGCCCAAAATGCCAAAATTCTTTTAAGTCTCCTTTTTTGAAACCTTTAGCAGTTTCTTTACCGAATCCTACATAACCTCTCTGGCCACCAATTCCTGGAATCTCATACTTTTGTTTCGTTTCCACTGGTTGTTCAAAAAAGTTTTTCACCTCTCCATACAAATCTTCTACCAGGTTGTCATCAAGAAAGTGGCCTTTTAAGGCTACAAAACCAATTTCTTCATAAGCTTTTCCGATTTCATTTACAAATTTCTGTTTGCGTTCCGGGTTGCCCGAAAGGAAATCACGCAGGTCTACACTAGGTATTTTATCCATTTTTAGAAATTTACGAACAGCAAAATTACATTTTTTTTAATTTAAATGATTTTAAAATCATTATTTATAAGTTAAATTTGCTGTATGAAAAAATATTCTTCTAAGAGAAGTATCCAAATACTTGCACATCTTCTTCAGCAGTACGGAATTGCAGATATCGTAATTTCTCCGGGGTCAAGAAATGCTCCTTTGGCCATCCATTTTTCAGAGGTAGATAGTTTCAACTGTTATAGCATTGTAGACGAAAGAAGTGCTGCTTTCGTGGCAATGGGAATGGCAAAAAGTGAGAAAAAGCCTGCAGCGATTACCTGTACGAGCGGATCAGCAGTTGTTAATTATTATCCGGCGATTACCGAAGCTTTCTATCAGAATGTTCCCCTTTTGGTACTGACAGCAGATCGGCCGACCGATTTCGTGGATATATTCGATGGGCAGACGATAAGGCAGAAGGATGTTTTTCATCAGCATTCCTATGGGGATTTCCAGCTTTTGGAAGACAGCAAGGAGAATGCAGAAGATATTAATTTTGATATCATTAAAAAAGCTATTGAACTTTGTTTTGAAAAACAAGGTCCGGTACATATTAATATTCCTTTGGAAGAGCCTTTATATGAGTTGGTGTCAGAGCTTCCTACTTTTCCAACTGTGGAGAAAACAATCAAGCATAAAGAGTATGAAATCCCATCCAATCTGATTGCGGAATGGCATACTTCACAAAGAATTATGCTGTTGGTAGGAACAAGAGATTATAGTCCGGAACTGGAAAACCAGCTGACTCAGTTGGTGAAAAACCATTCCGTGGTAGTATTGAGTGAAGCCAATTCAAATTTACATCATGAGAAGTTCTTCAAACATATAGACCGTTATATCTTCAATTTTACGGAAGAGGATTATAAAACATATGCTCCAGACCTGTTGATTACGATAGGGCAGAATGTGGTTTCCAAGAAAGTAAAACAATTTCTGAGAAGTGCCCGCCCAAAACAACATTGGCATTTGGATGAAGTTTGGCAGCCTGATACTTATTTCTCACTGACAGAAAAAATAGAAGTGAAACCGGAAGTTTTCTTCTCAAAGCTACTGAAATTTATCAATCTGGAACCAAGACCTTATTTTAATCTTTGGGACGTTTTAAGGGATAAAAAAGATGCTAAGCATGAGCAGTTTCTGAATACAATTGATTTTTCGGATTTTTATTTCTTCAATAAAGCATCACAGACGATTCCTGAAAACTATAACATCCACTTCAGTAATTCATCTGGGATCAGATATGCTCAGCTGTTTGATTTCGGAAAGAGAAAAATGTATTGTAACAGAGGAACAAGTGGTATTGATGGATCTACTTCTACAGCAATGGGATTTGCCATCAAAAATGAAAATCCAACTTTATTGGTCACAGGAGACCTGAGTTTCTTCTATGATATCAATGGTCTTTGGAATCAATATATTCCTCCATTTGTAAGAATTATGATCTTCAATAATGGTGAAGGAAATATCTTTAAAATCATTCCGGGACCTGGAAATGCCAACCCGAATACTTTAGACGAATTTATTGCCACCAAACACCGCAAGAATGCCGAATCTCTGGCGAAACATTTCGGATTTTCCTATATCAGAGTAGAGGATGAGCTTACTCTGGACAGAGTTCTTGAGAATTTTTTTAAACCTGATGCACAGCCAAAAATCCTGGAAGTAAATACTCACGGGAAAAATAGTGCAGATGTACTGAAGTCGTATTTTGAGTTTATGAAATAGATTTAAAGATCAAGATATTCTTCATTCCCCGGCAGATTGATAATTCTGTCGATAGGATAGATAAACATATCATCAAAGTCATTCAACGCATTAATGATCTGGAAATGGGTGAATTGCTTTATATTCTGTAAAGTAATTTCCATTTCTTTGATCTTTTTTTGCTTTAAAAGATACTGTCTTTGTACTCCGTTCAACAGATAAGTAGAAGGAGTAAACCAGTCTTTTCCTTTCAGAAACAAAAGATTGGAAAAAGAAGTATCGGTGATATGGTTGTTTTTAACGATGATAATTTCTTCAGCTTTGGCCTTAGCTTTCATTTTATCGAGCTCTTTACGATCTTCGAACTTGAATGAATAATCGAAGCTGTTATTTTCTACCAGTTTGAAATCCTGTATTTCCGGAATTGCATAAGGAATCATCTGTGTTCTGATTTTTTTGTCAAGGTCATAAGCAATTCTTAACTTGAAAAGACCATCCTCATCATGCTGCAGATTTTTATAGATTTTGGCCAGATCAATAGAGTCTTCCTTCCCGAAATGGGAAAATGTTTGATTGACACGTTTCTGATGTAGATCCAATAGAAAAATCTCCTGATCTTCTACTTTAATGCTTTCAATGAATTGGGACATAGATTTTATTTTTCATTTCCTGATACTCGTCTTCTAATTTACTCATGTGCGTTATACCGCCTCCGCTTTTGAAATAAAGTTGGTCTTCCTCTTTTTCTATAAAGCGTATCATTACACAACTGTCTACATTTTGGCCGTCAAACCAGCCGCAAACTCCCGTGTAATATCCTCTGTCATATCCTTCCGCATCCAGAATTATTTCCAGTGTTTTAGGTTTGGGAGCTCCTAAAATAGAGCCCGCAGGAAGAAGTTTCTGCATAATACTTCCTACTTTTCCTTCATATTCAGGTTTTATCATTCCTGAAATTTCAGAACTCATTGCATATAGATCCTTTTGTTGGGTTTTGATAAAGTCAATATGCTGGAACTGGTCCACCTTTACTTCATCAGCTACCATACTCAGATCATTCCGGAGAAGATCTACTACGGTATAATGTTCTGCCTTCTCCTTTCTGTCATTTTTCAGAATTTCTGCTGCATTTTCAATAGATGCGTCAATTGTTCCTTTCATAGGATAGGTGAAAATTTTTCCGTCGATGATCTTTACAAAAGTTTCAGGAGAAAAAAATACAAAAAAATCTTTATAAAAAACTTTGTACTTAGCATTTGAGTGGTAAAAAATTTCTTCTAAGGTTAAATTGGTCTCTATCTTCGTTTTTCTAGTATAATTTACTAAGTAAGAGTTTCCCAGACGAATATTTTTCTGAACCTTACCAAAACCAATTTGAAAGCTCTCCAATGTTTCAGGAAAGGATTTCCAGACTATTTTTTTGTCCAGTTTATGTGTCTCTCTGGTGTTTGAAAACTCTTGAAAATCAATGATTAAACCTTCTTTTTCAATTTCATGCTCCTGATAGATTTCAACATTCTCCGAAAGAAAGTCGATTACGAAAAAATAGGGAACTTTCTGAAGAGAAAGTTCGTCCATTTCCATAAATTTTTGATGATTCACTGAAAACATTCTGCAAAAGTACTTATTGATGTTTACTTTTGCATAAATTTTTTTTATGATGCAGAATAAATATCCTCAGAAACCGGGAATAGATTTTATATTGAAGCAGGCATTTTTTTATTGGAATAAGACACTCGTTTTTCAGTTGATGTTTTCCATCGTATTTTTTGGAATATTGCTTACCGGAGTGATGCTTTTCGGAGAGAAGTATGATATTTTTTCTTATAATAAAGAATTGCAGGAAGCTTTTATGCAAGGCACTCAGGTTTATCTGAAAAAAATGGAGCAAATAACAGCTACCGAAAATTATCAGATGTTTACATTGGCAATCTGGGGAACGACGGCTTTTCTGTATCCCTTGAATCTTGGAATGTTCCAGATCTTCCGTAAGCTTGATCTTAAAGAGAATATTGTGATAGGAGATTTGTTTGCCGGGTATAACGGGCTTAACTTTTTTAAGTATGTGGGATATTTTCTTTTTTGGTTCTTCATTTACAGATTTACCATTCCTACCGTTGTATTGGCAGTAATTTGGGTTGCTGTAACCATCTTTGTTGCTCCATTGATGTTCTTTACCAATAAAAGAATTTTTGAAGCCATTTCCCTGAATTTTAAAGCTCTTAAAATGTATTTCGTTGAAATCATGGTGTGTGTGATCGTAGCTTTTCTATTTAAGTATTTAGGTTTTGCCTTGTTTCTGATAGGTGGACTTTTCACTTTTCCTTTTTGGAATGCAATGATTTACTCCCTTTATAAAACTGTCTTTTCGGAGAAAAGTTAAAATTCATTCGTGTTTAATGTGATGTTTTTACTAAAAAAAAGTAAATTTGGTAAAATCATTAAATATTTAAACTATGTCTGAATTTAACGAATTTGATCAGCAAGGCTCTGTACCTAATAGAGATACGGGATCAATTATTTCTCATGCTTTTGAAATGTACAAAGGCGTTTTCGGTTACGGAATTGTAGCTATGATTATTTATCTAATTGGAGGATCTGTTATTCAGATGCTTACGGGGTTTGATTCTGCTTCTATGGTAGAAGAGATGAAATCTTCAGGAGGTGATTTTAATTATTGGAGTGCTCCGGGGCTTCCTTTATATATGGGGGCTTCCAGCCTTTTCGGCCTTTTATTATCTCCTTTGTATGTAGGATTGATCTACATGGTCAATAAATACAATACCAAAAGCCCGATTGAATTTTCTGATCTTTTTATCGGATACCGCCAGAATTTTGTAAACATTTTGATTTACAGTCTTCTTGCCTGGATTATTTCCTCAATTGCTCTGGCATTGTGCGTTTTACCTATCATTTTTGTATATCCTTTCCTTTTAATAGGATATCCGATTCTGTTATTTGAAAATGCTTCAGCTACAGAAGCTTTATCAAAGTCGTTCAACATTGCTAAAGAAAACTATGGAACTTTCTTATTGACAGGATTTTTAGGATTTTTGATTTCTATTGCAGGGGTTATTCTTTGTGGTATAGGAGTTATCCTGACAGCTCCGTTTATTATGATTGTAATGTACTCTACTTATTGTGCTTTCTTAGGAAAACCAAGACAAATTATGTACAGCAAATAAAATAAAAATACATGATGAATAAGGACAAACAAATAAGCAGTGTTGCGATAAAGCAGATGTCATTGCTGGCAATCATTCTGGTATTGGCAGGATTGATCTGTTTTAATCTGGCATTGTTTATTCCCTCGGTTTTGGGAGCAATTACCATTTATGTAGTCTGCAGGAAGTATAATTTTTATCTGCAGGAAGAAAAAAAATGGAAACCGTCACTTGCGGCTTTTACATTGATGTTTGCAAGTCTTATTGTTCTTATTCTTCCGATTTATTTTATTGCTGATCTGATTATTGATAAGCTGGGAAATGCACAGGCTTATATGGCCAAGTTCAATATCTTCCTGGATAAAATTCATTCTTATATTTTCTCTAAAACAGGATTTGATATTCTGAGTAAAGAAAATATGACCAAGCTGAAAGATAATGTAGGAAAAGTTTCTACTTCTGCTGTCAGCGGTACATTCAATACTCTTACAGTAGTGATGTCCATGTATTTTATTCTCTATTTTATGCTGGAAAGACCAAGGCTTTTTGAAAAGATCCTTACTTCTTCAGCACCGTTGAAGAGATCCAACATTTCTTTGATAGGCGATAAAATGAGAAAACTGATCATGGCCAATGCTATCGGGATTCCGGTTGTAGCTATAGGACAGGGTATTGTTGCTCTCATCGGTTATCTGATTTTTGGAGCACCTGGAGCAGCATTGCTTTTTGCACTAACGGCTGCGGCTTCTGTGATTCCTGTAGTAGGAACAGCTATTATCTATGTTCCGGTGTGTATCTTTATGATTGCGGAAGGCAATACCGGACAAGGAATTGGTTTGGCAATCTACTGTCTTGTGGTGGTAGGGCTTACAGATAATCTGCTTCGCTTTACCCTTTTAAAGAAGCTGGAAAATATTCACCCATTGAATACCGTATTCGGAATCATCATGGGAATGAATCTTTTTGGCTTCATGGGGCTTATTTTTGGTCCTATTCTGATCTCCCTTACCCTTCTTCTGGTTCAGGTATACAGAAATGAATTTTCGGATGAAGATACTCCTCCGGATCTTGAATTACCCGGTGAGGATGATATTAAAGAAAAATTAATTTAATTATATAAAAGTGGAAGGACTTAATCCCGAAATATTAAAAGAAATCTGTGTAATGAAAATGCCTTTTGGTAAGTATGAAGGAACGGTTCTTATTGATCTTCCGATCAGCTATCTTGAATGGTTCAATAAAAACGGAATGCCAAAGGGAAAACTGGGAATGCAGCTTTCAACAGTTTATGAGATCAAATTAAACGGGCTGATGGATCTTTTGATTCCTATCAGAGCATCAGTAAGAAATGGATTGTAAAAATTAAAATATACCATTTTTAGTATATAGTTTCGACGGTATCGAAGATGGAATGGTATATATTTAATTGAATTAGACATAACTTATCGAAATTAGCCCGCATAGCAAACTTTTGAATTAACTATAAAATGAAAATGATTGGTTTTACCGCAGATAGGTAAAGCCAATCATTTTTTTATTTAAAGGTATTAAGCGTGATTACTGTTTCGTAAAAATTAAACCTTTTGTTTCAGGAAGATAAATATTAATATCTGTTCCAGGAGGACACTTACTATCATCAAGGATAATATCATTAGGTCGGTATTCCCATGAGATTTGAGTAGAACTGATTTTTTTTAGAATTATTTTACCCCAACCAACACGGCAATTTGTACCACTATAAAAGAATATAGTAGAATTATCATAAGATTTTGTTCCTATACTATAAAGATTAATTGAGGGGATATTATTATTCTTAGTGTCTTGCAAAACTACACCAGAAGAATTTTTAACAACATACTTTATATCTAAAACATCTGAATAATAGTTTTTTTGTGAACTTTTTTGTAATTTCTTTTCACTTTTTGTAATGTATAGTATAATGTTTTTTCCTTGAAAATTTCCTTGAAATACCCCAGTATATGAATTTAATTCACTGTTTAAATCTTTTAAATAAGAATTAGCAGGAATATCCTTTAAAGAAGTGTTTAAAGGGAGTATAGTTTGTGCTTTACAAGATAAAAAGCATAAAAAAAGACTAAAAAATATTGTTTTTTTGATATTTGTTTTCATATTCTATATTTGATTTATTATTAGCAAGTAGTTGAGGTTGGCTGATTATTGGCATTCAGATTAATATTTTTTACAGTCCCATCATTTTCTATTCTTTGTAAATTAACTTTTCCTTCCAGTCCCATATTCTTTAATGTTTCAAAAAAAAGTTTTTCCACTCCTAAATTATTTATTGTACCATCGCTATTCATGTAGGTCATTCCATTTTTTGCTTTATCTGTTAAATCACTTTCAGTCTTTATATAATCAATAATATAAGCATCTATCTGGTCTTGTGAATAATTGGTAATAGCATCTTGATAAGTTCCATTAAACCAAATAACATAATGCATACCATTTGGAGCAACCATTCCAACATATGCATTGTTTACATTTGCAGGATTGGAAGTTGGTTGTGCTCTCGCAAAACCTAATAACTGGTCAACATCTGGTGGTGATAACATGGGTATTCCTGTTGGCGTATGGTTGTGATAGCCACCTGCATAACCTGTTTTATCCTTGAAATTTACACTGTGTGCCAGGCCAGGTATTGTCTCAGAAGGTGTTCCGTCTATTTTAAATTTTACTCCTAGCTCACCTCCTTTAGGAGCTTGTTCTTTTAGTTCATCTATTTTTGCTTTGATGGCGGTATTGGTTATTATACCAGTCGTCTTTTCACAAGGATTCTTCGGGTCCTGAGGGTTTTGTGTTTGACTTCCACCAGTTCCCCCGTAGGTGTCAGACCCTCCACTCATTCCGCCACCATTGCTTCCGTAATCTACGTAAGGCTGGTAATAATGATTAACAGGTCCCGTAATGTCTCCATAAACAGTAATTATGACGGGTAGTATATCTTCTGTTTGCTCAGGCTGTCCACCTCTTGATGCTATTGAAGGTGAATTGTAAACGTTTTGAAAATTTGAAATTATACTCTGTACTTCGGGTGAATTATTTTTCAATACTATAAAATTAACCCAATCTCTTTTAGGATTGACCAATCCTACCAGTACTGCATTAACTGAGCCGTCTTTTATGATAGGGTAGGCAATTCCTTTTGTTGTTTCTCCGTAAGTAATACTTCTAAGATTAAAATAGATTTCTCCTACTTCATTCTGGAATTTTTGATTGAAAGCAGGATTATTGTTCATGAATGTCTGAATAATTTCCTTAAAGGGCTCATGATAACTGACGTATTCAGAGTTCTTTTGTGTGTTTTTTTGAGAGTCTAGATTGCTCTCAAACCTACTAAATGCTTCTATTTTTTCTCTTTCAGTTCTTTTTTCTTCTTGTGTAGCTTCATCGGTTCTACACGAATTGAAAAAAAAATAGAGAGACTGTTACTAATAGCAGTAACCGCAAAATAAATTTTTTGTTCATCGATTTGTTAATTTTTAAGTTGGCTAATATAGAAATATTTTTCATTTGATAACATATGGTTTTCCCCATATTTTGAAATATCTTTCTGCAAATTTATATATGTGGAGCGACAAAACGTGTCGTATTATTTTAGTTTTCAATCTCGTATTAAATAAAATTAAGCAGATTGATGGATCTTTTGATTCCCATCAGAGCAGCAATAAGGAATGGATTGTGAAAATTAAAATATACCCATTTTAGTGTATAGTTTCGGGGGGATGGAAG
>NZ_JAVIXS010000029.1:0-1373 GCF_031324065.1 Chryseobacterium metallicongregator
GCAACGAGCGCAACCCCTGTCACTAGTTGCCATCATTAAGTTGGGGACTCTAGTGAGACTGCCTACGCAAGTAGAGAGGAAGGTGGGGATGACGTCAAATCATCACGGCCCTTACGCCTTGGGCCACACACGTAATACAATGGCCGGTACAGAGGGCAGCTACACTGCGAAGTGATGCAAATCTCGAAAGCCGGTCTCAGTTCGGATTGGAGTCTGCAACTCGACTCTATGAAGCTGGAATCGCTAGTAATCGCGCATCAGCCATGGCGCGGTGAATACGTTCCCGGGCCTTGTACACACCGCCCGTCAAGCCATGGAAGTCTGGGGTACCTGAAGTCGGTGACCGTAACAGGAGCTGCCTAGGGTAAAACAGGTAACTAGGGCTAAGTCGTAACAAGGTAGCCGTACCGGAAGGTGCGGCTGGAACATCTCATTTTAGAGCGTCTTAAGACGTTAAACAAAATCAGTATCGTAAGATACATAATACTTACTTAAAGCCATAGCTTTAGTTTTTTGTTTGGTTGATTTATATTAAAAATACAAAACCCACTAGAAATTAGTATAGGGAAGAGATTGAGAAATGAAGAAGAGGAAAAGTATTACTTATTACTCATCACCCATTACTCATAAAAAGTCTCGTAGCTCAGCTGGTTAGAGCGCTACACTGATAATGTAGAGGTCGGCAGTTCGAGCCTGCCCGAGACTACTAATTAAAGGAGTTAGGTAATAGGAATTAGGGATTAGGTAATGCGATAGCTAAATACTAACAACTAATAACTAAAAACTAGCAACAACTAGAGGGGGAATTAGCTCAGCTGGCTAGAGCGCCTGCCTTGCACGCAGGAGGTCAAGGGTTCGACTCCCTTATTCTCCACAGTTTTGGACGACTGATTTAAAAGTTACGAATGGAGCCAAAAACAACATTTGTTCATCAGTTTGAAAGAAAGAAATTAAGATCATTGACATTAACGGTAAAGACATCACAAAGAGAAAACCGAGCGCATAAAGCGCTTGAGTAACCAATAGGAAAGAAATCGTTAAGGGCGTATGGCGGATGCCTAGGCTTTCAGAGGCGACGAAGGACGTGGTAAGCTGCGAAAAGCTGCGGGGATTGGCACACACGAATTGATCCGCAGATATCCGAATGGGGCAACCCGGCATGTTGAAGACATGTCACCTCGTAAGAGGAGCAAACCCGGAGAACTGAAACATCTAAGTACCCGGAGGAAAAGAAATCGAAGAGATTCCGTAAGTAGTGGCGAGCGAAAGCGGATTAGCCCAAAAGTCTTTTTATGTTTAATAGAATGTTCTGGAAAGAACAGCCGTAGAGGGTGATAGCCCCGTATATGAAAGGCATATTAAGATGATAAATG
>NZ_JAVIXS010000003.1:0-503401 GCF_031324065.1 Chryseobacterium metallicongregator
GGTAACCGTGCGTAGAGTGTAATGGCATAAGGGTGCTTGACTGTGAGACCTACAAGTCGATCAGGTGCGAAAGCAGGACATAGTGATCCGGTGGTTCCGTATGGAAGGGCCATCGCTCATAGGATAAAAGGTACTCCGGGGATAACAGGCTAGTCTCCCCCAAGAGCTCACATCGACGGGGAGGTTCGGCACCTCGATGTCGGCTCGTCACATCCTGGGGCTGGAGAAGGTCCCAAGGGTTGGGCTGTTCGCCCATTAAAGTGGCACGCGAGCTGGGTTCAGAACGTCGTGAGACAGTTCGGTCTCTATCTATTGCGGGCGTTAGATGTTTGAGAGGGCTTGATTCTAGTACGAGAGGACCGAATTGAACAAACCTCTGGTGTATCAGTTGTACCGCCAGGTGCACCGCTGAGTAGCTACGTTTGGAAGAGATAAGCACTGAAAGCATATAAGTGCGAAACTCGCCTCAAGATGAGACATCTTTTAAGGGTCGTTGTAGATGACGACGTTGATAGGCTATAGGTGTAAAGACAGTAATGTCATAGCCAAGTAGTACTAATTACCCGTAGATTTATAGTCTATGGTTACTAATAAACCAAGTGCTTTATGCGCAGTGAAGGTTTTGTCTTTGTGAAAGTTTTTATCGCTTAAAAACGCAATAAGCTTCAGGCTTCAGTCCTAATGCTTAAAGCTATATACAACCTTTAGGGTGGTTTTAGCGGTGGGGCTCACCTGTTCCCATTCCGAACACAGAAGTTAAGCCCACCAGCGCCGATGGTACTGCTAACGCGGGAGAGTAGGCCGCCGCCAGTTTTTATTTTATTTTTAAAAAACCTTTATCTTTACGATAAAGGTTTTTTTTGTTGTATACCTACATCAACAGACACATAAGTAATCAGCAATGAGCAATGAGTAATGAGTAATAGATAATAAGTCACTATGACTAATCTCCGTTGTCTTTATGCCTCCAGCTTCCTGCTTCCTGCTTCCAGCCCTCTTTTTTCTATTCTTTAACTAACAATTGGTCTTTACCTTCAATACTATTCTTTATTCCAGCCAAATCCTGTCACTCCGTAGGAGTCTAAACAAAGTTCTTCGGTAGAATTAAAATAACAGAAATATAATTTTTTCTTAATTAAGATGCTTCGACTCAGCTCTGCATGACACTGCTAATACTAACTCCTGAAAAAACTTACACATTATCCTGTCATCTTACTTCCTTTAAACCTCTCATACATCAACCTTGATTCTTAGGGAATGACAAAATTGGAATAAAGGTGTATTCTCACATTTGCAACTCTGACGTCTAATCTCTGTAACTCGAACCCCGTACCCCGGAAATTAATCCCTCTATCATTTTAAGCTCATAAATCGCTTATTGTATTTGAATGTTAATTCAGGTATATAAAGGAGATTTAATCCCTCAAAATTCACCTTATTTTAAGTCAAAAGAAATAAAAAACCGCTTCTATAAAGAAACGGTTCTTATATTGATAACATCGCAAGTTTTCTTAATTAAATGTTTAGTTTGCTCCTATGGTAAAAACGACTTGTGTACTATAAGCTGCAGCAGGAATTGTCACAGAAACTCCACCTATTTCCAATTGTACACTAATAGCAGAGTAATTTACACTGTTGCTAACCCCTAAAACACCACTAAAGGTAATTGTTGAAAGTGTTACTGCCGAGGCTTGTGGTATTTCAATATAACTAAGGCCTCCGTTAATAGTTGCTGTACACAGTACACAAAGACCATTGATTGTTGCTGTTCCTCCACTCCTTTTTGCATAAAGTTTCAGAGAACTGTTCCAGGAAGTTGGAACATGTTGCATACTGATTTTTGCTCCGGAGCTGCCTAGTAAATTTAGAAAAGACCCTGGTAAAAAACCTGATAATGTTAACAGGCTGGGATTGTCATAAGTTCCGGTATAGTTATTTCCAGCTTCTGTAATAGTAGGTACGCTGGCTGTCCAGCTGGTTCCGGCAATATTTATGGTTTGCCCTTCAAGAAAACTTCCCATTATTAAAGCAATAATGTATAGATATCTTTTTAAGAACTGTTCTTTGAGAAAAGGACTTCTGACTTTCATTTTCTAATTTTATTCTGTGATGGTATAAGTGATGACAATTGCTGTATTGGCCTGTGCCTGTAAATTGGCATACGTATTTGTAGCCAATGAAATGGTAAGGGCGTGGCCGTTATTAGCTCCATTTCCGGTATATGCTCCTCCGATACCACTTATAATAGTTGTGGGAGTTGTGGTGAGAATAACCTGCCCTGAAGATGTTCCCCGTGTTCCGCCTCCAGCTCCGGAAGCTGCTGCTGCCTGAATTCTTATATTGACGCCTGCGATAAGTTTATTTACTGAGGCCGTAATTCTTCTGGTAAGACCTCCGGAAGTAATGGCGGAAGTATAATTGACCCATTTTGATGTATTGGGAGTGGGAGCTCCCAGGGCATTTCCAGCTTCAGTAGGAGGTGTAAAATTTAACGTAATACTTCCTGTTGGTTCAATATCCATTAACGTTACCACAGGCAATGTTAAGCTGACAGTAGTACTCGCCGAGGTTTGGGAATAGATTGAACCGGATATCATAACCGATGCTATTAATACTATGGAACGGATCAGAATCATCTCTTCTTTTTTATTTCATTATATCCTACTTTCAAGGATTCCTGTTGGTATTTGATCTCTATCTGCTGCTTGACAACATTGATGCTTAATTTCTTTGTTTCTAAAGGTTTTAAAGTAAAAAGAAATTTATCTGTCGAAATTTTATAGCGCTTATCCAATCCGTTACGGTACACTTTAACGGTCCAGTCTCCCGGGCGGAGATAAGTGAAATCAAAATCTTCTCCGATATAACATATCTTCCGAAAAGTCTTATCATTATTGGTGGCTTCCACAATAATGCTTTCTCTTTTCTTCTTTCCTTTTAGCGTTTGTATTTGTCCTAAATCTATCTGATCTTTCTCTCCCGTATCCAGAAACTGAATATGTCCCTGAACATTGGCAGCTGTGGTTAATCCAAAATTGAACGTATTATCCTTATTCATCAGAGAAAGGGCTGCAGGAAAAGTTTGGGTTGGAATATCATTAATTTCCGTAGTTGAACGGTCTATTTCAAGGAAGTAATTCCCCGGAATAACATTTTTAAATATATAATTCCCCTCTTTATCTGTAATGGACAGATAACTTCCCAGCATTAATCTAATGCCTTCTGTTTTTTTGATCCCTAAATTGCTGATATTTCCTGACAGCGAAATATATTCCGCAGTTTTTTGTACCGGAATATGGGGACGCCATGTATAACGCATGGAGAAAATGAAATCTTTATTCCCAATTTCTCCTCTTTGCAATGAATATCTTCCCGAAAGGTCAAGTTCATTTCCGGGAAATAACTGCTGATGAAAAAGAAGTTCAAACAGATTTCTGTCTTTAAAATATTCTTCAGGCATATAATTGTTCTGATAAAAGATGCTTAAGCTGGTCTTATCAGAAAACTGGCTGAAGATTCTTGCTCCGTAATAAAGATTTTTCTGATTTTGAAGCTGATACCTTGAGCTTATGGCATAACTTCCGAAGATGTTAAAGGTTGTTCTGAATTTTTGAAATGAAAGATTTGCAGAATAAAAACTTGAATTACCGTTAAATCCTGTCAGATAATTATCTGTTTTACCGAATTGCCCATCCAGATTTACCTGAAACATTCCTACCTGCTGATTAACACTCACCTTGAAGTAACGTTCATAATAATCAAACTGTTTAGGTTCTAAACGATCTTTATAGGTTTGATACCCATTCGTAAGCATGACGAAACCGGTAGACAGATATTTGTACTGTACTCCATATTGCAAATATTTTCTGTAAGGTGCTGCCAGTAAAAGGGTATCTCTTTGGAAATTTTTGGCATCCTGCATATAATTGGCAAATACACTGATCTTTTTGGTGACATTATAGTAAATATTACCATTGATGGTATTTGTATTGGTAAAATATCCGGCAAAATCAGGACTGGCTCTCATGTACATTAAGCTGGCGTTCAAATTTTTAAAAACAGCATCTGTCTGTAATAAATAAGCTGTTCCATCTGTTTTTTGTGTAGTGCTGTAGGCCAGTTCTCCGGAAATGTTTATATTTTTTGAAACCTTAAATTTTCCTTTAGCATAAGGAAGATGAGCATCAGAGTCTAGCCTGACATCTGTATAACGGATTTCTCCCTCCCGCGGAGTTTTGTAAAGATATCCCACAGTAATTTCAGACTCTTTTCTGATTTTAAAGGCGGAATAGAAATTAAATTCATCTTTGATATCTCTGAAAAACCTTGGATGATTATAGAAACCCCCAAAGCTTACTTTATTAAAATCATAACGGATCTCCGCTCCGCGACCATACCTTGCAAACTCCGTAAGATAAGATGAAGAATACGATTTATCACCAAGATGAATATACAATTGATCCCGTTTATAGTTCACAAAATATTCTTCATATTGGGTGAATGTGCTGAGCTCTACAGGATTGTGAGTGACAGCTCTGAACTCAATCTGGTTTTTGTTGTCTTTATCAAGTGTTCCTTTACCGTAGATTTCCCCCTGAAAGCCATCGTTATACACTCCCATATTCTGCATTCCGATGAAAGATAATGAGAGCGCAACAGGAAGTCTGTGATAAATATCTTTTTCAGAGGGGTTTGCTGATATCACCTGAGTACTTACATAGACATCCTGATTTTCTTTAGGGTTACCCTTCGAATGTACGAAAAGGTTTAGGTTCTGAAATTCATTTTGAGCGAGTTCAGGACTTGTTACTTTATGAATAGTGACAATCTTTGATTCATTGGGGGCCAACACTATTGATGACTCATGATCAACGATTGCATTTTTGCTTTCCAATACAATGTTTTCGGTTACATTCCCATTATTTTTGATAAGGAAAGAAGCCCGGATGGTTTCCCCGGCTCTTATGAATTCAGGAGTATTCAATGGGGTAACCAAAAGATTTCTGTTTCCGGAAACGATGATTTTTGAGTTTTTCGTAAAAGAGATTCCATTATTACGATCGGTAATATTCAAGATGACAGAATAAGTACCCTGTCCGGTTTCTGTTCCCACCCGTAAGGGAACCAGGTATACCGAGGTCTCATGAGGAGGAATCTGAAATTCTCCTTTTACTAAAATAGGATTGATAGACGGACTTGATGTGGTAACTGAAATGTCATATGTTTTGGTTTCAGCTGAATTATTTTCTAAAGTGAAGGGAATAGAAGTAGACATTCCCGGCATTAAACTATCTTTTTTACTGATCAATCGGTTGGATTGCTCTTGAGAAAAAATAAATACCGGGAATAATGTTATGATAATAAATAAAGTCCAAGTTCTAATCATTTTTTACTTCTAATTCCACATTGAGTGCAAAAGCATTCTCCTCTTCATCGGTCGCTATGATCGCTGCTTTGTATTGAGCAGGGGGTAATTTGCTGATATCAATGTAAAATGTTTTGGAGGTGCCTGGGAGCAGTCCCATTGTTAAACTTGAATAAGTACCCACCTTTTCACCTGTTTTGCGGTTATAAACTTCAATGGAGGCTGTGGGCTTACAGTAAAGATTACCGGTATTGGCTATTGCTACCTTTGCGGTTTTTTTTCCCTCCATTTTTTCCACCTTTACACTTTCAAACTTAAGGTCCGGTTTGGCCTTTTCTGTTTCAAAATCTGTAATAACCTGAATGGCATATCGTATAACAGAAGTGATATTCACTCCTGGTTTGTTGTCGCTGGGTTTTATCTCTTCTACCGGTTCTACAATAATCACACTCCAATAGCTTCCGGGATCCATGGCCTGATTGGGGACTGTTATTTCATAGAATATTTCAGTCTTTTCTTTACCTTTAAGCGTAACAAGGTTGGTATTGAGCTTTAGCCACTCGCCGTTACTGCGTGTATTGGTACGTAATGCTGTATAATTGATCGTTCCGTCCGCATGGTAGGTATAATCCTGTAAAAATAATTTTACACTTTGAGGAGTACTGCTGGTATTTTCAATTGCAACTTTTCCTTTATAAACCTTTCCGTTTTCTATTTTATAAGAATGCGTAAGCCCGTTGAGAATCACAATACCGGCATGTAAAAAGCTGAACTGCAAAATCAGGGTGATCAGAAGAAGGATACGCTTTATCATGATATAAAGTTTGGAGTTAAATCATTAATAATACAAAGCCAGGAAGAAACTGAATAACAGCTTCTTCTTGTTTTTGACAGGTAGAAAAGAATTTTGGTTAAATTCTAATTATCTGATATTGTATAAGTAACGGTAGCTGTAACAGTGGCTGTTGCCTGTAAATCTGCGTACGCTGCTACACCTCCAGGACCACTTCCTGCAGCAAGTGCATAGGTAAGATTGTGGCCGTTATTGGCTCCGTTCCCGGTATAAGCACTTCCGATATCTAAAACAATATTCTGGTCAGTAGAAGTTAATGTTAACAGACCTGCAGATGTTCCCAGTGTTCCCGCTCCGGATCCTGTAGGAGCAGCAGCAGTTACGTGAAGATCAACTCCAGGAATAACGGCATTCATTTTTACACTTACGTTACGTGTAGGGTCTGCAACAGATTTAATAGAAGAATAATTAAGCCATAAAGTAGTGTTGGCTGCAGATGGAAGAATAGGATTTCCTGCTTCCGTAGGTGCTGTAAACCCAAGGGTAATGTTCTTGGTTGCTGCTGGTTCAATATCTACCAAGGCAACTTCGGGAATAGAAATGGTAACCGTATGGTTGTCTGTAGCGAGGTCTTGCGCGCTCAGATTCCCGGATAGAGCCAATGCAAATAAAGACGCTGCAATAGTCAAATTTAGTTTTTTCATGATGCTGATAATTAGTAGAGTGAATATAATAAAATTCGGAATAGTTTGATAAAAATATATTATAATTTTTATATTAATAATTATTTACTGTATGTAATGCATTATACTTAAAGGATGCTTTAACAGAATAAGTCAAAAAAAGCCTGTACAAATTTGTACAGGCTTTTATCCCTATTTATCAATATTTTTTATGCCCAATGCGGATCAGAAACAGACACTTTTCCAGTCTCTATACGTCCGGCAAAGTGCCACAGATGCTCAGTTGACGTTATTTTCAAATCATACCACCCTTTAAATTTATTAAGATCAATAGTTATCTTTTCTTCTGATTTATGTACAGAAATTGTGTTTTTATTTTTGGTGTACAAATCTTCCAGATTGATGGAGAAATTTTTCTTTTTGTTGCTTCTTATAGTCAGCTCAACTTGATTTTTAGCTGTTATATTCTCTAAAATTACCTCTATTTCCGGTGAATTACTTCCCTGGAATTTCCTGAAAAAGCCATTGGGACCGAAAATTTCATAATCATAGATTCCGGAATGTACAGCATGGGATAAATTTTGCATGGAATATAGGGCATATGAAAAGTGATAATTATTGCTGTTAAATTGAGTCCTGTCATAAACAAGCAAAGGAACTCCATTTTCTTTCAGGTTAGTCATTTTTATATGATCTCCTTCTAAATTGACATGAAAGTGATAAGGCAGCGGATTGGAGGGTTTCAGACCTCTTTCCTGAATGTCAAGCAAATTGTCTTTAAGTTCATTTTCGGAATACCATTTCAGATGAGGAACAGGTTTATTTTTAGCGGCATTAATGGTTTTAGCATAATCCTTTTGATTCAGATAATCCATTTTCGGAACTTTCACGCTGGAAGAGTTGAAGGCAGAGGTAAGATCTCCGCATATGGCTCTTCTCCAGTCACTGATATTGTCAACATGCACATCCTTTTTGAATTTTTTCATGATAAACTTCTCCAGAAACTGCAGTACAGAAGTGTGATCCGATACTTCGGAATTTACAAATCCTCCTTTGGTCCATGGCGATGCGATGATCATAGGCACTCTGTAGCCTAATCCAACGGTTCCTTCTACTTTTTCATAGCTTTTCAAAGAAGGATTGCTCATATATTCCTGAGTTTTATCTACATATTCCACCCCTTCTTTTCCGTTCATATCTACGGGCTGGCTTGGATTCACTGGCGGAGCGAAAGGCAGTACGTGGTCAAAATACCCGTCATTCTCATCATAATTGATGATAAAGATGGTTTTTTTCCAGGTTTCAGGATCTTGGGTCAGAATATTCAGAACTTCAGAAATATACCATGCTCCATACCATGGTGATCCCGGATGGTCTGAGAAATGTTCTGGCGCTACCAGCCAGGAAACTAACGGAAGTTTTTTCTCTTCCACATCCTTGCGGAACTGGAATAATACATCACCTTGCGGAACAACCAGTCTTTCTCCGTTTTCATCCTTTCCAATTTCCAGTTTCCAGTAATCAGGATCGTTGGAATTGGTTGTAAACGCTTTCTCATGAAGATTTTTTTCTTCTTTTGAAAGTTTGGAATAATTATCAGGATGGTATTTCACCTGATCTTCCTGTACTTCCGCCAACATGGCTTCAAGTCTTTCTTTCTGATTAGGATTTTTTTCAATCTCCTTCTTCAGATAGGCAATGATATTGGGAATATTCTGATAATATCCTTTTGAAAACTTAACGTTGAATTTTGAAAACCACTCAATCGGGTTATCTGTAAAATTACTTAACCAGGCTTCCTGCTCTCCGGACATTCCCTTTGGAAGACTGATTTCATTCTGATAAATTCTCCAGGAAACGTTTTGTTGTTCTAATATTTCCGGGAAACTTTTCCATTTTGCCTGTCTTGCTTTGTCATAATCAATATTTTCATTGACAACATTGGCCTTTACTTTTCCGTTTTGCTCCTCTCTCAATGTTCCGGACCAAAGAAACAATCTGTTGGGAGTAGTTCCGGTAAGCGATGAGCAGAAATACTGATCGAATATAGTGAAGGCATCTGCCAGCTGATAATAAAACGGAAGGTCTTCACGGTTGTAATATCCTAAGGTAAGCGGAATGTTTTTATACTCTTTATTACCTGAAGCTTTTGCCTGAAGCCATTGGTCAAATTTCCCTTTGTTCAAAGCTTTTTGTTGATCTGCCCATGAATGTGGCAGTGAGCTCATCCAGGTAGATTTTGTATTTCTTAAATCCAGACGGGAGGGAGATGCATATTTTCCTTCATCATTTTTTTGAAAGAAAACAGAATGCCCATCCTGTTTTATAAAAGCTCTTTTATCCAAAAAGCCCCTTACTCCTTTGAGAGCACCAAAAGCATGATCAAATGAACGGTTCTCCTGCATCAGGATGACCACATGCTCTGCATCATAAAATGTAGACTGGGCAGCCGGATCAATGGCCAAAGCTTTTAAAATAGAAGGATGTAGAACCCCTGAAGTTCCTAATCCCGCTAATAGAATACTTGATTTCTCTAAAAATTCTCTTCTGTTCATGTTCAATCGTAATAAGAAAGAAACCGCAAGTTAATAGGATTTTCCTGCGGTTTCTTTGTTTTATATAAAATTAATCAGTTTTTTATTGTAACCACCAAGGTTTGGAATTGATATTATCATTACCTCCATACTGAGCCGTTAAAGCAGCTTTTAAATTATTGCTGTTGTAATTATACTCAGACTGCGGATATCTGAACCTGAAAGGAGCAGCAACTCCTGCTTTTAAAGGATAATTTGGAAAGCCTGTTCTTAAATAATCAAAGTAAGAAGTCCACTGTGCCTGATGGAACATTGTCATGTATTTTTGAGCCATAATCTTTTCCAGTTGTGTTTGTAATGGATCAGCATTATTATAAACAACTAAAGGAGTTGTCAGATATTGATTTACATCAAAGCCTGAGAAATATTGTCCCGGATTTTTAACATACGTTTGATAAAAATTGAAACTTGCTTTGATGGCATTGTCATAATGTATTTTTGCAGATCCGGAAATCCAGCCTCTTGCCGTAGCTTCAGCCAGAATAAACTCAAGTTCTGAATAACTTAATACAGACGCAGGTTCATTGGTAGGGTCTTTATAAAAACGATCGTTTACTTTAGAAATATTTTTTGCAGTGATCAGTGCTGCATTATCAGAGTATGGGGAAGTAGGATTTCCACCATTATATCCTGTATAATCTGTGATTGCTTTTCCTGCTTCTTTCGCTCCGGTAGTCTGTGCTGCAAACGTGAACAAACGTGGATCATGCCTGTCTTTGAACATATTAATAAAATAATCTGCCATGTACAAACTCGAACCATATCCACTATTATTAAACATCGTGTATCTGCTGTCAGCAGCATCAGCAAACTTAAGTTCACCGTTATCCGCAATGGAGGTCATGAGAGATTGGCTTCCTGCAATTGAAGCAAATTCTGTAGCGATATTATAATTTCCTACTGTGTTTTTTTTAGATAAAGTGATCAGAATTTTCAGACGGAATGAATTGATTAGTTTTTTCCACTTTAAAGCATCTCCGTTGTATACAATGTCACCTTCAATTTTTTCGTTGGTATTAATAAGATCATTGGCTTCTTTTAATTCTGATAAAATTCCGGACATGATAGCTTCCTGTGTATCATATTTAGGCTGGGTAATTCCAGATTCACCCTTTGCTGCCTCAGAATAAGGAGCGCTTCCTACTTTTAAGCTGATATTGAAGAAATGATAGGCTCTCAAAAACTTTCCGATAGCCAGATAATTTTTATTTCCCCTTTTTTCAGCTTCCTGCATCATTTTTCCGGTGTTCAGAAGTCCTTTTGTATAAACTTCAAAAGAAGTATCATTCCATTTCATATACTGATAAGAATTCTCGCCATCAGTACCAATCATCATTCTGGAGGCATACATATTATCTCCATTTACCTGAAAAGTGTATTTTTCAACATAAGTCAAAAGATATTTAGGATCTATACTGGCCTGGTCATTAGGGTTTTCATTGATGGTATCAAGGTTGGATTCACATGAAGCCAATGTCAGAAGCCCGGCTGCAAATAGAGATTTCATCAGCCATTTTGCCGTTTTACCATTTTGCCCTTTCACTTTGTTTATATTATTTTTCATTGTCTTGACGTACTTTTTAGTTAAAACTTAAGATTAAAACCAATTCCAAACCATCTGCTGGATGGGTCCTGAATATCATTTTCCGTTTTTGTCTGGAAATCAGGATCAGAATAAAGGTTCTTTGATTTTTTCCACATTGCCAGGTTGTAGGCAGAAATATTGGCCGTGAAACCTTTTACCATTCCTTTTGGGTTGAGTAATGAAGAGAAGTCATATTCTAATACTACAGATCTCAGCTTAATGAAAGTTCTGTCGAAAACGTTAGCAAACTCTTCACTTTCATCCTGTGTTACTCTCGCACGGTATGGATAATTCTGTGCCCAGTCCTGATAACTGATTGCTTTTGTATGTGGTGTATAAAGCCCGGTTGCCGGATTATAGTTAACTCCATCCGGTACAAAATAATACGTTCCCGGATTTGCATACTCAAGATCTCTGTACGCTACAGAATTAGGATGTTTTCCTCCCCACCACATTTTTTCCACTACCTGCGATCTCATCACACCTCCGATGCTTCCGTCAATTCCAATGTTTAAAGTGAATTTTTTATATTTGAATGTGTTGTTGAAACCGAAAGTCCAGTCCGGATTAAAATGTCCTAAGTTACTGGGCGCATTGGCTCTTGTCGGCATTCCTGTATTAGCATCAAGAATTACTTTTCCATCCGGAGACTTTTGCCATGTATAGTCATAATAGCTATCCATTCTTTCGCCTAACTTAATATTTTTGTAGTTCGGCATATTATCGTAGATGGAAGTTAGCTTTTGTTCATAAGTACTCCAGTTAATTAATGTTTTCCAGCTAAAATCAGCTGTTTTTACCGGAACTAAACCAAGGGAAACTTCAAATCCTTTTGTGGTATACTCATTTCCGTTTACATATTGTGAAGTGAAACCGGATGATTCAGCAGCAGGGAACTGAAGAATATTATTATAATCCAATGTTCTGAAATAAGTAGCATCGAAAGTAATTCTGTTATTCAGAAAACCTGCGCTTAAACCTAATTCATAAGATTTTGTCTGTTCCGGCTTCAAAGAGTTTTCTACGTTCAAAGTCATTGGATAATAATAAGTAGGATTTCCATTGAATGTGATTCCTTCATTGTTCAGATAATAATTTCTGATGGAATAAGGCTGGAAGTCATACGCTACTTTTGCCCATGAAGCAGAAAGTTTCAACATATTAATAGATTCCGGCATTTTTACCAGGTTGGAAATAACAGCACTGATGGAAGCAGAAGGGTAGAAATACGATCTGTTGGCTTTTGGTAGTGTGGAAGACCAGTCGTTACGTCCAGAAACATTGATGAAAAAAGCATTATACAATCCGATATCAATTGTTGAATAAGCACTGTAAATTAACTTTTCCTTCAAATAGGTATAATTTTTAAGCGCTCCGATAGAGTTTTCGAATGTGTACACTTCAGGAATTTTTAATCCATCCGTAGACCTTTCATTATTGTTATTTTTATAATAGAAAGCAGAACCTCCTGCATTGATTGTAAAATCAAAGTTTTCAGATATTTTTTTCTTATAAGTCGCCAGAACATCGTAGTTGAGATTCCATGTTTTATTATCTTTTAAAATATAGCCGCCACTTCTTGGAGCATCATAATTGAAATAGGAATAAGGACTCAGAATTTCCGTTTTGCTATGGTTTTCTACAAGGGATATTTTCCCTTTTACCGATAGATCCTGTGTAGCTTTATATTCTAAGCCTGTCTGGGCATTGATAATATTGGTTCTGTTCTGATTCTTGTAATATTCTGCTCCAAACCATGGATTGTTGTACCACGCATAGTTCCAGTTGGCTTGTGCTCTTCCTTCTTTTCCAGGAATCCACATGTGATTTTTCAATGCTTTTCCATCTACATCACCTCCCATCCAGATCAGGATGGTGTACATGTGTCCGCTTGGGTTATAATCGTAGTTGGGAATATTAGGAGTAAAAGCCTGGTTGAAGTTGAATTTTGTATCGAAGGTTAATTTATCTCCTAAATGGTTTTCAGAAGAGAAGTTGATCCCGTATTTCTGAAGATAAGAATTGGGAACCCTGTCATCATAATTCATGAAATTTCCGGAGAATCTGTATACATCTTTGTTATTTCTATAGCTGATCGCGAAGTTATTATTGTTGATCACTGCAGGTTTTAAGAAAGTACTTAAGTTATCGTGGTATTTCCAGTCAATAGGAACTCTTTCATACCTTGATTTATCATCATACTGAGTTCCTGTTACTGCTCCATACCACGGAACGACTTGTCCTGTTACTTTATCTCTGATCGGGCTATTCCATTGGGCAATTTGTAAACCGGGAACAAATTTTGGTCCCCAGATCATATCTCCGTCATTCACTCCGCCATCAGCTCCATCCCAGAATTCGTATTTTCCATGTGACCCGTTTCCATATTCAGTCTGGGTTTTTGGAAGGTTGGTAAACCCTGCTGTAATCATGGTATTCTGAGAAAATTCTACTGAGAATCCTTTCTTCTTAGCATTTTTTGTTGTGATTAAAACAGCTCCGTAACGACCTCTTGAACCATATAGAGCAGAAGCGGTAGCTCCTTTCAGTACGTTAATATTTTCAATATTGTTAGGATCTAAATTCTGGAAAACCTCTTTTTCTACAATCACACCATCAATGACGAAAACCAGATTAGAGTTTCCTCTCAGCGTAAACTGCGGAGCCTGTTGCATCCCTGTCGGATTGGAAACATTCAACCCGGCTACCTGTCCGGAGAATAAATTTCCAATACTTGGAGTAGTAATGGTTTCAAATTGTTTTGTTCCCACTTCCTGAGTAGAATAACCAATCTTTTCTTTTTTCTTGGCAATACCTAAAGCGGTAATCACAACGCCTTCAATCTGCTTTTCGTTTGGCTTTTTTAAAACAACAGAATATTGTTTTTTGGAAGAAACCTCAACGGTATAAACAGAAAAATCAGGAGCAAAAAATTCAAGAATATCTTTGGGATTTGCAGAAATAGTGAAATTACCATTTTCATCTGTAGTAGCAGTCTTTCCTGTGTTTTTGTCGGTGATGTTCACACCGGAAACACTAGAACCGTTTTCTGATTTTACATTTCCTGAAACATTGATTTCCTGAGCAGAAAAATAAAGAGGAAGTAAAAAAACGGCAAAAGTGGCTAGAGTTTTCTTCATTTTTTTGAAGGCAAATTTAGCAGTGTACTGTTACCTGTACTTTAATGATGTATTAAAATAAAAATACGATTTAATATTTTTTAACAATAAGAATTAATAAATAAGTAAAATGAAAAATGTCCTTTGTATAGGGACTTTTGCTTTATTATATTAGTATAAGAAGGAGGCTGGGAGAGGGAATTTTGGAGGTTGCTGTTGCGCTACAAGTTCCTGAAGTTCAACATAAAACAGGATGGTGAAACTGTGGTCTCAATATCTTCAAGATTCCAGCTTCTTTCCTTCCTTCTTTTTAAAACCTACTCAGAATTCCCCAGTGAATTTTGATATCGTTAAATTTAAAAGGATTTCCAAACTCATTACCATTAGACAGCTGGAAACTCATCAGACCAATAGGAATAAAGAAATTGAAACCGAGTCCGACACTATAAAGTTTAGGTTTTACATTTAAAGATTTATTATTGAGCTGACCATATTGTCCAAAGACGTCAAAGAAAGCCTGATTGCCAATCAGGTATCGGTATTCCAGACTTCCATAATAATAAAAGTCGGCGGCAAGAGAGTTTTCATTGAATCCCCGCATGGAATTCCAGCCCCCGAAACGGTATAATTCATTGGCAGAAAACTCTATTTTAGAATCCATCATCGCACCTTCCGCTTTGATATTCAGAAAGTGATTCCCTGAAATGTGGTAATTGTGTTCTCCAAAGAAATAAAACTGGTTTTGATTGGCTTTAATATTATCTTTAGAATAGGTAGTTGTTAAGAAATCATATCCGGCATTGATCCTTGTTTTATAAAGGAAAAGGTCAATATCAGTAGGCTCGGTCATTTCATACCATATCCCGATCCCTTTTTTGTTGTAGTCTTTTCCCTGAACGTATAAGGTGTCAATAATAGTAGAAGTTTCCAGAGTCGCTCTCAAACCGATTTTATTCCTGTTATTGATATGGTAATAGAAAGCAGGAAGGAATTTTACGTTGGCAAATGTTGAGTCCTGTCTGTAGATATTTACTTTTGTATCCATCCCGACATTCGATTTGAACAGGTACGGAATGTCCACCCGAAGATCGAAATTCTGTCCCTTATCCGGGTTTCTCTGCCAGTATAAATTGACCGTTTCAAAACCATTGAACATATTCCTGAAATTGACATTCATTGTTCCGTTTAACGTAAACTTTGAGCTTTTGTCATTTCCAAAACCAATTACCCCATCGAAGGTATTCGTCTTTTTCTTTTCCAGAAACAGATAAATGCTGGTGGAATCTTTTGTGAATAAAGTTTGTGGCTGCCGTTCGAGGGTCAGAAAAGGATGGCTCTGGAAGGTTTTGTTGATGGCTAAAAGATTTTTGTCATCATAATTTTTGCCTTTAAACTCCTTTTCCAGGTTTTTGATAAATCTTTTGGGAACTTTTTCGTATCCTTTTACCACAAACCCGTTGATCGTTCTTTTATCATTCTTGTTGATATCAAGCTCTACAATCGGGTAGCCGTTTTTCTGTCCTTTGTATTTAGATTTGATTCTGCTGAAAGAATACCCTTCATCAATATAAGTTTTGTTGATACTTTTCTTGGTGGAGTCTAAATTTTTAGTGAAAAAATCTTTCTGAATTTTTAATTTTTGAACCAAAGAATCCGTAAGGTTTACATAAGTTTCATTGAAATTTTTCCCTTTATCGTAGAAAATTTCCGTGCTGTCCCCTTTTACTTTTACGTCTTTCAGTTTCGTGAAGAAATAATTACTCTGGGCTAAGGAATCCAGAAACTTTACTGCGGAAGTAGAATCTTTTACTTTTTTCCTGACTTTAGTTTCCGTATCAATCAGCCAATACTGCTTCTTCTGCGCTTGTGTGAAAACGCAGAACAGTACAAAAAATATTTTTAAAAGTAATTTCAATTTATCCTTCTGAATATGAAGAGGAATCTCTATAAAAATACAAAAGATTCTTCACTGCATTTCATTCCATTCAGAATGACAATGCGCCTTATCAATCAACTAATTTTTATCCAGTTTATTATACTTCTTCATCAAATTCTCATAAGTTCCCTGTGGAAGAATCCATTTCAAAGGAACCCCGATTTTCTGCCCGAATTTACCAAAATAATAATGTGCTTTCCATTTATTTTTTGCTAAAAGTTTTTCAATGTATTCTGCTACTTCCAAAGGTTCTGTTCCGTCATTCACGTGAGAGTTCATCAGCGCATACACTTTGTCAAAAACATTTTTGTAAGGTTGGGAAACCTGTGCAATCACTCTATTGTCTGCAATATTGGTTTTAATATCTCCCAAATGCAGCGAACATACATCAATATTCCATGGGTAGACTTCATACCTCATCGCTTCCGTTACTTTATCCAATGCAGATTTGGAAGCCGAATAAAATCCGCGGAAAGGCAGCCCCATTTCACTTCCGATACTGGAAACATTGATGATTTTTCCAAATTTGTGCTCACGCATATTCGGAAGAACAGCACTCATCATCTGTACAGGTCCGGCAAGATTAAGGCTGAACAATTTCAGAATATCTTCTTTCGTAGAATCTTCCACTGCTCCTACCATTCCCATTCCGGCATTATTGATCAGAACATCAATTTTGCTTTCTGTTTTTAAAACTTCAGCAACAGCATTTTGAACTGCAGTATTGTCTGTCACATCAGTTGGGATCGATTTGAAGTATTGGCTTTCTGTATGCTTTCTGCTGAATCCGTATACTTTATGTCCTTTTTTACCAAAATATTCGGCTAAAGCAAACCCGATTCCTGATGAGGTTCCTGTTATAATGATGGTCATTGAATTCGTATGATTTTTAATGTTTTTATTTTTCTTCTGATACCAGTGAGACGTTTTTAAAGGTCTGGATTCAAAAGTAAAATCTATTTTCAGCAAATGTAAAAAAAGAAAAACGAACTCAGGGATAGATAATATCTGAAAATTAGTGATATTATTTAAATAATAAAGTTTTAGAAAAATTATCTATATTTAATTAATTAAAAACAAAGTGGATAGTGAGAAAAAATCACTTTAATTTTACCAGCTATGTGCAGGCTTTCTATGGAATTAAATAATACAAGATATAATTGTGTACAGATGAAACTGATATTTATATTATTATTAATCACTGGTTCTTCTTTCAATGCTCAGGAAGTCATCCGTGAGAAAGATGGTACTGTTATTATGATAACCCATTGCGCAAGAAAGTATGCAAGGGATACACTCGCTTATCTTAAAGAATTTGAAGTAGCTAAAGATAGATATATTGGGAAACCTTTCTCCATATTGCTAAGCGATATGACATTGGTACAACCCAAGACGGTATCGTCTGAGTTCCATGGCAGAAAAAAAAATATAACACCAGGTTCTATGTTTAAATTTTCTCCAAGAAAGCCAGGTGTGGGTAATCCTGCAACTTTATTGATACGTTGGCAAGAACCTGTCCCAAGAGATCAAACAAAATATTACGAGCAAAAGAACAGTTTCTATTTTACCACTGAAGAAAAGAATTTCTATGGAAATAAGATCGTAAAGGATATCATTGTATTTAGATGAATATTCTAAGCAATATATTTATATAAAAATAGCTTCCAATTTTCTGGAGGCTATTTTTATAAACTAACTTCTTATTTGTATTTGCTGTAAACTTAAAATAAACTTAATCTCAATCATGCATGGATTATTTGAGGAATGATTACTTTTAATTACATATGTTGTTGAAATACAGTTTTTTAATTTCTTTTTGTGGTAGCGGGTATCTTAAAAAAGCTAAAATTTCTTAATAAAAACATAAGGAAACCTTAATGAGTGGTGGGAGCAGGCTGTTCTAATTTTGCACCTAATCAAAAAGGAGATCATGAATGTATTTAAAATCCCTGTATCCGTAACGTATTTAACGGGAAGGGTATTACTTATTGGTGCAATATCAGCTTCACCGATGTTCCTCGCTCAGAAAAAAGACAGCTTAAAAGAAAAATCCATCGACGAGATTGTTGTGGTTGGCTACGGAACACAGAAAAAAAGTAAAGTTTCCGGTGCTGTTTCGGAGGCTTCGCTGGATAAGCTAACTTCCAGATCTTTGTCCGGAGTAGGAGAAGTTCTTCAGGGGAAAGCTCCCGGAGTAACTGTAGTGAACGAAGGTGGAGATCCTAACGGAGCACCTAAGGTAAATATTCGTGGTTTGGGAGGGATCAATGGTGAAACTCCTCTGTATGTAGTAGATGGAGTAGTTTTCAATGGAACACCTTCTATTAATCCCAACGATATTCAGGATATTTCTGTGCTTAAAGATGCTTCTGCAGCTATTTACGGAGCGAGATCTTCCGGAGGGGTTATTCTTATTACCACTAAAAAAGGAAAAAAAGGAAATCTTACGGTAGATTTTGATGTTAAATACGGAGTAAACCAGGCATGGAGACTGAAAGAATCCCTGAATGCAGCAGAATTCCAGGACGTGATGTACAAAGCCTATGAAAATGCCGGGAAGCTGGGAAGTTTACCCATGGCTTTTAATCCCAATCAATATCCGGACGGAAGAATTACCAGAACAGACTGGATGAAAGAAATTTTCAGAACAGGAACTATTCAGGAATACAATGTAAATCTAAGCGGAGGAAGTGAAAAATCCAGATATTTTGTGGGCATGAATCACAGAAGTCTTGAGGGGATTTTATTGAATACACAGGCAAAACGATACAATTTCAGAGTCAATTCTGAACATAAAGTAAAAGACTGGCTGACGATCGGAGAAAATATGTACTATAATTACTCTGACGGAAACACAGCAGATACTAAGAGTGGCTATACAGGAGCTTTGGTTGCTGCCATGTACTATCCGCCCAATGTTCCAGTATATACTTCCAGCGGTGCTTTTTCAGGATTGCCCATTGATGTGGCTGGTGGATATGGAGATATGATCAACCCGGTGGCGTATCTTAAAAGAATCAGCATCAGAAACCCTACCCACGAGATTTTAATCAACCCTTATGCTGAAATTACACTGGCAAAAGATTTAAAATTCCGTTCCAATTTCTCACAGACTTTTAAACTGGGAGATGTAAAGAACTTTACGTACAGAGTACTGGAAGTAGGGAAAATTTTTGATACCAATAATTTAGAATACCAATCCAATAATTCATCTACAGCACTTGCTGAACAGTTGTTGACTTATAAAATATCAGCAGGAAAACATAATTTTGATTTCCTTGGAGGTTTTACGTTCCAGAAAACAATTGATGATGGTTTTGTGGCAAAATCGTATGACTTCAGAAGTGAAGCTGAGGTTTTCCAGCATCTTCAGAATGCTGCAGATACCAATAAAGATGTTTCGAGTTACAGATTCAAGCAATCTTTGGTTTCTTATCTGGCGAGAGTAAACTATGATTATGCAGGAAAGTATATCGTAAGTTTATTGGGAAGACGTGATGGTTCTTCACTCGTAGCAAAACAGAACAGATTTGCCAATTATTATGCAGTTTCCGGTGCCTGGGTGGTTTCGAAAGAAAACTTTATGCAGGATATTTCATGGCTTTCAAGTCTGAAACTGAGAGGGAGTTATGGTATTCTGGGGAATCTTGGAGGGATTTCGCCACAGGCTGTGAATCCATTGATGACCAGAGATAATAATGTTATTTTCGGTCAGGATCCTTCTCAGAATATTGCTTATTATGCAACCACACGTCCGAATCCGGATCTGAAATGGGGGAAATCTGAACAGACCAACTTCGGGGTTGATGCTTCATTCCTTCACAACAGCCTTTCCTTACAGTTCGATTACTTTGTGAAAAATTCCAAAGATCAGATCTTTAATGTAAGCTTACCCAGTACAGCAACGTATAATAATCAGTATGTGAATGCGGGATTATTCCAGGATAAAGGATACGAATTGGGAATCAATTATAACAAGGTGATTTCAGATGATTTTACTTTCTCAGTTGGAGCTACAATGAGTCAACTAAAAAATACGGTGAAGCAGCTTGCCAATGTGGATGAGATCTTTATCAATGATAATGGAGTAAGAGGCGTATTGAAACCAACCCGTGTGAAAGTAGGTGATCCTCTGTATTCTTTCTATGGTTATAAGACGGGAGGAATTTTCCAGACTCAGGAAGAAATCAACAATTATAAAGATGCCAACGGAAATCTTATCCAGCCCAATGCTAAACCGGGAGATATCAAATTCCTGAAGAAAGAAGGAAATACAGGAGTACTTAATAATAATGACTTTGTCAATCTTGGAAGTCCATACCCTAAGTTTTCTTACGGATTCTCTTACAACATGACCTGGAAAAATTTTGATCTTAACTTATTCTTCCAGGGGGGATACGGAAATAAAATATTCAACGGAATGAAGTTTATTTCCTTGAACCCGGGTGGAACAGGGCAGAACTACAATATGGACAGAGATATCCTGAATGCATGGACACCTCAGAATACGAATACTGATATTCCAAGGCTGGTACATGGTGATCCAAGTGGTAATTATTCCAAAGTATCAGATTTCTATGTGGAGGATGGATCTTACTTAAGACTGAAGAACCTTACCATCGGGTATTCATTACCGAAAGAATTGTACAGAAAACTGGATGTAAACAAAGTGAGAATTTATATGACTTCCAACAACCTGTTTACCATAACGAAATATACAGGATTTGATCCTGAAGTAGGGATGAACTCTTACGGAGTTGATACCGGAAGATATCCTCAGGCACGCTCATTCATCTTTGGAGTGGAGATCGGATTATAATTTTTTAACCAACAAAAAGTAAAAGAAATGAAATTTTTCAATAAAATATTGTTAGTATCAGGAATATCAGTAATGCTTCTGTCATGTACAGGAGAACTGGATGTTCAGCCGGAAGGAACCCCTACGGAAGCCAGTTTCTGGAAAACGGAAAACGACCTTATTACCGGAGCAAATGCGATGTATAAACCATTATTTGATGGTGAATTTTATGGAAGAGGGCTGTTCTGGTTTATCAATGCCAGTGATGATATGGTAACGGGAAGAGCAAAAAGTGAGGCAGATAATGCAAAAAACTTCAGCAGCAATTATATCGCAGCAGGAGATCTTGAAACCCAATGGAACAAAAGATACAATGTGATTGGAGTGGCCAACCGTGTGATCCGTAATGTTGATAATATTCAGACTTCGCAGGCTACCAAAAATAAATATCTTGGAGAAGCTCTGTTCATGAGCAGCAGAATGTATTTTGAACTGGCCTATTCTTACGGAAATGAAAAAGCAGGAGTTCCTATCATAGATCGTTCAAAAGACCCGGATACCAACCCGATTCCAAGAGCGGCTAACGTCATGGAAAACTATACTTACATTGTGAATGACCTGAAAAGAGCTGCCGAATTATTACCTACACAGGCAGAACTTCCTGCAAAGGATTATGGAAGACCTCATAAAGCGGCAGCTTGGGCATTGTTAGCAAAAGTATATCTGTTTATGAAAGACTGGAAGAATGCAGAATTCTGGGCTAATGAAGTAATGACGAAAGGAAACAGAGCCTTATTAGGTAATTTCGCAGATGTTTTTAAATCCGAAAATAACTACAGCTCAGAATATATCTGGTCAATCCCTGGAACTACAAAGTTTACAGCCTGGGGAAGTATTCTTCCGGGAGTAATGCTTGAAAACAAAGGATGGGGAGAATATAACGGATGGGGATACTTCCAACCGACTAAGGAATTGTTTGATGAATATGAAACCGGAGATCTTAGAAGAAGTGCTACCATTCTTAAAATAGGAGACAAATTTACCTTTAACGGAAAAGAAAGAACATACGCTTCTACCAATTCCCTTACCGGATATCAGTTCAATAAATATATGGATGCCTTCAAATATGAGCTGAAAAGTGGTCACGTGAGTGCCAACGGAGATTATCCGTGTACAGACCTTGCCGTTCCGATTATGCGTTATGCTGAGGTTATTCTGATCAAGGCAGAAGCTTCACTTATGCAAGGGAAATCTGCAGACCAGGAAATCAATATGATCAGAGTACGTGCAGGCTTACCTGCAAAAAACGGATGTACACTGGCTGATCTGAAACATGAAAGACGTTGTGAACTGGCGGGTGAATGGGCGGACAGACACAGAGACCTTGTACGTTGGGGAGATGCACAGGCAGCGTATGCGAAACCTCTGCACGGTATCAATGGACAGGTAGTCTGGGCAGCAAGAAACTTTAATCCGGCTGTACATAATGTTTGGGCAGTTCCACAGTCTGAAATCGTAAACAGTCACGGGATCATTAAACAAAATGAAGGCTGGTAAAATTTTAATCTTTTTATATATAAGTCACTATATCATTACAGAACCTTCTGTGGTGATATAGTTTTTTCAAAGGTATGGAGATAGGTTGTTTCATCTGACCTAAAAAAATAATGATATACGAATGAAATTATCAAAAATATTAGCTGTATTAGCTCTGGCTGCCTTTTCTGAAAATCAGGCACAAAATTATTTAAATTATAATGTAGGGAATGCACATTCACATAATGATTATATGCAGGAGATCCCTTTCTGGCAGGCTTACTATGCTCAATTTGGATCTATCGAAGCTGATGTTTTTCTGGTAAAGGACAAACTTTGGGTGGCCCATACTGAAAAAGAACTTTCCGCAGATCGAACGCTGGAAAATCTTTATCTCGATCCGATTTCAAAACAGATTAAGTTGAATAAAGGATATATTTATTCTGATGTCAATAAAAAGCTTCAGTTGCTGATTGATATTAAGCAGGATTATAAAACAACACTGGCGGCTTTGGTGAGTACTTTAAAGAAATATCCTGAGATCACAGAAAATCCGGGAATTAAAATTGTCATTACCGGTGGAAGGCCTCAACCGGCAGATTTTAACAACTATCCCAATTATCTTTACTTCGATGGAGATCTTGATAAAAACTATTCTGCAGATCAGCTGAAAAGAATCGGAATGTTCAGTGCAGATCTTCCGGGATTGGTAAAATGGAACGGAAAAGGAATTCCAAGGGATGAAGAAACACAAAAAATCAAAATTGCAGTAGACAAAGCACATGCTCAGCAGAAACCTGTTCGTTTTTATGGTGCTCCGGATTTCCCGAATGCCTGGGTAAACCTGATGGATTTAGGTGTAGATTATATCAATACTGATCATATTCCGGATCTTAAAAAATTCATGAACACCATTCCGAAAAATTTTTATAAGAATACAAAGGAATACGCTACTTATACTCCGACTTATCAATCAGACGGTGTGGAGAAAAAGGTAAAGAATGTCATCCTTCTGATTCCGGACGGAACTTCTTTACCACAATATTATGCTGCTTTTACGGCGAACAAAGGAAAACTGAATGTTTTCAACATGAAATCTACAGGGCTTTCCAAAACCAATTCATCCAACGCTTACATTACAGATTCAGCACCGGGTTCTACAGCTTTTGCAACCGGTGTAAAAACTAAAAATACTTTTGTAGGAGTTGACGATATGGGAAAAGCATTAGCTCAGATTCCTGACATTATTGCTGAAAAAGGAATGATGTCCGGTTTGATTTCCACAGGAGATGTTACAGATGCTACTCCTGCAGATTTCTATGCTCACTCGGATAACAGAAACAGTTCAGAGCCTATTTTGAAAGATTTTGCGACTTCAAAGACAAAAATCCTGATCGGTGGTCCTACAAGCGGATTGTCTCAGAAGAATCTGCAGAAATTCAAAGAAGCAAAAATCGATTTGTATCAGGATCTGAAATCTGTAACTAAAATTAATAACAGAACCCTTATTATTGATCCTTTGGCTTCACAAAGAATCAGCAATGGAAGAGGGAACTGGCTGGCAGATACTTTTGATCTTACTTTAAATGATTTAAAGAACAATAAAAAAGGATTCTTTATGATGGTTGAAGCTTCACAAACTGATGGCGGAGGGCATAGCAATAATATAGAACAATTGGTTACAGAATTACTGGACTTCGATTATGTTGTGGGGAAAGCAATGAAATTTGCTGATGAAAATAAAGAAACTTTGGTAATTGTGGTGGGAGATCATGAAACAGGAGGTTTAACGCTATTGGACGGAAGTCTGGAGGATGGCTGGGTATTTGGAAACTTCAGTACGAATGATCATACCTCTATTCCGTCGAGTGTTTTTGCTTATGGCCCCAATTCAAAAGAATTCACAGGATTGTTTGAAAACACTGAGATTTTCAACAAAATACTTGCTGCTTACGGAATTAAGAAATAGCTTTTAATTTATACTTTTACTTTTGCAAAGAGAGGTTGCTTCGTTTTCGAAGCAGTCTTTTTTTGCGTGTTTAATTTAGAAATCCCTCAGATTTCACAAATTAAGCAGATGTTTGCGGATAATCTGTGTTATTTGTGAAATCTGAGGGAAATAAAAGCAGAGAAAAATTCAAAAAGGCTGCCCCAAAAAGAGAGACAGCCTTTGAGTATATCTAACAAATAATAATTTAGAAATTCGTTTTAACAATTAATTCAGAAAGCTCAGCATTCACAAAGTCAATCGGCATGATACCGAATGATCCCTGAGTATTGTTTTGGAAGAATGTTTTAAGTCTTGGATTAATATTATTGGATACCGTAGGAATACTTGGGATACCGAAGATTCCAGGTTTATATCCACTGGTAAAATTCACGAAAAGTTTACCATTCGTATTATTTTTAGCTTCATTAAGAAGACTGGAAATCCCATTCCATTTATCGTCATTATTAGTTACTTTATAATAATCCTGCACTTTCAACTGTACCCCGGAATTGTTGATGTCAAAAGTAGTATTATCTGCCCATGGTGAAGCGTTGATTCCTTTGGTTGTTCCTGAAGAGAACCTTCTTAGTAACTTGATCTTTCCTCTAACAGAACCCAATGTAGGAATGTTTGCTCCAAGATCCCACTTAGAAGGATTTTTCTGTACATAAGCATCAAAAGTCTGTTCAAAACTTCTGGTGTTGTTGGAAGGATCATATTCTTCCTTTACAGACATGATAATTGTTTCTGACGGATGGCTGTTAAGAAATGCATAGCAGGCATTAAGCACATCATCAAAATTCAGATTTTGGTAAATCGCTCCGTGATGAATAGCGAAAGCGTTATCAATATGTCTGCAACGTATATCCAGAAAACGAACTCCGGCATTCAGTTGTTCTGCAATGCTGAGGTCTTGGGTTTTTGCAGTACCTGATAGAACCGGGGGATCTACACGTGCTCCGGAATCATGAGTTCCGGGAATTGAGATTTTTGAAATGGAAATGTTATCCTGAAGACCAGACATCCAGCTATTCATGGAAATAGGTAATAATGATGCTTTATTAGCTGTTTTTGCTAAAGAAGCTAGATTATTTTCGTTGGAATCTCTTTCGAGAAGGCTGTCATTGGAACAGGAAAAAAAGACAGATGCAGTAACCACCCCAAGTGTGATCGCTGTCATACGTTTCATGCTTTGTTTGAACATAGTTTTTTTATTTTTAAAGTAGCTTAAAAATAAGAATATATCAAAGCACTAGGAGTTAATTTAACTTTAAGAGATGATTAAGTTGGTATAAAGTCAGGGAGCTGGAAGAAGAGAAATTGATAAGAGTTAAAAGTATTCCTATTTAAGGAGAATGTATTTACAATGAAAGCGGCTATGATAGATCAACCGTCCCGCAGTAACCTCAAGCATCCAGCTTCATGCTTCCATCCTAAAATATAAAGTTCTCTTTCAATCCGGGTATTTTAAATTGATGTTCCCCGATTTTAAAATCACTCATTTTGATGAGGTTCTGAAGTTTGTAAGTAAACTCTTTGTGAGTGTTTTCAGGGATTTTGGCATCATCATCACAGGATGAATATTCTTTGTCAATAATAACTTTGCCTGTTGAAAAATTGATTTCATGGGTGAAGCTGAAATCACAGGTATCTTCAAAATGATCATGAGATCCGATCAGATAAAAATCTCCGTTTTGAAATCTGAAAGTATGTTGGTATTTCTGAGTATGTCTTGAATTGGTAAAAAAGGTTTGTCCAATATGAAGACTGTTATTTTTTATGGTGATCTGAAGCGTATTGTCTGAAGGATAGAATCCGGTTCCGCTTGAAAAAAGAATGCTGGAATTTTCCTTCCATACTTTCAGACCGCCATTTTCATTTTTCAGAATATAGAAAACCCTTTTGTAATCTGCGGTATTTTCGAGGTTTTGGTCGTCTGATGCCTTTATGTTGGTGTTAAATACCAATACTGTTTCATCTTTTCCGTCTTTATCAAGATCGCCTTTGGCTTCTGCAATCCGGGTATACCCTTTTGGAACCGAAAAGTTTTTCAGATTCTGAGCAGATAAAATCGAAACGGCTAAAACAAGCAAAAAGGAAAAGAAAGTTTTCATTATTATGAGATAGAATTAAAATGTGGTAATCCGAAATAAAAAACATTTTCAAATTACCACACTTTTATATTGTTAAATTAATGAGTCAGTATACTTTCAAGATCTCTCCAGAACATCGGATAAGACTTTTCTACTACATCTTCGTCTTCAATATTCAGTTCTTTAATTAGACAAAACGGAGCAAAACTCATGGCCATTCTGTGATCCTGGTACGTTTTGATTGAAATATTGTCTTCAGATTCTCCAAAACTGATGGATTGAATGGTTAAATCTGTGATTTCTGTTTCTGTCCCCAGTTTTTTAAGCTCATTATATAAGGCAAGAAGTCTGTCGGTTTCTTTTACTCTTAAGGTCCCCAATCCGGAAATGTCAAAAGGAATTTTTAAAGCAGCGGCTGTTACACAAAGCGTTTGTGCAATATCCGGGCAGTCGTTCATATCCAGAATAATTTTTTCGGGGAAAGAAAAATCAGGCTGAGGTTCAAGCGTTAGTTTATGCTCATCTTCTGAAAACGTAGTTTTGATTCCGAAAAACTTTTCGTAGATATTAGCAATGGCTGAATCTCCTTGTGTGGATTCTTTGTAAAAACTTTTCAGATGAATTGTTTCTCTTCCCAATGCACAGATAGAGTAGAAGTAGGAAGCCGAGCTCCAGTCACTTTCCACTTCATAATGTACAACCTCAGCGTTATTCTCAGGAGTAAAAGGTTCTACTTTGATGATATTACCTTCAAAACTGCTTTGGATTCCAAATCTGGTCAGGATATCAAGCGTCATTTCAATATAAGATCTTGAAGTAACATCACCTACAAGGTTAATCACCAATCCGTTTTCAAGTTTTCCTGCGATAAGAAGCAGAGAAGTGATAAACTGGCTGGAAATATTGGCAGGAACATTCACAGAAGTCTGAGCAATCTTTCTTCCTGTAATTTTTAAAGGAGGAAATCCTTCGTTTTCCATGTATTCAATTTCAACTCCAAGATCTCTCAAAGCACTTACCAGATTTTTGATCGGTCTTTCCTTCATTCTTCCCGAACCTGTAAGAATAGTAGTCTTTCCTTCCTGAATAGAATAATAAGAAGTAAGAAAACGCATTGCAGTTCCCGCGTGATGAATATCTACCACATCGGTATTCTCAGATAAAGCTTTTTTCAGCAACTGAGTATCCTGAGAATTGGATAAATTCCCGATTTTTATATTGTTAAACAGGCTTTCCAGAATCAATAAACGATTCGAAATACTTTTCGAACCGCTGATCTGTACTGTTTTATCACCTGATAATTTTGATTTTTCTAGCTTCATTATGATCTACATTATCTTAAAAAAATAATGAGTTACAAATTGATGTATTATTTATAACCCATCATTTATTATTATTTCAATTTTTCGTTGTTCTGATGCCGGTCTTTATCACGGTCTGTTTTGATTTTCATTTTTCTGTCGAAAGCGTCCTGTAGGTTGACTCCGGTTTGATTGGCTAAACATAATGTTACAAAAAGCACATCTGCCAGTTCTTCACCAAGATCTTTATTCTTATCACTTTCCTTTTCACTTTGTTCGCCATATCTTCTGGCAATAATTCTTGCTACTTCGCCTACTTCTTCTGTCAGCATTGCCATATTGGTAAGTTCATTAAAGTATCTTACCCCAATGGTTTTGATCCATTCATCTACCTGCTGTTGCAACTGAGTAATTTCCATTATTGATAAGCTCCTAAAGTTGGGTTGGTCGTTCTGGATACATTCACAATATCAAAAGGTACTGTTGCTGCTACTGCTGTATTTCCTTTTCCAAGAGCTGGTGAACCGGGTTTTACCCTTAAATTCATTTTAGCCATAAAATAATTGACAAACTGAGGCTCCGCATTCTTCACCGTTTGTATCACATTCGGATTGTTATCAAAAGTGAAACCTGCTCCGGTGGCACTCGTATATTTGATTAATGAATTTTGAAGTAAGAATTCAAACTGCTGTCCCGGAGTTTGTTCAAAATGAACAGCATCCTCCCTGTCGGAATATACAATACTGTTTTTGATGTCAAGCAGCTGCAAAGCTCCTTGTTGGGTCTGCCCTGAATCATTTTTCCATTCATTGGCGGCAAAAATTCCTGCTCTGTCAAAAGAGCTCATTGTTTTAGAATAGTTCGCAATCGTAGCATGAGTATAGCTGTGTTTTCCGCCCAGGAAAATCCCTACACAGGATAAACCACAGTTGTTCATCACAAGATTGTTCGCATTCACGGTAGAACCTACAGCATAGATTCCATATTCAAAGAAAGTGTGGATGAAGGAATTGGTAATGGTAGCATTGGTTTGCTTCATATCCAGTCCTCTTGTACCTCCGAAAAGTCTTGCATGGTTCATCTTAAGGGTAGAATTGGCTTCCATTTTAATAGAATTCCAGTTTTTAGGAATTGTATCATAATAAGGATCATTTCTGTCACCACGAAGAATAACCTGATTGGCCTGAGTTCCGTTGATATTTAAGACCGCTCCGGAAGAGACTTTCATTCCGCTGTTTTTGTGGAAATAAACTTTAGTTCCGGCGTTGATATCAAGAGTTACACTTGGATTGATCGTAAGATTTCCGTAGATGATCTTTGCTTTATTGTTATTCCATGTGGTGGAACTGGTAATTACATTCGGGTTGCCAGGCGTCTGAATAAAAAATTCAGCATCCTGAACCACAGAAAATAAAGTTACGTGTTGTTGCCCGCCAGGACTTGTGAAAAGAACCTTGTCTTCTGCAATGGCTTCCGGTCCTGTAGCTTCCGGAGCAATTTCAACAAAAATATAAAGGCTGTCTTTCTTTCTTAAAGGAACATTTTTAAAATCATATCCCGGTTTTCCATCTACATTGATCCTATATAATGAAGAAGCTCCTTTTTCAAGGTTCACTCTTGGAATCATGATATCCTTATCTTCATTATTATATACTTTCACAACATAAGTTTCTGACCGTACCTGATGATATACCGTATCACAAAATACCGTATCTCTTGAGAAACGCAGTTCCTGTGAAGGACTATCAAACGTTATGTCATCTTTATTACATGATACTGCTACAAGTAACATCCAGAAGGAAAAAGCCAGTAATAATTTGAATTTCATTGAAATTAAAGTTTAAGTAAGTTCCAAATTTAACGAAAATACTTTGAATTTCTTATCAATAAAAAAATATTGAATTCAGTATTTGGAATTTAGAAAAAATGTTGTATTTTTGCAACCTAAAATTTAGCAGAGAAATATCCATTACTATTTCGAAAGCAAACTTAATTTTTTTAAAAATAGTATTATGAAAAACGGAATCCACCCAGAAAATTATAGACTTGTTGTTTTCAAAGATATGAGTAACGACGAGGTGTTTCTTTGCAAGTCTACTGCAGAAACAAAAGACACTATCGAGTATGAAGGACAAGAGTATCCTCTAATCAAAATGGAAATCTCTTCAACTTCTCACCCTTTCTACACTGGTAAAGTAAAACTAGTTGACACTGCAGGTAGAGTTGATAAGTTCATGAACAAGTATAAAAAATTCGCTAAGTAATTTTTATACATTTAAAATATTAAAGTCTTCCAATTTTTGGGAGACTTTTTTTATTGTAAATTTGTTGATCTTGAACATAAACCTTAAACTTAAAAACTGAATGATGCAGTTAGTATTTTCAGACGCACAATATTGGGAAGACTTTCTTCCGCTTACTTTTACACGCCCGGTTGCAGCAATGCGATGCGGAATTCTTACCTTCTCAGAAAGATGGCAGAAAATCCTTGAAAATACTGAGGTAACTTACTTCACAGAAATGTATCTTCAGGATAAATTTAAAAGCCCGGAGGAAAAAGAAAGTCTTTTTTTAGTTCCTAATTTCCTTCCTACGGAAACTGTAATTCAACAGATTAAAGACCTTAAGCAGGGAGAAGCGTTGGTTTATGAAGACGAACTGATCGCTGCTAAAATCAATATGAAAGGGTTTTCACTGAACCAGATTGAAAAAATGACGGATATCAAGGAAGAACTTGTTTTTTTCAAAAGACCGAAAGATCTGTTTTCTTATAACCATCAGGCGATTGATTTTGATTTTGAATTACTGACTAAAGGAAGAACTTCACAGGAGCTATCTTCTACGAACGGATTCTTAGGAGATAAAAAAGACCTGTTTATTGAAGAAGGTGCTGAAATTGAATTTTCTACTCTGAATACTAAAACAGGAAAAATTTATATCGGAAAAAATGCAGAGATCATGGAAGGATGCCATCTGCGTGGCCCTATTACATTAGGAGAAGATTCCAAATTCAACCTTGGCGCTAAAATTTACGGAGCTACTACTATCGGTCCTCACTGTAAAGTAGGGGGAGAAGTGAATAATATTATCATTTTCGGATATACAAGTAAAGGGCACGAGGGTTTTATTGGAAACTCTGTGATAGGAGAGTGGTGTAACTTCGGTGCTGATACCAATTCTTCCAATCTTAAAAATAATTACAGTCATGTAAAACTCTGGAACTACAGAACCAAAGTATTTGAAGATACAGGCTTGCAGTTTGCGGGCTTGATTGTAGGGGATCATTCCAAAACGGCTATCAATACCCAACTGAATACAGGAACGGTAATTGGCGTTGCTTCCAATATCTTCAAACCAGGCTTTCCCCCTAACCTTGTGGAAAATTTTTCGTGGGGCGGATTGAAAGACGATGAAAGATTCAAACTTGATAAAGTATATGAAGTCGCAGAAAGAGCCATGGCGAGAAGGAAAGTGGCTTTAACAGAAGAGGATAAAGCAATCTTGAAACATATTTTTGATACGTATTAAATTAAAAATAAACCCCTCAGAATTTTTTTGAGGGGTTTGTTTTTTAGTTTGAATATAATAATTGTAAACTATCCAGATACCCTTTCCCGGAAATAATTTCTGCTTCTCTATCTTTGAAAAAGAAGTATTGATAATTGGGATTTTCTTTTTTCAACTTATCAAATTTCTTTTCACTCATACTCTTCCCATTAAAATAATAGTAATCAGGTGGGTTTTCAGATGTTACTACTACAGCTCCTATTTCTAAATATCGATGCTGAGACTCAATCTGAAATTCTTTCTCATTTATTTGTTCTTTTTTAGAGAAAATAATTGAGGTATTTTCGTAAATATCGGCATTTATTGTATTTGGTACTTTTCTGTCGGGATTTTTATAGGTTTCATCATTTAATTTATCAAAATCAAAGTACAAAATATTTTTTCTTTCAATTAATTCGTTTGGTATTTCTAAAGTAAAATTTCCGTTTTCATCAGTTATTGTTTTTATATATTTTGATTTACAAATGAAGAATACTTCAGCATTAGATATTTCCTTGTTTGTTCTTTTAAAGATCAGTTTTCCCGAAACTTGTGTGATTGTTTTTGCTTTTTGTTCAGTGGTAATCTCAGAATTGTTTTTAGTTTGCGCCTGAACAAAAGTAAGATTGGTAATTAAAATAATTCCTGCAGCAGCTAAAGCTAATGATCGTTTTGAAATTCTTCCGCAGATTTCCTGCCCATTAGCCATGTGAAGAATTTCATTAATTTGGGTATCTGTTTTCTCCGTAAAATCTACGACACATTTAGAACATTTCTCACAGAATTTTCCGGAAGGAAAGTCTTGCATATTTTCCCAGTTTTCAGGGCAGGGGTTTGGGATTTTAATTTGGTTTTTCATAATTTCTCATCAATAATATTCAATTTCTCTCACCCATTTATAAAGATCTTTTCCGTCCACATTCTTAATCGTTTCTATCCAGTTTTTTTGTTTGTCAAACTTATATTTGAAAGTTATTAATTTAGGAACTATGTTTTTATCTTCCATCCCGATTTTATTAAGGTAAGTCATATTGGTGATATAATTACCTTTATATTTAAAGCCTCTTTCAAATATAATTTTATCATTATAATACATGGTCTGTCTCTCCAGTTTTTGATCCTTAGTATAAATATATACAGTAGATTGTGTTGTTCCATTATCATTAATATCTTCTTCCCTCACTTTTTTTCCATTCTCAAATACAACGGATGAAGATATTTTTCCATTTTTGAATCCTGTTTGCTTTACTAAGTTTCTAAACTCATCATATTCATATTTATAATGTCCGTTTAAGGATATTTTTTTATTTTGATAATCACTTTTATAATCAAAAAATTTCTCCTCAATTATTTTAAAGTCGTTATTATAGATTTTTACACGGCTTAATTTTTTATGATAAATGGAATCTTTGCCTTCGGTGTAGGAACGTTCCCCTACTTTTTTCCAAATATCATTTGTAATGGCAAAAATACTGTCTGTTTTTGTTATGCTATCAAACTCTGTAACAAATAAGGGTTCGTAACTTTCATAATTAAATGTAAATTTTTCTATAACATTTTTTCTTTTGTAATAGGATTCTGCAAATTTTGGGGTTTTATTATCTTTTTCGTAAAAATAATGAGAAGCAATATCTGAATATCTATTTTGGGATTTTTTTATTGTTAATCTGTTTAAATGATCATATTGATAATTATAAAGATCAACAGTATCTCCTGATCTGTAATACCATATTTCTTTTACAATTTTCCGGTTTCTATTATAATAAGTTTCGTTATTAGTATATCTGCAAAAATAGGTTTCAAACCAGGAGCCTTCCATGCTTTTTCTTAAATTTTCAGGAGTCATTTTTGTTGCGTGACCGTATTCATCGTCTCCCTTCATAAATGTATAGGGACCGGAATTATCCAGAAAAATGACATTTTCTTTTACAAATTTAGGTTTCCCCAAAATTGAATCTTTAATGACCTGAGAAGATGAAAATATAGATGAAAAAATAAGAAAAAGTAATAAAGCTCTCATTATTTGTGATATTATTAAACTGGAATATTACTGTTTTGTAAAAATTAAACCCTTTGTTTCAGGAAGGTAAATTTTTATATCTGTTCCCGGAGGACACTTGCTATCATCAAGAATAATATCATTAGGTCGATATTCCCATGATATTTGAGTAGGATTTATTTTTTTTAAATAAATATCACCCCATCCAACTCCACAATTAGTACCACCATAATATAGTATTAACATATTACTTGGTTCTATCCAACGACTATATATAGTATGTTTAAATTGGTTTGGAGAGAATGTTATATTCTTCGTATCTTGAAGTATTACTCCCGAAGTATTCTTTATAATAAACTTTACAGATAGCAAATCTTTATAATATTTATATTTACTAACTTCAAACAGTACATGAGTCTGTTTGCTTATGTATAATGTAACTTGTTTATCTTGAAAATTAGCTGTATAATTTCCAATGAATGAATCTAATTCGTTATTAGTATCTCTCAAATATGAATAATTAGGTACTTCCGAATAATCAGTTTTTAAAGGGTATTCTTGTGCTTTGCAAGATAACACATAAAAAAAAGCAAATATTAATATTATTCTATTCATAATTTTTCTTTTTAAGAACAAGGGTTTCCAGTGATTGTTCCATCGTTATTTTTAGTTACGTTTTTTATTACTCCATCACTTTCTATTCTTTGAAGATTTATCTGTCCTTCAAGTCCCATATCTGTTAATATTTTGAAGAATAATTTTTCATATCCTTCATAATTATTAGGTTTATACATAGTATTTCTCATACTCATTAAGTCTTTATAATGATTTAAATCATCCTGTGAAAAAGTTTTTACAGCATTCTCATAAGTGCCACTAAACATAATAACATAATGCATACCATTCGTAGCTACCATTCCCAAATAAGCATTATTTACATTTTCAGCATTAGAAGTAGGCTGTGCTCTTGCAAAGCCTAAAAGTTGGTCAATATCATTTGGTGATAACATTGGTATTCCTGTAGGGGTATGGTTGTGATAACCTCCTACATAACCTGTCTTGTCACCAAAATTTACATAGTGGTCCCCTCCAGGGATTATTCCTGATGTAGTTCCATCAGCTTTTATCATAACTCCTATTTCATCACCTTTTTTAGACTGTGCTTTAAGTTCATTAATTTTTGCCTGAACTTGAGGATTTGTTAAAATACTTTTCGTCTTTTCACAAGGATTTTTTTCCTCTGGCGGATCCGGGTACTCATAACCACTCCCACCTCCGTCATCCATCCCAATAGGATCAAATGTTTTGGGTGTTGTGCCGGGTATCCATTTGCAAATCGTTTCTGATGTTGTATAAGGAATGCAATTAGGTTCTTTGTCCGTGCATCCTATGGTAATCCATCTGGTGCTACACTGAAAAACTGGAGTGTTCCTGGACGAGGTTGAGTTTTGAGAATCTGTTTTCTCTCCGTAATCGGTGATCTTGGAAAAAATAACAGCATGGAAGAAATCAATTTTACCTTTGTCTTCTTTTTCAAAAAAATAGACTTTATTTCCTTCTCTTACAGCTTCCATCAGCAAAACTACTCTGTTATCTTTTACTATAGGAACCAAAAGATAGCTTTCTCCAAACTGGCCGAAAGTCATGGCATAATCCCAGTACAGATCCCCATATCTGTTTTTTACGTGCTCCATATTGGCTACTTTCATAAATACCTGTTGTACCTTATTGATGTACACTTCGTCTTCCTTCCAGAAACTCTTTGATGCAAATCTTGCTGAAGAATTATAAGAACGTTGCTGAGAAGAATCTTCTGTAGAGAATTCTTCATTCCGGCAGCACCATAAGGTAGATAGAATGGTAAGCAGAAAGCATAGCCGGAAAATAGTTTTTTTCATCATTAGCATTTAGTTTTTATGGTGTTAAATATATAAAACTTTTATAACTCTACAAATGTGTGAATAATAAATTAAAATAATAGAGTGTAGAATTACGGGTTTCCGTAATGTATAGTATCTTTTGGGAAAGAAATATTGTGATTTTGAAGTAGTTTGGCTCAGGGAGTATTGGGTCAAAAAATAAAAAATATCAAAATTTTTCAAAGTTTTTTTATTTTTGATGTAATAGATAAGTAATAGCAACTGTCTTACCTATAAGAAACAAAACTCATGACCCAAGAAACTTTCAAGAATACGGTGTTTATTCTCAAAGACGAGATGTATCGTTTTGCGAAGCGGTTTGTCATGAGCAGTGATGAAGCAGAAGATGTAGTACAGGATCTCATGATGAAGTTTTGGCAGAAGAGGGATGAGCTTGAGCAATTCGGGAATTTTAAATCCTATGCGCTGAAGTCTGTCCGGAACGAATGCCTGAACCGCCTGAAGCATCATGATGTAAAGATCGGCTTTGCGGATATGCAGCTTCATCGCTCGGAGCTTTACAGTATGGAAGTTGATAACCTTAAGGAACATATTGTAGGATTTATCAATCAGCTCCCTGAAAAACAGAAGATGGTCATCCACTTGAAAGATGTAGAAGAGTATGATGTTTCCGAAATTTCTGAAATGCTGGAAATGGAGGAAAATGCAGTAAGGGTAAACCTGATGCGTGCGAGACAAAAAGTAAAAGAACAAATCTCACAACTGATGAGCTATGAAAAAAGATCAATTACAAGATAAATACAACGAAGTCTTCCTGGATATTAAGGAAGAAAAAATGGACTGGAGTTTTGAAGACTTTCTTCAGACTGCAGAAGGTGCGGAGCCTGAACAGAATATGGCACCTATCATCCCACTGGGCGAAAAAAAGAAACCTTCTTTCCCCAAATGGTTCTGGATGGCCGCCAGTGTAATGCTGGTTTTCGGTATCGGCTTATTTATTAATTATAATAATTCCAGGACAGCAGATGCCCTGGATAGAGAAAAACTGGTAAAAGACGAGATCTTAAAACAGAAATCCGGGTTCATTGAAGAAAACAGTGATCATCAGGAACAGGTTGCCGTGAATCATACAGATTCTATTTCCGGAGTGAAAAAAGATTCTGTTTTTCAGGATAACCAGGTGGCAGAAAAAGATGTTATGGACGAAATTCTGCCCAAAAGAGGAAGGCTTAAAAAAGAAAGAAAACCTAGATATGTTGATAATTCTTCCTTCCCGAATAAAAATTTAAATGATTCTGCAACAGCTTATAATGACTCTTATGTCATTGTAAACGGAAAAAGAATTAGTAGTGAAAAAGAAGCCCTGGATGTTACACGATACTCCTTTATGAAATTAGGAAACGAGTTTAAAAAAACAGTAGCATCTTCCCAAAAAAATGAAAATCTTGACAGCGAATACTAAAAATCAGATCAATCTCATGAAAAAAATATTTTTTATAATAGCCATAATGCTAAGCAGCTTTGCAACATCTTCTGCACAGACTGACAAACTGAACAAGCTTTTTCAGGATTTTGAAAAAAATGGAGGAGTAACATCCATCAATATCAAGAAGCCAATGTTCAAACTACTGAATACCATTGATGTTAATGATGCTTACGTAGGAAAGATAAAGCCAATTTTGAACGAAGTAGAAGGGTTGAAAATTCTGATTATCCCCAAAATCACTTTCCCCGATCGTTTAAAAGATGAAAATCTTGCGAATATAAAAATGAACGAAGAGAAGACAGATCGGGTAAACAAAGCTTTACGATCCCTGAATTTTAATGAACTGATGTCCATGAGCAGTGACGGTACTTCCATGAAATTTCTGGCCGAAGAGGAAAAAGATAATTATCTGGAAAATCTTGTGTTCAATGTGGATTCCAAAGAAGAGAATATTATATTTATTCTTAATGGAAAAATGAAACTGTCAGATGTAAACAAAATCATTAATTCCGGTGAAACAATTACTTCTTCTGTGACAAGTACCATGAAAAGCAGCCTTACTTCGGAGAAGGAGAATACATCTTCTTACCTGAATGGAGATAGCAGAAATGTAGGTGAGTTTTCAAAAATAGATGCCAGCGTGGGAGTAAATGTTACCTTCAAGCAGGAAAATACCAGAAGTGTAAAAGTAATTGCCGATGCTGATAAACTTAAATATGTCATCACCAAAGTGGAAAACGGAGTGCTAAAAATATATGTAGATAATAAAGGCGTTCGAAATCTGAGATTTAAAAATCTTAATGTGAACGTTTCTGCTCCTAATCTTCACGGTATAAAAACTTCATCGGGAAGTATTTTTACAGCTGTGGATCCTGTTAATGAGAACAGCATGGAAATTGATGCGGAATCAGGTTCTATTATTAAAGGAGCTTTCAATGTTAGACAGGCTGCCGCTGTTGTAGTGAGCTCTGGTGCTGTTTTGAATGCTGAACTTGTCACGCAGAAATTGGCTCTGGATACTTCAAGCGGAGCAAGTGTAAGGCTATCCGGAGAAGCTGTTTCTGCAGTAATAGAAACCAGCAGTGGTGCTTCGTGCAAGGCCGATGACCTTAAGATTACCACGGCAGTAGCAGAATCTACTTCGGGAGCAAGTCTTTCCTTACTTGTTACAGACAAATTAAAAGTAAGTGTTTCTTCAGGAGCTGATGTCAAATTGAAAGGAAATCCTGAGCTGGATGCCAAAGTGGACAAGATTTCGGGAGGAAGCCTCAGACAAATCAAATAAAAAAAACTAACCTATGAAGACTCTTAAAAACATTTTTCTCATGATTCTGACAATCGGGCTGATGCAGTCGTGTATTGTTTCAGAAAAGCCGAATATAGATTTTTTTCAGAATTCAAAATATGATTTCAAGGGCGCACAGTTTGCAAGTATTAATGTGCCTATGGTTTTAGCTAAATCTTATATTAAGAAAGCCCTTAGAGAAGAAGGAGAAAGTGAAGAGACGATAGATCTGGTTAAGAAAGCCTCTAAAATAAAAGTCCTTACTGTAACCAATGGGAATAAGGAAATGTTAAACGACTATGCCCAGTTTTTGAATAACAATCATTATGAAGAGTGGGCTACCATAAAGCATGATGGAGAGGATGTCAACATTAGAGTAAAACAGGACGGAGAGATCATTAAAAATATGCTGATCACCGTAGGTTCCAGTAAGAATGAAATGGTATTTGTAGATGTAAAAGGTAGCTTTACGGCTAATGATATTTCAAAAATGATTAATTCTGTTTCTGATAAATAACCATATCACCTCAAATATTCAAACTGGATGAAAATGGAAACCTCATAAATGACCTTCAATGTTCATATTTAACATATAAATAAAGTAGTTTCAAACTTATTCAATTATTTTGTACCATAACCGTTCTGATAAAAGGACGGTTTTTTGATTTAAGTTATTGATTATTAATTTTTATTTAAACTATCAAAAAGGATTTTCATATCTCACTAAAATAACCTAATTTTGCAAAGAAAGTAAAGATGTCTATTCATAACAAAATTGTAGAGACAGCCATCACTTTCGATGACGTTCTTCTAGTCCCTTCTTATTCAGAAGTTTTACCTAACCAGGTTTCATTAAAATCAAGACTTACCGACAAAATCACGCTGAATGTTCCGATAGTTTCCGCTGCGATGGACACTGTTACTGAAGCTGATCTGGCAATTGCTTTAGCAAGAGTTGGAGGGTTAGGATTTATCCACAAAAACATGACAATCGCTGAGCAGGCAGCTCAGGTAAACCGTGTAAAACGTTCCGAAAACGGAATGATCTCTGATCCGGTTACTTTATCTAAAGATCATACTTTAGGTGAAGCTAAAGATCTTATGTCAAGATATAAGATTTCCGGTCTTCCGGTAGTAGATCCCGATAATGTCCTGATCGGAATTATTACCAACAGAGATGTAAAATATCAGGAAAATCTTGATATGAAAGTAGAAGAGATCATGACCAAAGAAAATCTGATCACTTCAGACAAAGATACCAATCTTGAAAAGGCAAAAGAAATCCTTCTTAAGAACAGAGTTGAAAAACTTCCTATCGTAGATAAAGATAACAAACTTGTAGGTTTAATTACCATCAAGGATATCGATAATCAGTTGGAGTACCCTAATGCTAATAAAGATGAAAATGGTCGTCTTATTGTAGGAGCAGGAGTAGGAGTAGGAGAAGATACATTAACGAGAATTGAGGCTTTAGTACAGGCCGGAGTTGATATTGTAGCGATCGATTCTGCACATGGTCATTCTAAAGGAGTTTTAGATAAAATTTCAGAAATCAGAAAAGCATATCCTAACCTTGATATTGTGGGTGGGAATATTGTAACAGCAGATGCGGCAAAAGATCTTATTGCAGCAGGAGCAAACGTATTGAAGGTAGGAGTAGGTCCAGGATCTATCTGTACAACCAGAGTAGTTGCCGGAGTAGGAGTTCCTCAGCTATCTGCTATCTATAACGTTTATGAATATGCTAAATCTCAAAATGTAGCAGTAATTGGCGACGGAGGTATCAAACTTTCCGGAGATATTGTAAAAGCTATCGCTAGTGGTGCAGGTGCTGTAATGTTAGGTTCACTTTTAGCAGGTACAGATGAGGCTCCGGGAGAAGAAATTATCTTCCAGGGAAGAAAATTCAAATCTTACCAGGGAATGGGAAGTCTTTCAGCAATGAAGAGAGGTGGTAAAGAAAGATATTTCCAAAGTGAAGCTAAAAAATTCGTCCCGGAAGGAATTGAAGGAAGAGTTCCACATAAAGGAAAGCTGGAAGATGTTATTTTCCAATTGACAGGAGGTTTAAGAGCCGGAATGGGATATTGTGGTGCAAAAGATATTGAAACCCTTCAAAGAGACTCAAAATTGGTTATGATTACTGGAAGCGGATTGAAAGAATCTCACCCGCATGATGTAATTATTACACAGGAAGCTCCGAATTATTCTTTATAAAATTATAATTGAATTTAAATATGAAAACCCGCACAATTTGTGCGGGTTTTTTATTTGTGATTTTATTTTAATGATTTGGTTGACAGTGTGTTAATTTTAAATTGCCTATTTTTTTAATTATTGATTTGTTTTTGTTTTTCTTGTTTTTTTAATTATAATGTAAATAAAATTAGTTCTATTGGGTTTGGTATTAATTTTATTTTTTGATTTAAATGTAACAATAGTTAAGTTTTTCCTACTAACTGTAATAAAATTTTAAATTTATTGCTTGTTTTTAGTTGTAAATATCATGATTAAGGATGTTAAGGCAGTAAATTTTCAAATTGTTTAATTTTTTAAATTAGTGAAATGAAGAAAACTATCCTTTGTGGGGCTTTGTTACTATCCCTTTCAGTATCTGCACAGCAAAAAAAAGATTGGTGTGACTTTGATAATGAACAGAGAGTACACCAAAAACAGAATGCGGAAATTGATGAAATGATTCGCAATATCCGTAACAAAATTATTAGCGGTAATCAAAATACTACTGCTAAAAATGGAAGTGCATACAAAATTGTAAATGGAGTTTACGAAATTCCTGTAGTAGTACACGTAATAGCACCTACTGGTGCTGCTATTGGTTCAGCTTATAATAAGAGTGATGCACAAATTCAGGCTTGGTTGGATCATTGTAATCAAATGTATGCAGGGACTTATCAGTGGGCTCAGGGAGTACCTCCAGATTTTGGTAATGCTGCTACGATGCCGATTAAATTGGTGTTGGCTAAAAGAGACCCTAGCTGTAATGCCACTACAGGGATTGTTCGATATAACGGAGGAACTCTTACAGGATATGATACTTATGGAGTAAAGCGTAACGGAGCCAATGGAGTTACAACAGCACAGGTAAAAACTATTGCTCCTCACTGGCCGGAAGCATCTTACTTCAATATTTATATTATGAATAAAGTAGATGGCGGTGGTACTTATGGTATCATGGGATGGGCAGGATTACCTCAAAATCCTGATTCTTCTTATGAATCCTTTATGAAATCTTTTGTAGTTACACTACAGGATGATATTACTCTGGCACACGAATTTGGACATAGTATGGGATTACTTCATACTTTTGGAAATGTAAATCCGGATGCACCACAAGGAGATACAACTACTAATTTCTGTCCACCAACTACGGGTAACTGTGAGAATGATGATGATCAGGTTTGTGATACAGAAAGATCCAGAAGCTTGTTGAATGATTTTCCGGCACCTACCAATAATGATATGAATTATTGTTCAGGGGTGAACTATCAGGGAGTACAGTATAATATGATGAACTATACAAATCCATCAGCATTTAAATTTACTAATGGACAACATGATAGAGCAGCTCTTTATTTCTTCTTGATGAAAGGAGGACTAAGTACTTCATTGGGAGCAACAGCTCCTTCTGCTGGAGCAGCTATTGGAACTCCTATTGCTGCTACATGTAATCCAACAGGTATTACGACACCAAGTAACTATTTCGTTGGTCCTACTTTAGTAAAACTAGGAAATATCAATAATGCATCAACAGGATATTGGCAGAGTGCGGCTAATTTCTATGAAGATTATACAGGAGCAAGCTGCTTAAGAGCAACATCAACTGAACTTTCTGCAACGGGAACTCATAATCTTCAGGTGAATGTATCAGATTCAAATAATGATATAAGAGTATGGATCGATTATAATAATAACGGAACGTTTGAAGCTTCTGAACTTGTAGGCTCGGCTGATAATATTATTGCAGATCCTGTTACTTTAGTAGGTACTTACAGTACTACCATTACAGCTCCGGCTTCAGTAGTATTGAATACTCCACTAAGAATGAGAGTGCTTGTAGATGATGAGAATTCTAACATGACTCCTTGTGGACAATTAAAGTACGGACAGGTTGAAGATTATACTGTAAAATTTGTTACCAACTTAGGAACAAGTGAAGTGAAAGCTGATAATAGTGACTTAACTGTTTATCCTAATCCGGTAGCAACCGGAGATAAAATCTTCATTAAAGCTAAAAATGGTAAAAATCTGAAAGTTTCTATTTCTGATATGTCAGGAAGATTGGTATCAAGTCCATCTGTATCTGAAGAAGGAAATGGTGTTTTCAAAGTAGACCAGCAATTAGAAAAAGGAGTTTATATGATTCAGGTTTCTAATGGAAAAGACAGTAAGTCTTCAAAGTTGATTATCAAATAAATTGATTATCATTTAAATAAATATAAATGTCCTCATTTCTATGGGGACATTTTTTATTTTATATCAAAATTGGATTCAAAAAAAGCCTCCGAAAATTTCGAAAGCTTTAATCATTTATTCTTTTTTAGTATTTATTTTTTCACAAATTTAAATTGATGCGTCTGAAAATTTCTGGTATTTATTTTCAGTACATATCCTCCGGGAAGAAGTTGTGAAACATCAATCTTAGAATCAAACATTTCTGACTTTACAAGACGTCCGTCCGTAGTATAAATCTGGATTGACGTTCCGTCGCCGATACCTTTAATACTGATGAGATCAGTCACAGGATTAGGAAAAATCTGAATTTTATTTTTCGTAAGCTCTGAAGTTCCTAACGTTGTGGTTTGTACATCACCCGTCATGGTAGAATTTGCTGCAGTAAGATTACCACCGCACTGCCCATTTGTAATTGCTGTATTCTCTACCCAGGTTCCAACAATATTACCTGGAGGGATGGGGAGAGCATTATTTCCTGTTGAATTATAATAAATCAGAGAAGGAGTGGTAAAGGTTCCGTTTCCTTCATCTCCAAGAAATTCCCATCTTGTAAGAGCATTGTTCCATTGAATTTTAAATTCACAGGTACCTAGTCCACTACAATCCTGTCCGCCATCAATAGGAGTGGTCATATAGATGTTTTTACTAAAGGCATCTACTCCTGTTTTGTTAAAAACAAAAGTATTAGGCGGACTATCAAACAGATTAGGGCATCCACTGAAAGTTATTGTCTGCGTGAAAGCTGAGCTTCCCATAGCAAGACATAATAAGTAAAGAATTTTCATAATTATTAGTTTTGTGATGGAAAGACTCCTGCTAATGCAATGATGCATTTCAGGGTAATAAACGGAGGTCTGTTTTCGTGTGGCTGACTTCCGCCGGCGTTGTTTACCATTGTGTTCTTCATAGTAGTATTTGCTGGTGCATCAGAATACTCTTTATCAAGAATTTTGGTGTCTGCCGGAAGGCTGTTGGTAGGAGAATTCTGATTCCCCTCAGTAGTTACAGCATTTACAGTATGATTGTGAGCCGGCATTTGTGTTATCAATAGTGTTACACTTTCGGTTCCTCCGGTTTCTCCCATGGTATACGTAGTAGGGCCTCCCGGAGCCTGTCCGTTATGAACAAGTACTCTTCCTCTCATGTCTGGTAAAGCAAATGTGGTTGTCCCATTTCCTCCATAAGTGGTTCCTAATAATGAAAAAAGTGCTTGATTTTGAGCGATAGGCAGAATCTGCCCATTACATTCTGCCCAGTATTTTGGAGCAAAATTATAAGGTACAAAGGCTATTTGCCCTAAAAATGGTTCTGATGCCTGTGCTTTTAGAGCAGGAGCAAATGCACTGCCTATCAGCAGTGTACATGCAAAAATTAAGTTTTTCATGATAACAAGGATTTTAAGTAATATAAAATTAAAAAATATTTTACATAAAATGCTTGATTAAAAGAAAAACCTTTCGATATATCGCGAAAGGTTAGATTTTATTTATTGGAAAATTATTTATTATAGATTTTTTCTCTAATGTTTAAGATTGGGTGATGCATTTAATTATTATTTTAATTTTTCAGATTATCCTTAAAATCATCAATTCTGAAATCAGTGAGAGCATTTCCTTTTTCAATTTTCTCTTTAGAATACAACCTGAAATCATTTTCTGTTTTTTCTAAAAGATAATCATACGGTCCTACGTGAGAGATTAATTTTACCAGAACCGGAGAAATCTCAAGACAAATAAACAATCCCATGATAAAAGCGGCTGCAAGTCCAATGATCGCCGAATTTTTACCAAGTTCATCCAATGCCTGAAGTCTTGCTGCAAAACCATTGAACTTATCTTCGAAAGTTTCTGTAGATTTTCTTTCTGTTTCCAGATTAGTGTATACCTTGGATATCTCTTTATCCAGATATTCCAGTCTGGGAGCTGCCTGCTTCTGATAATTTTCAAGATCCAGTCTGCGTTGCTCCTTCAATTGTTGCTTACGTTTGGCATTTGGGCCATAACCTTCTTTTCCACTGGTTAATCCCGATTGTTTACCCAGGATTTCTTTTTCAAGCTCTACAGAAGCAGAGTCATAGGATTGCTGGTACTGAGCAATTTTTCCTGAAATTTGCTGCTTTTCTGTTTCAAAAGGACCACTTTGTTGAAGAATCCTGCCATTCATTTCACCCTGTAGCTGTTTTTTATTTCTTTGAATAATGGTATTCAGCTGTTTGTTGACCTCTTTTTCAAAAATTTTAAGTTCTAAAGGTTTGGAAATGATAATTCCCAGAAAGGTTGCAAGGATGAGACGTGGGATAGACATCAGAATCTGATTCCACCATGTTCCTGTTTTTTTGATGGAAGAAACAATATAACGGTCAAGATTGAAAATCATTAATCCCCAGAGAACTCCGAATCCTACAGAGGCCCAAATATTATCGAATACTGTATACATAGCATAGCCTGCAGACAAAGTGGCGAATACTGCAGTGAAAAGGACAATACCTCCAATGCCGGAAAACTTATTCCATTCGCTCGGAGTCTTTCTTAAAATATGGATGTTCCCGCCTGAACATACCATCAGAAACTTTTGGAACCAGTTTATTTTATGAGTTCCTTGATTTATAGTTTGTTGGTTTGTTTTCATAACTGAAAATTTATACAAAGGTAATACTAAAAATCATACCAATGTAAAAGATAGTATTATGTTTTACCAAGTAATTGTGCGTATTTGCTTAAAATGTTGTTTTTAAGAAGGTTAAATTTTTTTTTTGAAAAACTTATAAAGGGAATGCAAAAATTATTTCAATCTATCCGGATTCTGCTTTAAAAAACTCTCCCATCCGGAATATGATTTAGTATCAGCTATAGTTCCGGAATTAAAATGATGGCATACTGCTACAGCAAGACCATCGGAAGCATCTAAATATTTTGTAGGGAATTCCTTTAATTTAAGAAGGTTTTGAAGCATACCTGCTACCTGTTCCTTACTGGCGTTACCATTTCCGGTGATAGCCATTTTAATTTTTTTTGGAGAATATTCCGTAATAGGGATGTTTCTGTAAAGACTGGCAGCCATGGCAACACCCTGAGCACGTCCAAGTTTAAGCATACTCTGTACATTTTTTCCATAGAAAGGAGCTTCAAGAGCGACTTCATCAGGGTGAAACTCGTCAATAAGAGACAGGGTTCTTTCAAAAATGTACTTAAGCTTGGTTTCGTGATTGGGATATTTTTTTAAGATCAGTTCATGAATAGAGACCATCTCCATTTTTCCTTTTTTTACGGAGATAATACCAAATCCCATTACCGTTGTTCCCGGGTCAATTCCTAAAATTATTTTCTCTGAAATCATTGCTTCAAAGATATGACTTTCTATGTTTTAAGTGTAAAAAAGTATTGTTAATGATTTTCGTTTTTATTTAAAACTTTAGTACCTTTAGACAAAAATGATTATGAAAAATGTATTTAATGTATTTATTGTTCCTGCTTTCCTGTTATGCAGCTTTCAGAAGGAAAGTAGTTTAATTCAAGGTAAGAATTCGGAAATCTTTATAACAAAGAGCGACCGGATTATTTATTTGTTTTTCAAGGCAGATAAAGATCAGGCAGGGAATGCCAAAATTATGCTCCAGAGTACTAAAATTGCAGACGGCAGACTAAAACATGTACCTTCTTTTGAAAGAGATGATGTTCGTAAGGGTGATCTTGTGATTACATTAACAGGGTCTGATGGAAAAGAAGTAGGTAAACAGCTTGTGAAAGATCCTTTTAATCCTGAATTGGAGGTATATGAAAAAGAAGGAATTTCCAGACATAAAGCTTCCCTTCAAAATACTGAATTCAGTGCCAGGTTTTCTTATTCTGAAAATGTTCAGTCAGTAAAGATTGAAAAAGCCACTGATGATGGTGTGCAAGTATTATTCACACAAAAACTATAATTATGAAAAAAACTTTATTATCCCTTTTAATCGGAAGCAGTTGTTTTGCCCAGACATTCGAGACCATTCCTCTTTTACAGAATGGAGACAACAGTAAACGTGTTGTGATTGCAGTTTTAGGAGACGGATTTACTTCCGCACAGCAGACTGCTTTTACAACAGCGGCTCAGAATACAGTCAATTATCTCTTTACAAAAAGTCCTTATACAGAATATAAAAATTACTTTAATGCCTATGCGGTAAAAGTGATTTCCACGGAATCAGGAGTAAAACATCCTGGAACTGCAACAGATGTGACAGAGCCTGTAATTCCTGTTACCAACCCCAATAATTATCTTGGATCTACTTTTGATGTAGGAGTTCACCGATGTATATACAGTAATACAACCAATAAAGTAGGGCAGGTTCTGGCAGCCAATATCCCAGATTATGACATTACTTACGTGCTGGGTAATTCTACAGAATATGGTGGTTGTGGAGGAACTTATGCTTTTGCTTCACTTAATGGTTCTTCCAATGAAATTGTGGTGCATGAGCTGGGGCATTCTTTTGGTAAATTAGCGGATGAATATTGGTTTTCAGGTTCGCTGGAATCTCCCAATAAAACCCAGACCTCTAATCCGGCAACGATAAAGTGGAAAAACTGGGTAGGATTGAATGGAGTAGGAGTGTATGCTCATGCGGAAAGCCCAACTTGGTTCAGACCGCATCAGAGTTGTGAAATGAGATATCTTAATCAACAGTTCTGCTCAGTATGTAAAGAGGCAATTATTGAAAGAATCCATAGTTTGGTTTCTCCTGTGGATTCCTATACTCCGGCTAATAATACAACTGTGGATGCTACATCCAATGTTACTTTCACGGCCAATGAAATCCTTCCCATCCCGAATACGCTGGTTAATTCCTGGAGTTTAAACGGAACAACTCTTGGAGAAACAGGAAGTAGCATTACCATTACCCCTGGACAACTCAATAACGGAAATAATACCTTGACGCTTTCGGTTGTAGATAACAATCCGCTTTTGAAAGTAGATAATCACAGTACACTCCATGTTACCAATGTTTCCTGGACTTTGAGCAAAACTACGCTTAGAATTTCAGAGGTAAAAGCTGAAGAAAGACGGTTTAGTATTTATCCGAACCCAACAGATGGAGAATTTTTCATTAAAGGGAAACAGTCCTTTTCAAAAAATATAAACGTTGAAGTTTATGATGCCTCAGGAAAGCTTATTCCATCCAGATTTGAACTGAATGATTCTGCTATAAAGGTTGATATTAAAAACTATCCGGCAGGTACTTATCTGTTGAATGTAAAAGAAAATAAAAACCTGATTATTTCTCAGAAGATCATCAAAGAATAAATGAAACGAAACCGGCTCCAGCAGCCGGTTTTATTTTTCCAGCTTTTTCTCTGCTATAGGTACCCATTGTCCATCATGACGGAGTAGGAGAATTTTATCAACTATAAATTTAGTTTTATATTCCTTGGGTTCATATTTTTCCCAGGCTTTAAGATAATTTTCCCAGGTCAGATCTCTGAATCCCACAGTCATATGTGGGTGAAAGGAATATTGGGCAAAATTAAAATGTTCCTTTACCCTATGATAAAGCTCTGTTAATTGAGCATTTTCTTTGGGCTTAATATAGAGTACAGGATTTTTAGGATTAGGAAAGCTTCCAAAGCCGTCCAGTTCTACTTTAAAAGGTGTGATTTCTGTATTGATCTTCTGAAAAGCAATATGAATATCCTCCTCCAGTTCAATTTCTCTTGAAAAGGGAGGAAAAAGTGTAATATGAGCTTCATTTTTCAAGGCCTTGGAATTGGCATAATTTGTTGCCAGATCTTGTTTAAACACTTTTATTTCTTCAATAATTTCCTGAGGTGGATAAATGGCAATGAAATACATTTTTTTCATACAGCAAATTAAAATATTTTACTTTAAATTTTTATGCATAAGAAAATTATGCATAAGTTTGCAAGGTATATAATCATTCTATGAAAAAGAATAGTCTCTATAAAGGTACTTTGCGGAATATTATTTTGAAGCTCCTTTCGAAAGAAGTAAAGATGTATGGATATCAGATTACCCAAAGAGCCAAAGAACTTACTCTGGGTGAACTTGAAATGACGGAAGGTGCACTCTATCCATTGCTACACAAATTAGAAAGCGATGGAATGATCACTTCCGAAATTCAGAATATTAATGGGAGAGACAGGAAATATTATCTGTTGACTGAAAAAGGAAAAAAACAACAGGCAGAGCAAGAAACTGAGATGAAAAGTTATTTAGTCAACTTACAGACAATATTCAATATATGATGACCGAAGCACAGGAAAATAAAATTACAGATTATCTGATAGCTCAAGAGCTTTCCCTGGATATTCTGGTAGAAATCAGAGATCATATGATCAGCCAAATTTTGGATATTCAGAGCCATGAGAATATCAAATTTGAGGAAGCTTTCTCAAAAGTAAAAGAATCCTGGAATGGAGAGTTTACAATGGTTAATTACCTGCTGTTTTATCCCACTAAAATTCCTTTGATTGCCAAAAGAATTATTCAGGAGAAATACAGTGGTCTTTTCAAAAAATCTTTAATGGTAGCCGTTCTTGCATTTGTAATTAATCTATTATTGATTTTTATGGCAGGAAATCAGGAGGAATATAAATTATTTTTCAGACTTCTTAATGGTTCATTTGTAGTGACAACAATATTGATCTGGATTTTTAATTATAAAATCTGGAAATATATAAAAGCAGACTTTAAATACAAAGGAAAATGTCTTTATACCATGTATCAGCAGAATCTTGGATTAATGGTTGTATGCGCTACTTCTATGACGCAGGTAGCATTGAAGAGTGGTGATTATGCTTACCAATTTTTCAGACAGCAAAATTATACAGATGTTGTTGGGGTATTGATAACTTTAATTCTTCCTTTTGTATTGCAAACTGCACTTACTTTTGCTGTATTTAATTTCATTGAACATAAAAAGAACCTGGTGAAAATGCTGGAATTTCTAAAACTTACATAGAAAGACTACCATTAAAACTACTGTTTTATCCTAAGCTGTGTAAGCGTATTCTCAAGATGGTCTGTGATCTTTTTCACTTCAATATGAGGTCTGAAGATTACTCCTTTTCCTCTTTCTTCATCTGCAATATTAGACAGGATAATCACAGACGTTTTGGTATCCGGATAATAGATGTTTAAGGAAGGAGAACCTTTTATATAACCGCTGTGGAAATAAGAATTGGGTTGACCGATATTAAGCATAATTCCATAAGCGTAACCCATTTTTCCAAAAATAGGATGGTGTCTTTCTGAACTTTTTGCCATGAATAGTTTAAGGGTTTCCGGTTTTAAAATTTTTCCGCCATACAGAGCATTATTCCATGAATGAAGATCCTGAATCGTAGATAATATTCCACCAGCTGGTGTACCAATTTCTGATCCGCCTAATCTTTTCGGCATATTGGGAACTTCTGAGAACTTGGCAGGTGTCCCAACATAAGCACTGGCAAAATTATTTCCTTTGAAAATATTTCCTGTTGAAGAATGGGTCATTCCTGCTTTTTTGAACAGTTCCGATACATTCTCATCATATGATTTCCCGGAAACTTTTTCCACAATCTTTCCAAGAGTATTAAATCCGTCATTGGAATAGAAAAAATCTGAACCGCTCTTAAACATCAGTTTTCCACCCATCAGATTCAACCCTGAAGTATGGTTTAACAGTTGATGGATCGTGATATTTTCATATTCTTTGATCTGAAATTCTTTCAGGTATTTTGACACTTTATCTGTGATATTCAGTTTTCCCTGTTCCATCTGAAGCAGGATCAAAACAGCTGTGAACTGCTTGCTTACAGATCCAATTGCAAAAATGGTATTGCTGTCAATTTTAGTTTTTCTTTTAAAATCTGAATAACCGTTTTCTCTCCTGTAAAGAGGAATAGAATCTTTAAAAACAGCAATACTTCCATTGAAATGGTATTTCTTGAAGGTAGAATCAATCTGTTGTTCTAAAAGGGTCTTCTCGAAAGCAGCAATAGTAGAATCAACAATTGCTTTTTTATCAACATACGTCATTTTTGGTGCTTCAGTAGTACTGCATGAAAGCAAAGCACAGAAAAGGGAAAGGAATACTAAATTTTTGATCACAGGTGTTGTATTTTTTAATGATGATTGATACTCTTAAAGATACTAAAATATCCTAAAGAGCAGTAAGGGAAGCAAATTACGTGCTAGAATGAGGTTCCGGAGCAATTTAATGTGGATTTAATCAATCTTTGTGGAATATTACAGTCTTATGAATGAGATGGGCTCCTGGAATAAATAGAACATTGAAAAAGCCTGTGAAAGAATATTCTCAGGCTTATTTTAATACCAGGTCACTGAACCAGAAAATGTATTCTCTATCTTCGTCTTCAGGAGAATTTTTTGGTTTAGGATATGTTTTTTTTACCGTTTCCCCAATTTCAAACTGAACGGGATTTTTGAAAATAGGCCCATCAAAAGTAAAAGTATGAAACTCTCCGTTTTCTCCGCATGGATCTACATTTTCAGGAAGATCGTCAATGAATTTCTGATCAATAATTCGTCCTGCAAAACTTTGGTCAAGGTAGGATCCGTTGACACAGGTTACGATGGTTTTAAAACCAAGATCTAAAAATTCCTGGATGAGGATAGAGGTATTTTGTTTCCAAAGAGGAAATACTGCTTTTATACCGATAGTATTTAATTGGTCTTCCCTATATTTTCTCAGATCTTCAAGAAAGATATCGCCAAAAATTGAATGAGTAATGCCCTGCGCCTTAATTTCAGTCATTGTCTTACTCATGATCTGTTGATATTCTTCCATGGATGGTTCTTTAGGAAGTTCCATTTTTGTTAATGGAATTCCAAGGCTTTCCGCTTGTTTTTCTAAAAGCGATACATGAACGCCATGCATAGAAATCCTTTGAAATTCCTGATTGATACTGGTAAGCAGTGTGCTGACCTCGTACAGGTCTTCCTGTAGTATTTTATAAAGAGCAAGGGCAGAATCTTTTCCGCTGCTCCAGTTGAATAATGCTTTTGGTTTCATTGTAAAATAAAAATCTCCCAAAAGTAGGGAGATTTTCTTATTTTGAAGTTGGTTTTCCGTAGTTGTTTTGGGGACTTGTAATATCAACTTTTTGCCTTTCCGCCTGTTCTCTTTTTTGTAACTCTTCAGTATTTTTAACCATATCACTTTTGTGAGAAGTTCCTGCAGGATATGTTTTGCAGGAAACTAATGTCACAACAAAACCAAACACCAAAATAATTTTAATACATGTTTTCATTCGAATTTTTTGATGACAAATATATAGGGTCAGGCTAGTTTATTTTTAATTTTTAACAAACATTATCAACCTGCTTGTCAAAATTTAGCGTTTTTTCACATTAAAATAAAAAAAACCTCAAAGATTTTCTTTGAGGTTTTGTATAAAAAATGTTTGCTGTATAAGCTTACATATTTCTTCTGTACTTACCGCCCACTTCAAATAAAGCATTGGTAATCTGTCCTAAAGAACAGTATTTCACAGCGTCCATCATCACCTCAAATAAGTTTTGCTGGTTGATGGCTGCATGTTGAAGTTGTTTTAATGCTTCTTCAGATCTACTGTCATTCGCTTGCTGGAAGTTGTGAAGAGATTCAATCTGTGCCTGTTTTTCCTCTTCGGTAGAACGGATAACTTCTCCTGGTAAAACGGTTGGTGAACCATCTTTTCCTAAGAAAGTATTCACTCCGATAATCGGATATTCACCGGTATGCTTCAGCCATTCGTAATGCATAGATTCTTCCTGGATTTTTGAACGCTGGTACATGGTTTCCATCGCTCCAAGAACACCACCTCTTTCCGTGATTCTGTCGAATTCAGTATAAACGGCTTCTTCTACAAGATCCGTTAGTTCTTCAATGATGAATGATCCCTGAAGCGGATTCTCGTTTTTAGCCAATCCTAATTCTTTGTTGATGATCAACTGAATCGCCATTGCTCTTCTTACCGATTGCTCAGTAGGCGTTGTAATTGCTTCGTCATACGCATTGGTGTGAAGTGAATTACAGTTGTCATAGATTGCGTAAAGCGCCTGAAGAGTAGTTCTGATATCATTGAAATCAATTTCCTGAGCGTGAAGAGAACGTCCTGAAGTCTGAATGTGGTACTTCAACATCTGGCTTCTTTCGTCTGCTCCGTATTTTAATTTCATGGCTTTTGCCCAGATTCTTCTGGCCACACGTCCGATTACTGAATATTCAGGGTCAATACCATTGGAGAAGAAGAAAGATAAGTTCGGTGCAAAATCATTGATGTCCATTCCGCGGCTCAGGTAATATTCCACATAAGTGAAACCATTAGCCAGTGTGAATGCCAATTGGGAAACCGGATTGGCTCCTGCTTCGGCGATATGGTATCCTGAAATAGAAACAGAGTAGAAGTTTCTTACTTTTTCTCTGATAAAATATTCCTGAACGTCACCCATTAATCTCAATGCAAATTCTGTAGAGAAAATACAAGTATTCTGAGCCTGGTCTTCTTTTAAAATGTCAGCCTGAACAGTACCACGAACTGTTGCAATTGTTTTAGCTTTAATTTCTGCATATACATCAGCAGGGATTACTTCATCACCTGTTAATCCTAAAAGCTGTAGTCCTAAACCGTTATTGGATGGAGGAAGTTCACCGTTGTATTTCGGTCTTTCTAATCCTTTATCATCAAATTTTTCTTTCAGTTTTGCCTCTACTTTAGACTCTAAACTGTTTTCTTTGATATATTTTTCAACATTCTGATCAATGGCAGCATTCATAAAGAAAGCCAGTAGCATCGGTGCAGGACCGTTGATTGTCATTGAAACCGAGGTTAGTGCATTCACCAGATCAAATCCGGAGTATAATTTCTTCGCATCATCCAGTGTTGCGATAGAAACCCCTGCATTTCCAATTTTACCATAAATATCTGGTGGTAAAGCAGGATCCTGACCGTATAACGTTACAGAGTCAAATGCTGTAGATAAACGTTTTGCAGGCATTTCTGCAGAAACATAATGGAATCTTCTGTTGGTTCTTTCAGGACCTCCTTCTCCTGCAAACATCCTTGTAGGGTCTTCACCGGTTCTCTTGAACGGATAAATACCAGCAGTATAAGGAAAGCTTCCCGGTAGATTTTCCTGACCTTTCCATTTGATCAGGTCACCCCAGTCATTGTATTTTGGTAATGCAATTTTTGGAATTCTCAAATGAGATAAAGATTCTGTGGAAGTTTCAACTTTAATTTCTTTTCCTCTTACAAAATAAGAATAGAATTCTGCATGGAATGCTTTTTTCGTATCGTCCCATGTTTTTAAGAAGTCGATATTGTCCTGTTGAAGCTCTTTTTCAGCTTTTTGATATTCAGCCTCTAAAACTTCATTGGAAATGATATTTTTTACGCCTTCAATATGATACATTGTTCTGGCCAGTTCGGCCTGCTTTTCAATATTGATGTCGTATTGTTTGTTGTTTTCAACGATTTCAGAAAGATAACGAACTCTTTTCGGAGGAATAATCGTTACTTCTTCAGTAACTTCCTGTTCTACAAAAGTTTTTAGATTTAAATCCGCGAATTTATCGTTTACTTTTGAAACTAATCTATTATATAATTCTGTAGTTCCGTGATCATTAAACTGAGATGCTTTGGTTGCGTATACCGGCATATCATCTAATGGGCTTTCCCATAGTAAATGGTTTCTCTGGAACTGTTTTCTTACTGCCTGAAGAGCATCCAATGCACCACGCTTGTCAGATTTGTTCAATGCTACCAGATCTGCATAGTCTAACATGTCGATCTTTTCCAACTGTGTAGAAGCTCCGTATTCAGGAGTCATTACATACATGGAAACATCTGCGAAATCGGAAACTTCTGAACCAGACTGTCCGATCCCTGACGTTTCAAGGATAATGACATCCGGATGAGCCAGTTTCAGCACATTCAGTGCAGAATGAATAAACGGCGAAACAGAAACGTTGTTTTCTCTGGTTGCCATAGAACGCATATAAACTCTTGGGTCATTGATCGCGTTCATACGGATTCTATCTCCTAATAAAGCACCACCGGTTTTCTTTTTCGAAGGGTCAATGGAAATAATGGCAATTTTTTTATCAGTATTGGAACGTAAGAAACGTCTTACCAATTCGTCTGTTAAAGAAGACTTACCTGCTCCTCCGGTACCGGTAATACCAATAATAGGAATGGTTAAATCTTGAGATTTCTCGTCGATCGCTTTTACAAGCTCTGGCTTTTCTTCGGAGAAGTTTTCAACAGCTGAAATAATCTGTGCAATACTTGACGGGTTTTCAAAGCTGATATCGTCAAGATCTTTTGCAGTGACATCTTTTCCAGTTGCAAAATCTGATCTGTGTACCAGATCATCAATCATTCCCTGAAGACCAAGCTCACGGCCGTCATCTGGAGAATAAATTCTGTCGATTCCGTAAGACATCAAATCTTTGATTTCTTCCGGAAGAATTACACCGCCACCGCCGCCAAAGATCTTGATCTGAGGTGAATTTTTTTCTCTCAACAGGTCATAGATATATTTGAAATATTCGTTGTGACCACCCTGATATGAAGTTAATGCAATAGCATTGGCATCTTCCTGGATTGCTGTATTTACAACTTCTTCTGCTGATTTATCGTGTCCTAAGTGGATCACTTCGCATCCTGTGCCCTGGATGACACGACGCATAATATTGATTGCAGCATCATGCCCATCAAATAATGAGGCAGCAGTTACAATTCTTACCTTGTTGGTTGGAGTATATTTTTGGGTTTCCATAAAAATTCTAGAAAGTTTCTAAGTTTCCAAATATAATAATAAAAAAAGAACATAGTGTTTGATTTTATGTTTTTGATTTTCAGTTTATTATTTCGTGTTATTTAATTATATCTCCCCAATTTTATGTTTAAATGTTTGAAAGTTGAATGGTTCGGTAACTACAGAATTAAAATGAGTTATGACGATTTCATTTTCAAAGGGGCTTCTTCAGATTCTCAAATTAATTTCTCTATTTTTGCACCATATTTTACAGACATGCAAAAAGCGTTGATATATTTCGCATTGGGAACTGCAGTAAGCTTCCTGATTAATTATTTCTTTTTAAGTTCAGAGAATATCGGTTTAGAGTTCTACTATGCTATTGCTTTTGGTGCAGCGTGGGGGATTGCTTATTATTTAGATACTCCGGATATTACATTGGTAAAGAAACTGGGACTGTCTTTTGTAATAATGGCTATTCTGGTTGTTGTAGGTACTCTTGTTTTTAAACTTGAGCTGGCTATACCATCCATTCTGAAGTTTTCCATGGTGTTTGTCGCCTACTATGTCATAGCGAGCTTTAGGGCAACTAAATCATTAAGAAAATAAATAAAAAAAGAGGCTTTCACATTGGAAGCCTCTTTTTTTTATTAATGGATCATCATGAAACTTATCAGGGCGAGGCCCAGGAGTAAAAACATGAATGCAATAAAATTAATAGTAAATAATACCATTCCGACAATAATGCTTACCAAACCATGGGCACGATAAACACGCCTGTGGGCAATAAAGAAATACGCCATGGTATATAATAACAGGAATGATATTGTTAAATATAAAATGGTATTAATCAGCCAAAAGTCTATAAGACCTGTCAACTTAGAGATTAGGAATATAAGTAAGATGGTTAGCAGTAAAAACGAGAAGTAATGCAGGGTGAAAATTCCATGATCAAAATACCACCATTTTTTCTTACTATGGAAAACCCATAAAAAGAATGCGAAAAGAGGAAGGTAGATGAAAAGGGCTTTAGGAAGATTATGAAAAGACTTTTCTACCATGCCAGCAATAATCTCCTTTTTCTTAACCCCTTTTTCTTTAAGTTCAAAGAATTTGTGAACAATGGGAGCTTCAATAAAACTGAGAGATGACGGGTTTTTGGCTTTAGCAGAATCATAGGCCTTTCTGGTTTTATATTCTCCAAAGCTTACGTCCGGATCTATTTTTTTGTCCATGTTAATTATGTCTCCTATCTCAGAAGAATCAGGGATTGCTTTTATTCCCTCAATGGCAAGAGAGTCTTGTCCAGTCAGATGTTTTTTTGCTTTGATACTGTCTATCAGCTTTTGTTTTCCAACAGGTTTCATGACTTTTAAAAGGTTGGTCTTACTATTTTCTCCAGTATTTCCCTCTTTTGGAGATCCTATATTAACCATGGGAAAAAGGGCAAACACGAAGAATGTAATAAAACTGACGAAAATATAAAGCTTTACAGGAGGTACAAACTTCTGTCTCTTTCCTTCAAGATAAGTATTTGTCAGTTTGCCGGGTTTAAATAACAAATTTTTAACTGTTCCCCAGAACTGTCCGTCATAATGAGTAAAATCTTCAATGAAATGGGTGAAAAGAAAATAGAAGGGTTGTCGTCTTTCAATATTTTCCTGCCCGCAATGGGGACAAAACCTTTCTTCAACCTGATGTCCGCAGTTTAGACAGGTTTTATCTTCTCGTACTTTTCCGTGGCTCATGATTATGGAATATTGATTGGCACAAATATAATTATTTAGGGTAAATTATAATTATATTAATGTATTCTATAGGAATCGTTAAGGTAAATTTAATAAAAGAAAGAGTTGAGGGAATAAACTCTTTGCTGTTTCATTGGTGTTTTTAGAATCTTCGAAGTGTTTTTTCATCGGCACATTAGTTCGCAAGATCTGTGCCAAAACTATAAATAGTGTTAAAATCTATTGATAGAGGAGTGTAGAGTGAAGATTATATAGATTAAATAAAATATGTTTTTGGGTTACAAAAATAATTTGTACCTTTGCACACCCTTTTAGGGGTAAATTATGTTTAATCTTTAACTAAAACGTGTGAATACATTAAGTTACAAAACTGTTTCAGCGAACAAAGCTACTGCTAATAAAGAATGGGTTGTGGTAGACGCTGAAGGACAGCCGTTAGGTAGATTAGCTTCTACGGTTGCAAAGATTTTGAGAGGTAAGCACAAAACGAACTACACACCTCACGTAGATTGTGGTGATAACGTAATCGTTTTGAATGCTGGGAAAATTACACTTTCCGGAAACAAGTGGGCTGATAAGACTTATATCTGGCATACAGGATACCCTGGTGGACAGAAGTCTATGACTGCGGCTGAACTTCAAAAGAAAGATTCTTTAAAGGTATTAGAGAAATCTGTAAAAGGTATGTTACCTAAAAACAGATTAGGAGCTGCTATCCTTAAGAACCTTTACTTATATGAAGGAACTGAGCACAAACATGAAGCTCAACAGCCAAAAACAATTAATGTTAACGAATTTAAATAATTAATTATGTCTATAGTTCACAAAATCGGAAGAAGAAAAACTTCTGTAGCTAGAGTTTATGTAAAACCAGGTTCTGGTGTTATTACAGTAAACGGTAAAGATGCTAAAGAATATTTCTCTACAGACGTGATGGTTTACAAATTAAACCAACCGTTTATCCTTTCTGAGACTGTTGGTCAGTATGACGTTACCGTAAACGTATTCGGTGGTGGAAATACAGGTCAGGCAGAGGCTATCAGATTAGGTATTTCTAGAGCTTTATGCGAAATCAACGCTGAGTTCAGATTAGCATTGAAGCCAGCTGGTTTACTTACAAGAGACGCAAGAATGGTGGAAAGAAAGAAGCCAGGTCAGAAAAAAGCAAGAAAGAGATTCCAATTCTCAAAACGTTAAGAATTGCGATAAGCTTAAAGCAACATGCAATAAGCTATTTGAAAAACTTATTAAAATTTTTAATTCGCTTCAAAGCCTATGGCTTACTGCCTGAAGCTTAAAGCAAAAATTGCCCGTTACGTTTAGCATCCAAACGCTTCTCCCATCTAAAGAAGTTGTTGATTGTTTAAAAGACGGAAAGTAAACTAACAAAAACAGAAAACATGGCAAAAGCAAATGTAAAAGACCTTTTAGAGGCTGGCGTACACTTCGGTCACATGACTAGAAAGTGGAATCCAAATATGGCTCCATACATTTTTATGGAGAAAAACGGTATTCACATTGTAGACTTACATAAAACAGCAGTTAAATTGGATGAAGCGTGCAGCGCTTTAGAAAAATTAACTTCTGCAGGTAAAAAAGTTCTTTTCGTAGCTACTAAGAAGCAAGCGAAAGAAGTAGTTGCAAAACACGCTTCTGAACTTAATATGCCTTATATTACAGAAAGATGGCCAGGTGGTATGTTAACGAACTTCGTTACTATCAGAAAGGCTGTAAAGAAGATGAATGCTATCGACAAAATGAAAAAAGACGGTACATTCGAAACTTTATCTAAAAAAGAAAGATTACAAGTTGACAGACAAAGAGCTAACCTAGAGAAGAACTTAGGTTCTATCGCTGACATGGTGAGACTTCCATCTGCTGTATTTGTAGTTGATATCTTAAGAGAACACATCGCGGTAACTGAAGCTAAGAAACTAGGTATTCCAGTTTTCGGTATCGTTGATACAAACTCTGACCCTAGAAAAGTTGACTTCGTTATCCCAGGAAACGATGATGCTTCTAAGTCTATTGATATGATCCTTAGCGTAGTTTCTGAGTCTATCAAAGAAGGTCAGTCTCAAAGAAAAGCTGATAAAGAAAAATCTAAAGAAGAAGGAGAAAAAGTATCTGCTGATACAGATGCTGATTTCGATGCAGAATAATTAAAGATTTTCTTTAATATAGAAAAAACGCTGGATTTTGATCCAGCGTTTTTTTATTTATATCAAGAATGATTGCGTAAGATCGTGTTTTTGATTTACTCCGTTTCCACTTTTAATAAATAAGTTTTAGACGGTTTAACTTTACTTCAAAGCATTGAAATATATGAATATTGCTTTCTTCTATTGCATTATTAAGCATTTCTAGACAGCGCAAACACTTTTCTATACTTAGTGATGAGTTTTATTTTTTTTAGCTTTAAAAATAATGTTGTTTTGGTCCTTTGGCTATTGACCAAAAATAAAAGATCCAAATATTTCATTAAAAATAAAAACCTACAGAATTCTGCAGGTTATATTTTAGTTTGAAAGTTTTATAGAATAGGAAGTTGTGACAAACTTTGTAGACTGGTAGGGAGAGTTACAAACCACTCCGGATAATCTGTAGTTCTGATTTTTCGGAACCATTGTATATCCTATTTTTCCTGCACCAATGGGAATCTTCTTGAAGAAATTGCCGCCGCTCACTGTAAGGACCATATTACAAGGAGATTTATTTTCTACGGAAATAGAGGTCTTTGGATTTTTAGGATCATCACTGTTGAGAAGGTCATTAAGTACATCAGCTGTTTCCGGCTTATAGGTCTTTATAAGATCATTATACTCTCTTTCTGTATTGGCTCTGTTCCCTGAATTGTTAGCAGGATAAGGGTAGGAGGTTCTTCCCGGATAGCCTCCATAATTGACATTACAGCTGGCAAGAATCAACGAAATTCCGGTAAGAACTAATAGTTTTTTCATCCTATTTTATTTTTTGACTTTTGTTTTTTCTGTGACTTTTCCGTTATCGGCTCCTTTTGAGGAGGTTTCAGCTCAATGTTGGACGTTTTTGGATTGTCTACCGTTACAAATATACTTTTTTTAATATCTTTCTGAGAGGAATATTTCATATCACAGATATTGCTTCTCAATGTATATGAGTTTTTCTTAAGTACAATGAAATTTTCTGCATGAGCAGGAACAGCAAGGTTGTAAAATTCCTTTCCTTCTATTCGTAATACAATATTGCAGTCAGAGTTATTTCTGAATAAGAGAATGGCCTCATTACGGTTGATATTCTCATTAAACATAGCATTCAGTACCTTCACTGTTCTATCCTTATGTTCGGCAGATGTTTCAGCGATGAGCTTTTTAAACTCTTCAGCATCGTCCGAATTTGGATTTCTCATTACATCCTTAGGAATGTCTGCAATAACAGGCCTTGTTTCCATAGGTTTTGCTGTACGCGCTCCCTTTGTCCATTCTGTGTTTTTTAAAGCAATGAGCTTGGGTTTAAGCACTGTTTTTTTAGGATCGTCAGGGTGTGCGTTCTTCAGGTATTCTTCAATTTCTTTAATGTTTGTGCTTTTTAAAATGTCTTTACTGCTTTTCTGAGCCTGTGTAAAGTGGGGAATAAGAAATGTGAAGAATAAAATCGTTAAAAAATTTTTTTTCATCAAGTTTGTTTATTTCATCAGCTTATCCGGAATTTGATGTAAGTAATGGTTTTTCCTTTCGCTGAGAATAGCTCTTCATAATACGTTTTGATGTCTCTCAAATGTTCTGTATTAGGATCGTATTCTGGTGCACCGTAGATATCATGGTGGGCAGAAATGATTTCATAGCCTGCTCCTTGTAAATATCCAAGAGTATATCCATGCAGGAATTCTGAATCAGTTTTCAGGTGTATAATTCCTCCTGGCTTCAGGAACTTTTTATATCGGTTTAAAAAATCCGGATGGGTTAATCTGTGTTTTGTTCTTTTGTATTTAATCTGTGGATCCGGGAATGTAATCCAGATTTCGTCTACTTCATTTTCAGCAAAGAAATAATCTACAAGTTCGATCTGAGTTCTCAAAAATGCTACATTAGTCATGTTGTTATCCACAGCTTCTTTAGCACCAAACCAAAATCTGGCTCCTTTAATATCAACTCCGATGAAGTTTTTTTCAGGAAATGTTTTTGCGAGTCCTACAGAATATTCTCCTTTTCCACAACCCAGTTCCAATACGATAGGATTATCATTTTTAAAAAAATTGTCTCTCCACTTTCCTTTAAGATCGAAACCATTTAAAGCGTCTTCTCTTGTTGGCTGGATTACATTCGGTAATATTTTGTTTTCTGCAAATCTTGCTAATTTATTCTTGCCCATTGAGTTATAAAATGAGTGCAAAAATAGTGAAAATTTATGGAGTCTCTATGTCTTTTGGTTGTAAAAGACATAGAGATCATTCGCTTTTAGTTTGTATTATTGACTTCCCAAAGCCACCATAATTGGTCTTTCAATTGTTTTTTGTGAAGCATATTGGGCCCCGCAAACAAGGCTGGTAAAAAGATATTGCCCTTTATCTATCACAATGGAACCTTCACCCTGAGCAGGAACTGCAAGTCTATATTTGGTAGTTCCTACACCTTCTATTCTTACGATGATATTACAATCCGATTTATTTTGAATCAAAACAATACATTCTTTAGCATTAGGATCATTATCAAATAGGGAATTTAAGATTTTTACTGTTCTGTTTTTGTGCTCTACAGGAGATACAGCCATCAGCATATTGAATTCTTCTGCTTCAGCATTGGGAATTGCCGTGTTTGCAGTGGTATTCACAACATATGTATTTTGAGCAGTACTTGGGGTAAACACTGTGGTAGATTGTTTTGCAGCCAGCTCAGCTTTATATTTTGCAATTTGTTTTTGTTTGATGATGGCATTCATTTCATCAAAAGTAATTTTGGTAGAAGGTCTTCTCCTCAACATAGCAAGCATTTCCTGCATGTCTTTTACCTTTTGATCAGCAGGGTGTGCATTTTTGATGTACTCTTTCATCATTTCCATTACCCTGGGTTTCAAAACAGATCTTCGGGGATCATCAGGGTGAGCATCCCTTAAAAAGGCATTGATCTCATAGATATTCTTACTTTTTAAAATATCACTATAATCTTTCCCTTTCTTTTGGGCAGAAACCATAAAAAAGAACATACAGCCAAGAAGTAAAAGTACTTTTTTCATTAATTAATATTAAGTTAGAAATTAGGTGCTTCACTCTTAATTTGCGTTTTGGTTGCTTAGTTTTTTATTTGATAACGAAATATCTGGTGTTTTTATTTTAAACACTTGTTTGTGAGATAAAATTAAACATATTTTTGAATATTGAGGAATAATATGTTGCAAAATTTGAATAATCCATATTGAGAATACTTCTAGTAAAGCATAGCTGGTACTTTCAATCATTCAGCAAAAAAATAACCCATGTAATGTACATGAGTTATAAAAATATTTTGAGTTGTCTTTTTAAAAATTTCTAGTTACTGCCTACAACTTCCTGAAGGTGTGAATTTTTGAGTCTTTTCTGATAAATAGGAAGATATTTTTCAATAGGAATTTTTACCGCTTCAAAGTTGCCCGCCAATACATAAGCCTGGATATTTTCGGAGGAATAAACAAACTGAAGGAAATTGTCAATTAAGTTTTCCGGTATTTTAAACTTTATAAAATAATCTTTACCCAGATAATTTTTGATCTGTGCTACGGAGCTGTTCATCCTTTCATAGGCCTGGTAGCGCTGTTTTTTCTTTCTTTCCCCGGAAAGAATATCATAAATACTTTCTAGGCTGAAGGTAAGTCCTCCATCTCGAAGTCCGGCAACAGGAAGTTCCGGTGGTGTTCCGTCTCCTTTGGGTTCAGGAAGACCAATTACTTTTTTAAGGGCATATGCTTTGTCTTCTTTTCTTAAAGAGTTAACGTCATATCGAAGGTTACCGGTAGGCTTGAACCTGCTGAGAACAATCTCCTGAATTTCGTAATATGCGATTTTAAGCTCAACCAGATTTTTTTGTTCCATGGATTGTGGAGTCAGCTTGATATCTTTTCTTTCGGTCACAATAGAGGTAAAGCGGATTACGTCCCCGGTATTGGCCGGGATATTAAAATTTCCATTGTAGTCCGTAAGAACGGTTTTCTGTGTATTCAGATTGGTGACATACACCTGATTGAGATATAAAATAGAGTTGTCTCTCAGAAATACCTCCCCGGAATATATTTGTGCATTAATTTTTGCCAGAAAAACCAATAGCAGTAGAGTAAACAGTTTCTTCATATAATGCGCAAAATTACATAGAAATAAAGCAATTCTGTGTAGTTAGATGAATAATAGTGGTTAAAGTTATATTAAACTTTGGGATTAAATTGTTAAGGAGTGTTAGAAACTTGCCGTTCATTTAAAAAAGGAAACATTTACATAAAAAAAACGGAAGAAAGAAGTACTGAATTTTCAGTTGCTCTTTCTTCCGGCTTTCTGTTGTTATCTATGTTTTACAAGCAGCCAGCTTGTGTATTTTACCATAAGGTTGGAGCCATATTCTGTCCAGGTGATGAAGTACCAATAATTTGCTGTAGGTACATACCTGCCGCCAATTCTTCCATCCCAGGTGTATCTGTTTTCAGGAGTGCCTCTGAAGACTTCTGCACCATACCTGTCAAAGATCCGGAATACAAGATTATCATTCTTCATTAAGGAAGAATAGTCGATGACTTCATTATGACCATCTCCATTCGGAGTAATGGTATTGATCAGGTTAATAATGGCAAATGGTTTTTTAACATCCTCACACATTTTAGAGTCTCTTACAAATATGTTGTGAGCTCCTCTGGGTACATTGTAGAAAACATTGGAACTCTGCCATACCACACCATCTAAAGAATATTCATATGGAGGTGTACCACCGCTCGCCCCAACTTTTACAGTTGTTCCATCAATTTCAATAGAGGTTATGATAGGAAGAGGTAATTCCGTAACATTTACATATTGCTTGTAAACACAGCCATTGGAGGTAAGTTCTACCCAATAACTTCCGGGAGCAACATTCGTAATGGAAGGAGTAGTCGCTCCGGTGCTCCATAAATATTTTTCAAAGCCAGGTCCTGCATTAAGTGTCGTAGTGGTTTTTGGGCAAATTGCCTTGTCTTTTAATATATCTGATTTCTTAGGAACTTTAATATTGATTTTCAGAGTACCTACTTCAGGACAAACTCCATTTTTTTCAAAACGTATATAAAAAGTCTGTGAAGTTGTAATATTAACAGGAGATGAAACTGGATTCACATTATTCTGAGCATCTGCTAAAGTTGCATGAAAAGTGAAGGTAACATTTGGATCTAATGTAAACTGGGGAATAAACTGAGCTAAGTTGACACTTTTTATTCCGTCCAAATCATCATCACAGGTACTTTCTGTAACGGTTTTTGTAATCAATGTTACTTTTGCTCCGATACTAAATTGTAAAGGTTTGATCACAGTAGCACATCCATCCGGAGAATCTACCCTGATGTAAATGGTTGTCGTAGCTGTATAACTCCAGTTATTAGGGAGTGTATTGTTATTCCCAGCATTGGCATCTGCTAAATTTGCATAATATCTTACATTCGTAAAGTAATTCGGATTATTAAGAACAATAGGGGTGATATTGGAAAGCACCACAGTAACTGTTCCATCCAGATTATCATCACAGAAGATGCCATTGTAGTTATCCAGTACAATAGCTTTATTAAAAAGTGATAATGTTATTTGTGCAATATTTTTGCATCCAATATTGTCATTAACAACCGCATATATTATTGTTCCGTTAGCTGCGGTATAGGCAGTTGTATTAGTTATTAGTGCTGCGGCATTTTCATTCTGAGCATCCAAAAGGGTAGGGTAATAAGTAATAGTAACTGGTGAATTACTAGTAACATTTGCTGTAGTCAGGTTGAAGGTTCCCTGCCCATTGATATCACAGGCAAATAATGTTGCATTCATTACGGTTAGAGCCTGAATATTCATCGTAACGGTTATCGTTTCACAATCTGGAAAGTCTGGATCATCTCCACAGAATGTATAGGAGAATGTATCAGTTCCTGATGCTCCGGGAGTATTTACAGTATAAGTAATAACGCCTGTAGTAGAATTTATAACAGCTGTACCCAATGAGGGTATTGTTGTAATAGCTACCGTGCTTGGAACGGGAGTCTGTGGTGAACCGCTGAATGCAGGGATTATAGTTTTAGAATTACATGCAGTGTATGAGGTACTGGATAGTTTTGTACAATTCAGAACTTTAAATTGTTCAGTGACTAAAGGTGCACAGCTTCCCATTGTTACAGAGCATGTATAATACCCTGGTAGGGCAGGGGCAATGGAAGAGGTATTTGCTCCCGGAATTATATTCCCATTTCTGTACCATTGGTAGGTATCATAAATTAAAGGATCCACAGTAAGAACCATCCCTGGAATACAACCACCTCCGGATTGTAAAATAACCGGCTGTGTAGGAAAACCTGCAAAAAAACCTCCATATCCTACTGCATCACTGCCGGCAGTGATACCAGCCATAATTGCTTTATCTGAAACTACAGTAATAGTTCCTGTTACATTAGGTATTCCATAGGTAACCCAATTCGTTGTACCTGTCATATTGTAAGGACCGGTTATTGCAGGAGGATTCGTGCCGTTCACGGTAACACTAGCTCCTCTTTCTGTAATAATATTCAGCTTTGTGGTGATGTTCAGAATACCTCCGGGGTGACCGTTTGAATGAACAAAATTTTCATTAATAAGACCCAGTTCATTAATTTGCTTGGGAAGATAACAGTTTAACGCAGGAATAAAATTGAATCCTCCGGTAAATACTTCACTTCCTGCATTTGAATCTCCAGCTAAAATCTGGTAGACATAAGCATTTTTAGAGGTTTTGAGATATAAATTATAATGACCATTTCCCTGAAGGATATATTTGGAATCAGGAATAATGAAGTATTTTCCTGCATTGATCGTTGCTATAGGAGGGATTTCATTATTGACAAAGACCTGAGTATTGTCTTCAGTAGCAATTACAATGGCTCCTTCTGTACGAGTACCAATTGGTCCGCTACCCTTTACAATGGCAAATTCATTTCCAAGTCTGTTGACAGGTACTGCCTGATCCATTAAAATATCTGAACTAGCGGGATAATTTCCTGCATATTGACCGTTAAAATTTCCATTGGTTACATTCACCGGTTTGTTTGAAGTAATCTTTGCGCCAATAAAACCATTAAAATTTCCTGCTATGTTACCGATTCCGTCAATAATGTAGGATTGCCCCTTATTTAAAGTAAATGTTAATGTCGGGTTGGTTGTTCCAGTCAGTCCATTTGAAAACTGAACAGTAGGACTGTAGCCGGAAACGGTAACAGTGGTGTTATCTTCGGTTGCCAATACGCTGGTCATGAAATTCAGAATGGGGTTGTTCACAGTAATAGGAGCTGTAGCTGCATAAAACTTTAGCCCTATGGAGGAAGTCCCTTTGGAAGTAATGATTTCTGCATGGTTGAATACTGAGAACCTTAAATTGGCATAAAAAGGAAATTCAGCTTTAAGATACAAGCCCTTAGTGGTTGTGGTGAATAAATCTCCCTGCAGTTTGGTAATGATATAATCTCTTAATACATCAAATTTTTGCGGATTATTTTTACTGATATTTACGGTTCCAATTAAAACATTGTTGTTGTAAATATTTACTGGAAAAGGAGTTGTTCTATTGGTAGATAAATACAGTTTTTGATAGGGATTGGGAGCGCCTGTTCTATCTATCATCGGAGCAAACCAATGCTCTCGGTCCAATTGGGAGAAAGCAGAGGTGAAAATGCAAAGCATAAATAGAAAAGATAAAATTTTTTTCATTCAGCGGTGGTCTTTATCACAAATTTAGTGATAAAAAGTATTAAATTATTGAAAATAGAATAAAAAAATATGATTTTGAAATTGTGGTTAAACAAAATTTAAGTTTATATTATTTTTTTCTGCTTTTAACATAATATAAAAAATGAATTGAATTGGAGAGCTTAACAAAAATGAGCCACAATCATCTGATTATGGCTCATTAAATATAGTTTTAAACTAATTATTACTCTCTGTTTTTAACAAGAATCCAACCTGTATATTTTATTGGAGTCTTTTCTTTGTTGGACTCATTCCAGCTGATATGATACCAGTATGTTCCTGTTCCCAATTTTTTATCAAAGTGTTTTCCATCCCATCTGTAGTTGTTGAATCTATTTCCGGTGAACACCATGTTTCCATATCTGTCATACACTACAAAACTCAGATTTTCTTTATAAGCGAGTTCACTGTAATCTATATAATCATTTACATTGTCTCCATTAGGTGTAATCGCATTTAATAGATTAGGAATGGTAACTTCCACAGCAATAGGAGTACAGTTATAAGCATCTTTTACATAGAAAGTGTGTTGTCCTCTTGTTAAACCTGTGAAGGTACTTGAATCCTGCCAGTTTGCAGTTCCATCAACTGCATATTTGTAAGGAGCTTTACCTCCGCTTACAATTACAGTTGCTGTATTATTATTGATCTCAATAGTTTGAATTACTGGATCTTCAACTTTTTTAACTTTTACAGTCTGTGTAAGGAAGCATCCGTTCTTACCAAGAATTACCGTGTATTCTCCAACACCTATATCTCTGATACCTGAAGAGGTAGCTCCGGTGCTCCATTGGTATGAATCATATCCAGGACCAGCGTCCAGGTTTGTTTTCGCATCCATACAGATATACTGATCTACAAGGATTGGAGATTTTTTAATTGGAAGTACAATTAATTCAATTTTTGCATTTGCCGTACATCCCTCAGCAGTTGTTACTTTCACATATACAAATCCTCCTGTTGAAGGGAAGTTGTTGGGTGTTGTAATTTCATTGATTCCTGCAGTAAGATCATTCAGAGTACGGTAGTATTTTTTTGTAACAGCATTATAGTCTGTTACTTTTGCTTTTGTAAGGTCAAAATAAGCGTAAGGATCCACATCGTACCAACAAGCCTTAATGGAAGCATCAGTTACGATGAATGGTACTACGGTAAGGTTCAGGGTTACCTGCTCACAATCTGTAAATTCAACTGAGTTTCCACAGAATTTATAAATGATTTTGTCTGGTCCTAAATACCCAGGATTAGGTGTATAAGTGATTGTTCCGTTTGGATTCACTACAGCTGTTCCTTTGGTAGGAGGAGTTAAAATTACTACTGTACTTGGAACCACAGTTTGAGTGGAAGAAGTAAATGTAGGGGTAATAATTTTAGTAGAACAAGCATTAAGTGCTTGTGTTGTTTCTTTTAAACAAGTTTGTACTTTATAGATAGGCGTTGTTACTGGAGGACATGTCCCCATTGTTACTTTTACGGTGTAATTTCCTGATTGGGTAGGGGTATAAGTATAGCTGGTAGCACCTGAAATGGCAACTCCGTCACGGAACCACTGATATGTTTCATATCCATCGTCTACCTCAAGAACGATTCCCGGAACACATTCACCTGTCTTTTTCGCAATGACAGGGATTGATGAGAATCCGGCAAAGTACCCTCCGTATCCTGCAGAACTATATCCTCCGTTGATACCTGCTGTTACAGCTTTTGTAGAGGTAATCTTAATATTTCCGGATACACTGTTGATTCCATAGGTAACCCAGTTAGCATTTCCTGCCAATGGATAAGGTCCGGCTTCAGGCAAAAGAGGAGCATCATTTACCATGACAGTAGCACCAGCTTCTGTTAGGATGTTTAATTTTACTACAAGATCACTTGTTGTCATGCTGGCTCCTCCTACTCCAAGAGGCATTTCATTGATCTTCCCGATTTCATCAATTTTTCTTGGAAGGAAACAGTTTAATGGCGGAATATAGTTGAATCCATTGGTAGCATCACTTAATAATACTCCAATAAATTGATATAAATATACATTTTTGGTTGTGGAAATGAACATGTTTGAATGTCCTGATGTCCCCTGAGCAACATAGCTGGTTTCATTAATTCTGTACCATTCTCCGGCAGCAAGTGTAGCAACAGCAGTACCTCCGCCATTTAAATATACTTCGGTATTATCTTCAGTGGCCACAATAAGACCGCCCTCCATATTTAAGGTAGGAGCAGTAGATCTTGTTTTTACTATGGCAAAAGTATTTCCAAGTCTGTCAACCGGAACCGATTGATCGAGAACCGGATCACTTCCTGTTGTTGAAGCAGAGAAATTGGCATTACAGCTTCCATTGGTCAATGTTACTGGTTTGGTTGCAACTATTTTGGCACCAATAAAACCTGTTTTGTTTCCGGACTGAGAGCCAGATCCTGCAAGAATGAAAGATTGTCCTTTTTGTAAAGTAAAGGTCTGAGTATTTCCAGTTGGGCTACCGTTAATAAAAACTACTCCGGCAGTTGGATTCCATGATACTGTTACATTCGTGTTGTCTTCCGTAGCAAGGACACCTGCAGTAAAATTCTGAATACTACTGGTATTGGTATTAGGAGCAGCAGCAACGAAAAATGTTTTTCCAATTCCAGCCTTTCCTTTACTGGTAATGACTTCCCCGTGAACACTCTGTGCTAGTCTTAAACTACAGTAAAAAGGTTTGGCTGCTTTTAAATAAAGCCCTTTGTTACCCACAATGAATGCTTCGGTAGATGTTCCTGTGGAAATAAGGTTATTGGCAACCTTATAGGTTTGTGGATTACCTTTACTGATTGTAACGGTTGTAACCACAGCATTGTTGTTGTAAATGGTTACGTCAAAAGGAGTGTCTGAATCAGTGGAAAGGTATATCATATTGTTATACCCTCCAACACTGTCATAATAAGGAGCAATCCAATGCTCGGTATCCCTTTGTGCAAAGAGTGTATTAATTGTCAAAAAAATTAATACCAAACTGAGTAGAAATCTTTTCATGTGTATGGAATTAGGATTTCTACAAAAATAAAATAAAAAATGAAATACTTTTAATAAAATTTAAATAAATGTTAAAAAACCGTCTTTGATATTTAATTAAAAGCCATCTTGAATATGAAACTGGTAATTGAATATTGTCCTCAGTCTATATAATTATCTTTCAGTATTTCCTGGAGAAAAATTTTGTCTATTTGAATTGTTTAAAACCTTATTGGTTTTACCTCCGGATGATCGTTTTGCGTTAATAAGTATAGCAGAAGTAATATAAAAATAAAAATCCCGATGAAACTTCACCGGGATTCTATATTTTTTGAAACAGTTAGCTTATAGGCTTACTCTTACAAATCCTGTTACTTTTAGGTCTGCGTTTACAGATTTTACGTAATCAGCAACTGAGATACTTCCGTCTTTAATGAAATCCTGGTGTACCAAAGTGTTATCTTTGTAGAATCTCTGCATTTTACCTTTCAAGATGTTATCGATAATGTTTGCAGGCTTACCTTCTTCAGTAAGTTTGTGTCTTTCAATCTCTAACTCTCTGTCGATAGTTTCCTGAGAAACTGCAGTTTCGTCAAGAGCAATTGGGTTCATTGCAGCAACCTGCATAGAAACAGCTTTAGCAGCTTCTTCAGCTCCGTCTACTTTAGCAGAAAGAGAAGTAATTGCAGCAATTTTGTTTCCAGCGTGGATGTAAGCTCCTAAGAAATCTCCTTGGATTCTTTCGAAAGATCCGATTTCAATTTTCTCACCGATAACTCCTGTTTGCTCAACTAATTTCTCAGCAACAGTGATTCCGTGGAAATCTGTAGCTAAAAGCTCTTCTTTAGTAGCAGCGAAGATAGCCATTTCAGCTAATTCGTAAGCTAGCTCAACGAAAGCTTCATTTTTAGCAACGAAGTCAGTTTCACAATTTAAAGAAATTACAGCACCTAAAGTGTTGTCTTCGTTTACTCTTGCGATTACTGCCCCTTCAGTAGACTCTCTGTCAGCTCTGTTAGCAGCAACTTTTTGTCCTTTTTTTCTAAGGATATCTACCGCTTTTTCGAAGTCTCCTTCAGCTTCAACTAGAGCTTTCTTGCAGTCCATCATACCTGCACCTGTTTGGTTTCTTAATTTAGCTACGTCTGCAGCAACTGGTGTATAAGACATAATATCTATTATTTTTTATTTAAGATTAGTATTAATTTTTAGCTTAATTTTAGAGCAGTGCAAAGATAATGATTTTAATGATAAACTAAAAAATGACTTTTCACGTTATTAATATATTTAATATTATTTTAAAGGTTTGATTAATGAAAAAAATCTTCTTCCTTCTATTTATATGCATTTTTGCTCTAGGTTTTTCTCAAAAAAAGAAAAAAACAAAATCTAAAGCTGTTGTTGAAAAAGAAACTGTAATTATCTATACTGAACAGGAAGCTGAGATTTCAAAAGAGGCAAGAATAATTGCCGGATTTTTGAAACAGAACCCTGGTCATGCTAAAACTGACTATTTCAAAAGAAAGCTGATTGATATTATTATGGCAGATAATTCTCCGGAAGCAAAGCCTACAATTAGACCAATTAGTAAAGATAAAATTGAAAATATCGTTAAAAATAATGAACTGAATAGCGGTAAAACACTTGCTGCAAATAAAACAAACACAGTAAATGGTAAGGCTGTGTCTAATAATACTGCGGCTGCTATTGAAGCTCTAAAAGAAGAAAGAAGAACTACTTTTGCATCGGTAGGATCTGCAGGTACAGCAAAAACGGCAGGAACATCTAAAGCTGAACCAAGTGAGGAAGGGAAAAGGAGAGCAGCAATGCTTACTCATCTTTTTAATAATGATATCAACAAAAGTGAAGCTTATATCAATATCAAGAACAGATCAGCCTGTAATCTTATTGTTAAGATCAGCGGGAAAAAATATTATAATCTAACGGTTCCAGCAAAAGGAGAGAATTTTATCCTGGTTGATAAAGGAGAATATATAATGACCACATCAGTTTGTGATGCAAAATATTCATCTGTAAAGAAAATTACTCAGGATATTGAAATTGCCCTGAATGTTGCGGAATAGAATAAGAAAGAAGAAAACTAAAGAAAAAAGGTTAAGAAGAAATTCTTAACCTTTTTATTTTTTTATCCTTTAAACTGACCCATTGCAATGAATTTGTCCTGTCTTTGGGTTTCAAGCTCCTGTCCTGTAAATTTGGAAAAAGCCTTGATATTTTGTAAAATTGAATTTTTCAAGTTCAAATATGTGGTTTCCTGATCATAATGAGCACCTCCAAGTGGTTCCTCAATGATTCCGTCAATGAACTTTTCTCTTAAAGCATCTGCTGGTGTAAGATTTAATGCGTTGGCTGCATCTTCTTTATGATCCCAGTTTCTCCATAAGATAGAAGAGCAGCTTTCCGGTGCAATTACTGTATACCAAGTGTTTTCCAACATATATACTTTATTTCCAACACCTATACCTAATGCTCCACCACTGGCACCTTCTCCGATGATGTAAGTGAAGATTGGAGTTTTCAGCTGAACCATTTCAAAAATATTTCTTGCAATAGCTTCTCCTTGTCCTCTCTCTTCAGCTTCCAATCCAGGATAAGCTCCCGGTGTGTCTACTAAAGTTACCACAGGGATATTAAACTTTTCAGCAAGCTTCATTAATCTTAAAGCTTTTCTGTATCCTTCCGGATTTGGCATTCCAAATCTTCTGTGCTGTCTTTCTTTAGTCGTTCTTCCTTTTTGAGTCCCTATGATCATTACTTTCTGACCATCAAGGGTAATCAATCCTCCAATCATTGCCGGATCATCAGCGAAATTTCTGTCTCCATGAAGTTCTAAGAAACTGCCTTTGTCTGCCATTCCGTTGATGTAGTCCAATGTATAGGGACGATCTGGGTGGCGGGACAGTTGTACTCTTTGCCAAGGTGTAAGATTTGAATAGATTTCTTTTTTCTTTTCTAAAATCTTATCCTCAATCTGGCTGCATGCTAATTTTACATCAACACCACTTTCTTCTCCTACTAAAGAACACGTCTGATATTGGTCCATCAATTCTTTGATAGGAAGTTCGAAACTTAAATATTCCATTTCTTGAAGTAAATTAAATCTTTCAAATGTATGAAAAATTATGGTTATTCTATTTAAAATTATTTATAGCATTGTTTATTCTGGAGATACTTTCCTCTTTACCAAGGGTTTCCAGAATGTCCGGTACGTCTGGTCCTTTCAGCTCTCCTACCAAAGATAATCGTAACGGCATCATTACTTTACCCATTCCTATTCCTTTGTTTTCAGCAAAATCATGCATGGTTTGCTTTAATGTTTCAGCCATAAAGTCTTTAGCTTCAAATGCAGCAGCCAATTCTCCTAAAATTGCTGATGTTTCTTCATTCCATGCCTTTTTCGATGCTTTTTCATCGTAAGAAGTTGGAGCTTCAAAGAAGAATTTTCCACTCTCATAGATGTCTTTCGGGAAAGTGGCTCTTTCTTTCATCAGATGAATTACTTTCAACAGTTTTTCATCAGAAGTACCGGAAAGATCAAGATCTGTATTCTTAAGGATCTGAAGAAGTTCTTCATCAGACTTCATCTGAATATACTGATGGTTGAACCACTCGGATTTTTCTTTGCTGAATCTTGCCCCTGCTTTATGTACTTTATGAAGATCGAATTCCTTGATCATTTCATCCAAAGAAAGTATTTCTTTATCATCTGCAGGAGACCAACCTAATAATGCTACCATATTGATGAAAGCATCAGGAAGATATCCGTTTTCTCTGTATCCTTTAGAAACTACACCTGTAGCAGGATCTTTGAAGTCAAGAGGAAATACGGGAAATCCGAATTTATCACCGTCTCTTTTGCTTAATTTTCCTTTTCCTTCTGGTTTTAAAATTAAAGAAAGGTGTGCAAACTGTGGTGCTTTCCACTGCATTGCTTCATATAATAAGGTATGAAGTCCCAAAGATGGAAGCCATTCTTCACCACGGATGACGTGAGAGATTTCCATTTCATGGTCATCAATAATATTGGCAAAATGGTAAGTCGGCATTCCGTCATTCTTTACCAGAACTTTATCATCTAAAGTATTGGTATTGACTGAGAATTTTCCACGAATAATGTCTTCAAGGTTTAATACTCTGTCAACAGGCATTTTAAATCTTACGACATAAGGCGTTTTTTCATCCAATAATTTTTGGACTTCTTCTTCAGAAAGGGCAAGGCTGTTTCTTAAACGATTTCTTGTTTTATTATCATAAGAGAAAACATCTCCTTTTGCTTCATATTCTGCACGCATGGCATCCAGTTCTTCTGCAGTATCAAAAGCAATGTAAGCATAATCTGTCTTTAAGATCTGTTCTGTATATCTGTCGTAGATGTCTCTTCTTTCAGACTGTCTGTAAGGAGCAAATTTTCCTCCTTTTTTAGGACTTTCATCAGGAATGATTCCGCACCATTCTAAAGCTTCTTCAATATATTCTTCAGCTCCCTCTACATATCTGGCTGTATCTGTATCTTCAATTCTCAATACAAATTCTCCCCCTTGATTTTTAGCAAAAAGATAATCATATAATGCGGTTCTTACGCCTCCCAAATGTAATGGTCCTGTAGGACTTGGAGCAAAACGTACTCTTACTTTCTCCATTTCAATTTTAATTTTTGCAAATTTACTTAAAATTATGCGTTTAAGAGATGATTTCTGACCGTGTATTGATTTTTTGATCCTGACTTTTTTATTTATTTCTTTAAATTTTCTTCAAATACCGCTTTCAACTCCCTCGTATTATATTTTCAAATAATATTTTTAATCAAAGAATATTAATCTGTGAATATTCTTGTTGTGGAAATTGGGTTCATAAAGGGAAATTATTAAATTGATTTCAGTATTCTATTTATAGTCTAATCAAGTTTGTTTGTGTAATTTATTTTACTTGTTAAATCACTAATTAGTGAGAGTGTATACCTTTGTTAAAAGCGTTTTAAATAACTATTAATTTCACTAATAAATGATATATGTCAGCTGTTGTTTTATATTTCACATAGTATTGAAGTTTATATTTGTTGAAAATTTTAAGATAATACTATGAAAAAACAAATTTTATTTAGCTTCAGTGCAGCACTGTTGCTTTTCATGGGATCATGTTCTTCAGAAGATCTGAATAATAATGAATCTACGGCTGATAGCCCAGCAAAAACTAATCGTTTGTCAGCAGCGAAATTTGCAGGAGACGGTATTTATGATGTTTTAGGACACGGTTTTAATGCTGCTGGTGAATATGCCAACGCTAATTCTGCAGGTTTTAAAGTAATTGATATTGAACGATTTAAAAATGAACAGGCAGCAAGATTACTCTCTGAAAATACAAATACACAACAGTACATTGAAGAATATGGAGAAAATGCAGAAACCTATTCTAAAATGGTTTCTACAAAAGTAGATGTTACCGCAGGAATTCCATTATTTAAAAAAACAATATCAGTAGGATTTAATTCTGCAGTGACAACCAACCATAAATTTGATGCCAAATACATTTATGGCAGTTACAATCTTATCATTAAGCAAAAAAGACTAAGATTCAATGCTACCACGGATATGTTAGCAGATTATGTAACTCCGGAATTTACCCAGGATCTGCAAACGAAAACTCCTCAGCAGATTGTAGAGGATTATGGAACCCACGTTATGGTTGATATTTATACCGGAGCTAAAATGGATATCATGTTCCAGTCTGAAACAACTAACGAAAGCCGTGACCGCGCTGCCAGAATTGGAGTAAAAGTGGGGGTGAAATCTATCTTTGATGTAGATGTAACCAATGATGTGAATACTTCGGAATCATCTATGAATTACTCTAAGAAATTATCCTACAGAACAAGAGGAGGAGATCCTTCAAAAGGTTTGGTTGGAGAATTGAATCTGGATCAGAATACACCAAAAATTAATATTGCAAACTGGCAAAGCAGTTCTACAGCTAGTAATTCTGTATTGGTAGAATTTGGAAATAATGGGCTGGTTCCTATTTATAATCTGGTAAAAGATGTGGTCAAAAAAGCTCAGCTTAAGGCGTATGTAGATCAGTATTTGATTGATAATCAGATTTCATTGGAGTATAATACCACAATGTTATATGGCTACCAAAATCAGGCGGACAGTAATCATTATTTCACTTTCAATACAAACCTTCAGCCATCTTCTTACTGGACTAATGAAGGACCAACATTTAAAGTTTTTCAGTACAAAGCACCAGATACAGTTCCTATTTACTGCTATAAAAGTACTTCAGGAGCAGATCATTACTTTACACAGGCAAGTACGTTACAACCATCTTCTTATTGGAATGTTTATATGGGGGTAGCATTCTATGCTTATAAAACTCCGGGAGCTGGAAGAATTCCTGTATACAGCTATAAAGCTAAAAACGGGTCAGACCATTATCTTTCAGTGTCACCTAATTTAGGTCCTGTGAACTATTGGAGTATCAGAGAAGGTATTGCTTTCTATATTCCAGCTAATTAATTTTTGGATTTATATAAATCAATTTGGTTATACATTATGGGTGGAGTCAGTAATTCTGGCTCCGCTTTTTATTTATCATTAAATAGAATCTGAGTTTGATGTGAAAATAATAATAGTAATTATTTATTTTTATTATTTCTCTATTATGTGATGTTGAAACTATTTATTAATAGAGTTTTAACTGGTTGTTAAATTCACTGATTAATGATATATATCATTCTGGAATTGTTTTCTCACTGGGTGATGAATATTACATTTGCAGAAACTTTTTAATAATCTATGAAAAAACAAATTGTATTTTGCTTCAGTAGTTTACTGATGCTTTTTATGAGTTCATGTTCTTCTGAAGATCTTAACTCAGAGGTAACGCCTGAAAGTCCGGCAGCAAAGGCTAATAACAGAATGTCTGCAGCCAAATTTGCAGGTGACGGAATTTATGATGTCTTAGGACATGGTTATAATGTTGCCGGTGAATATGCTAATGCAACGGCAGCAGGTTTTAAAGTGATCGATATTGACCGTTTTAAATTGGAACAGACCAACAGACTAGTCAGCGAAAACACATACTCTCAGGAATATGCTGAAGATTATGGTGAAAATGCTGAGGCGTATTCTAAAATGGTTTCAACCAAAGTGGACGCAACAGTTAATTTTCCATTATTTAAAAAAATACTCTCTGTAGGTTTTGGCTCAGCTGTAACGAGTAACAATAAGTTTGATGCAAAATATCTTTACGGAAGTTATAATCTGACGATCAAGCAGAAAAGAGTAAGATTCAACGCTACTACAGATATGTTGGGTGATTATGTTACTCCTGAATTTGCTCAGGATTTACAGACAAAAACCCCACAGCAGATTGTTCAGGATTATGGAACTCACGTAATGACTGATATTTATACAGGAGCAAAACTTGATATTTTATTCCAGTCTGAAACAACGAGCCAGACTCGTGATAAGGCAGCCAGAATTGGGGTAAAGGCAGGAATGTTGAATATTTTTAATGTGAATGTGGATAATGATGTGAATACTTCTGAATACCACATGAACTATTCTAAGAAATTGACTTACAAAACAAGAGGTGGGGATCCTTCAAAAGGTTTAGTAGGAGATTTAAACCTGGATCAGACTAACCCTAAAGTTAATATTTCCAATTGGCAGAATAGCTCCAATGTAAGCAATTCTGTTTTGGTAGACTTTGGAAGCAACGGATTGATCATTATTTATGACTTTGTAAAAGATCCTGTTAAAAAAGCTCAGCTAAAAGCTTATGTAGACCAATATCTGATTGATAATAAAGTCTATCTTGAATTTAAAACAATTCCAATTTACAGATATTATAACGGAGTAGATCATTACTATACAAAAATTGCAGGAAGCTACAATGGATATTCTTTTGAAGGAACAGAGTTTAATGCATTCTTATATAAAGCTCCCAACACAGTTCCTATCTACAGATACTGGAACGGTAAAGATCATTACTACACAAAAACTCCGGGATATTATTCGGGATATGTATCTGAAGGAATCGAGTTCAATGCTTTTGCTACTCAGCAGCCTAATACAGTTCCTATATATCAATATTGGAATGGTAAAGATCATTATTATTCAAGATCCAGCGTAACGCCTCCGGGTTACATTAAGGAATCTGTTGAATTTTATGCATACTAACTAAATAATATTAATATTTTACAACAAAGAAACCGTCTCAATTTTGAGACGGTTTTTTTTTTATAACGAGAACAAAAAATGAATATTTGCAAAATATTTTCGTTGATTAAAGGAACAGTGAAAGAATATTGCCAGTAGTCGTTTATTAAAAATGTATTTTTGTAACTTATAAATTTAGTTGATCAATGAAAAAGCATTGTTCTTTATCAGATAAAATCTGTTTCAGAAACTAGAGGAATAGTATTACAAATTTTATTACTTCCATGGAGAAGGTTTGAAACTAAATAATTTAACTTACTAACAAATGAAAATTATTTTCCACGAAAATCAATTATGTTATAGAGGGACTTCTAATGCTCTTTTTGATTATGCTTATTATAATGAGGAAATGCTTGGTAACGAGTCGATGATTCTTTATCCTAAAAATAGTCCGAATAATGCTGAAGAAGCTATTGAACGTTTTAAAAAAAAGTTTAACGTTGTTGGATATAGCGATATCAAGGAAAGAGATGAAATCATTAAAAAGGCAAATGCAGATCTTTTCTATGCAATAAAATCCGGTGAAAGAGAAACAGATACTCCTCATGATCTTATTAAAACGGCTATTCATGCGGTTTTTAAATACAACGAACCCTATGGAGATGTTTATGCCTATGTTTCTGAATGGCTGGCCAAAACGATGAGTGGTGGAAAGCTTCCTTTTGTTCCCCACATTGTAGATCTTCCTGAGGTAAATGGCGATCTTCGTGCTGAGTTGAATATTCCGAAAGATGCAGTGGTATTTGCAAGATATGGAGGAACTGAAACTTTTGATATTGGTTTTGTAATGGAAGCTGTCAAGAAAACAGCTCTGAAAAATAAAAATATATACTTTGTTTTTATGGGAACTGATGAATTTGTAAAGAGAAATTTTTTCAGGTCTTACAAGAATATTATTTTTCTTCCACCAACAACTGATGTCGAAAGAAAAGTGAAATTTATTAATACTTCTGATGCATTTTTGCATGCCCGCACGCAAGGAGAGAGTTTCGGAATGGCTGTAGGTGAGTTTTCTATTAAAAATAAACCTATTATAACATGGTCCGGATCTGATGAGAAATCACATCTTGAGATTCTGGGAGATAGAGCTATTGTATACAAAGATAAACAGGATATCATGCAAATCCTGAAGAACTTTCAACCGGATGCAGGTAAAAACTGGGATTGTTACTCAGAGCTTTTCAATCCAAGGGCAGTTATGGAGAAATTTGAAAATGTTTTTATCAAATAAAATAGTAAAGGCTAATGTAACAACATTAGCCTTATATTTTGGTCTGAAAGAATTAAAAAAGACTTCTAATTCTCATCTTTATTTTTTTTGTGAAAGATAAGTTCAGATTGAGTTTTTGCTGAGGATATTTCTTTGAAAAGGAAAGAATAAATTCATCAATGTTTTTTGCAGGGAAAAAGGAAAGCTCTTTCCAAATGCCCTTATATAAAGGATGGAAGTCTATAAATGTCTTATAATTGTCAGCATTCACCGTTTTCCAGGAATTTAAAAATGCTGAGGTGTCAAAATCATTTTTATGCCCCCAGTTATTGATTTTTTCTGAAATTTCATTTTCTTCCCGTGCCCATGACTGATGTATTAAATAAAAATCCAGTGGCAGGATTCTGCCTTTATTTGTATTTCTTGCATATTCATAGTGAGGGTTGTTTGTAATAAGCATACACTTTTCATCAAAAGGAGTAATCACAAAAAAACCTTCAGTATTATGTTTGAATAATGTCACAAAATTTACCTGAAAATTAAAAGGATTTTTAGCCGGATTCTTTAATAAAAATTTATTCCCTTTCAAAAACTTTGCTAATACTCCAAAGTCATAAGCATATTCATCTCCATCCATCTGGATATGCCATCCGCCAGAGCCCATTTTCTCCGCCATCATGTTCCTTTGTCTGGTCTCCAGCTCCATTGGCTGCATCCCTTCAATGAAAAAAGTGTCTTTGTAAAAGATGATTTTATTCTGAGTATCCAATTTTTTGATATCACTGAAAACACTTTCAGGAATATGAATATCATTGCCAGCCCAGGTTTTATTATTGGCATCATAGCTTATTACGATACAGTCTGCATGCTCATAAATATGCTTGAGAGATGTAAAGATGTAACAGTAGTCATATGATAGAAGATATCCTACTTTAATAATATTTTTTTTACTCATTTTTTATTTTATCTAAATTGGAATAAAGACCGTCTAATATACCTTTTATGTAAGCTTTCGCCATGGAAAATTTTCTTTTTTTAAGTGCTTTCCTTGCGAACTTCCATCGTTCTTTGGTCACATATTTTAAATTCCCGTCATACAGTCTGCACATCCAGATCCGGTTTCTGGTGATATAATACTCATAAAAACTGCCTTTATCGCTGGCAAGATTGAAAGCTTCACATTGTGTATTAACCGCAATTTTCCATTGGGTGTTTTTAAGAAGACGAAGACACCATTCAGACTCTTCATAATACATGAAAAAGCTGGTGTTCATTAATCCTACATCATCCAATATTTCTTTTCGGAACATCAGGGCACTTCCATCTACATATTTTATATTGTAGTTATAATGAGGAGCATTCACATGGTTTTTATCCTGTTCAGAATTGGTGTGTCCTCCCTGAAAGCCTTCTTCCGGGAATAACAGCCCACCGTCTGAGAATATTCTGTCACGAATGTTTCTGTAGCAGATTCTTGGGCCAATGATTCCAATACCTGGAAATTCTTTTAAATCGTTATATAGCTGACTGATTGTGCTGCTGGATATTTCAATATCCGGATTTAATAATAAAAAATAATTCTTACCATCTTCAATCGCTTTTTTAATTGCTAAATTATTACCGAAAGCATAGCCACCGTTATAATCACTTAAAATATAATTGATTTGCTTTTGTGAGCCCAGTTGCTCTATTTCCTTTCTGTCTTTTGAATTATTATCTACGATATAAATAGATTGTTGTGAAATACCTTCGCTTAATAATGAATTAACCTCTCGCTGGGTATCCTCAAAAGAATTGTAATTCAGTATGATAATGGCCAGGTCATCCATTAGTGTAAAATCTTTTTCCATTTTTCAATTGCTTTTTCTTCAGAAAAATTATTTTTAAAATATTCCTCAGCCTGTATTTTTATATCCTGATAATAAGATTGATCTTGCAGTAAAGACATGATCTGATCTTTAAAAATTTCAGGATGATCACTTACCAGGCAACCATTTGTTGTCTTTGACGGGAAGCCGTCAATCGCTCTTTCTGTTCCTACAATAGGAAGTCCGTAAGATAAGGCTTCAATGACTTTGATTTTGATGCCTGTTCCCTCCAGCATTGGACAAATTGCAATTTTTGACTGGTGGTAATATTCCTCCAGACTTTCTACAAACTCTATTAATGTGACGCCTTCTCTTTCTTTAATATGTTTGCAAATTCTTCCGATAATTACAATGTTGATATTTGGAGGAAGCAATGGATATACATGATCAAAAAACCACTGTATGGATTGTATATTGAAAATATTTTCAGATCCCACGAATATTAAATCATACTTTTTACCATCATTACTTTTTTCAAAATGAGAGGGGAAAGAAGGAGGTATGTTGATTACTTTTTCACCTAAAAATCTTTTAAAAACAAGGTTTTCATCTTCTGATATGGTGATAACTTTATCGAACTTTGAAAGATTATTGATTTCCTCATTGAAACGTTTTCCAATATCTAATGATTTGTTTTTGTAGAATTCATTGAGGGTAATCCAATCATGGGTATCTATGATCTTTAAAGTGTTTTTCATAGATTCATGGTCAACTAATCCTGCCCAGAATTCATAATTGATGATGATGGCATCATATTTTTCCTTATTGAAGATGTCAGAAAATTCTTTCTTGGCAAAATCTGTCAATAAGTGGTTATACTCATTAGGCTTTTTATAAAATTTTGATATTTTGTACTTCCAATATGCGGAAGATGTTTTTACTTTTAATGGTCTGTGTTTGATTAAAAACAGATTATCAACAATATTTTGATCAATATCTGTAGTATCGTTTTGGCTCTTATAAATCTCAGCGGCTCCTACCAGATCAATGTGATATCCCATTTTCTTTAAAACAGTAAGGGTCGTTTTTGCTCTCGTGGTATTTCCTGCTCTGTTTGAAAATGGATTTTCAGGAAAAAAAAATAGAATTTTTTTGGTCATTATAAAGATGTAATGGCGGAATTAAATTTGTTGATGATGGTATCCCATGAATAGTTTTTTAAAACATAATCTCTTGCTTTGATGCCTTCAGAAACAAGCTCATTCTGTGGTTGTTGCATATAAAACGTTAATGCCTGAGAAAACTCTGCACTGTCTGTAAAGCTTTTCCCGGTTTTACTCTTGTCAATATGAGAATACAAAACCTCACAGTTTTTATTTACAATGATAGGGATTTTCAATAACATGGCCTCTAAGGTAATCAGTGAAAGGCTTTCATAGAATGAGGGCATTATAAGTGCGCTGGCATTCTCCAGTAATGCATTTTTGAGGTCGTGGTCTACAAATCCGGTCAGGATAATATCATCTCCCTGAGTTATTTTTTCCTCAAGAGAATTTTTGCCTGCCAAAACTAACTTTACATCTCGATATTCAGGATGTTTTTCTTTGAAATCTTTAAAATATTCAATCATCATGACACAGCCTTTGTCTTCAACAATTCTTCCAATATAAATAAAGTATTTGGTCTGATAAAGATCCTTAGGCAGTTCACCCGATGCTGCATCATAATCATCAAAACCAATTCCTGCAATTTCTGATTTTAGCTTTTGTGCCTGAGGATAAACGCTCTCTACAAAATCTTTTTCAATCTGTGTATTGTACATGATGAATTTTGGAAGAGAAAACAATTGAGAATAGCCATCAAGATAAAACTGAGGCTCATCGTGAGCCGTTGGAATAAGAATACTTTTATCAGCAACTTCTCTGATTCCTATATTGGTAGGGTGGTATAAATAGGTAAAGAAAATAAAAGCCTTATAATCTTCTTTTTTCTCTTTTATAAACTGAATTAAATCCTGGGAGAATGGTCCCTGTACTTCTAACCATTCATTGAAATTAAAGTCTTTTTTGTTGTATTTAAATCTCTTATAAAGCAAATAAGGGAAGTTTAAAAAACTTAGCTTTCTATTATAATATTTATATAAGCTACGAGCTGTTTTACTTAGCTCATTAAATCTTTTTAAATCCTTTTTTAACGTTTTAAATCTTCTTACTTTAATATCATGGATGATTTCAATGCCTTCCGGATAGTGGTTATCCCAACGTTCGAATTCTATAGCACAGGTTGTAATAATTTCAATATCATAGAGAGCAGACAATTTTTCAGCTAATAATCTTGCGTGAAGTTCTGCACCTCCGTTGATCTCCAGCCCATATCTTTGGACTACTATTGCAATTTTGTCTTTCATCTGAAATATGATAAGCTCATTTGTAAATATAACGATTCGCCCATAAGCTGACGAACCAGAACATTAACCAATAAAATTATTTTCTGCCTTTTTTGAAGAAAGCATTTACTTTCTTTCTGATTTTATTATAAAGAGTTCGCTCAAGATAATGGACTCGGGAATTTAATCTTTCGATTTCGCTTAAATAGAAAACATTATTGACATCACTGCCTCCGGTACTTTCTTTTTTACCAAAACCATCTATGAAATTCAATCTTATTCTGAATAGCTCTCCGATAGATTGAATAGAAAAATTCTCAGCAATTTGTGATTTTGCCTTTTCTCTCATCGAAGCCAGGCTGTCAAAATTGTTTTTGATATACTGGAGTTTTTCAACAGCATCTTTCAGGCTAGGCTTGGCAAGTGTTAAACCTTCATCAATCAGCCCTTTTGTATTGGATGTTTTGATGAAATCATACTGAATCAGGAAGCTGTTATTTACATTCATGAAATCCAGATTTCCGGAATAACCCGTTCCTACAACAATTTTTCCATAGGCCATGGCTTCTGCCATCGTGAGACCGAAACCTTCAGAACCATGAAGAGAAATCAGAACCTCAGACTGTTGGATCAGGGAATGTAGTTTCTCCTTTGAAAAATGCTCGTTAATGATGATGACGTTCGGAATATTTTGGTAAGCTTCCAGCGCTTTCTGAGCATCTTTGCTTCTTTCAAGATTATGTGTTTTCACGATAAGAACACTGCTTTTATCTTCTTTGAAAACTGTTGTGAAAGCTTCCAGCGTAGCTTCCGGATTTTTTCTGATGGTGGTACTCAGAGAATCGAAAATCGTTAGATAGATCTTTGAATCCGGAGAAATATGATATTGGCTTAGCTCAAAATCCTTAGACTCTTCCATTTTTTGAATCGGATGTGAAAATCTGATCACAGGAATTCCTGTATACTTTGTAAAGATATTCACACAGAAATCACTTGGTACCCATAGCTCATCAAATACATTTAATATCTCAACAACCTTCTCGGAAACTTCAGGAAATTCCCAGGCCCAGTAAATAATATTATAATGATCCTTAAGATTCAGATCCTGATTCTTAGAAAAGAAATTGTTGATAAAATTGATGTTAATATGGAAAACATTAATGGAAGATGATGACTCGGAGCCTGAATCAATTCTTTCAAAAGTTTCACTGGAATAATTAATCCGGTTTACTTTGATACCTATTGCTTCTAATGCTAAAGCATTTAATCTGGTTGCTTCGGAAATTCCAAAATTTCCATCAAAAAAACCGTGGTAATTTACACTTAATGACATGGATTATAATGTTTTAAGTTTTTCTTTTACTTCTTCAGGTGAAAATGCTCTCAGACTGTCCACAGAATTTCTGCTTAATGTATTCCAAAGCTCTTCATTATTATTCAGCTGGATAATTGCTTCTGCAAAGCTGTTTTCATCATTGGCAATCAATACATGCTTTTGATCGGTAAGTTTCATACCTTCTGCACCAATATCCGTAGTAACTACAGGGAAAAAATATTCAAAAGCCTGCCCAATTTTCCCTTTCACGCCGGCACCAAATCTCAGAGGAGCCACCATAATTTTCGAATTCATAAAGTGCTCTTCAATGCTTTCCACAAATCCTAAAAATTTAAACTTAGGAAATAGTTTAACATCAAGTTTTTCTGCCACATTCCCGATGATGCTTACTTCCAGCTCAGGATTGGTTTTCCAGACAATAGGCATTATTTTTTCATATAAAAACTTTACCGCATCAATATTCGGCTCGTGAATAGAGCCAATGAAGGTAATTCCCTTACTTTCACTGAAGCTTTTTCGCTCAGAAATATCAATTTTAGGATAATGAATATTAGATACTGTAATGATCTTATTTTTATTTGCATACTGGCTCATAATTTCTTTCTCTTTATCAGAGATGGCAATAATATAATCCAGTTGTGGAGCAACAACAGTTTCCAAGCGGAAAAAATGTTTATAATTTTTCTTTAAAGAAATACGGGTAGGTTCCAGTTCGATGGCTCTTTTAAATCTTAAAAAATGAATATCCACCATATCATAAATGAATTTGGCGGAAGGTAAAATGGTTTTCATTTTCTTATAAAAAAGATTTAGCGCCAGAGGGCCGTTGAACCAAACGTAATCTATCTTTTTAAAAGAAGAAAGGAAATCATAAATATTCCTGTATTTATTGTTCTCTATATAAACGATAACATTGTGCTGGTGATAAAACTTCACATAAGAATCGTCTTCAAACATATGGGGAGCAAATAAAATGCAGTTGTATCCTAATTCTTTGTAAATAAATATAAGTTCTTTCAGTCTGTTAGCCCCGGATTCTTTATCATGGGCAGGGAAATCTCTTGATGCAAACAGGATTGTCTTTTTTGAAGCGTCATACAGATTAATGTTGACAATATCCTTAGACTGAAGGTTTTTGAGTTTTTCTTTTCTTTCGAAGTGTTTTTTTATTTTTTTTAAGATTCCCATTTGTCAGTTTTTAGTATCGAGTTCAAAAACTTTATTTACCCAACTATCCAAAGTGTACCTGTAGTAGATTTCTTCCGGAATTTTCTCGTAAGGTTTTTCAAAAAAAGATTTGTCAAGATTACTAATATTTTTGTTTAAAATCAAAATATTATTGGGGTTGTAAAAATCATAGGTTTTAATGGCTTCATTATCAGTTATGATTTTCTTTTCCAGAGACATGGCTTCAAAAACTCTGAAGCTAAGTCCATATTGCCCTTCACGCATCAGATCCAGTAAAACTTTTGAGTTTTTATAATATTTTGGAAGATCATTATGCGGAATCTTCTTGATACTGAAAATCAGGAAAAGATTCTTAGGTACCGTCATGAAAATGTTGGTGAGCTGATGTTTCCAGGATTTTTTTCCAATAATCATAATCTGGAATTTCAATCCTTGCTCAATCAGCTTTTTAGCCAGCAATTTTATGAGTGAAACCCTTCTGTTATCATAAGATGTGATGTAAAAAAGATCCATTTCGGGCTGCTGGTTTTCTTTGGCACAGTGGGGAAGGTAAATGTAATTGGTTAATTTTTCAAAACCGTGCTTTTTAACATCAATATAGTCAAAGGAAAAGACTTTGTCAAAAAGATACAGTTTGTCTTCTACAGGAACTCTTTCAAGATTATCATACAGATAGGTCACCAGACGGTCTGTAGATTTTCGAATTTTTTTAAGGGTAGAAAGATCAAATGTATCCGGATTCATCACCAGTATCTGATCCTGATGCCCTAATTTCTCCAAAGAATCCAGAACATACTTCTGTCTTTTTTCAGTCTTAAGATTTTTGTTTAAAAAAGTTTTGCTTAATGCATTTACAGCTCTTTCGTTGAAGTTGGAATGAGTAACGGTACTGATTTTTATATGGTGAGCATCAATACCACGTTGGCATAATGTTTCAACAATATACTTATCATAATCCCAAAAATCATAACTAATGATACAAATCTTCATTCAACTAATTTTGCTCTTTTTTTAATGATTCATAGGTTTCATAGACGCTTAAAGATTGCAGAAAAGATAACTGATAGCCTTCTTTTCCGTCTAAAATACCAAGTCTCATTATATAGGCCTTAAAGAATTTAAAAGCAGTTTTAAGATATTGAACCCCAACACTGTACTTTTTCCCTTTAGCAGCCAATTCTTTCCCCTTTAAAACTCCGTAGTGAATCATTTTTTTTCTGTAAGATTCATAATCTGAAACGGAGTAATGGAGTAATTTATTTTTTAAAACTCCGATGGTTCCGTTAACCTCCAGAGTTTCATGTACCTTTTTTCCTGCCATATATCTGGCTTTCGATTTTCTGAATAGTCTGAAATTTTTATCAGACTGTGTTCCTGAAAAATGAATCGGTTTCTGGGCAAAAAAGAATTTCCTGTAAAAATAATAGGCATCCTTTTGCCCGGGTTTATTAAGCTCATCAATAATTTCCTGCTTCAGGGCTGGTGTAATTCTCTCATCACCATCCAAAAATAAAACCCAGTCGTTGGTTGCAGTATCCAGAGCCAAATTTCTTTGCTTTGTAAAGTCTTCAAATTTATTTTGAATCACCTTTACATTGGAGAATTTCTTTGCAATTTCTACAGTGTTATCCGTACTAAAAGAATCTACTACTATTATTTCATCACAGAAATCAAAAGATTCTAGGACATCCTGTATATTTTTTTCTTCATTATATGTTATGATTAAACCACTTATATTCATCACAACGATTTGTTTGACAGAGAAGTAGGTGAATACTTCCCTAAAATTGTTTTTTAAAATAGTTTTAATCTGCCAAAGATAAGTTTTAATTTGAATTTTATAAGCGAATCTTTGCCTTTTATATCAATTCTACACAGTTCGTATGGGTGCTGGGTAGGGTGATAATTCACTTTATTTCCAATTCTTACTGCAAAATCAATTCCTATTTTTTTCAAAATAGAAAAAAATGCTAATTTATCATGTTTTTTTTGTGGATATTTTCCATAAGGATATGCCAAAACCTTTGAATACCCTATATTTTGGACATCGAGAATCTCCATATTTTTTTTTAGATCTTTTTCTATAAAGTCAAGAGATACATTTCTTAAATTTTCATGGGCATGGCTATGAAGGGCAATCTCAAAATATTTTTTATCCAGACTTCTGATTTCATCAAAGGTCATCATTGAATAATTGTTATATCCCTTTTCAATAAATTCTGTTGGAATAAAAATTGTCGCCTTCAGATTATACTTTTCCAGTAAAGAGGGGAGATATTCGAGGTTGTTTCTATATCCGTCATCAAAGGTGATGATAATGTTTCTTTTTGCCGAAAGAGGAAGCTCTGAGAAAAAATATGAAGTATACTTTTTAGAGCTCAGATATGAAAACTGCTGTTCAAGATTTTTTAAACTGACTGTAAGATCTTCATGGCTTTTCTTTTCAACCTGGTGGTACATAAGGATGACCAGTCTGTTGTAAGGAAATGCAAATAAATAGAGACGGAAATATATAACGATAAATATCGCTATTAAAACAGGAATAAGATACAGAATCATACTATTTTACTGTATTTTTTTCAATTTCCTGCATCCGTATTTTTTCGTACAGTCGTGTTTTTTCATGCAGTTTAATGTATTTCAGGAAGGTGTAATAAGACATTGTTTTAGCAATATAAAATCCTGGAAATCCATCCAGAAAACCAAGTTTGAAAATAAAAACCTTACTAAACTCAAACATTGGGCTTACAATGATTTTAAATCTGTTGATTCTTTTTCCTCTCTCAAACATCTTTTCAGCCATCATATCCGAATATTTATTGATTTTCGAAACATGATGATGAATGCTTTTGTAAGTATAATGATCCAGTTTTCCTTCCATAAGGCCCACCTTCTGATCAGTAATCAAAAATTCATGAACTTTATCATCAGAATACTTTGCATATTTTTTTCTGAAAAGCCTTTCACGGCATACATTTCCCCAACCACCAAATCGGATCAGGTGAATCCCAAGATGATTGTTGAATTTTGCTTTATACACATTGAATTCAGTATTTTCTGAAGAAACAATGTTTTGTATAGATTTTTTCAGATTTTGATCAGGAACTTCATCAGCATCCAGAAACAAAATCCATTCATGGGAACATAAATGAAGGGCATGGTTTTTTTGTTCACCATACCCATTAAATTTTTTCTCAAAGAATTTTACCTGAGGATATTTTTGAGTGCAAATCTCTTTGGTCTTATCTGTAGAAAAGCTATCGACAATAATAATTTCATCCACAATATCTGTTAATGAATCTAAAAGTCTTACGATGTTCTCTTCTTCATTATAAGTAATGATTGCAAGGGAAAGAGCCATTTATTTGTACTCAAGAATTGTCTTCTCAATAATCTTCACGCAATCCAACAATTGCTCTTCAGTAATTACCAATGGCGGTGCAAGCCTGATGATATTACCATGCGTAGGTTTTCCCAGCAATCCGTTTTCTTTCAATTGCAAGCAAAGGTTCCATGCAGTAGAACTATCAGGTGTATCATTGATCAGGATAGCATTTAAAAGGCCTTTTCCTCTTACTTTGGTAATAAGATCTGTTTTTTCAATAAGCTTCTCTATTTCAGCTCTGAAAAGTTTTCCTAATTCTTCTGCTCTTTCAGACAGTTTTTCATCAGCTACCACATCCAATGCTGCTACCGCTACTGCGCATGCAATAGGGTTTCCTCCAAATGTAGAACCGTGTTGTCCCGGTTTGATAACATTCATGATGTTATCATTTGCTAACACAGCGGATACAGGATACATTCCTCCGGAAAGCGCTTTTCCTAGGATCAAAATATCTGGTTGTACATTTTCATGGTGACATGCAATCAGTTTTCCTGTTCTTGCAATACCTGTCTGAACTTCATCAGCAATGAAAAGAACATTGTATTTTTTACATAATTCAGACGCATTTTTAAGGAAGTTTTCATCCGGAACATATACTCCGGCTTCTCCCTGAATAGGTTCTACAAGGAATGCTGCAATATTTGCTGCTTCTCTGCTAAGAACTTCTTCTAAGGCTGCAATATCGTTATAAGGAATTTTAATAAATCCTGGGGTAAAAGGTCCGTAGTTTTGGTTGGCATCCGGATCGTTAGAGAAAGAAACAATAGTTGTTGTTCTTCCGTGGAAGTTGTTTTCGCACACGATAATTTTCGCTGCGTTTTCTGCAATTCCTTTTACTTCATAACTCCACTTTCTGGCTAGTTTTACAGCAGTTTCCACAGCTTCAGCTCCGGAGTTCATTGGTAAAACTTTATCAAATCCAAAAAGGGTCGTTATTTTCTGTTCGTATTCTCCTAATTTAGAGTTGTAGAATGCTCTTGAAGTTAAAGCCAGTTTTTGAGCCTGCTCTACCAAAGCGCTTACAATTTTAGGATGAGAATGCCCTTGGTTCACAGCAGAATATGCTGAAAGAAAATCATAGTACCTTTTACCTTCCACATCCCAAACGAAAACACCTTCTCCGCGGTCCAGAACCACTGGAAGCGGGTGATAGTTGTGTGCTCCATGTTTGTCTTCAAGGTCAATAAAATACTGCGAGTTTTTTGTTTGTTCTGCTGTTGACATATATTTTGGTTTTCAACAAATTTACGCAATATTAATGATATGTATAAACAATTATCAAGTGACGTTTGAGGGTATAATTGAAGTAGATTTTAGGGTGGAATAATGGAGGATTAGAAAATATTTTCCCTGTTGACAGACTGTTATAGGTATTATATCTTTATAAGTGTGAAATTTTATTTTCTGTCTCTTTATTAATTTTTATTTATACTTCAGCAATAACCACGATAACGACTGATTGATGCTTTGTATTGAAAATTTCAAGTTTACAGGCTAAAAATAAAAACTGCCTCAAAAAGAGGCAGTTTCATTTTTATTGTAAAATAATCTTAGTGATTATCATATTTTCTGTCCATTACAAAATCCTCCATGAATTTTGTGGTGTAGTTCCCTGAAAGATAATCTTCATTATCCATCAGTTGTCTGTGGAAAGGAATGGTTGTTTTTACTCCTTCAATATAAAATTCCTCAAGAGCACGTCTCATTTTTGCAATAGCTTCTTCACGGGTCTGAGCCGTAGTGATAAGCTTAGCAATCATTGAGTCGTAGTTAGAAGGGATTGTATATCCGGAATATACGTGAGTATCTACTCTGATTCCGTGTCCGCCAGGGATATTTAATCCTGTGATTTTTCCCGGAGACGGTCTGAAGTCAGCGTAAGGGTCTTCTGCGTTGATTCTGCACTCGATTGAATGTAATTTAGGGTAATAGTTGATTCCTGAAATAGGAGTTCCTGCAGCAAGAAGAATTTGTTCTCTGATCAGGTCATAATCAATTACCTGTTCAGTAATAGGGTGTTCTACCTGGATTCTTGTATTCATTTCCATGAAATAGAAATTTCTGTGTTTGTCTACAAGGAATTCGATAGTTCCTACACCTTCATATCCAATGAATTCAGCAGCTTTTACAGCAGCATCGCCCATTTTCTCACGAAGTTCGTCTGTCATGAAAGGAGAAGGCGTTTCTTCAGTTAATTTCTGATTTCTTCTCTGTACAGAACAGTCTCTTTCAGAAAGGTGGCAAGCTTTACCGAATTGGTCACCCGCAACCTGAATTTCGATGTGTCTAGGCTCTTCAATCAGTTTTTCCATATACATACCTCCGTTTCCAAAGGCCGCTACAGCTTCCTGAATTGCTGATTCCCAGTGATCTTTAAGGTCTTCAGCTTTCCAAACAGCTCTCATCCCTTTTCCACCACCACCGGCAGTAGCTTTGATCATTACAGGGTATCCTGTTTCTTCAGCTACTTTTACAGCGTGTTCGTAAGATTCGATCAATCCGTCAGAACCTGGTACACATGGTACACCTGCTGCTTTCATGGTAGCCTTAGCATTTGCTTTGTCTCCCATTTTTTCAATCTGTTCAGGGGAAGCACCAATGAATTTGATACCGTTCTTCTGGCAGATTCTTGAGAAGTTAGCATTTTCAGATAAGAATCCGTAACCTGGGTGAATTGCATCAGCATTGGTAATTTCCGCAGCAGCAATAATGTTAGGGATTTTAAGATATGAGTCTTTACTCATTGCAGGGCCAATACATACCGCTTCATCAGCAAATCTTACGTGAAGACTGTCTTTATCAGCAGTAGAGTATACCGCAACGGTTTTGATCCCCATTTCTTTACAAGTACGTAAAATACGCATTGCAATTTCGCCACGATTGGCTATTAATATTTTTTTGAACATCTCTCCGAAATTTTAAATTATAAATTTTGAATTTTAAATTATTTTAAATGAAAAAAGATTCATCTAAAATTTATAATCTTTAATCTAAAATTCCTTAAGATGGATCTACTAAGAATAAAGGTTGGTCATACTCTACGGGAGTAGCGTCGTCAACTAAAATTTTAACAATTTTTCCGCTGATTTCAGATTCAATCTGGTTGAATAGCTTCATTGCTTCAATAACACAAACTACTTTACCAACAGAAACTTCGTCACCTACATTTACAAATACATCTTTATCAGGAGATGGTTTTCTATAGAAAGTACCAATCATTGGAGATTTGATTGTTACATATTTGCTGTCATCAGATGCAGCTTCAGCTTTTTCAGCAACAGGAGCAGCCGGAGTTGCAACAGGTGCCGGAGCAGCTACCGCTTGTGGTGCAGTGTGATATACTGCAGGTTGTGCATAAACAGCATCGCTTCCAGCTAATGGAGTTTTAATAGTGATTTCGAAATCTTTAGTTTTGTACTTCACTTCTGATACTTCAGCCTTAGATACAAACTTGATAAGATTTTGTATGTCTTTAATGTCCATAAATTTGATATTTGATTTGATGTCAAAGATACCAAAAAAACGTAAAAAACAACAAAAAACCGCCAAATTTTATCAAAATTGGGCGGTTTTTGTATTAAAATGAGGCTTTTTCAGTGAAAAGCGACTCTTAGTTTTCTTCAGTAGTAGCTACTTCTTTTTCCAATACTACTTTACCTCTGTAGTAAAGTTTTCCTTCATGCCAGTGAGCTCTGTGGTATAGGTGAAGCTCTCCTGTTGTTGCATCTTTAGCTAATTGAGGAACTACAGCTTTGTAGTGAGTTCTTCTCTTATCTCTTCTTGTGGACGACTGTCTTCTCTTTGGATGTGCCATTTTCTAATAACTTTTTTAATTGATGAGCGATGAGATTCATCATCTCATCATATTTAAATTATTCTATTTAATTATTGTCTTTTAATTTTCTTAAAGCATCCCATCTAGGGTCACTTTCATGTTCTTCTTCTTCAGTTACCTCAATATCTTTAGGACTGAACTGGTCAAGAATTTTAATATCGTCATCACTTACATTCGGTGAAATTTTTTTCATCGGGATAGAAAGCATCACATTTTCATAAATCAAATGTGCTACATTGAAAGCATGCTCTGCAGTAGGAATGGTAATGACATCTTCATTGCTGTCATCATATTCTTCCCCGAAATTCACCAAAATTTTGATTTCATTCTCAATAGGATAGTCGAAATCTTCATTTGTGATATCACAAACCAACTCAACCAATCCATTAATTTTAATCTCAAATTCTAAAAAAGTAGTGTGTTTATCAAGTGATACATTCACTTCTATTCTAGGATTTGTAAATTCCTGCTCAGTGTCAAATAATTGAAAGAACGTTTTATCTATCTCAAACTTGAACCCGTGTCTTCCGTTTTTAAGTCCGGAAAAGCTTACGTCATAGTTTCTTAACTTGTCCATAAAATGAGTGTGCAAAAATATGCATTTTTTTTATAATAACAAATAAAATCTGAAACAAATTAATTTAAAATTTGTTTTAAAGATTTATGCTTCAGTTTCCTCCGGTAGATCTTCATCTATTCCGTTGTCTACAGCCATTTTTCTAGGCTGAAGGCGGTCATTCATCAGTTCGCTGTATTCACTTCTGTTCTTGAAAACCTGGATCGCTGTGAAGATCGCTTCTGTAAAACTCTGCTCATCGGCCACATTTTTTCCTGCAATATCGTAAGCAACTCCATGGTCAGGAGATGTTCTGATAAAAGGAAGTCCGGCTGTATAATTTACTCCTTCCTCATAGGCTAATGTTTTGAAAGGAGCCAGTCCTTGGTCATGATACATCGCTAAAACAGCATCGAAATTTTTATATTTACTCGGCTGGAAAAAGCTGTCTGCAGGGAAAGGTCCGAATGCTAATATTCCGTTGTCAGAAAGTTCTTTAATAGCCGGGCTGATGATTTCAATTTCTTCGTTTCCGATAACGCCTCCGTCTCCTGCATGAGGATTTAGTCCTAATACAGCAATTTTTGGTTTTTGAATACAGAAATCTTCTATAAGTGTCTGATTTAATACCCTGATCTGTTTCTTTATTTTTTCCTTGGAAATATTTTCAGCTACCTGTGCAATAGGAATATGATGCGTGGAAACAGCTACTTTAAGATCTTCAGTAACAAGGAACATTAATCCTTTTTTATTGAATTTTTCTTCAAAATAGCCCGTGTGTCCGGCATGCTTGAATCCCATTTTTACCATTTCATCCTTGTTGATCGGAGCGGTTACCAATACATCAATATCTCCTTTCATCAAAGCTTCAGTAGCCGCTTCTAAAGAGTCAATCGCCATTTTCGTAGATTCTTCAGTAGGAACTCCCAATTCTACATTCACGTTTTCCTTGGTAAGGTTAACCATATTAAGTTTCCCTGCCTGTGCCTGTGAAGGCTCGTTAACGTAGTTGAAATTAAGATTCAGCTTAAAAATGTTTTTCTGATAAGTGAATAATTTTCCCGAACCAAAAATTACAGGCGTGAAAAAATCTGTAATAGTTTTGTCTTTCAGAGACTTCATAATGATCTCCGGACCGATGCCGTTGAAATCACCGATTGAAATTCCTACTCGTACTTTATGGTTTTTTGGGCTCATTTTGATTATCTTTGAAGATTATAATTTACAAATTTAGCAAAAAATAATATGTTCACAGGAATTATTGAAGCAGTTGGTGTTATTGAGAAGATTGAAGAAAAAGGAAGTAATATAGATTTCACCCTTACGTGTCCTTTTACAAACGAACTGAAAATTGATCAGAGCCTTGCCCACAACGGGTGTTGCCTTACGGTAGTTGAGATAAAAGATAATCAATATGTGGTTACAGCGATTAACGAGACACTGGAAAAAACCAACCTTGGAAAATGGCAATTGGGAACTGTTGTAAATCTTGAACGTTGTATGAAAATGGATGGAAGACTGGATGGCCACATTGTTCAGGGACATGTTGATAAAACCGGTGAAGTTGTTAATATTGAAAATAAAGACGGAAGTTATTTTATTACTATGAAGTATGAAAATGACGGAAGTTTTGTAACGGTACCTCAAGGTTCAATTACAGTAAATGGGATCAGTCTTACTGTTGCTAAGAGCGAAGATGCTCAGTTTTCCGTAGCTATTATTCCTTACACCTGGGAATTCACGAATATGAAACATTTGAAAATTGGTGATCAAGTAAACCTGGAATTTGATATCATTGGTAAGTATATTGCTAGGTTAATTAAAAAGTAGAATGTCAATAAATAAGTATAAAGGATATAGCTTAAGAAACCGGGTGTTTTTCGGTTTCTTGCTGGTATGTTTTTTAAGTGTCGTTGCTACATCACTTGTTCCTTACTTTGTATTGAGAAATCATTCTTTACAGCAGAGTAATATTGATATGCAGGATAAAACCAATGCTGTAATGCGATATCTGGATTATGCAGTAAGCCAGACTCTTATAGAGACAAAAGATCTTCCGGAAGTTTTAGGGAATAAGATCTTTGAAATAGCGGATATCAACCAGCATGACATTTTTATTTATGATCTGAAAGGAAACTATTTGCTTTCCAATAAAGATGAAGGATTAGTTGAGCAGAAAACAATTCCTATAGAAATCATCAATAAGATTCTGTCTACTGACGCAAGAGTAGATATGGTGAATTATGATGCTGCTAAGGATGCTAAGCTTACTTCTTCTTATCTTTTATTGAAAAACAATGAACTTGAACCTATCGGAATTGTTTATATCCCTTTATATCACAATGAATCTGCTTACCTTGAGGTTCTTCATCAATATGTAAAATATATTCTTTTAGTCGATATATTCCTTATTCTTTTTAGTATATGGATCAGCTGGGTTACTTCTAATAGTCTGGCGAAAACCATTACGAAATTCTCTGATATGATTACCCGTATTACTTTGTTTGAAAATGAAATGCGTCCTATCAGATACTATAAAAATGATGAGCTTAATGCTCTGGCAAGAGCCTATAACAGAATGATTCTACAGATTCAGGATCAGAAAGAAAGGCTTAGGTTTAAAGCATCTGAAGAAGCGTGGAGAGAAATGGCCAAGCAGGTGGCTCATGAGGTGAAAAATCCGCTGACTCCTATGAAGCTGACCATTCAGAATTTTGAAAGAAAATTTGATCCTGAAGATCCTAATATCAGAGAAAGAGTAAAGCAAATGAGTAAAACTATTGTCGACCAGATTGATCTGATTGCTACAGTAGCCTCAGCATTCTCAGAATTTGCCAAACTTCCTGAAAAAAATAATGAAGTGATCAATCTGAATACAGAAGTTGAAGATATTCTCCGCGTATTCAATGATGATAGTATTTTCATGCATGCCAACAAGACGAATATAATGATCAATATGGATAGAATTTATCTTTCCAGAATCATTACAAACCTTGTGACCAATGCAAAGCAGGCGGAAAGTGACCAGAGAAAACTCATTATCAATGTGGATGTGGAGCAGCATCAAAGAAGAGTGATTATCTCTGTTCAGGATAATGGAGTCGGGATTCCTGAAAATATGTACGAAAGAATTTTTGAACCGAATTTTACTTCTAAAAGTAGTGGAATGGGGCTTGGTTTGTCCATGGTGAGAAAAATGATTGAGGATTATAAAGGTGAGATCTCTGTGAAATCAGAAGTAGGGAAGGGATCTACATTCATTATTACACTGCCTACTAATTTATAGTGAAACCCTTTACATTTAAACAATTTGAAATTCAGCAGTCTAAAGACGTCTTTCGTGTAGGAACAGACGGTGTTCTGCTTGGGGCTTTGGCTGATATTGAACATGCTTCCAGTGTTTTGGAAGTCGGAACAGGTACGGGATTAATTTCTCTTATGCTGGCACAAAGAAATCCACAGGCTGGATTTTTAGGGCTGGATATTAATGAGGATGCTGTAAGGCTTACTCAGCTCAATTTTGAAAATTCTCCTTTTCGTGCAAGGCTGAAAAATTGCCATCAGGATTTTAAAACTTTTGAAACCGAAGATTGTTTTGATCTTATTGTATCCAATCCTCCTTACTTCGAAGAATCTGGGTCTGAAAAAGATAAGATTGCGCGCCAGACTGTAGAATTAAACTTCAGACAGTTAATTAGTAAGGCGGCAGAATTATTGTCCGAAAACGGAATGTTTTCTGTGATCATACCTGTGGAAGCGGGAGACGTTTTTATTTCCATCGGTAAAGAAAATAATCTTTATCTGAACAGAAAAGTGAATATCAAAGGAATTGAAAATTCAAAGGCAAAAAGATTGATTCTGGAGTTTTCTTTACAAGAAAAGGAAATCAACGAATCTGATTTTATTATAGAAAAAAGTCCGAGACAATACTCGGACCAATATCTTGAACTCACCAAAGAGTTTCATGTTTTTAAGTAAAGAAGTTAGAAATTAGATTTTAGAACTTAGTTATTTCTGAGCTTCTTATTTTTTTATTCTTATTCAAATAATTCTGAAGTATCCAATACAGAAACTTTTCCGTCTTCACATCTGATGGCTTCACCAGGGAAGTTCTGAATCATGTGATAATCGTGTGTTGCCATTACTACTGCAGCGCCATTTTCAAGGGCAACCTGCTTTAATAGCGTCATAATTTCGTTGGAAGTCTCAGGGTCAAGGTTTCCTGTCGGCTCATCCGCTAAGATAAGATCCGGGTGGTTAAGAAGGGCTCTTGCGATGGCAATACGCTGCTGTTCTCCTCCGGAAAGTTCGTGAGGCATTTTGTGCTTCTTGCTCTTCATGTTCACGCTTCCTAAAACCTCATTGATACGGTCTTCTATTTTTACTTTGTCATTCCATCCTGTTGCTTCAAGAACGAACTTCAGGTTTTTCTCAACCGTTCTGTCAGAAAGTAACTGGAAATCCTGGAATACGATACCTAGTTTCCTTCTTAAGTTAGGAATATCGGATGGCTTTAGTTTTGCCAGATCAAATCCTACAACAGCTCCGTGTCCTGATGCTAATGGGATGTGTCCGTAAAGCGTTTTCAGTAGGGAACTTTTTCCGGAACCTGTTTTTCCGATAAGGTAGCAGAATCTACCTTTCTTTATATTAAGATTTACATCAGAAAGTACAGTGAAGTTTTTTTGTGCAATCTTTGCGTTTTGTAAACTTATAATATTGTCTCCGGCGATATTTGTATGTGGCATAATTAAATTTTAAAGGCTGTTTTCTAACAAAAAAATTTCAATCTTTAAAAATAGAAAAAAGAAGTCTATTTGACTCTAATTTTAGTAAATTTTAACAACAAAAAATGCCTGAAAAGGAACTTCTCAAGCATGTTTTGTATATGATAATTAGAAATTATCTCTTAGCGCGTGCAGCACTTACAGTTAATCTCTTTCTGCCTTTAGCTCTTCTCGCAGCCAAAACTCTTCTTCCATTTGGCGTAGACATTCTTTCTCTGAAACCGTGTTTGTTTCTTCTCTTTCTTTCTGATGGCTGGAATGTTCTTTTACTCATTACTATATGTTTAAATCGTAATTAATCTATTAATTTTCAGGTTGCAAAGATATATAAAAAAATATAAGTTACAAACTTTAATTGTCTTTTTTTAAAATTAAATGTAATGTTTTTCAGTCAGGCATTTATAAACCCTCATGGGAAAACCATTTTCGGGTGCAAAAATAATATTTAAATGATTTATATAAAAGCTCTATCTTTGAAAACTTTAATTTTAACGAAAAATAAACACCAGATGTTTACACCAGCAGAACTTTTAGATATCAATACATTACTTACCCAGGATAGCAGAATAGTGATCCTTACCCATTATAACCCGGATGGAGATGCTATTGGTTCAAGCTTGGGATTAAAACATTATCTGAAAGCAAAAGGAATTCATGCAGAGGTTATCGTGCCTAATGATTTTCCGAAATTTCTGAAATGGATGCCGGAATCTAAAAAAGTTATTATTGCAGAATATAAAAGAAAACTGGCTTCGGATATGATTGCGGGAGCAGATGTTATTTTCTGCCTGGATTTTAATTCTCCGTCAAGAATCGGATTATTGGGAGACTGGCTGGTAAAAGCTCCGGGGAAGAAAATTCTTATCGATCATCACCAACAGCCGGAACAATTTGATTTTGTGTATTCCGATACAGTCATTCCTGCCACTTCACAGATGATTTATCATTTCATTGAAGCAATGAATGATGAAAAACTGGTGAATCAGGATATGGCAGAATGTCTTTATACTGGAATTATGACTGATACAGGTGGTTTCCGTTTTCGTTCTACCAGTGCCACTACTCACCGTATTATTGCTAATCTTATTGAACACGGTGCAGATCCTGCCATGATCACCTCCAATACATGGGACACGAACACGGTTTCCCGTCTGCATTTGCTTGCTTTGGTTCTTGGAAGAATAGAAGTAGTGAATGATGGAACAGTAGCGGTTTTAAGCCTTACCAGAAATGAACTTAAGGAATTTGGTTTCCAGAAAGGAGATACAGAAGGTTTTGTAAACTATGGTTTAAGCATTGCTGGTGTAAAAATGTCAGCATTCTTTATGGAAGATTTGTACGAAGACTTCGTTAAAATTTCTTTCAGAAGTAAAGACGATGTGGACGTGAATCAATTCTCAAGAAAATATTTCAACGGTGGTGGGCACATTAATGCAGCCGGAGGGAAATCTTTAGATTCTTTAGCCGGAACAATAGTGAACTTTAAAGAGAAAGTAAAAGAAGAAGGTTTGTAGGAGAAGAACGGGAATGTCTTTAAAATTCCTAAATACTTTTACGAAACCCTTTTTCTTCAAGTTCCTGGCAGGTATAATCGTACACCTGCTGAAACATTTCATCCATGTATCTTTTGTTGAAAAGACTGTATTTCGTCATTTTGGGTGGATCCAAAAAGATATTGCAGTATTTTGCTTTAGAATACACAGATTTGGCAATCGCTAAGTGGAGAATTCTGTCGAATTCCTTCATCAGACTCATTTTGTTTAATTCATCATAGCTAATGGAGTTGACATGAGAGGCGATCAGAAAATTACATTTATCCATGATGGGTTCAATAGGGAGATTATCCAGAACGCCACCATCCACATAAATTTTCTCACCAATTCTTACCGGAGGGAGAATAAAAGGAACGCTTGAGGAAGCCAGTAATGGTCCAAAAAGCTCTCCTTCAGAAAAGAAGTCTACGATGCCATGCGTCATTTCAGTAGCAGCCACATACATCGGAATTCCTAAAATACTGAAATTGTCTTCCGGGAAATAATCTTTGAACAGTTTTAAAATAAAATTGGAACTGAAAATTCCGTTTTTGGATAATTTTAAAGATGATCTTGAGAAAAAAGAAGTCTGTCTTACAATTTCCATCATCTCGTCAGGTGTTTTTCCAAAAGAATAAAAAGCACCAATGATGGAGCCCGCACTGGTTCCTGAGATAATATGTGGTTTCAGATTGTATTCTTCCAGCGCTTTCAGTACGGCAATATGAGCAATCCCACGCATTCCTCCGCCTGAAAGTGTAAGTCCGATAACCGGTGGTGCCGGTGGTTTCTTTTTTTTGAATGAAAATAAAGCCATTACCAAAATTATCCTCTACTAATATACAGGATTTTTTGTTATGCGCAGCTTAATTTGTCATGTTACCTGTTTTATAAAACCAGTTTTTTAGGAAGATTGTGAAGAAGTTCTGTATTGATGATTTCTGCGCAGATTCCTGGCTTTTCCCAGTGACCGTTGTGGCCGCAGTCCAGGATATAAGATTTAATATTCGTTCTGTCCGGAAGATGTTTGATCATCATATCGGTTTTTACAGCATTGTCATGTTTACCGGCCAATATTAATATTTTAGCTTCCAGATTTTCCAGAACATGCTTTTTGTCTGTTCTTTCTACCATACCCTTCACAGAGGCAAGAGCCCCTAAATTGTTGGTGGAAAGGGCTGTTTCAAGAGCTGTTTCAATTTTTCCTTCCAGAATGTCTCTTTCATTCGGATTGAATAAATTAGGTACTCCCGCTCTTGCATAATGGGCAAATGCATCTTTGATGATTCTATAGCTTTTGATACGTTGTTGTTTTTTCTCTTCATCATCCGGAAAGTAGGTAGAGAAAAATAACGTTAAAGTTTTTAAAGAACGGGGATATTTTTCAGCAAAGGCAAGTGAAGTATAGCCTCCCATGGAATGTCCCAGAAGGTGAACTTTTTCTAAATTCTGATGGTCTAAAACTTTTTTTACTTCCTCAGCCATCAGTTCCATGGTGTGAACTTCAGCCAGAATTTCAGACTGTCCGTGGCCGGGAAGGTCAATTTTGAGTAGTGAAAAATCTTTGGAAAGATGATGCTCCATATCGCTCCAGATGGATAGGTTTTCCATAAATCCGTGAAGAAGTACTAAAGTTTCTTTTCCGTTTCCTTTTCTTTCAAAGTTCAGCATGATTCCAAAATTTAGAAGGTTAAAAATAATACAGCAGTTTGCATGCTGCAGATCTGTTTCTCCTTTCAAATTTAGTCAAAAAAAGAGCATTTAAAAAATGCCCTTGTCTTTTATTGAGTTAATTCCTTGTAAATCTTTGTTTCCCAAGGCTTGATGTCTGTTACGCCATATCGTTCCTTTTTAGAAATAGCAAGGTTATCCAGCATATCTACAAAATTTTTGTAATTGGCTTCATCTGTAGGTTTTACAATGACTGTGAATTTCTCAGGTGCCGGAGCTTTTTTATAGGCTTCAGCAATGATTTTTGAAATTTTTATTCCACTGAAATCAGTCTCCTTAAGGTTTCCTGTATTTAAATCTTTAGCATTGCTTTGATGATAAAATACACGGTTGTCTTTTCCAAGGATAAAGGTAATCTGGTTTTGGTCTCCAATCACCGGAGTGTTGATAGGATTGGGATTTGGGTCTTTCGCTGGTAATCCTAAATCCATTACGTTAGGTTTTGTAAAATTAGTGGTGAACATAAAGAAGGTGATGAGTAAGAATCCCAGATCTACCATAGGAGTCATGTCCACGCGGATCATTTTTTTCTTTTGCTTTCCGCCTTGTTTCTCTTGTGCAATTACTTCTGCCATGATTAAAAATTTTTAAATGTTAAACGGTGTTTTTTTTGAAAAATTCTTACAACAAGCGTGCCTTGTTTGTGGAATAATCAATAGATTCATGAATCTATTGATTGTTTTTGTAATTAATTTTTAAATGCTTCCATTTCTTTTATTTTTTTAGAAAATGAAAGAAATGACTTTATTGTTTGGGCAATGAACCTGATGAACTGAAGAGGTAAACAAAAACACTCACGCAGTAATGGGTGAGTGTTTTAAGCAGAAAAAATAATCTATTGACGTTATTTCTCCCGAATGATGAAAGTATTGGTCAATAAATTATCTGCTGACTGTTATTTTCTTTGATAGAATGATTTCCTCTTTGCTTTTTATCTGTACAATATAAATTCCTTCAGAGAATGCAGAAGTATTGATTTTTATTTTTTTCTCATGATTCTTTTGTGAGAAAATTTTTCTTCCCGACATATCGGTAATATCAATATTGCTTTCCTGAGGTAAGTTATCTGCATAAAAGAAATCTTTTGCCGGGTTAGGGTAGAGGTTAGGTGGATTCATTTTCTGACTTTCGGAGATGCTTAGTTGTTCCGGGCTTAGCTTTACGATCCACCCGTCAATATTGCCGTGGTTCTCTGAAACATCTCCATTGATGGAACTGGAATACCCAATGATAATGAACCCGCCATCTACGGTCTTCCGGATAGTCTCCGCATTCTCATTGCCGGTTCCGCCTAAAGATTTTTGCCATTGAAGCGTTCCTGTGTTATCTGTTTTTATAATCCATGCATCAGTATTTCCATGATTTCCCAGCACATCACCATTGTTAGAATTGGAAAGCCCTGCAATTATATATCCTCCATCAGCTGTTTGTTGAATAGATTTTGCACCATCACTTTTATTGCCTCCAAAAAATTTTTGCCATTGTACATCTCCATTACTGGCTAGTTTTATGATGCCATAATCAGAATTTAAAGGATAAGGATAAATAGACCTTTCATATATTCCGGCAACAATATAGCCCCCATCAAAAGTCTGTTGAATAGAATTGGCAGTATCAAAGCCTGTTCCACCTAAGGACTTCTGCCATTGTAAATTCCCGTATGAATCCAGTTTTATAATCCAATAATCTGATCCTCCATAAATTTGTGTAACATCTCCGTCAGCAATATTTCCCGTGGCGGCGCCAATAATATATCCATTGTCAGAAGTTTGCTGGATAGATTGAACTTGTTCCACTGAACTGCTGCCTAAGGATTTTTGCCATTGTACATTTCCTGCGGAATTTGTCTTAATGATCCAGATATCCGCACCTCCATGGTTTCCCAGTACGTCACCATCATTAGAATAGCTTGTTCCGGCAATAATGTATCCTTCGTCAGAAGTTTGCAAAATATCTTTTGCAATATCGCGATCGCTTCCGCCCATCGATTTTTGCCATTCTATATCCCCAGTTGAATCTAATTTTACAATCCAATAATCTTCAAAACCATTGTTGCTCGTAAGGTTGCCATCTGCAGAAGTTGATCCTCCGGCAAGAATATATCCTCCATCGGAAGTTTCCCGTATAGAATGGAATAATTCTGCCTGGCTGCCTCCTAATAATTTTTGCCATTGTATATTTCCGTTGAAATCAAATTTAATAATCCAGGCGTCCCTGCTGCCAAAATTCTGTGTAAGATCTCCGTTGTTGGAAAAGGTAGAACCCGAGACAATATATCCGCCATCAGAAGTTGGTTCTACAAAGTGAAACAGATCTACATTACTTCCACCCATCGATTTTTGCCATTGAATGGAAGGAGCAGTCTGAGCGTATAGAATTGAAGTTATAAATAATAGTAGAATAAACGATAAGTTTCTCATATTTTTGATGGGTATTAGTTTATTCTAATGTAATTAATTTTATTCAATTCGCTAAAAATAATCTATGATGTTATTTCTCCCGAATGATTAAAGTATTAGTCAATAAATTATCTACTGACTGTTATTTTCTTTGAGAGAATGATTTCCTCTTTGCTTTTTATCTGTACAATATAGATTCCTTCAGAAAATGCAGAAGTATTGATTTTTATTTTTTTCTCATGATACTTTTCTGAGAATATTTTCCTTCCCGACATATCGGTAATATGAATGTTGCTTTCCTGAGGTAAGTTATCTGCATAAAAGAAATCTTTTGCCGGGTTAGGGTAGAGGTTAGGCTTACTGATCTGCTGACTTTCTGATACTCCTAATTGTTCCTGACTTAACTTAACTACCCAGGCATCAAGTAAACCATGATTTCCTGTAACATCTCCGTCTATAGATCCTGTATTTCCTGAAATAATATAACCATTATCATCAGTTAGCTCTACAGCGGTTAAGTTTTCATAATTACTCCCTCCCAGAGTCTTTTCCCATTTCATATTTCCGTTACTGTCCATTTTTATAATCCAGCAATCATTATTTCCATGATTTCCTGTTACCTGTCCGTTATTGGAAGCAGTCCAGCCTGCAAAAATATAATCCCATTCGCTTGTCTGCCGGATTGCTATACCATTATCATGAGCACTTCCTCCAAAATATTTATCCCACTGAGGAACCCCATTACTATTTAATTTTACCACCCAATAATCAGGAAGTCCGTTTTCAGAATGTAAGGGATTAAAAGAAGTTCCCGCAACAATATATCCGCCATCAAAAGTCTGCTGTACAGAAGAAGCCATATTATTACTATTATTTCCTAATGTTTTTTGCCACTGCATATTTCCTGCGTAGTTCAGTTTTACTACCCAAAAGTCGTAACCGCCATTGTTTCCGGTAACATGGCCGTTATTGGAAGTTGTAGATCCCGCAATAATATATCCACCATCAAACGTTTGCTGTACAGAAGAGGCTTGGTCGCTGCCGCTTCCCCCTAATGATTTTTGCCATTCTATATTTCCGCTATTGTCTAATTTTACAACCCAGTAATCCTGTCCTCCCTGATTTCCGCTCACATCTCCATCATTAGAGCTTGACCAGCCGACAGCAATATATCCACCTTCAACGGTCTGTTGAATAGACAGAGCCTGATCGAGATTACTCCCACCTAAAGACTTCTGCCATTGTATATTTCCATTAGAATCTATTTTTACAATCCAGAAGTCATAGTTTCCATGATACCCGGTAATATCTCCATCATTTGAGTTGGATGATCCGGCAACAATATATCCTCCGTCTATAGTCTGACGGATAGATTGTGCAGTATCCAGATTACTTCCCCCTAAAGATTTTTGCCATACTATATTTCCGGCCGAATCAAGTTTTATGACCCAATAATCACCTTGTCCGTGGTGGCCGCTCACATCTCCATCATTGGACATAGAGTTTCCTGCTACAATATAACCTCCGTCAGAGGTTTGCTGGATTGCATTGGCGGATTCGCTCTGAGTACCTCCCAATGCTTTTTGCCATTCTATGGAAGGAGCAGTCTGTGCTGTGATTATTGAAAAAGTAAAAAATAAAAAAGTAGTTGTTAAATATCTCATATGTATTTGAATAAGTGATGGTTATTCAAATGTAATTAATTTTACACTACGTTTGGTGTTTTGTTGTTTATTTAATTCATGAAAACAAAAAACTCACACGATAAAGTGTGAGTTTTTGAATGATATGTGAATAATTTATTTATTCTTTTTGTAGAAATTTACCCCGCATTCAAGGAATTTTTTGAAATCCTCTTTCGGCATATATCCTGAAACAGGAGTATTTATTACTTTTCCGTCCGGAGTGATTAAAACATAGTGAGGTTGAGAGTTATTATTGAAGTTCACCTGTTGGAATAAACTCCATCTGTCCCCAATTGTTTTTACCTTCTTGATCTGTCCGTCTCCAAGGTCAATTTTGGTTTTCTGATCTTCAGGAAGTTCTTCCTTATCATCTACATATAGAGAAGCTAATACAACATCATTCTGTAAGATTGGCAAGATGTCTGGTTCGCTCCATACAAATTCCTCCATTTTTCTACAGTTTTCACATCCGTATCCTGTGAAGTCAATCAGGATTGGCTTGTCTTCTTTTTTAGCCAGTTCTATAGCTTTGAAGAAGTCGTGTTCCGGATGCATTCCTAAAATTCCGTCTTTTTCATCATGGAAATAGCTTACGTTCAATGGAGGTAAAATCCCACTTAATAATTGAAGTTTCGGACGGTCAGATGGGATTAAACCCTGAACCAGATAGATCACAAAACCAATTCCCAATACCCCTAATATTTTTCTGGTGATAGAAATTTTAGGTTTCTTATCATCATGAGGGAATCTGATCAATCCTAATAAATAGATTGCTAATCCTAATGCGATAATAATCCAGATCGCAATGAAAAGTTCCCTTTTTAAGAAGAAGGTTTTAGAAACGAGATCTGCTTTAGACAAGAATTTTAACGCTAATGCCAGTTCTACGAAACCTAATACCACTTTTACGGTATTCATCCATCCTCCTGATTTCGGAAGACTTTGTAATGCCTGCGGGAACAATGCCAACAATCCAAAAATAATCGCCCATGCCAGTCCGAATCCTGCCAACGCAAAGGTCAACAGCATTGGAACATTGGATGAACCTGTTACTGCACTTCCCAGTAAACTTCCTAAAATAGGACCTGTACATGAGAAAGAAACAATCACCAAGGTTAATGCCATAAAGAAAATACCGATAATTCCTCCTGCCTCTTCCGCTTTAGAAGATTTGTTGGCAATAGAACTTGGTAGAGTGATATCATAATACCCGAAGAAACTTCCGGCAAAGAAGATGAATATGATAAAGAAAGCAATATTCAACCATACGCTTGTAGAAATCTCGTTGAAGATATTTCCGGCGATTCCATCAATAATATGGAAAGGAATACTCAATAAAACGAAGATAAGAAGAATGAAAAACCCATAAATAAGCGCATCTCTTTTTCCTTTTGCTTTGTCTTTACTTCCTTTTGTAAAGAATGAAACCGTTAGTGGAATCATCGGGAAAACGCATGGCGTAAGCAAAGCAATTAATCCTCCGATAAATCCTAAGAATAGATACGTCCAGTAGTTTTCATCCACTTTGGTAGACGCTGTACCGCAATCCGTCAATGGTTTTTTGAAATCAATACTTTCAATTTTCAGCTGCTTAGGATCCAGTTTTGAAGTTTCTGTAATCGTAGCTTCTGTTTTTGCAGGATTTTCAGTAACCGTCTCAGTTATTTTTACAGAATCTTTTGCAGGACCTGTAGTTTCTTCGGTTGCAGCCTCTTCCGTTGCTCCTTTTGGCGTAACTTTTTGGTTGAATTCTAATGTGTTGGGAGCCAGACAAACTCTGTCATCACAGGTCTGATAGGTAATCTCAGAAGCGACATCTGCGGGTTTTGTAGGATCTTTTAATTTAAATTTTTGCTTAAATCCAGCAGAATTGGAGTAGAAAACAATTGTTCCTCCAAACGCTTCAGAAAATTCTTCATGTTTTTTACCTACTTCGGTAAATTTTCCGATCAACTCAATATTTTTTCCTGTCACTTTATACTCGGTCGGAATACCGGTGTCTTCCGGTAAGTCTTTCGAGTAAATATGCCATCCGTTTTCCATGGTAGCATTCAATACCGCTTCGTATTGATTGTTCCCCAAATCGTTGATGGTGAATTTAAACTTTACAGGATTTTTTATCTGCGCATTAATTCCTGTCGCTAAAAATAGTAGAATTAATAAAAACCAATTTCTAAATTTCATTGTTCATTTCATTAAAGTTTTGAGACTCCATTTCGTTTTCTCATTCTTTGCAAATCTTCTGTCTTACCTGAAAGGAAGGCTGTCAAATACAGCATTATTCCTAATGAGTCTGTGTCCAGATTTTTTGCCTCGCTAAAATAGATAATTTTTTGTCCCTAAAAAATTTAGAAACTTTCTTTTTTTAAGCCTGATCCCTAAAATATTTTGTCTTATGCCCTAATCGCAATAGAAGTGTTACTTATTTTATCATTCAAAATGATTATAGATTTTTTCAATTTTGCCAACTTGGTATGATGATGAGTATCTTTTCCAGGCAGAAATCTCTGAGAAAATCAATTCAGATTTTTTAAAATGTCTTCTACGGATGCTCTGTTTTTATAGTCCGGATCAAAATGTCTCCATGTAATTTCTTTCCCCTCATTCAGGATGAAAGTTGCGGACACAGGAAGCCTCCCTGAATGATCTGATCTGCTGTTGGCAAAATCTTCCTTTAATTTTGAGTTGTAGAAATTAAGTGTTTCACTGTCTGGAGTGTACAGGACATCAAATGCTTCTGCAATTTTATATCCTTCATCATATAAAACTGTATAATCTGTCTTTGTTTTGCTGATCGTCTTTTCTATAAACTCCGGTTTTTCTGGAGAAATAATGACAAGTCTTGCGTTTTTCGATTTCAGCTCCGGAGCCAGATTTTGTAATGTTTCAATATATTTGTTACAATAAGGGCACCATTGCCCACGAATAAAAACAATTACCAGTTTTTTGTTTTCCTTTGATGATGAAAATGTATTTCCTAAATGATCTTTTGCATTGAAATTATCAATTTTATCACCTATCATTTTTCCTTTTACCTGATCTAAAGTTTTGCCGGATTGAGACATCTTTTTTTTCAGGACAGATGCTCCAACTTCCAAAAACTGTTCAGGATTATAGTATCCGAAATCATATTGAACCAGTTTTCCTTTTGAATCCAGAAATAAAAAGGAAGGATAGTTTACCACTTTAAATTCTTTAGCAAGGTTTAGCCCTTCTTTTTCTGCATCTATGGCAAGGTTTACAAAATTTTTGTTGAACATATCTCCGATTCTGGCATCAGTGAAAGTGTTTTTTGCCATGAGCTTGCAAGGTCCGCACCATGTGGTGAACAGATCAATGAAGATCAGTTTATTCTCTTTTGCTGCGATTTTTTTCGCGGCTTCCAAATCAATTTTTTGAAAATTGATGCCTGCGCTTTGTGCGTTAAATGAAATTCCTACTAGTATAAGAAGGCTCAATACGATTTTTCTGAACATATATTTCTTTTCTTATTATGTTCCCTGATCAAGAATAAAATCACCCATACATTAAAATATTTTATTTAATTGTTTGATTTTCAGGTAGAAAAAATACTATTGTTTTTAATCTTCTTGATCTGTTCTACACATTTATATTTTTGGTTCTGAGCATTATGTTTGCTGGAATATTGGTATTTATCCTGAATTTCCTCTATACTTTTATTTTCAATAAAAATGTCATGGATAAGATTCTGACAATGTGAAGAGATTGATTTGATATAACCAACCAATTTTTCCCAGTAATACCTTTCATTTTCAATTGCAGTACTTATTTCCTCCTGATGTTCCATGAAATAGTTTTCAGGAGACTCTACATAAAAGTTTCTGTTTTTTAGTTTTTTAAACCATAGATTTTTTACAATTCCGATAATATAATTTCCCAGACAGGTTTGAACTTTGAAGTCATCGGCATTGAGTTTTTCGTAAAGAATGAGTAATGCATCCTGGAAAATATCTTCTGCATCTTCCAGATTACCTTTATTGTTCAGAATAAATTTCTGAGTATAACCAAAATACTGTTGGTATAAAATTCCAAAAGCTATATTGCTGTCTTTCTTAAAATCATCAACAGCTAACGAATTAGTTGTTCTTCTGTCCACGTTACAGTTATCTTTTTTTGAGTAGTTCTGTCTGCCTGATACCTGCGATCCTGTCTGAGAGGGATGACACCTAAAATATGGTTTCCGGAGTCACACAATAACCAGGTCTTTTCCTTGATCAAAGCAGATAATTTTTCGTCCCTAAAAAATTTAGAAACCTTTTTTTTTCCTGAAAACCCTGTAGGATAAAATTCATCTCCATCCTGTTGTTTTCTCAAAAAGAGAGGGAATTGAAGCTTTTCAGCATCGAAGTTCCATTCAAATCCTTTATTGATCTCAACAATGTTTTCAATATCATCTACGAGGTTGATGCTGATCTGGTTTTCGGAAAAATCAAATTTTTTGATCAGTACTATTTCTTCAGGAGTTCCCTTTTCTTTCCTTTTATCAATAAAAATAAGTTCATCACGGTTGACAATCAACTGATATTCTTTTGAAAAGAAAGAACTGTTGTTTTCTGCTTTAAAAATTTTCGGGATTTCTTCTTCCTGATTGAATCCGTATTTTTTTAAGATTTCAAATTTCACGAAATCACTTTCCTGATCCAGCTTTTCCTTTGATAAGATTTTATAGTTTTGGTTAAATATTGTAAGATTATTTTCTCTCTCCTGAATCTGTTTCTGAACAAAATCCTTAGTCTGATTAAGGTACAAAGAACTTTTTCTGAAGTTTTCCAGAAAATGATCGTTGGTTTCCATCAGCATCGGAACAATCTCATTCCTGATCTTATTCCTCAGATAATCACTTTTTTTATTAGAAAGATCTTCCCGGAATTCAATAGCATTCTGCTCAGCAAACTGGTAAATGTCTTTTTTTGAAACATTTAAAAGGGGACGAAGGATATTGTTATCATTCGATGGAATTCCACTCAATCCATTAATGCCGGCAGCTTTGGATAGATTAATGATGAAAGTTTCCAACTGATCATTAAGGTGATGGGCGGTAACGAGAAATTCCAGATCTTCTTTTTCCTGAATTTCTTTAAAAAAAGCATATCGAAGCTCTCTTGCCCAAAGCTGTATTGAATTTTCAGGTTTTCTATCTTTTTCCGAAACTTCATACAAATGAAATTTTATATGATTTTTCTCACAAAAATCCTGCACTGTTTTCTGATCCAGATCCGAATCATTACTACGAAGTTTATAATTGATATGAGCTACCTGAAACCGGAATGTTGAACCTTGAATTTCAAGACCTAAATCCCTGAACAAAGAGGCCAGAACCATAGAATCTGCACCTCCGCTCACAGCCAGAAGATAAGTGTGATTTTCCGCTTCGTGAACGAGACTTTTTAATTGATTGATAAAGGTTAATTTATTCAACATAGATGTTGAGAATTTCTTTTATGCAAAGATAACCGATATAATTCAATTGAATTTTCCTAACTTTGAGTAGTCTAAAAATGATTATTTATGAAGATTTTAAAAGTTTTAGCAGTTTCTGCAATGGCGCTGGGGATGACATCTTGTGTCAGCAAAAAGCAGTATGATGCTTTGAGCACAAACTATAAGCAGTGTATTGAAAATATTGGAGAAAGACAGAGAGAAATTCAGGATTTGAAATCTCAGAACTCTGCATTGGCGGGTGAAAACAACTTGTTGAAAAGCCAGCACGATGCATTAAAATCATCACTTGATGCATGTCTGTCCAATACAGGAAAAAGCTCTGCTAACATTGATAAACTGGTAGGAGAAATCAATGCTTCCAATTCTTATATCAAGCAATTAATCTCCAGTAATGCTAAAAATGACAGTTTGAATCTGGCATTGTCTAATAAACTGAAGAGATCATTGGATAATGTATCAGATGAAGATGTACAGGTGAAAGTATTGAAAGGAGTTGTAATGATCTCACTTTCTGATAAAATGTTATACAAAACAGGAGATTACAACATCTTGCCTGCAGCTCAGGAAGTGTTAGGTAAAGTAGCAAAAGTAATCAACGATTACGACAAATACTCAGTATTAATTGAAGGTAACACCGATAATGCTCCGTTAAACTCTCCAAATCTTCCTAGAGACAACTGGGATCTTTCTGCATTAAGAGGTACTTCAGTTGCTAAAGTTCTTCAGACTCAGTTTGGAGTTGATCCGGCAAGAATTACAGCTGGTGGACGTTCTGAATATAACCCGAAAGCGACTAACATGAGCGTTTCAGGTAGAGGAGAAAACAGAAGAACGGAAATCATCATTATGCCTAAACTTGATGAGTTTATGAAACTGATGGATATCGCTCCTAAGAAATAATGACTAAACCCCATATCAAAAAAAATCCCGAAGCAATTCGGGATTTTTTTATGAGCCAACCTGTTTGGGAATATAATCTGCCGATATTTTTTTCTTTGAAGACGATACTGTTTTTTTAGCGGGTTGTTCAAAATAAAAATTGGTGATATTCCATACGATCATAATGGCTGAAAAATAATATAAATTGAGTACAAGCGCAATTCCTATATGCATGGAAATTGTGAGAAAAAGCCATATTTTTTGTGTGGGTTTGTACCAGATAAAAATAGGGTAACACATCTCAATAAGAATGGTACTCCATCCAATCAAGCTCAGAATATAAGAATGTTCTATCAGCCAGCTGAAATCAATATTCAGGTCTCTGTTGGAGTAAGGCAGATGAATGGCTTTCCAGATAGATTCACCATTCCACCAGTTGAACCCTAAAGCTTTGTCAAGCCCGGAAAAAAAGTAAGCAATAGAGATATGAATCTGGAATAATCTTTTGACTGGAGCAATATTACTATACTCAGGTTTTCTGCTGCAAATAAAATTTCTCAATGAAAAATGCTGGTCAACAGGAAAAAGAATCAGATAGAATAAAGACATGCTTGTGAAAAAATCTGCACCATAGGCAAAAAAAGAACTTCCCTTAAGCAGGGCTATCTGCAGTATAAGTAAAAGCAATGCAGAAATTCTTGAATAAAATCCGATGATGATCAAAATACAGAATGTGATAAATGATACCTTGGTTATTGCTATTGTTGTACTTTCTTCAATTCCGAAGGTCTGAAAAAAACTTACTATTTTTGAGAAGGTAATCAGCCAGTCTGGTGTAAAAACACTCATAATATCCTGAGGAATAATACTGCTGCTTGAAAATAACTTCTCAAAATCAGGTAGTACTGCAGTAAACTGTAATAGGATAACGATACCTATGGCAATCCGGAAGAAACTTAAGAATTCCGTTTGATTATCTTGTTTGAAAAAGAAATTTTCAATTTTGGTATAGAATGCACTCAGGTTTTTCATCACTTTAGTATTTGAATTCATCAATAAGAATAAGGTTTTCATTCGTTTTTCCCTTTTTGAAATCTGCAATAGTAGGGTAGTTGTACAGATAAAGCCTTGTCGTTATACTGGATGCCAGCGGATTTTCTTTCATCACGTGGGCTGCGATCTGTCTGATAATGATATCCAGATACTGATAATACTTTTTATCATACTTGTTCTTGTCAGAAATTTTATCAAGAAACATGTTAAAAACAGTGGTGTATCTCACTCTGCTTTCTTTGTTCTTAAAATAGGGAAGATTTTTTTGTTCCAGAACTTTTCCATTCTGGTCCTTTAATTCAAAGCTCATGACAAAGTCACTGGCAACATTGGGTGCGTAGAAACCATATCCTGTATCAAAACCTGTATAAGAAGTAAATATATTGACAGGCTTTAACTGGGCAATATTTTCTGAAACGGTATAAACCAGCGGTTTTTTATAGTCTTTGTTTTCATAATAAAAACCATAGTAACCATCAAATGTTCCTTTCATACCAATGGTAAAAACCACCAGCAGAATAATGAAAATTCCGGATAACTGAAGCTTTCTTTTCATGGCAAAAGATTTAAGAAAAGGCTGTCTTCGGACTAAAAACAGCCTTTTGTGGTTATTTATAATTCATCAATACACTGTTCAGTTTTACATTGATTCTTGGATCAATAGCTGTATTGACTTTGTAAGATTTTATGATCACATTGGTAAGATTTTTTCTTCCCATGGTTGGCGGACAGATGGTGTACTCTTCAGCGCCTCTTATCGTTAATTTACTTAAAGAGGCAATGTCCTTCTGGCTTAATAATGCTGCATTTGTAGCAACCTGGTTGTTTTGAATAGCATAATAATTGGCACCCAGTTCTTTAGCTCCGTATTTTTTCAGAATCCCTTCCACTTTTGCTCTCAGATCACCATATTTTGTCCAGTCGATGTTGGCTTTCATAAGACATCCGCGGATTACATACTGTCTGTTGATTTTATAGATAATGAAATTGGTGCCCAAACTGTTCTGATGAAGTTTCTGAAGGCTTAATAAACTTTTCATGTCTTCATCCGAAATTTTTTTAACATCTTTCAGAATGTAATTATGGTCTACAATGTAATTGCCTTTTTCTTTATAAAAAGACATTTCCTGAGGTTTTAGCTGGGAAAATATCATAACAAGTCCCACTATTGCTCCGATTAATAATAAAGTCTTTGTTTTCATGTGGTTATTTTTAAAATATCCCTACTCTTTTTTAGGATTTTCGGGTTCCTCCTTTATTTGAATGTTTCATGGTTGGAAAACGTATATCAAAGGTAGAGGCATGTAAGCACTTGTATAAGAGTGTTTTTCCTGTTTTTTTATGAGGATTTTGACTTGTGAACTGAGATATGAATCAGGATTTTGAATAATAATGGCTATTTATAGATATTCAAGTTGCTGTATTGTGGCTTAAAATATGAGTTCTGAGAATGAACTAGATAATGAACTTAGTGAAGTTTTGTTGAATGCGTTGAGAAAAATGATGAAGGAAATGGATGAGGTTTTTAATATGAACTAACCAGAGAAGGAATATCTGACTATAAAGCAAAAATAAATCCCGAAGGTGGCCGGGATTTATTTTTTAATCAAATTAATTCTTCCTTTTTCAGGAGTGAAATAATTCGTTGCAAAAATGAAGTGGATATTTCTGTCTTACTTTTTGCTGCAGAAGAATCAGTTCTACTTTTCAGTACAACTTTTTTGTGATTCTCATGGTTAGTTTGTGTCTCTCCTGCAATCATCTTGTTTTCTCTTAGTGTTTTTACCCCTTATTCTTATTGCAAACTTATAACTAATACCACAAAAATAACATCCGTGTTTTCACGGTATTTTATATGGGGTTTTCACTGATATGTAGATTTTTATACATTTAATAGGTAATTTATATGTCTATAATTAGTTGATTAATAAAAGAATATGTATATTTAAATCTCCGTTAAAGGAAATAATAAAAGAGGTGTCCGAAAATCTAAAGAGTAGGAAATTAATACTAAACTAAAATTATTATGAAAAATTCAAAAAAACTTTCAAGAGGAGAAATGAAAACTGTACAAGGTGCTATTAAAGGGTGTAATCCACAGATATTTTGTACCAGCCCACAAACAAAGTGTTGTCCGGGATGGGTTTGTGCTGGTATAAGACAATATTGTATAGCCGTATAATGACTTTTTACATACAATTTAGATCTGGCTAAGAAAAAGAGAGAGATTAATTTCTCTCTTTTTTTGTATCTTCCTGTTGAACTTAAAAACTAGCTTTAAAATCCTTAAATTTGTTTTTAAATTAAAATGGTATGAGTTTTTTTGAAGAAAAGAATCCTGAAATGGACAGATATTTGGAGGCACACGCTTCTTCGGAATCCGAAATTCTGAAAAAGCTCAGAAGAGAGACCTATCAGAAAACGACACAGCCTCATATGATTTCCGGATATCAGCAGGGAAGACTTTTGACGATTATTTCCCAGATGATGCAGCCGAAAAGTATTCTTGAAATAGGAACATTCACAGGGTATGCTACCTTATGCCTTGCATCAGGACTGGCAAAAGACGGAAAAATTACAACATTGGATGTGAATGAAGATCTTGCCTATCTTCCTAAAAAATATTTTGAGTCTAGTGAATATGCCGGTCAGATTGATTTTAAACTTCAGGATGCCAAGGAATATTTAAAAGAAACAGATGAGTTTTTTGATCTTATTTTTGTAGATGCTGATAAAGAAAACTATGCTGAATATTTCAGACTGATTAAACCGCATACAAAATCAGGAACGGTGATTCTTTTTGATAATGTCTTGTGGTATGGTAAAGTGTTGGAAGAAAATCCGAAGCTGAAATCTACCCAGTCTATCCAGGAATTAAATGATTTGGCAGCAAAAGACGAAGATTTTGAAAATCTTATTTTACCTTTGCGTGATGGAGTCAACTTTCTTCGCAGAAAGTAACTGAAATATTCAAGGATTAAACATTTAAAGAGATACACATTGTATTTTTAATCTTTAAATTATTCAATCTTTAAATTGAAAATTAATGAATAAAGGAGTTTGTATTGTTACAGTAGCGCCGGTTCGTGCAGAAAATTCTGACAGAGCTGAAATTGTTACGGAAATATTGTTTGGGGAAAGCGCAGATATTTTGGAGGTAGATAAAAACTGGACCAAAATAAAAATGCATTATGATGGCTATGAAGGATGGATGGACACCAAGCAGCTGAAACCTATAACAGACGAAGAGCTGGCCAAAAGAAAAGTGACTGTCGTTACTGAAGATTTTTCTTCTGTACTCATGAATGATGGCAAAACTTTACTTTCTATGGGCTCCGAAGTGGAGTTTCCGGTGGTTGCTTCAAGAAGAAGTCATGATGTGCGTGAAAGTATTGCCCTGACAGCAAAAGAGTTCCTAAATGTACCTTATCTGTGGGGAGGGAAAAGCTTTTTTGCGGTGGACTGCTCCGGATTTACCCAATTGGTTTACAAAATTCACAATATAAAAATACCCAGAGATGCATCACAACAGGCTGAGGTAGGTGAAGCACTTACTTTTATAGAAGAAACGCAGCCTGGAGATCTTGCATTCTTTGAAAATGCAGAAGGGAAAATTATTCATGTAGGAATTATGCTGGAAAATCAAAAGATCATCCATGCTTCCGGAAAAGTAAGGATAGACACGCTGGATTCCACAGGGATTTTCAATAAAGAAATGAATAAGCATACTCATAAACTGAGAGTGCTGAAAAGTGTAATCTAATCTTAATTCAATCTCGTCTGAAATGGAAAATATTCTTTTTACAGTTTTTGATATTTTTAATTTTGGATTGGTTGTTTTTCTGTGGTGGTTTACCCTGAAAAACTATAATACATTGCCAGAGAGGATTCCTGTACATTTTGATATGGAAGGGAAAGCGGATGGATTTGGCGGAAGAATGTATGCCTTTCTGATGCCTGCACTGGCTCTGGGATTATATGCTCTGTTCGTTTATGGCATGAGACATCCTGAATACACTAACTTCCCGGTAGAAATTACGGATCAGAATATGAATGCTCAGTTTTTAATTATTAAAATTGGCTTGAGAATTCTTTTTTTGCTACTGGCAGTTATTTTTATGAATATTCAGGACTATATGTTCAGATATGCCTTAGATGATCAGGCTAAACCGAGAATTACATTTGCTGCCATCTTTTTATCTGTCGTTTTATTTACTCCTGCATTGCTTTTTATTGCTCATCTATTCAAATGATACATTCTAAAGATAATTCAGAACATTATATCTGGGGAAACCAATGTGACAGCTGGATTCTTAAAAATACCCAAAGCTTATCCGTAAAGCAGGAGAAAATGCCTGCAGGTACTTCAGAGAAACTGCACTTTCATAAAGTGGCAGAACAGTTTTTTTATATTCTGAAAGGAGAAGCAGTATTCCACATTAATAAAGAAAAATTCTTGGTTCAACAAGGAGAATCTATATCCATTGAGCGGGGAATGAAGCATCTTATCTCCAATGAATCAGATGAAGAAATTGAGTTTTTAATCATATCAAATCCTCCCACGGATAATGACAGAATTGAAATTAAAGAATAATTAAAATGGCATTTCTGTACAATATATTTATCAGTCTACTTACCTTCGGAATGAAGGCTTTTGCGCTGATTAATGATAAAACTAAAAAAGGCGTTGAAGGAAGAAGCCAATCTTTGAATAAAGTAAAGTCTGTATTTTCAAAAACAGATCAAGTAATCTGGATGCACGCAGCAAGCCTGGGTGAGTATGAGCAGGGATTACCTGTTCTGGAGAAACTTAAAGAGAATTTTCCTCAGCACAAAATACTGGTGACTTTCTTTTCTCCATCAGGATATGAAAATGTGGTAAAGAAGAAACATATTGCAGACGTTATTTGTTATTTGCCTTTCGATAAAAAAAGTGCTGTAAAAGAATTTATAGACCAATTTAATACTGAACTATTTTTTACGGTTAAGTATGATTACTGGTACAATCTTTTTTCAGAATTGAAAAACAAAGGGACAAAGATTTATGTCATTTCTGCCCTGTTCTATGAAAGACAGTCTTTCTTTACTTCCTATGGAAAATGGTTTGTGAAGCAGCTTCAGAGAAATGTAGATTGGTTTTTCCACCAGACTCAGTTTTCATTGGCTTTGGCGAAAAGCGTTGGATTAACGAAGTCTTCCGTAACGGGAGATACAAGATTTGACAGAGTAAAACAGCTGCGTGAAAGAAATAATCATGTAGATTTTATTGCAGACTTTATTGGTGAAAATAAAGCAATAGTCTTTGGGAGTTCGTGGCAGGCAGAAGAGAAAATAGCAGAAGTAGTTTTCCGCAAAAATAATACAGTAAAACTAATTATAGCGCCTCACGATCTGAAAAGAGTAGAACATTTAAAAAATATATTCCCGGATGCTTTACTGTACAGCGAAATACAAAACACTCAACCTTCAACTTTCAATACTTCAATTCTGATCATAGACAGCATTGGTTTATTATCAAAATTATATTCCTACGCAGATGTAGCTGTTGTAGGAGGAGGATTTCATGATGCGGGACTTCATAATATTCTGGAAGCAGCTACCTTTGGTGTTCCTGTGATCTTTGGAAATCATTACAAAAAGAATCCGGAAGCGGATGGCCTGATCTCGGCCAATGGCGGAAAGTCTTTCTCTGACGAATATACAGTATCAGAATTCGTTTTATTTCTTACGAATGAGGATAACAGAGAAGAACTTGAAGAGATGTCTCAAAACGCCGGAAAATTCGTGGATGAGAAACCAGATTCTACCAGAATGATTCTTCAGAAAATTTTATCTTAAGAATCCCTGGCTTTTAATGTCTTTCATGATCTGATCAATGTTTTCAGGAATCCTGTCGCATTCCAGCCAGTTGAGGTCAAGACCGTTATTGGTACACAATTTTTGAAGATAATGGTTTTCTGATATTTTCTTTTGAGTATCATGAAGATACTCATCAATTTCCATCCAGTAATCTTCATCCAGCTTTTTTACAAGAATCAATGACTTGAAAACTTTGTTGATGATGTAAATGTAAAGTTTATAAACATTGTCAAACCTTTGTCTGCTGAGGTCACTATTGTTTTCCAGTACCTTGTTGACAAGAAGAAGATTTAGGGAAATCTCTCCAAATTTATCAGTCGTTATTTTTACATGTTCTGTAATCTCTGCACTTATTTTTCGAACAGTAGAAAGGAAATATTTAGCATTTCCCACATATTTTGAAGCCAGAAGAAGCTGTTCCTCCACATGCTCTTCCATCGCGTTTCTTTTATCATCCGTAGTTTCCGGATCAATCAGTTCGAAGTAGAGCTTTTTAGATAATAATTTATCCTTTCTCAGGAGTCTGAAAATAAGTTTGTCCTTCTCCGTTCCGGAAAAAGCACTCAGAGCGGCTTTGAACTCTTTTGAATACTCCATTAATTGAAAATTTTCGAATATTTCAGGAATCCGTTTAATGCCCAGTTAGCCGTATAATACAACGATTTTACTGTGGAGAATCCCATGAAATCTTTATAGACAAGATACTGATCTTTGATGATGTTTTTTTTATTCCTTGAAACGCTGTTTTCGCGCATTCTGTATTTAGCCATCGTTTTTTTTACCGGGTAACCTTTAGGAATTACTTTCAACAAATTCAGCCACATGACATGATCTTCACGCTTGCTTTTTACCGGAAAGAAAAATTTTCCGACTCTTTTAGTATCATAAATGGTGGAAACCGGTGCCAGTCTGCAGGTTTTAAGTAAATTCGAAAAAGTAACAATTTTGTCGGCTTCGAAATCTTTTAAAATCGGTTCCATTGTATATTCATCACATCTTGAGTAGTTGCAATATGCCAGTTCTGCATTATTTTGCTGAAGAAATGTAATCATGCTTTCCAGGTATTCGGGATACCACAAATCATCCGAGTCGAGAAACGCAATATATCTTCCATCAGCTCTTTCAAGGCTTTTATTTCGGGCATTTCCTGCTCCTCCATTTTTCTCCAGTACCTGCAATTTTATTCTGGGATCATTATATTTTTTGATGATCTCAACAGTGTTATCTTTAGAAAGATCATCAGTAATCAGCCATTCCCAGTTTTCATAGGTTTGGTTAAGAACAGAATGTATGGTTTCCTCGATAAATTCTGCAGAATTATAACTGGGAGTAATAATGGAGATTAGATCTTTCATTTATGTTTTTCTATACTACAAAATTATAAAAATCTTTTTTCATAAAGATGCCAGGAGCTTACACCTACCGCAATAACCACCAACATACATACCAAAGCCATTACAAATGGATTATAATCTTCAAATAACCCTAAAGTCTGGAAAGTTCTGATAATAGGGAAGTGGAAAATGTAGATCCCGTAGGTGAAATCGCCATATTTTCCGAAATTATTTAAGAATTTGAATGAATAGGCAATGTACATTACAATAACCCCGATCATCATTGGAGAAAAAAGCTGAACTTTTAAGAATAAGTCAATCCACACAGTAACGAATGCAATGATGAAAATGATATTTTTATGTTGGATGAATTTATCAAAATTAAAGTAAATTAACATTCCAGGGATAAAATAGGATAATGTTCCTGGAAGCTGTTTGGCAAGTGAAATTTTATTTAAAGATTCAAAATAATTTAGATAAATAAGTGATAAGAAATATAAAATAATCAAACTTATATTTCTGTATTTATTATTTTTTCCGAAAAGCAAAAACAACAGAGGAACCGCAAAATAGTAGCACATTTCTATTTTCAGTGTCCATAGGGCTCCATTCACTGCTTGATTCCCAAAAACTCCCGGAAGCCAGGGGGCTTTAAAATTTAAAAATAATGAATTCCAAAAAATGTATTTGTAAACTTGTGTATTGCTAAAATATTCAGTGAAAGAATAAGTGCTTACCAAGCTTAATAAAATCGCGCATAAAAAAATAACCAATAAGTAGGCAGGAACAATTCTTTTGATTCTCTTTTTTAAATAGCTTTTCAGGCTTGAAGACCTCTCATAGCTCCTTGCAATAAGAAATCCACTCACTGCAAAAAAACCGAAAACAGCAATTTCTATGGGGCTGTGCTCAAAAATCTTGAGATCAGGGGAAGCGCTGAGTGTGCCAAGATGTCCCAGAAAGACAATAAAGGCAAGGAGAACACGTATAAAATCAAAATTGTTTCTCGTAATATCCTGCATTTGTATTTTGTTTCCTGCAAAAATAACTTTTTTAATAGAATGAACGATGCTCATGTATTCATTATTTGTTAAATAAAGGGAAAATAGGGTGTCCCTATTTTTAAATATATATAAATAATCGTCGATGAAATAATTTTTCATAAAAAATAGTAATATAAATCAAAAAAATTATAATTTTAGCGCTTGAAAAAATTGATCTATGAAGAAATTAGCATTACTATTTGCAGGTTTATCTTTGTTTGCTGCAGCTACAGGCTGTAGTAGTGACAATGATACTGTTCTGGAAGCTCCTCTTGTTGGGACATGGCAACCGTTAAAAGAAGTAGTTACCACTGTAGAAGTTGGTGAAGACCCGGTTTCTAACACGATTACTTATACAGATTGTCAGAAGCAGACAAGATGGTGGTTCAGCGTTGACTCTAAAGGAGGAAAAACCAACTGGGGAGATACTGCTACACCTGGTCAGTGTGCTATTCTTTCAGATATAAAATTCAATTATACTTATAATAAGGAAGGGAAAGACGTTCAGATGAAAATTCAGGGAATCGTGGAACCGCAAAATGCAAAGGTTATTACTTTGGATGCTACAACGCTCAATCTTGCGGTAAGAGAGGAGACTCAGGATCCTACTATATTCCAGACAAGAACATATACCTTCAAAAGAGTTACTCAATAATAGTATATACTTCAGGATATAAAACAGATCTCATCTCCGGATGGGATTTTTTTGTTGAGGGTAGAATTGCAATTCATTATAAATTCAATTTCTATTTACTTTAAAATCATTATTTTTGTGAATCTTGTCAAAAAGAAAAATAATTCAGTCTAACATATAACATATATATAAAGTGTTTTACGATCATCAGCAGATAGAAAAAAAGTGGCAGAAATACTGGGAGGAAAATCAAACCTATAAGACCTCTAATAACACAGACAAACCTAAGTTTTATGTACTCGATATGTTTCCGTACCCATCAGGAGCAGGACTTCACGTAGGTCATCCGCTTGGATATATTGCATCGGATATCTATGCAAGATACAAAAGACATCAGGGGTTTAATGTACTCCACCCGGTAGGATATGACAGCTTTGGACTTCCAGCTGAGCAATATGCGATCCAGACAGGACAGCATCCGGCTATTACTACAGAACAGAATATCAACAGATACGAAGAGCAGCTGAAAAAAATAGGTTTCTCATTCGACTGGAGCAGAGAAGTAAGAACTTCAGACGCTTCATATTATAAATGGACACAATGGATTTTTATCCAGCTGTATCATTCGTGGTATAATAAAAATACTGATAAGGCAGAATCTATTGATTCTTTGATTCACCATTTTGAAGAAAAAGGAACAGAAGGATTAAATGCCAATCAGAATGACGAATTAAATTTCACTTCAGAAGAGTGGAAGAATGCTTCTGAAATTGATAAAGAAGATATCCTTTTAAACTATCGTCTTGCTTACAGAGCAGAAACGACAGTAAACTGGTGTCCTGCATTAGGAACGGTACTGGCGAACGATGAGGTGAAAGATGGAAAATCTGAAAGAGGAGGATTTCCGGTATTCCAGAAGAAAATGATGCAGTGGAGCATGAGAATTTCTGCGTACTCTGAAAGATTATTACAGGGATTAAATACATTAGACTGGCCGCAGCCGTTGAAAGATTCTCAGGAATACTGGATCGGAAAATCTCAGGGAGCTCAGGTGCAGTTCAATGTAGAAGGTCATAATGAAACCGTTGAGGTATTTACCACAAGACCTGACACCATCTTTGGAGCAACTTTTATGGTATTGGCTCCGGAAAATCCTTTAGTGGAAACCATTACTACGGATGCTCAAAAAGTAGAAGTAGATACCTATATTGAAGAAACTTCCAAAAAAACGGAGAGAGACAGAATGTCTGACGTGAAAAACGTGAGCGGAGCTTTCACCGGAAGTTATGCGATCAACCCATTCAGCAATGAAAAAATGCCAATCTATATTTCAGATTATGTGTTGATGGGATATGGAACAGGAGCAGTGATGGCAGTTCCGGCACACGATGAGCGTGACCACAGATTTGCTAAGAAATTTAATCTTGAAATCAAGAAAGTGGTAGAAACGGAAGAAGATGTTCAGGAGAAATCTTTTGATTCCAAAGATTCCGTTTGTGTCAACTCTGATTTCTTAAACGGATTACATTATAATGAAGCGAAAGCAAAAATGATTTCCGAGATCGAAACGAAAGGAATCGGTCATGGAACAACAAACTACAGACAGCGTGATGCTATTTTCTCAAGACAGCGTTATTGGGGAGAACCAGTTCCTATATATTATAAGGATGGAATGCCTTACACGTTGCCGACTTCTGCTTTACCATTGGAACTTCCTGAAGTTGAAAAATATTTACCTACAGAAGACGGAGATCCTCCATTAGGAAATGCAAAAGAATTTGCATGGGATGAAGCTAACCAGAAGGTAATCGCTACAGAACTGGTTGATGATAAAACAATTTTCCCTTTAGAATTATCTACGATGCCAGGTTGGGCAGGAAGCTCATGGTATTTCCTTAGATATATGGATCCTAACGATGAAGAAACTTTTGTTAAAAAAGAGTTAGCAGATTATTGGGGACAAGTAGACCTATATATAGGAGGAAGCGAACACGCTACCGGACACTTATTATATTCCCGTTTCTGGAACATGTTCTTAAAAGACAGAGGATATATCAGTCATGATGAGCCATTCCAGAAATTGATCAACCAGGGGATGATCTTAGGGATGAGTGCATTTGTATACAGAATTGACGGTACGAATCAATATGTATCTAAAAATTTGGCTAAAGATTACCAAACTCAGCAGATTCACGTAGACGTATCCTTATTAAAAGGAACCTCTGATGAATTGGATACAGAAGCCTTCAAATTATGGAGGCCGGATTATGCAGAGGCAGAATTTATTCTTGAAGACGGAAAATACATCACAGACCGTGAAGTAGAAAAAATGTCCAAGTCAAAATATAATGTAGTAAATCCTGATGACATCTGTGGAGAGTACGGAGCAGACGGCTTAAGATTATATGAAATGTTCTTAGGACCTTTAGAACAATCCAAGCCTTGGAATACACAAGGGCTAAGCGGAGTATATGGTTTCCTTAAAAAATTCTGGAATCTGTATTTCAACGGAGACGTATTTGAAGTTTCAGATGAAGAACCTACAAAAGCAGAATACAAAGTTTTACATACCTTAATAAAGAAGGTAGTATACGATATTGAAAACTTCTCTTTCAATACCTCAGTATCATCCTTTATGATTGCTGTAAACGAGCTTCAGAAAATAAAATGCAACAAGCGCAATATTTTAGAACCGCTTGCCGTTATCATTTCTCCGTATGCCCCTCACATCTGTGAAGAATTGTGGAGTTTATTAGGACACGGTACATCGATAGAATTTGAACAATTCCCGGCATTGAATGAAGATTATCTGGTTGAAGACGAAATTGAGTATCCGGTAAGTGTAAATGGTAAAATGAAGTTCAAAATTTCGCTTTCAGCTCAATTATCTGCCAAGGAAGTAGAAGATTTGGTGATTTCGAACGAGAAAATGCAACAGATTTTGGAGGGTAAAACCCCTAAAAAAATCATTGTAGTCCCTCACCGTATTGTGAATATCGTAATTTAAAAAAAAATTAACATTGGGAAATTAAAAAAAATGGGTGTCTTATTTTTATGATTTTTTAATTCAAATGTTAAATTTGGAAAAAATAAATAAAATAATTTAAAATAATTACTATTTCGAAATCGTATTAAATTTTCTTTATCAAAAAAAAGCAAAATGTTTAATTAAGACTCTTGCATTTTAATTAATTTTGCCTTTAATTTACACCCTGTAAAATTTTAAAACAATATAATTTAGTTAAATATGGAAATGAATGTTTCAAAAAATGATGAGCAAGTAGTTGCTAGAAAGGCAGGAGGTTTAAATCCAGCTGTTATTATTCCTATTCTATTTGCTATAGGAGTATGTATTTATTTATTCGTTCTTGGTAGCCCAGGAAACTTTAAGGATGCAGAAAAACTAGGAAGTGGTTCTGTAGCTTTTTCAAGTGTTGAAGGAAAAGACATTCACCCAGAATCGTTTTTAGGTATTATCTACAAAGGAGGGGTTATCGTACCAATCTTGATTACTTTCATGATTACTGTAATCGTTTTCTCTTTTGAAAGATATTTCGTTCTTGGTAAAGCTGCTGGAAAAGGAAACTTAGACAACTTCGTTGTTCAAGTAAGAAGCTTACTAAACCAAAACAAAATTGACGAAGCTATCGAAGAGTGTGACAGACAACAAGGATCTGTTGGTAACGTAGTAAAAGAAGGTCTTACTACTTACAAAGCACTTTCTCACGATACTACATTAAATAAAGAGCAGAAAATGGTAGCTCTTAACAAAGCTATCGAAGAAGCTACTACTCTTGAGATGCCAATGCTTGAGAAAAACATGATGATTCTTTCTACTCTAGGTACAGTTGCAACCCTAATCGCACTACTTGGAACAGTAATCGGGATGATCAAGGCGTTCTTTGCATTAGGTTCAGGAGGTGGTACTCCAGATGCTGCTGCTCTATCTACAGGTATCTCTGAAGCCTTGATTAACACGGCATTAGGTATTGGTACTTCAGCAATCGCTATTATCCTTTATAACTTCTTTACATCTAAAATTGATGGATTAACTTACAAGATCGACGAGATCTCTATGAGTATCCAACAATCTTTCGCTGAATTCAACTAAGAATTAGCAAGATATTTGCATTAGCAATTAAAAGAAGTTTAATTAAAAATATTTTATAATAATGGCGAGAGTCAAACCTAAAAGACATGGAGTAGTAACGGACATGACCGCAATGTGTGACGTTGCGTTCCTACTTCTTACGTTCTTTATCTTGACCACTCAGTTTAAAAAACCTGACGTGGAGCAGATCAAACCGCCATCTTCAATTTCGGAAAAATTGCTTCCTGATGCTAGTTTAATGACTATCAACGCTACTCCGGACGGAAAATTCTATTTCCAGCCAGTAGAAAATGCATCAGAAAGAATTGCTCTTTTGGATAAAATGGGACAAAAGTATGGTATTACTTTTGACAACAACCAAAAAGCTGCTTTCCAGAAAGTTCAGGCAATCGGAGTTCCAATGAACCAGCTTAAAGGTTACTTGGATATGCCTGCAGATGAGCAGAAAAATTATAGAAGTCCATCAGGAATTCCTATGGACAGTACAAATAAGCAATTAATTGATTGGGTAAAAGAAAGTTTGAGCGTAAACCCTGACTATAAGTTAGCGATTAAAGGTGACGTTACAACACAATACCCTAAAGTGAAAAGCTTATTTGAAGGTTTAAGAGATATTGATTTTCTTAAATTTTGGTTGATTACATCACAAGAAGGTAAACCTAACGAATAATATCGATAGAAATGGCAGAAGTACAAGTACAAGAAAAAGGCGGCAAGGGCGGCAAGGTCCGTTCCAAGAAGCAAAACACCAGAGTCGATATGACTCCGATGGTGGACTTGGGTTTTCTATTGATTACCTTCTTTATGTTCACAACTACGTTCAGTAAACCGAACGTTATGGATTTGGGTCTTCCGGCTAAACCGAAAGATGAAAAACAAAAACCACCTCCAACAGAAATTAAACTTTCTAACTCAATTTCTATCTTATTAGGAAAAAACAATAGAGTTTTTTGGCACCAGCAGGATGCTACATCCTTAAATGACCAAACTCTTATGGAAACTACTCTTGACAGAGAAGGAATTAGAAAAGTAATTCAGCAGGCAAAATCTAGAGCTGCAGATCAAACGAAATTTACCGTGATCATCAAGCCAACTGACGATGCTATATATAAGAACTTTGTTGATATTCTTGACGAAATGGCAATTACCAAAAGTGAGCAGTACGGGGTTACTGATATCAAACCTTGGGAAAAAGCTATTTATGAGAAGAAAGTAGGAGGTGCTGCCGCACCAGCTGCTACAAAGTAATTTAACCATAAAATTGTATATCTAATCTATGGCAGATGAAAATGTATACGGTCAGAATCTTACTTTAGACGAGATCGTATTTGAAAATAGAAACAAGGAATATGGTGCCTATGATCTTAGACATCAGTATCCGAGACTTTTAACAAAGTCTTTTATTATCGGAACAGCATTATTCCTTTTGGCAGCTTTGTCTCCGTTCATCTATCTTACGATTAAAAATCTTACAGCTCCGCCTAAGCAAGAAGTTAAGGCAGATCTAGTAGATATTATCGAGGAAGAACCGATTATCGAGCAGCCTAAAGAAGAAGAACCACCACCACCTCCGCCTCCAAAAGAGGAAGAGAAAATTGAAGTAATTCAGAACGTGGTTCCAGAGCCTGTAAAAGCTCCGAAAATTGAAACACCACCACCACCAATTTCTAAGCAGTTGGAAACTACAACTGGTTTGAATAATCAGGAGGGGGTAAAAGCTCCGGCTTATACACCACCACCGCCACCACCATCTACAGGTACTAAAGCTACTACAGTAGAAGTGAAAGCGAACAACCCTAACGAGATCTATAAAGATGTTGACCAGTCTGCAGAATATCCTGGAGGTATGGGAGCATTAAGAAAGTTCTTGGGAGATAACTTCGATACATCTTTGATGGAAGGAGGTGAAGGAACACTTAAAGCGAAGCTTAAGTTCGTTGTAGAAAAAGACGGAACTGTTTCGAATGTTACTATTGAAGAGAAATCTCCAAATGGCGACTTCAACAGTGAAGCAATGCGTGTAGTTAAGAAACTTAAAAAATGGACTCCTGCGAAAAGAAACGGGGAGAGCGTTAGATCTTACTATAGCGTACCATTTACTATGAACTTTGAATAAGACTTATTTATTCAAAATATAAATAAAAAGAGAGGCTTATGCTTCTCTTTTTATTTTTTTTGGTATTTTTGTTACATGATGTTCAATTGGTTATCCCTGGTTACGGGATTGTTTTATATCGTTTTAGGAATTGTAGTGATTGTCTACAAATTCTTCTTTACTATCTTAGAGCCCGCTGTTGCTTATGCGTTAGGAGTGGTGCTTATTATCTATGGTATTTTTAGAATTTACAGGGCGATCTCAAGAATTAAAAAATCGAGAAATGAAGAATAGTTTCAAGCTTGCAGTAATTTTTGTGTTGAGTATGATGCTTGCAAGCTGCAAAAAGGAGAAAAACGCTCCTTCTTATCACAAAGGTAATCTTACAATTTTTACTGACGAATCTTTTCAAAGCGTTACAGAAGCATTAGCTGACGGCTATATGATCAACTATCCTGAGACACACATCAAAGTAGAAACCAAGAAAGAAGATTTAGGACTTCTTGATCTTTTGAAAGGAAGTGCTAAAGTGGTAGTAATGTCCAGAAATCTTAATCCTGAAGAAATAAAAACATATGAGGAAAGAACAGATTTAAAGTTTCTTCCTGCTAAATTTGCTGCAGATGCAGTGGTTTTTGTTGTTCCTAAAGATTCTCCAAAAGAAAGTATTTCAATAGAAGAAATCAACAGCGGTTTGATGTCTGATAAAAAGGAATTTATTTTTGACGGAACCAACTCCAGTAACCTGAATTTTGTTGCTGAGAAATTAAAAAAACAACCCAAAGACCTGAAATTTTCCATTATTCCGGGAAATCAGAAGATTATAGAGGAATTAGGAAAATATCCCGATAAAATAGGCGTTATTGGATTGAATACTTTTAGCCGTCCTTATGATAAAACGTCAGAAAAATTGAGAGAGATGGTGAAGGTTCTTCCTGTGGTAGAAAAAGGAAAATCTTACAATGCAGATTTTGAAGGACTTCGTACAATGGAATATCCGTTTACAAGAGTGCTTTATTTCCTGATTAACGAAGGTAATTTTAATATTGCCAATGGATTTATAAGATTTTCATGTACCCATTTAGGCCAAAAAATTGTGCAGAAAGAAGGGTTGCAACCTTATAATATTTATAAGAGAGAAGTGCAGATGCGTTAAAAAATATTAAATTCACAATTTATCCTCATTAAAAATTTTGATTTGGTCTGAAAATTGTGTACAATAAAACTCAATTATTTGAAAATATAAAATGAAAGATATAATGAATATGAATGTAAAGAAGATTGCTTTTGGAGCAGCCGTGGTATTTTTTACCGGTTTTGCCTCTGCACAGACATTGCAGGATGGTATCAACAGTATAGACAGTGATAAATTTGCGCAGGCAAAAACAAATTTCACTGAAATGATCGCTAAAGAACCTACAGCTGATAACTACTTCTATTTAGGAAATACTTTCTTAAGACAAGGAGAGCCAGATTACGCTAAAGCAACTGAAAATTTCAATAAAGGCTTAGCGGCTGATGGTAAAAGCTATCTGAACAAAATTGGTTTAGCTGCTGTTAAATTAGGTAAAGGTGATAAAAATGCCGTTGCTGAAATTCAGAAAGTAGTTACTGATTCAAGAGAAAAAGATGCTGAAGTTCTTTTCAGAGCAGCAGAAGCTTTAACTCTATTCGAGAAAAACAGTTCACCTGATCTTGCTATTCAGTTTTTAACTAAAGCTATCGAAAAAGCTGAGAAAAAAGGTGTTCCTGCCCATTATTATTATACATTAGGAGATGCTTACAGATTAAAGAGAATGCCGGGAGAGGCTATGTCTGCTTATGATAAAGCATTGCCTACTGCTAAAAATAAAGCTTCCGTTTATACAAGAATGGCAACTTTATGGATGGCTGCACAACAATGGCAACAAGCTAAGCAAAACATTGATAAAGCTATTGGTGTAGATGCTACTTACGCGCCTGCATATAAGGCATTAGCTGGTTATGATATCAGATACCAACAGAATGCAAAGGCTACACAAGACCTTATCAACTATACCAAGTATGCTGATGAAGATCCGTATACTCAATTAGAAATTGCAAAACTATACTTCACAAACGAAGATTATGCAAACTCTAAAATGGTATTAGATAAGATTTTTGATAAAATTGAAGATCCTATCAAGTTCAAATTAAGAGCTTACAATGCATATGCCGATAAAAACTATGCAGATGCTAAGCAAAACATGGATACTTTCGTTTCTCAGGTTGAAAAAACAAGAGTACAGCCTGCCGACCAAGGTTTGCAAGGTCTTATTGCTGCAGGTTTAGCAAAAGATGAAAAAGATGCTGCTAAAAAGACAGCTTTAATGACAGAATCTCAGCAGAAAGTTGCTATCGCAAAGGCTGCTAAAGATGAAACAATGAAGTGGGATCTTGAATTGGCTAACATCGCTGGAGGCGGTGGTGTATCTCAGTCAGAAGTTGACAAAGGACCTACTAACCCTACCATTGATGCATTAAAACAGAAAGTTGCGGCTAATAACCAGGATTCTGATTCATTATTTAAGCTAGCTACAGCTTACCAGGATGTTAAAAACTGGAATGGAGCTATCCTTACATGGCAAAAAATGTCTGCGCTTCTTCCAGATTGGGCACCGGCATATTACAGCCAGGGATATTCTTACCAGCAGGCAGGAAACAATGATGCAGCAAAAATGGCTTATGAGAAATTCATCAGTACAGTAAAACCAGCTGATCAGGAAGCTAACAAACAGACTCTTGCTTATGCTTATTTTGCTGTAGCATATATGAGCAAAGACTCTGATGCTGCTAAAGCAAAAGATTATGTAGCAAAATCTCTACAGTTGGATCCTACTTACCAGGATGCTGTAAAATTAAATGCAGAGATCAATAAGTAATTTAAAATTTAAATTATAGATATTAAAACTTCCCATTCGTAATGTTTGGGAAGTTTTTATTTTAAACTTATCTTTGATTTTATGAAAACTGATATACTTGCTTTTGGAGCACATCCTGATGATGTAGAATTGGGGTGTGGAGGAACTATCGCTAAAATGGTTTCAGAGGGAAAAAAATGTGTAGTTGTAGATCTTACAAGAGGAGAGCTCGGAACAAGAGGTACAGATGAAACCAGAAAAGCTGAAGCTGCAGATGCTGCCAAAATCTTAGGGCTTTCCGCAAGAGAGAATCTTGGAATGAAAGATGGTTTTTTGGTGAATTCCGAAGAATACCAAATGAGGATCGTAAAAATGATTCGTAAATACAGGCCAGAAATCGTCTTAGCGAATGCAATTGATGATAGACATCCAGATCATGCAAAAGGAGCGAAATTAGTATCGGATGCGTGCTTTTTGTCCGGACTGAGAAAAATTGAAACTGTATTGGATGGAGAATCTCAGGAAGTATGGAGACCAAAACATATTTTTCATTATATTCAGTGGAAAGATATCAAACCGGAATTTGTTATTGATATTTCGGAGCATCTTAATACAAAGTTGGAAGCTTGTATGGCATACAAAACTCAGTTTTATGATCCGACTTCTAAAGAACCCGAGACTCCAATTACCACAAAAGACTTTTATGAGAGCTTAACTTACCGCGCACAGGATTTAGGGCGATTATCGGGAGTGACTTATGCTGAGGGATTTACGTCTGAAAGATTAATTTCTTTGAAAAATTTTGATGGAATTGTTTGGTAGTTGAGGAAATTGTCCTATATTTGCACTCAGAAAACGGTGATTGTAGCTCAGTTGGTTAGAGCGTCGGATTGTGGTTCCGAAGGTCGTGGGTTCGAGACCCATCATTCACCCAAAGAAAGTACACTTTTTGAAAGTGTACTTTTTTATTTTTGTACCTATTTCAGTACTCACTAAAAGTTTATTTTTCTACTTTTTTTTCAAACTTTTTCACGTATTACGTTTATAATCTTGAGCCAGCATATAAAAATGGTATTGCCAAAATAATAAAATAGGTATGAGAAATCTTAAAAATAAATATTCATCATAATATTCAATAGAAACGGGCTTTAGCCCATTGATAGTTTTAGAGCATAAAAAAAGCATCTTTTTCAGATGCTTGTGTTTTTAGATATTCTTTTTTTAAACCTCGTCGTCAGAATCAATTGTATATGATCTGCTTTTGAAGTCTTTGTCATGTTTTTCTGAAATTACATCCTCACCCTTTTCATTAATGATGAAATCTGTGGACTCATTAAACATCTCCTGGAAACTCTTAAAATCTTCCTTGTAAAGGTAAATTTTATGCTTCTCGAATGTAGCTTCCCCATTCTCTCCGAAATTCTTCTTACTCTCCGTGATTGTAAGATAATAATCTCCTGCTTTCGTCTCGCGCACATCAAAGAAATAAGTTCTTCTCCCTGCTTTTAACACCTTCGTGAAAATCTCATTTTCATGGCGTTCCTTGTATTCACTCATTGTTAGATATTTTTTAATCTTGTTAAGAACAAATATAAAAGAATTCTTTTAATCACAAAATTTTTTTTATGATTTATTTAACAATTGAGAATGAAATGGCTATGCGGTTACAGAATTGGCAATTTCGGTTAGGTTGATAATCTGGTGGGCTTTTTGTGCGCTAGACTCTCTGTGTGTGATAATTATGGAAGTAGCGTTACTGATTTTTTTGTCAATATTTTCCAGAATATTCTGCTCCGTTTCAGTGTCTAAAGCGGACAAAGAATCGTCAAAAATAATGATATTAGGGTCCTTAATTAAGGCTCTTGCGATACAAATTCTTTGCTTTTGTCCCCCCGAAAGCATTACTCCGCGTTCACCTACAAGTGTTTTATATTGGTCTTTAAACTCTACAATATTTTTGTGAACATCTGCAATATTGGAATACTCTACTACTTTCTCGTGAGAAGGATGATCAATGGCAAAACCAATATTATTTTCAATAGAATCCGAGAATAAATAGCTTTCCTGAGGAATATACCCGATAAAGTTTCTGTAGTTCTCCAGATTATGGTCTTTCAGGTTTTTACCATCAATTAAAATTTCTCCTACTGTAGGATCTATTAATCGGCATAATAGTAAGGCAATAGTTGATTTTCCACTACCGGTTTTCCCCATAATAGCTAATGATTCTCCGGCTTTTACTTTGAAACTTAGATTGTCCAGGGCTTTGATGCCTGTATTTGGATATACGTAAGAAACATTTCTGAATTCTATATCTCCTTTGATCGGATAATTTTCAAAATTAGTATTAATAATTTCAGATTTTTTATCCATAAATTCATTGATTCTCTGCATAGATGCTTCAGCTCTCTGGTTGACAGAAGTTACCCATCCTACCATAGAGAAAGGAAAAATCAGGGTGTTGATATACATGAAGAAATCGGCAATCTTACCAATGCTTAATTCTCCTGCAATATATTTTGTTCCTCCAATCCAGATGATCGCTACATTTAATAACCCGATGACAAAAAGAATAATGGTGAAAAAATAGGCTTCCGTTTTAGCAAGATCCAAAGCTTTATTCTGATAATCGGTGACTTTGATTCCGTAGTTTTTTTCAATGTATTTTTCTCTGGCGAAAAATTTTACCACACGGATTCCGGAAAAGCTGTCCTGAACAAAAGTTGAAATGGCAGACTGGCTTTTCTGCATGATCTTTGACTTTTTGTTGATAATAGAACTTACCTTATAAATAGCAAAAGATAAAATAGGAAGTGGAAGTAAAGTCCACATCGTCATGGAAGCATCCGTTTTTACCATGTAAATAGCTGTAATCAGTACCAGTACAATCAGGTTGGCTACATACATCACCCCAGGACCAAGATACATTCTTACTGCCACCACATCTTCACTTAATCTGTTCATTAAGTCTCCGATGGTAGTTTGTTTATAATCCGTTAAAGATAAATCCTGATAATGTCTGTAGATTTTATTTTTAAGCTCGTATTCTATTCTTCTGGACGCAACAATGATGGTCTGTCTCATCATAAAGGTAAAGAATCCGGTTAAGAGAGAACATCCTACAATAATTCCAACATAAATCAGAACCTGATTGTTAAAGCCAAGATTCCCACTTTTTGTAAGTTCATCCACAGATTTTCCTACAAACTGAACCTTATATATATTAAAGAAATTACTGGCAATGATAAATAGTACCCCCCAAAACAACAATATTTTGTGTTTCCAAAAATAGGGGTTTAAGGTTTTAAGCGCTTTCATATAGTTGCACAAAATTACAAAAATGTCATCACACTACGAATTTCATCAATTTTAAATTTTGTATCTTTGCACCCATAAAAAAGCTCTTTGAATGTTAGGAAGACGACAAATCCGTGAAAAAGTAGTACAGACCGTGTATTCTTACTACCAAAATCCTGTAAAATTTGATGTTTTAGAGAAAAACATGTTTGCCGGGATAGAGAAAATCTATTATCTATACATCTATCAGCTCAACTTTTTGGTGGGCTTGAAAGATTTGGCAGAAAATCAGATCGAAATTGGTAAGAATAAATTTCTTAAAACTGATGCTGATATTAATCCTAACCAAAAATTCATCAACAACCAGGTATTGCTTAAGCTGGAAGAAAATCCTGAAAGATTATTTTTCACAGGACAGCACAAGCAACTGAAATGGGATATGCATGATGATTTATTGGTAAAAACTTTCCAGAGAATTACTGCCGGGAAACGTTATCAGGATTTCATGAAAGAAGAAGGATATTCTTTTGAAGAAGATCAGAAATTTATAGGTAAATTATTTCTAAGATATATTGCTGAAAATGAAGATTTTCATGATTACTTGGGAGATAAGGAACTTTCATGGTACGATGATATCCATATTGCCAATTCAATGGTACAAAAAACAATCGGTTTCCTGAGAGAAGATGAAGAAAGCAGAACTTTGATCAAAATGATTAAAGATGAAGAAGATAAAACATTCGCTGCAAAATTGTTAAGAGATACCCTGAATAACTGGGAAAACAATGAAAAGAAACTGGAAGAAAGACTGGAAAACTGGGATTTGGAAAGAGTTTCTCTAATGGATAAAGTAATTTTATCTACAGCAATTGCAGAACTTGATAACTTTGCTTTCACACCTTCAAGAGTAATTATTAATGAATATATTGAAATTGCAAAAGTATTTGCTACAGACCGTTCCAATATCTTCATCAATGGTATTTTAGATAAATATTGTAAAGATCAAAATAGAATATAAAATGAAAAAGACGTTATCAATTATCGCCTTGTCAATTATAGGCTTTGGGTTAGTATCATGTAAAAAAGAAAACAAAGAAACTCAAAGTGCTGAAACTGCAACTACTGATTCTGCAGCTGTTGCGGCTCCGGTAACCACTGATTCTGCAGCAGCACCTGTAGCAGGTGAAACAGTTGCTCCGGTTTCTAACGAACCATCTACTTCTGTAGCTTTATCTGAAAACAGCTTCGATTTTGGAAAAATCAAAAAAGGAGATAAAGTAGAGCACGTATATGAAATTACCAATACAGGTAAGAATCCATTAATCATTTCTGAAGTGAAGCCAGGATGCGGATGTACAGCTCCTGATTTTACAAAAGAGCCTATCATGCCTGGTAAAAAAGGAAAAGTTACTTTGCATTTCGATTCTTCAAGCTTCGACGGAAACGTTCAGAAGTATGCAGACGTTTTTGCTAATGTAGAAAAAGCTCCAATCAGATTAACGTTCACAGCGAACATTCAACCATAATATTTACAATATGTTAACACTATTTTTACAGGCACAGGGTGGATCTTCACCTATGATGCTGATCATGATGGGGGTAATGTTTGTAGGGTTTTATTTCCTGATGATCAGACCTCAGATGAAAAAGCAAAAGCAGGAGAAAAACTTTCAGGAAAACCTTAAAGTGGGAACAAGAGTAGTTCTTACATCAGGTCTTCACGGAAGAATTGCTCAGGTTCAGGATGATGGTTTTGTTATCGAAACATTATCCGGAAAACTGAAATTCGAAAAAGCAGCAGTTTCAAGAGAAATGACTGAAGCTCGTTTTGGAGATAAAGCAAAAACTGCTGATAAGGCAGAAGACAAAAAAGAAACAGCAACTGAAGAAAAAAAATAATTCAGTCTGAAAAATATTTAGCTGCGGCGGGTGAACTTTGTTCACCCGCCGCAATTTTTTTACACTGGTTTGAAAAATTATGTCCATTTGTGGAAAACAATTAGTGAAATTAGTGTTTAATAAAAAATTATCTTTGCTTCATGAATCAAAACACAAACAAAACGGTTCTTATTCTGGGAGCCAATTCTGATGTTGCCAAGCAATGCATAAAACAATATATGGAAAAAGGGTTTTCCGTAATTGCAGCTTCCAGAAATACAACCTCTTTGAATGATTTCATTGATTCAAACAATCTGGATCGCTCAAAAGTCTCTGTTTCGTATTTTGATGCTGCTGATTTTGATTCTCATCATCAATTTTATTCCAGTCTTTCTGTACAACCTCATATTGTGGTTTATGCTGCAGGTTTTTTAGTAGATAATCAAAAAGCACTGACTGATTTCAAGGGAGCCAGACAAATGATGGAAGTCAATTATATGGGTGGTGTGTCTATCCTAAGCATTATTGCAATGGACAAAAACAATAAAAATCTTGAAAGAATCATTGGTCTATCTTCCTTGTCCGGAGTAAGAGGGAGAAAAAGCAATTTTGTCTATGGAAGTACAAAGGCTGCGTTTACACAGTTTCTGGCGGGATTGAGACAAGAACTAGCTTCTCGAAAAATAATTGTGAATGCCTTGGTTATTGGCTATATCAGAACAAAAATCAACGAAGGATTAGAACTGAATGAATCTCTGATCATGGAGCCGGATTATGTGGCCGGATTTATTGTCAACGCCGGAAATTCCTTTACCATTGTTCCGAACTTTAAATGGAAGATTATTTATCATATTCTGAGACTTTTGCCGGAAAGCCTTGCTGCAAAATTACCTTAAGTAATTTTCATTAATATTATTTTTCTTGGATAGCTTACACACTTCGGTATCGTTTTTGTAATTCTATGACCCAAAAATTATTTCTTCCTGCAAGATTCAATTTCTGAATGAATATTGAGTAAAGCAGAAATATTCTTTTCTGCTGTTAATCTATTTTTAAGGATAAAATATAATTTACTTTCACTCTACAGTGCAAGGTGGATTTCTTTTTTTCAATCCTGCAGAAGATGTCAATGCTTCATTGATATAAATAGTAAACACATAGTATAAAATGGACGATTTAGAACTGAACAAGATTCAACAACACTGGGACACCTTAATTTCTTCAGCAATCTCATGGGCACCGAGAATTTTTACTGCAATCATTTCTGCATTATTGATTTATCTTATCGGATCATGGATGATCAGAATGATTAAAAAACTGGTTGAAAAAGGTTTCAAAAAGAGAAATATGGAAGCTTCGTTGCAGCATTTTCTTTTAAATATTATCAACTGGGGACTTAATATTCTGCTGTTTATTGTTGTTGTGACGCAACTTGGAGTACAAACATCTGCGTTTGTTGCAATGATTGGTGCCGCAGGTTTAGCGGTAGGTTTAGCTTTACAGGGATCTTTAACAAATTTTGCAGGTGGAATCTTAATTCTGCTATTAAAACCATTTAAGATTGGTGATTTTATTTCTACCAATTCAGGGGTTTCAGGAACTGTAGATGCTATTGATATTTTTCATACAAAACTGATCACCCCACAAAACCAACTGATTATTATTCCTAACGGAGTAGTTTCAAATAACAGTATTACCAATTTTACCCAACTGGGAACAAGGAGAACATCACTGGATATCGGAATTGCCTATGATGCGGATCTTAAACAGACCAAGGACATTTTAATGAACGTTATCAAGAATAATCAATATGCTCTTGCAACGCCTGCCCCACAGGTGGTGGTTACTGAACTTGGAGACAGTGCTGTGAATGTATCCGTAAGAGTGAGTACTTCCACTGAAAATTTCTGGGCAATGAATGAAGAACTAATCATCGGTTGTAAAGAAGCTCTCGATAAAGCTGGAATCGGAATTCCTTTTCCACAGAGAGATATCCATGTTTACAATCAATAATTATATTTAATTTTTTTTAAGAAGCTCCTGCATTATTGTAATGTGGGAGTTTTTATTTTTCTTTTGTAGAATGTTGCTGAAGAAAATCTAATAAAATTTTATATTCATTCTCCTTAAACTCAGGTTCCGTAAAAATGAAATTAACCTTGTTATTAACCATATTTAAAATAAGGTATTGATCAACCATTTTATAATGAGTTTTATCCCAGACGCAGTTGATTGTATTGAATGGATTTTTAACAGTAATGCTGTCCTTGTGAAGGGTTATAAAACTGATTTCCTCATGTTTTCTTCTAAGATTTTCAATTTGTTCTTCTATCAAATTGAAGGTTTTATTTTTGGTACTGAAATATTGATATAAAAGAAGGAAAATATATCCTACAAATAAGAAACTACCATATTTAAAAATAACAGAAACAGGACCAAGATTCAAAGATTTTAGAGGAAGAAATCCTAGTGCCAGGAATAGAACAGCATATAGGATTGCTTTTTTTAGTTCAACGAAGTGCTTTTTCCATGTATACTGAAAGAAAAATCTCTGATTTTCCCACTCAATATTTTCATTGAAATATAATTGTAATTTTATAGGCTCCTCCATGATAAAAGTTTTGGATGCAAAAATATTGAAATTATTCAGTGTCGATAATACTTTTCACCTTAATAAATCTTTTTGTCCCTTTTTTTAAGGTTTTTACCAAATGACAATTGTTTTTATCGGTCAGTTTTATACCTTTATATTACCGCAATCCGTGGGTAAAACAGAAATATGGAAGAGCTTTTTACTTATATCAAAAAATTCGGAATACTGAATCCTCAGGAGGAACTTTTGATTGCTGAAGGAATTCAGGAAATTAAAGTAAAGAAGGGAGAACCTTTTGTAGAGGCTGGGAAAGTAAGTCAAAGAATTGCTTTTGTAAAGGAAGGGGTTTTCCGCTCTTTATACTATAACAAACAGGGTGACGATTTTACCAGATATTTTATCTATGAAGGTAGATTTATAGGAGATTTTCAAGGTTTTACCGATCAGCTGCCTGCTCATGAAGATATTGAAGCTATTACAGATGCTGTACTGCTGGTGATTAATCTTAAGCATTTTAAACTTCTGGAAGAGAAAATTGCAGTATGGCCGGTTTTGTTTGCAAGAATTCATGCGTTTGTTGTTGAGAATAAACTAAAGGTTGCCAGTATCATGCTCAACCAGGATGCGAAATCACGTTATATTCATTTTTTAAATCATTATCCGGGGCTTGCCAACAGAGTTCCACAATCTATGCTGGCTTCGTATCTTGGAGTCACTCCTTCTTCACTGAGCCGGATCAGGAGAAATATCGTATAAGATTTTGTGGGAGAGTAATAGAGTTGGTGAGTTGTTACTAATTTCTAACATCTAGATTTTAATTTCTCAGTAAATCTCTTTTTGTCAAATGGCAATGGTCTTTCTTATTGACTGTCATAGCTTTGTTTCATAAAATTTAAAGTACGAATATGGATATTGTATTAGGATTACAATGGGGTGATGAAGGAAAAGGAAAGTTTATTGATCTGATCAGTGAAAATTATGACATTACAGCACGTTTTAATGGTGGATCGAACGCTGGGCACAGCATAGAGAGAAACGGACGAAGAATTACGCTTAAAATGATTCCTTCAGGGATCTTTATGAACGGAGTACAAAATGTGATCGGGACAGGAACCGTTCTGGATCCTGTAAGTTTCAAAAAAGAAATTGCAAATCTTCAGTTATTTGATGAAACGGTTCAGCCGGAAAGTAATGTGATTATTTCATTGAAAGCACACTTTGTACTGCCTACTCATAAGCTTCTTGATGTTTTTATGGAGGAAAGTTCTGATTATACAACCATCGGAACCACCAAAAACGGGATTGCACAGGCTTATTCAAATAAAATCTTAAGACAGAATGTAAGAATACGAGATATGTTTGTTTCTGACTTTAGAAGCAGAGTACAGCACATTTTAGAAAGAGATTATAAGATGCTGATCGCAGGAGGTATGACACTGCCTTCTTTGGAGGAAATAAGTAATGAATTTTTTGAAGCGGTAGATTTTCTGAAAAAATTCAAATGCACAGAAACTGAAATATATTTAAACAATGCTCTGGCAGAAGGTAGAACAATCTTAGCTGAAGGTTCTCAGGCTGCCATGCTGGATATTGACCACGGAACTTACCCGTATGTAACTTCTTCTTCCACCACGGCTTCAGGAGCGAGCAGTGGACTTGGTGTTTCACCGAAAAGGATAGGTGAGATATTCGGGATTGCAAAAGCTTACTGTACAAGAGTAGGGAATGGTGTTTTTCCAACGGAACTGTTTGATGAATTAGGTGAAGAGATCAGAACAAAAGGGAATGAGTTTGGTTCCAATACGGGACGTCCGAGAAGAACAGGCTGGCTGGATCTTCCTGCTTTGAAGTATGCTGTGATGATCAATGGGGTAACCCAGCTGGTTCTCACAAAAGCAGATGTTTTAAGTGGACTGAAATCCGTAGCAGTTTGTACCCATTATGAACTGGAAAATGGAGAGATCATAACTGCTTCAGGTTTACTTCCTGAAAACGGAAAACCTATACTAAAATGGATGAATGGATGGGAAGCTGACTTCTCTGCAATGAAAAGTCCTTCAGAATTACCCAAAGAAGTCAACGAGTTTCTTTCATTCTTGGAAGAAGAATTGGGAATTCCTGTGGCTTATCTTTCAACCGGGCCGGGAAGAAATGAGATGTTGAAATTAATCTAATAGATAGTTATAGAATAGAAAGAGGTTAGGGAGTTTATTTCCTAACCTCTTTTTTGTATGAAGAAATTTAGTTAACTTTTGTAAGGATAAAGCGTTGTTTTGTAGAAGGCTGAACCGTTTGATCAGTTGTGCCGATTACAATAGGGGTAAGATTGGTTGTTGTGCCATTTTTTACCTCTAATCTCAATGCTGGTGCGTTCTTAGGAGCAAATCCAAATCCATTATTTCCTAAATTAAATAATAACCATTTTTGAGAATCTGTATTTGCATTGGTTCTTAATTCAACAGCCGTTCCATTCGTTGTTCCATTACTTTTTACAGTTAATACCTTTGTAGGATCCAATAAAGATTTGATGATATAATAACCATGATCTGATTTGGTGAAAGTAAATCTCTGGTTATTCCCTGTAGAAGCTGAGTACAGAATGATGCTGGTGCCGTCTGTAGTTGAACTTCCTGAAATATCTACATTTTTATCACTCGCTAAAGCAGTTCCCATGGTATACGTTCCGTTGATGGCAGAAGTAGCATTAACAGGTCCATACAAATGATTGATTCCGGCATAATCACCTGCAGACAATCCTGTTCTTTGCTTGGTGAATGTAGATCCATCCAGCTTGGTCATTACAGGCTGACTTGAGTCTATAGCAAAGTCTGTAGACTGATACATCATCACTGAACCGAAATCAAACGCACCATGTCCTGCATAATCATTATAAAGATTGAAGTTATGACGGCTTCCTTCTACAGCCTTGTTAACATCTACAATGATGTACTGATCTCTATCCGGGCGACACTGCTCATGCATGATTCCCATAGAATGCATGATTTCGTGAGCAATAATGGCGGGATAAGTAATATTATAAATTTTTATACCGTTAACTCTGTTTTTTTGCCATCCAAGTGGAGAACTGTTGGACGTTGTATAAGTAAAGGTGATATATTCTGTTTGGTTGGTCCGTTCAACAAACTGCATGCTGGTCTGTGAAGAAATCATATCAAACGCTTTGTTGATATTGGTCAGGAACGTATTATAATTTTGAGTACTCAGACTTCCCTGGCTTGGTAATGTATAGTAGACGGTTGCATTCGGCCATGTCTTAATAAAGGAGCTTACAATGGTACTTTTCTCTGCAGTTGATATTCCGGGGTTAGCCTGCTTTTGTAATACATTAAACTGTTCTGGGCTAATCGTAATATCTTCTGCATAAAAATATTCTCCATTTACTTCATTGACATAGGTGTCTTTCCCGTCAATTGATAATTTGTGAATCTTTGCATTGTCTAGCTTCGTGGTGATAGGATCGATTGAATCAGTTTGAGGATTTTCAATGTCCGACCTACATGAATTCAGTGCCAAAACAAGGCATCCTGATAATAGTAATAGTTTGCTTTTCATATGATTTAATATTGGTTTGGTGATCAAGGTTTAAAATATGAACAGCTATATTATTATCATACGCATGAGATTATAAAAATACATCAATTCCTAAGTTTTGATTAAGTCTTCATTATAAATCAGCTGTGTAACGTAAATATATTAATAAAAATCATATTTACATATAACATAATATAATGATTGTTTTGTTGGATTTTTATTTTAAAAATGTATTTATTTCGTTTGTTTAGTTGTTTTAATTTAATTTTTACTATCGAATTTTAAATTTGATTATTTCACGAATATTTGATATAGTGTATAAAAATATACTTTTTGTTAGTATAAGGTTTGTTTTGTTAGCAAATTGATAAATAATATTAGAATTTGTAATGTTTTTGATTCTAAATAATGCTACTTTATTAAAATTTATTTTTCAAAAATAGTGTCGTCAGTATAAAACATTAGGAAGTTCAGGGTGAGCTTTAGGCTTCTGTAATAAGAATATAAAAAAAGCGGGGCAAATACCCCGCTTTACATTTATGCTTTTAAATTCAATTGTAATTCTAATTCGTCGAGCTGTGCATCAGCAATCGAAGCAGGTGCATCGATCATTACATCTCGTCCTGAATTGTTCTTAGGGAAAGCAATATAATCTCTAATCACTTCGTTTCCGTCAAGAATTGCCACCAAACGGTCAAATCCGAATGCTAAACCTCCGTGTGGCGGAGCACCATATTTGAATGCATTCATCAGGAATCCAAACTGAGCTTCTGCTTCTTCTCTGGTAAATCCTAATAAATCAAACATTTTAGACTGAAGATCTCTGTCAAAAATTCTGATAGATCCACCTCCGATTTCGTTTCCGTTCAGAACCATATCATAAGCGTTGGCTCTTGCTTTTCCAGGATCTGTTTCCAATAAGTGGATATCTTCCGGTTTTGGAGACGTGAAAGGGTGGTGCATTGCATGGTATCTTTCAGTGTCTTCATCCCATTCCAATAGAGGGAAGTCAACTACCCAAAGTGGTGCAAATACATTTCCTTTTCTTAATCCCAAACGGTTACCAAGTTCCATTCTTAATGCGGAAAGCTGAGCTCTTACTTTATTTTCGTTTCCGGAAAGAATTAACATTAAGTCACCTTCTTTTGCTCCGAATTTTTCAATGATCTTTCCTAAATCTTCCTCGTTGTAGAATTTGTTTACCGATGAGGTTTTCACTCCGTCATTCTGGAATTTTGCCCAAACCATTCCTGAAGCACCAATCTGAGGACGTTTTACCCAATCCACAAGTTCATCGATCTGCTTTCTTGTATAGTCTGCACATCCTTCTACATTGATCCCGACTACTAATTCAGCATCATCAAATATTTTAAAGTCTTTTCCTTTTACCAGTTCATTCAGCTCTACGAACTCCATTCCGAAACGGATATCCGGTTTGTCATTTCCATATTTTTTCATCGCCTCTGCGAAAGTCATTCTTGGGAAAGCTCCGAATTCCTGACCTGTAATATCTTTTATAAGAGTTTTAGTCATTCCTTCGAATACGTTCATAACGTCTTCCTGCTCTACGAAAGCCATTTCACAGTCGATTTGTGTAAACTCCGGCTGTCTGTCTGCTCTTAAATCCTCATCGCGGAAACATTTTACAATCTGGAAATATTTATCCATTCCACCTACCATCAAAAGTTGTTTGAAAGTTTGTGGAGACTGTGGCAATGCATAAAACTGTCCAGGATTCATTCTGCTTGGTACAACAAAGTCTCTTGCTCCTTCCGGAGTAGACTTGATCAAAACAGGGGTTTCCACTTCAATGAAACCTTCGTCAGATAAATAATTTCTTACTTTCTGTGCCATCTTGTGACGGAAGATCAGTTTATCTTTTACCGGATTTCTTCTGATATCCAGGTAACGGTATTTCATTCTTAATTCTTCACCACCGTCTGTTTCATCCTCAATAGTGAAAGGCGGAAGCTGAGAATCGTTAAGAATTGTCAGTTTTTCTACCAGAATTTCAATTTCTCCAGTTGGAATATTAGGGTTTTTGCTTACTCTTTCAATAACTCTTCCGGTAGCCTGAATCACAAATTCACGGCCCAGTTTTTTTGCTTCTTCCATCAATTGTGCAGAAGAGCGGTCCTGGTCAAAAACCAGCTGGGTAATTCCGTAACGATCTCGAAGATCTACCCAAATCATAAATCCTTTATCACGGATAGTCTGTACCCATCCTGATAGTGTAACTTCTTCATTCAGATTTTTCAGAGATAGCTCTCCGTTGGTGTGTGATCGAAACATAATTATTTGTTTAAAGTTCAATGTTTAAGGTTCAATTCCGAACCTTGAATTTTTCGTTGGCAAAGATAAGATTTTTGCAGGTTTTATAAATAAAAAAAACTCCCTTTCGGAAGTTTCATATATTGTTTTTAGATTTTTTTAGATTCTGTTACCACCTTTTGCGATTAGAATTCTCTTTACTTCTTCGCTGCCTTTTGTTTCATCAGCTACTTCAAGAGGAGTTTTATTCTGACATTTTTTATTCACATTCGCTTTGTTATCCAAAAGGAAGTTGATAATATTCTTTCTGTCAGACATTACGCTGAAGCCAAGGGGTGAATAAAGTATATTTCCCACAAGGAAACATTTGTTGTAATCTCCTGGAGCAAACTGTTTTTTGAATGTTGTTATATCATCAGAATAAATGGCTTTCATCTTTTCCTGACTCATCTTCTGGGCAGAGAACATGCTGCCGGACAGTAACATTCCAAATAGAAAAGTAGTAGAGATTATTTTTTTCATAAGGATAATTTTTAAGAATATACAAATCTAAATTAAATTTTATTACCAATTGCTAAGTTTTTCTAATAATTGGATTTGTATTTTTGGGATTACATAAAATATTAATTGCGAAATGACAAAATATATTGAATTTTTGAAAAAAGCATTCAGCGGTGAAGAAACTGATTTTACCAAAGTGAACATCAGAAGTGCTGTGCTGCTTTTGGCAATTCCCATGATGCTGGAAATGGCTATGGAATCCGTATTTGCGCTTGTTGATCTCTATTTTGTCGGCCATCTGAAAGAAAGCGGTTTTGCTATCCAGACGGTGGGGCTTACCGAATCTGTACTTTCGATAATGTATTCTATTGCCATTGGGATGAGTATGGCGGCTACAGCTTTGGTAGCAAGAAGAATTGGTGAGAAAAATCCGGAACAGGCTTCCAGGAGTGCAGCGCAGGTATTACTCGTTTCCTTTGCGATTACTTTTATTTTAAGCTTGTTGGGAGTGATCTTTGCAGAAGAAATTTTAATCCTGATGGGTTCAAAGCCTGAAGCAGCAGCTTATGGGAAGAATTTTACCAGAATTATGATGGGAAGCAGCACGATTATTATGCTTTTGTTTTTAATTAATGGGATTTTCAGAGGAGCCGGAAATGCTATGATTGCTATGAAAAGTTTATGGATAGCCAATATTGCTAATATCATTCTCTGTCCGATTCTGATAAAAGGCTTAGGACCTGTTCCTGCTTTAGGACTAACGGGAGCTGCTTTGGCAACAACAATAGGACGTAGTATTGGTGTTATGTATCAGCTGTATCATCTTTTGGTAGCCGATACTCAGATAAGAATTAAGCTTCCTTATTTTAAACCGAATTATGCATTAATCAAATCCATTATAAAAATTGCAACTCCCGGAATTTTTCAGTTTGTCATTGCCTCATGCAGCTGGATTTTCCTTGCAGAGCTTGTTGCAACTACCGGAGGGGAAAATGCATCGGCAGGGTATCAGACCGCTTTAAGATTGATGATGTTCTTTATGCTTCCAGCCTGGGGATTGAGTAATGCTGCATCTACGTTGGTAGGGCAGAATATGGGAGCGAATGAAATGCTGAGAGCAGAACAGTCGGTGATGAAAACCGTGAAATATAATGTCATTTTTATGCTGGTGGTAAGTTTGATTTTCCTTTTTATGGGGAACTTTTTAGTTGGTTTTTTTACTCAGGAAATGGCTATTAAAGATTTTGCTAAAAATGCGCTTCAGATTATGAGTATAGGATTTATTTTCTATGGAATCGGGATGGTGATGATCAATGCCTTTAATGGGGCTGGTGATACATGGACTCCTACCTGGGTTAATCTTTTTGGATTCTGGCTGTTTCAGATTCCGCTGGCTTATTTCTTATCAAAATATCTTGATATGGGACCCAAAGGAGTTTTTATCTCAATTCCTGCCGCAGAAACTTTAATTACGATTGTTGCCTTTATCTTATTTAAAAAAGGAAAATGGAAGACGATAAAAGTGTAGGAGATGGATGCTACTTAAGCCTTAAGTATACAAATTGTTTTTTAAGAATAATTAATTTGCAGATCAATAATAAAAATAACTTCCAGTTTTCCTCCCTAATTTATAAAACTTTAACAGCTTCATTAATTGGATTTTAGTATTGTATTTTCTAAATTCGTAGAACAACAAATACATATATAATACTATGGGAAAAGGAGACAAAAAATCAAGAAGAGGAAAAATTAATTCCGGAAGTTATGGTAAAAGAAGACCTAAAAAAGCTTCAAAATCATTTCCTGCTTCTGCAGAAAAATCTAAAAAGTAATTAAAAATAAAAAGACCGAAGATCATAACTCCGGTCTTTTTTATGAAAATTAAATTAATTATTTACCTCCCAAAATATTACCAAGGATGCTGCCTAAGCCGCCGCCTTGTTGTTGGTTTCCACCACCCAATACACTTCCCAGAATATCGTTCAAAGGATTTCCTGATGATTGAGATTGTCCTCCTCCTCCTCCTAAAACACTTCCAAGAATGTCATTTAAAGGATTAGACTGCTGAGCTTGTGCCTGATTGGAAGCATTTCCAAGGATTCCTCCTAGAAGATCTCCTAAACCTCCTGCTCCTACATTGCTCTGTTGTTTTTGCTGTCCGATATAACCCATTACTACAGGTGCAAGCATTGCAAGAATAGGACCTATTTTATCTATTGAAATTCCAGTGTTCTGTGACAGTTGGTTTTCAACAGTACTTTTTTGCCCACCGAAGATATGATCAAGAATAGATCCTCCTTCAGCCTGTCTTGCTTCAATTTGTGAAGCATCATTTAAAATACTTCCGTTGTGGTCTTTATCTAAAGCATTATTTAAAGCTTCTGCTTCTTTAGCATCCTGAGATTTATTTCTAAGATAAGAAATAATAAGAGGGGTAGCAACAGCTAATAGGGCGATTACCTGGTTTTTATTGATTCCGAATTTGTTTTCAGCCTGTTCAGCAACCTGGTTGCCTGTGTTCCCTGTAAGTAGGTCAATTAAACTCATTTTTTGTGTTTATTTAGTATTAAGTACACCAAAGTTATCAAAAAATATGCCTCACAAATTGACCGTCTTTCATAATTATTGTTAAAGTTTCTGAGAGCTTTTCAGAAAGCCTTAGTTTTTAATGATAGGAACGTTTGAACACGCTTCTCCGAACATTAGAGATTTTACAATAGGTTTCAGTTGTTCTACCAATTCAATATAAGCATTTTCAGGAATTTCTTTATCTGAACATCCTTTTACAAGGACTCTTTTTCCTCTCATTTCCTCAAAATCATGAGTCTGGATCGCATTATGCATTAAAATAACTTCCAGATCCTCGCGGCTTCCAAAAACTACTTTCTTTGCTACATCGGTAATTTTTGCTGTTAAAACAAAATAAGCCCAAAGAGGAATAATAGTGTCTACAGAATTGTAAATGTATATATAAGCGTCTTTATATTGTTCCGTATCGATAGCGTCTACCTTTTCGCGGAAATCTTTTTCTTTCAGGATCATTTCCTGAAAAAGGAAATCTTTAAGGTCTATACCCTTTCTTTCCCCTTTTGGCAGTAAAGTGGTAAGGTCAAAATTGATAAGGCCGCTTTCTGCAACTTTATTCCGGATTTCAAATTCTTCTGACATTTTTTATCATTATCTTTGAACAAATTTACGAATTAAGATCATATCTGTCTTAATTTGTTCTCTATCCTTACTATAGAAATGAAGTATTATATTATTGCAGGAGAAGCTTCCGGTGACCTGCATGGAAGCAATCTGATGAAAGCCTTACAACAAAAGGATCCGAATGCGGAATTCAGATTTTGGGGCGGTGACATGATGAAAGCTCAGGGCGGAACGCTGGTGAAACATTATCGTGACCTTGCCTTTATGGGATTTCTGGAAGTAGTGATGAACCTCCGTACTATTCTGAATAATATTAAATTCTGTAAAGAGGATATTCAGAAGAACAGACCTGATGTTTTGATTCTGGTAGATTATCCGGGATTTAATCTGAGAATTGCCAGATTTGCCAAAGAATTGGGAATCAAAGTGGTTTATTATATTTCTCCACAGCTTTGGGCATGGAAAGAAGGCCGCGTAGAGATTATCAAAAAATATGTGGATGAAATGATGGTTATTCTTCCATTTGAAGAAGAATTTTATAGAAAACATGGAGTACATTCTCATTTTGTAGGTCACCCGTTGCTGGATGCTATTTCGGATCTTCAGGAAATAAGCATTGAAAAATTCAAATCGGAGCATGGGTTGAATGAAAAAGAAATTATTGCATTACTTCCGGGTTCCAGAGAACAGGAAGTAGAAAAGATGCTTGAAATAATGCTTTCCGTAAGACCGCAGTTTCAAAACTATCAGTTTGTGATTGCCGGAGCCCCAAGTCTTCCAAAAGAATTTTATCAGAAATATGTAGATGATAATGTTCATTTTGTTTCTAATAAAACCTATGATTTGCTAAGATGTTCAAAAGCTGCTTTGGTGACTTCCGGAACAGCTACGTTGGAAACCGCTTTGTTGAATATCCCTGAAGTGGTGTGCTATCGTGGAAGTAAGATTTCCTATGCTATTGCTAAAAGATTGGTGAAAAATATCAATTATATTTCTCTGGTTAATCTGATTATGGACAGAGAAGTGGTGAAAGAATTGATTCAAAATGATCTGAATACTAAAAATCTGGTAGAAGAGCTCAATAAAATTTTGTCAGGAGAAAAGAGGGAGCAGGTTCTGAATGACTATAGCCTTCTTAGAGAAAAACTTGGCGGAAAAGGAGCCAGCGATCATGCTGCTGAGGTGATATTGAAAGTATAGTTTGTGCTGATTTTCTGATTATTAATCTACTTTTTAACTATGAATTATTGTAACCGTTTACTGTTATTCCTGACTTTTGTATTATTTTTCACAAACAGTTTTGCCCAGCAGAACAGTATAAGAGATAAGGTTCAGATATTTTATTACGGCTGGTACGCCAATCCTGCAACAGATGGAGATTATCAGCATTGGAATCATGAGATTCTTCCTCACTGGAGTAATCCGAAGTGGAATAATCTGGGGCATCATAAAGGAGGTGATGATATCGGAGCTAATTTTTACCCGGCTCTTGGTAACTACAGTTCCAATGATCCGAAAACTATCGAGCAACATATGAAAATGATTAAAGACTCCGGAGTAGGAGTGGTTGTCGTAAGCTGGTTGGGAAAAGATTCGTTTACGGATAAAAGTCTTATCAAGTATTTAGATATTGCAGATCGGTTTGATTTAAAAATAGCATTCCACATTGAGCCCTTTTATAAAAACACTTCGGAATTAAAAGAGCAGCTTTCTTACCTGTTAAAAACGTATTCCAATCATCATGCATTCTATAAAAAAGAAGGAAAACCTCTGTTTTATGTGTATGACAGCTATAAAATTTCTAAAGAAGAATGGATGAAAATATTATCCAAAGATGGAGCGGAAACAGTCAGAAACACGGATTTAGATGCTCTTTATATCGGACTTTGGGTTGAGAAAGATGATGCTAAATTTTTCGATTCGGCAGGCTTTGATGGTTTCTATACCTATTTTGCCAGCGAAGGATTTGTATATGGAAGTACAACGGCTAATTGGGATTTTATGGCCAACTTTGCTAAAGATCATCATCTGATTTTTATTCCGTGTGTAGGTCCTGGTTATTCCGATACAAGAATCCGACCGTGGAATGAAGCTAATTTCAAAAGCAGAGATCATGGAAAATATTATGAGAAAATGTTTGATGCTGCCAGTAAAGTAAATCCTGAGTTTATTGGAATTACATCATTCAATGAATGGCATGAAGGAACGCAAATAGAGCCTGCTATTCCTAAAAAAGCAGTAGATTTCAAATATGAAGATTACGGGAAAGATCCTTTATTTTATATCAAAGAAACGAAGCGTTTGACGGATAAATTTTTGAAAAAGAGATAATATACTTTTAAATGTAATTTTTAGTAAAAAAAATTAAGCGTTCTGTTAACATTTTTAATGAAGACAGAGCGCTTATTTAGTTTTTAAAGAGGTCGTGAATTTCCCATTCATTGCCTATTTTAAAAGGATAATTAATGGATATTGAACAAACAACCTCTTCTTATTCTGGCAATATGCTTTATTCTTGGAATTCTTTTTCAGGATAGAGTGGTATTAGCAGAGATCGTTGTTGATGGAGTGGGAATAATATGCTCAATATTGTTGATTTTAATCTGTTTTCATTCTTATCTTCTGCATAAAACCAAAATTGTTTTATTGATGCTTCTGTTGTTTGGAGCAGGAATTGTTCTTCATTTCTATAACACTTCTTCATCGGTTGATAAACTCCCCATAAATAAGCATGAAACGGTTTTATTTAAGATCTCTCAGAAACTAAATTCTTCGGAAAAATATAGAAAATATGAAGGCATTGCACAGGCGAGAAATGCATGTTTTAATTCAATTTTTTATGTTCCAAAAGAGAGTAAAGAGTTAGATTTTATTCACTACTATAAAGCTAAGGTTTACATTACGAAACCTCAGATTCTGTCATATGATTTTCAATTTGATTATGCTCAATATCTGAAAAGAAAACATATGGATTGCCAGGTTTATCTTTCAAAAGAAATTATATCTGCTGAACGGAATGACTTAACGTGGGCAGATCAGCTTAGGCAATATAGGTTTGAAGTTCTTAAGAAAATTGATAAAATAGAAATTTCAGCAAAAACTAAAGAATTTCTAAAAGGTATTATTCTGGCAGACCGAACAGAAATTGATGCAGGCACTGTTAGTGATTTCAATAAGTCCGGGTTGGTTCATTTTCTGGCTATTTCTGGAACTCATATTGTGGTTGTTTTTGGGATGTTCTACTTTTTTCTGATTCGGTTTGCTCCTTTGCAATTCAGAAAATATGCGGTTGTTTTCAGTTTGATTTTTATCTGGTTGTTCGCCGCTTTTATCGGATTTGGTAATTCGGTATTACGGTCCTGCATCATGTTGAGTGTTTATTTCATTTTTGTTTTGCTTCAGCGAAAGCCGGATCTGCTTCATGCATTGGCTTTATCTGCTTTTTTTATTCTAATCGGAGATACACAACAGCTTTTTGATGTAGGTTTTCAGCTTAGCTTTTTGGCTGTTCTGGGAATTTATTGGCTGAATCAGCCTCTGCTGAAATACTTCCCAAAACAGGATAATTATATTAAAAAACTTCTGTTTAACACGATTACAATATCTTTATCTGCACAGTTGGCAACACTTCCTCTGGTATTGTACTATTTTCATCAGTTTTCATTGATATCAATCATTGCCAATTTTGTTATTGTTCCTTTTTCTGAATTAATTATTATTTTCTCTTTTTTAATAACAGTTCTTATTTCTTTTGGGATTGATTTTGCACTTATAAATGGTATATATGATGGGATTATTCAGTTTTTACTGAAGGTAATCCATTGGTTTGCTGAAGTGGATGTACTGTTCTTTGAAAATATTCCAATGAATGGGATAGAAGTGATGTCAGTATCAGTGTTTGTCTATTTGCTAAGAGCAGCTATACTGAAATTCAATATGAAAAATACGATGAGGTTGATGATGACAGCATTACTATTTCTAATGATAAGAAGCGGAATCACGGCTTTTGAAAATCAGAAGGAAGAGATATTGGTTCATCATTTTAACAGAAACAAAATTTTTTCAGTGAAAAATGGTGACAGAGTCTGTTTCTGGATTTCGGATATGAAAAATAAGACGAAGATTTTACAGTATATAGTCAATCCATATTGTGCTTCCAGGAGAGTAGATCATTTTGAGATAAAAACCTTGTCACCCTCCATTCAAAAAGTGGTTTTCAGGAATAAGATTTATGATCTGAAATGATGGTTCTGAATTTAGCCATTTTCCTGTATTTATAATGGGTGAAAATCTTATTTAGAAAGATTACAAACTGTCTATTTGTGAGATTTCTCACTTTTCGATATTGTTAAACTTTCTTAATTTTGTGGAAATTCAAATTTAAACTTATATGGCAGGTTTAACGAGTTCTACGATAGGTAGAAAATACGCTATGGCATTATCAGCTATGTTTTTGCTGATTTTTCTTATACTGCATTTGACAACCAATTTGTTATCAGTTCTAAACAAGGATGCATTCAATACAGCATCTGACTTTATGGGCTATAATCCTTTTGTGCAGTTCTTAATGCAGCCTATTCTTGGTTTTGCAGTAATTTTCCATTTTGTAATGGGATTTGTGCTTGAGATCAAGAATAATAAAGCGCGTCCGGTAAAGTATGCAGCTAACAACGCATCAGTGAATTCTTCATGGATGTCCAGAAATATGATTATTTCAGGAGCTGTTATTTTAGCTTTCTTGGCGCTTCACTTATATGATTTCTGGCTACATGAAATTAATTACAAGTATGTAGAAGGATTGACTCCTGATGCAGAACGTTTCTGGCCGGAACTTCATGAAAAGTTTGCTGATCTTTGGAGAGTGGCTTTGTATGTAATCTCTTTTGTTCTGCTAGGATTACACTTAGCGCACGGATTCCAGTCTTCATTCCAGTCTATCGGTGCGAGACATCCAAAATATACGCCGGTGATCAAAGCTTTCGGGACATGGTATTCAATCCTTATCCCTGCAGGATTTATCATCGTTGCAGTTTTCCATTTTATAACTCAATAATATCAATATACTAGTATGAGTAAATTAGATTCAAGAATTCCAGCGGGTCCTCTTAAAGACAAGTGGAAAAATCATAAAGACCATATGAACCTTGTTGCACCAAACAACAGAGATAAGATTGATATTATTGTTGTAGGTACAGGTTTGGCAGGAGGTTCTGCTGCAGCTACATTAGCTGAGCAAGGATATAATGTGAAAGCATTCTGCTACCAGGATTCTCCAAGAAGAGCACACTCTATTGCAGCTCAGGGAGGGATCAACGCAGCTAAAAATTACCAGGGAGACGGTGACTCTACTTACAGATTATTCTATGATACCATTAAAGGTGGTGACTATAGAGCAAGAGAGGCCAACGTTTACAGATTAGCTGAAGTTTCTGCAAATATTATTGACCAGTGTGTTTCCCAGGGAGTTCCTTTCGGGAGAGATTATGGCGGTCAGCTAGATAACCGTTCATTTGGTGGGGTTCAGGTAAAAAGAACTTTCTACGCAAAAGGACAAACAGGGCAGCAGTTATTATTAGGTGCTTATTCTTCAATGAGCCGTCAGATCGGTAAAGGAAGAATCAAAATGTATAACCGTCATGAGATGTTAGATCTTGTTATTGTTGACGGAAAAGCGAGAGGGATTATCGCAAGAAACCTTGTAACAGGTGAAATTGAAAGACATTCTGCTCACGCTGTAGTAATCGCTTCTGGAGGATACGGAAACGTATATTTCCTTTCTACCAATGCAATGGGATCTAACGTTTCTGCTGCATGGAAAATTCACAAAAAAGGAGCTTACTTCGCAAACCCTTGCTACGTACAGATTCACCCGACTTGTATTCCTGTTCATGGAACACAGCAGTCTAAACTGACTTTGATGTCTGAATCATTAAGAAACTCAGGAAGAATCTGGGTTCCTAAAAAACATGAAGATTCGGTAGCAATCAGAGAAGGTAAATTAAGACCTGAAAATATTAAAGAAGAAGATAGAGATTATTATTTGGAAAGAAGATACCCTGCATTCGGTAACCTTGTACCTAGAGACGTTGCGTCCAGGGCTGCTAAGGAAAGATGTGATGCTGGATTCGGAATCGAAAATAATGATACTCAGGAAGGTGTTTACCTTGATTTCTCTACAGAGATCATGAAAAAAGGTAAAGAATCCGCTATCGAAAAACATATTCATAATCCAACAGATCAGCAGATCTATGATTTAGGTAAGAGCTGGGTAGAGGAGAAATACGGTAACTTATTCGTAATGTACGAAAAAATTACTGCTGATGATCCTTACAAAACTCCAATGAAGATCTATCCTGCAGTTCACTATACCATGGGTGGTGTATGGGTTGATTATAACCTTCAGTCTACTATTCCGGGATGTTTCGTAATCGGTGAAGCTAACTTCTCTGATCACGGTGCAAACAGATTGGGTGCTTCTGCATTGATGCAGGGTCTTGCTGACGGATATTTCGTACTTCCTTACACGATTGCAGATTACCTTTCTGCAGATATCAGAACAGGAGCTATTCCTACGAACTCAGGAGCGTTTGACGAAGCTGAAAAAGGAATTAAAGAAAAAATTGAATTCTTCTTAAACAATAAAGGAACTCATTCTGTAGACCATTTCCACAAACAATTAGGAAACATTATGTGGAATAAAGTTGGAATGGGAAGAACTCCTGAAGGATTAAGAGAAGCAATCAAAGAAATTGAAGAAGTAAGAAACGATTTCTGGAAAAACGTAAAAGTACCAGGAGAAGGAGAAGGGATGAACACTGAACTTGAAAAAGCATTCAGAGTAGCAGACTTCCTTGAACTTGGACAATTAATGGCTATCGATGCACTACACAGAAATGAATCTTGTGGTGGACATTTCCGTGAAGACCATTCAACTCCGGATGGAGAAGCGGAAAGAGATGACGTAAACTACAAATACGTCGGAGCTTGGGAATATCAAGGAAACGATATCAACACAGAAGTGTTGCATAAAGAAGAATTGATATACGACAACATCGAGGTTAAAACTAGAAGTTATAAATAATCTCCAACCTATAAATATAACATTATGAGTGCAAAAAAAGGCTTACATCTTACGCTGAAAATTTGGAGACAAAAAAATAGTAAAACTAAAGGTCAGTTTGAGACCTATAAAATATCAGATGTATCTACAGACTCTTCATTTTTGGAGATGTTGGATATCCTGAACGAAAACTTAATTAACGAAGGAAAAGAACCTATCGCTTTCGACCACGACTGTCGTGAAGGAATTTGCGGTATGTGTTCTCTTTACATCAATGGTAGAGCTCACGGGCCTGATACAGGTATTACAACTTGTCAGCTTCACATGAGAATGTTCAAAGATGGTGAGACGATCGTTATTGAACCTTGGAGAAGTGCTGCTTTCCCTGTAATCAAAGATTTGATGGTAGACAGAAGCGCATTCGACAGAGTAATGGCAGCAGGAGGATTCATTTCTGTGAACACTTCTGGTAATACATTGGATGCTAATGCAATCCCTGTTCCTAAAGAAGATGCAGATAAAGCAATGGATGCTGCAGCTTGTATCGGATGTGGAGCGTGTGTAGCTACATGTAAAAACGGATCTGCAATGTTATTCGTTGGAGCAAAAGTTTCTCAGTATGCATTACTTCCACAAGGTAGAGTAGAAGCTAAGAGAAGGGTTCTGAACATGGTGAAAGCTATGGACGAAGAAGGTTTCGGAAACTGTTCAAATACCGGAGCATGTGAGGTAGAATGCCCTAAAGGTATTTCTCTTGAAAACATCGCAAGAATGAACAGAGAATACATGGCTGCTCTTGCAGATCAAGGATAGAATTGATTCAAATATATAAAAAATCGCCTTCATTTTTGGAGGCGATTTTTTTATGAAAAAGTTAACCCTGTTAAAGTTTGTTAACTTATTGACTGATCTTCGTTATTCTTTATTTATTAAGTATATATTTGGAAGGTAATTGAATCGTTTTCTGAAAAAACTTTCAAATACTTTTTACCTTCAAAAAGATGACCTTCAATAATTGGAATATCCCTTTTGAATGGTAATAATAAAATTTTTAAAAAAAATAATTAGTGTGAATTAGCAAGCCCTAAAAAGCGTATTTTTGTGTAATATTAAAAATTGAAATGAAAAAATATCTTTTATTGTTTATCATCACATTCTTTGTGATGTCTTGTTCAAAAAAAGTAGAAGTAAAAGGAAAAATTACTGGAAGCTCACCATTAGAAAGAATTGAATTTGTAGAAGCTTCAGGAGTAGGAACCCTGCCTTTGATTAATATAGGTCTTGATAAAGACGGAAACTTTTCAGGAAATTTTGACGCTCCTAAAGATGGAATGTACGTAATCAATTACGCTGGCAGACAAAGCCTGATCTATCTTGAAGGTGGACAAAAAGTAAATATCTCAGGAAACGGAGCAACTTTCCCAAATGAATATGTGATTACCGGGGATGCTAAAAAGAATAATGACTTCCTTACGGCAAGTATGAAGTTCTTGGCAGAATATGGAGGTAAAGTTAATTTACCTGTATTAATGGGTGGAGATGAAGCTGCATTTTTGAAAGGTATGCATAAAATTGAAGCAGATATTAATAAAAACGTAGATGACCTTGCAAAGAAAAATAATCCAAGCAAAGGATTATTGGAATGGAAGAAAAACGATGTGAAAGTAACCATTCTTAACTTGCTTGCGAACTATGAAATGTCTCACGGTCCAATGTCTGGAAATCCTTCTTTCAAAGCGTCTAAAGCTTTCAAAGATTACGAAACTCAGCTGGAAACAGACAAAGATGGAATGGTAAAAACGATTCCTCTTTACAGACAATATCTTCTTGTAAAAATGACTCCGGATTTCCAGAAGTATGCTGAAGCAAACAGCAAAGGAAAAACAGGGATTACAACTTCTGAGATGTTCGCTCAGTATTTGAAAACAAAAAAAGATTTATCTCAAACTGCAAAAGATTATCTTCTTGCATTTGTAATGGCGCAGGCTGATATTCATCCAACAACTCCGGCTGCCAATATTGACAAGATTAAAAAGATCATCGATTCAGATATTAAAGATGCTACCATTAAAAGTGATCTTTTAAAAATGCAGGTAGCTATTACAGGACTTAAAATCGGAGAAGCAGCTCCTGAAGCATCATTAGCAAAACAAGATGGTAAATCATACCAGCTTTCTGAAAACAAAGGAAAACCTTATATGTTATTCTTCTATGCTTCATGGAATCCTTACATCAGCGAAGCTACAGTACCTGTATTAAAAGAAGTGGTAAACTTTTATAAGTCTAAAATGAATTTTGTATTTGTAAACGTAGACGATACAAAAGATCAATTTATTAAGACAAGCAACTCTTTATTAAAAGGTATTCAGGGAGTGAATGTTTATGGAGAAGGAGGATTGAACTCTGACATCGCTAAGAAATATGGAGTATACGGGTTTAAGTTACCTTGCTTTGTGATTATTGATAAAGATGGTAAAATTGCCAGCAGATCTTTTGTAAACCTTGGTGAGCAGGAATTAGTGACTATTTTGGATAAACAAACAGGTCTTTCAGCACCGAAGGTAGATCCAGCGCAAATGCAGCCACAATTACAGCTTGATCCATCTGCAATGCAGCAAGCACCACAGCCAGCAAATCCACAGCCGGCTCCAACAAAATAATAAACTTTAACACAGTATAGAAACCTTATCTTCGGATAAGGTTTTTTTTATTGTATTTTTGCAAACTGGAACGTAAAAGTTTCAATTAGGAAAATAGAAAATTTTAGAATGAGTAGGAAGAAAAAAAGAGATCTAACTCTTGAAAATATAAAATTGTTGACTGCCGGAGCAAAAGGAGTGGCAATAGGAAAAACAGAGGAGGGTAAAACCGTAATGGTAACAGGCGCAATTCCAGGAGATATTGTGAATGTGAGAGTGAAAAAAGCGAAGTCTAAATATTATGAAGGCGAAGCGATTGAAATACTTGAAAAATCCCCATACAGAGTTGAACCTAAATGTATCCACTTTGGTACTTGCGGAGGATGCAAGTGGCAGAATATGAGCTATGAAAAACAGCTTGATTTTAAACAGGAAGAAGTCTATAATAATATTAAAAGAATCGGAGGGATTGATGAGTTTGAAACTGTGCCAATTCTTGGATCTGAAGAACAGTATTTTTATAGAAATAAAATGGAGTTTTCCTTTTCCAATGCAAGATGGCTTACTCAGTACGAAATCAGTTCTGAAGAAAATTTCGGGAGCAAAGATGCTTTAGGTTTTCATATTCCCGGAATGTGGAGCAAAATTCTTGATTTGAAAGAATGTTTCCTTCAGGAAGATCCTTCTAATGCTATTAGATTGGCTGTAAAAGAATATGGCGTTAATACTGGCCTGGATTTCTTTGATGTAAGAAATCAGGAAGGATTCTTAAGAACCTTAATGATGAGACAGAATTCTCATGGAGAATGGATGGTTCTTTTCCAGCTTTACAGAGAAGAAAAAGAAAACAGAGAAAAACTTTTTGAGTTCTTATTAGAAAAATTCCCACAGATTAAAACATTGGTATATGCCATCAATCCTAAACAGAATGACTCTATCTATGATTTAAATATCAACGTATATTTCGGAGAAGGGTATCTTATGGAAGAGATGGACGGGCTGAAGTTTAAGATTGGACCGAAATCATTCTTCCAGACCAATTACAAACAGGCGTTGGAGCTATACAGAAAAACTCTGGAGTTTGCAGATCTGAAAGGTGATGAAGTTGTGTATGATCTTTATACAGGGACAGGAACCATCGCACAATATGTAGCAAGAAATGCAAAACAGGTAATCGGAATAGAATCTGTACAGGAAGCAATAGATGCGGCAATAGAACATGCTGCTTTGAACGGTTTAACAAATACAACATTCTATTGTGGAGATATGAAAGATATCTTTAATGATGAATTCATGGCTAACCATCCTAAAGCAGATGTATTAATCACAGATCCACCAAGAGATGGAATGCATCAGAAGGTTGTAGAACAGATTCTTAAGCTTTCGCCGGAAAAAGTAGTTTATGTAAGCTGTAACTCTGCTACACAGGCAAGAGATCTTGCTTTAATGAAAGAACATTATACTTTAGTAAAGATCTTACCGGTAGATATGTTCCCACAAACACACCATGTTGAGAACATTGCATTACTGATTAAAAAATAAATTTATTTAAATTTGAATTTCAAATCTTAATATGAAGTATTTTAAATTTCTCATAGCGATCTGCTTTTTAGGAATGCTTGTTTCCTGTGGAGGCGACGATGATATTTGTGAAAGCGGAGAAGGAACTCCAAGAATGAAGGTGGCCTTCAGAGACATTGATAGTGGAAAAGAGACGACTCTGGATTCACTTTATGTCGCAGTAGACTATGGTGCCGGAAAGGTAGATCTGGGAGTAGCTGTAAAGACTGATTCCAGGTTAATTCCTCTACGGGTAGACAGTTCACCTTATACAGACGTTTATTTTAAACTTACGAAAAAGGGCACGGAATCTAAAGTAAGAATTAAATATACTACAAAGTCAACATATGTCTCTCCCGGATGCGGAATCAAAAAGTATTACGAGAATTTAACTTCAGAATTAGTAACTCCGGATCCAGTTCAGAAAGTGGAGGCCGGACAAAATCAAATAGAGAATGAAGACAAGACTAATCTTTACCTTTCTTTTTAGTTTATTTGGAATAATAAGCTGGGCCCAAGACAAAAAAAAGGAAGCAGAGAAGAAGGTTCAGGAAAAATATGAACCTAATTTTATGGTTGGCCTTGATGTATTGAATACCGGAGCCGGATTTTTTTCAGATAGAAAACTGTATCAGGGATTTATTTCCTCCAAGATCAAAGGAAATGTTCATGCTATTGCAGAAGCCGGTTTTGAGAAAAACGTATATCAGAAAAATGGCTATGATGCTAAGGCAAGCGGTCCTTTCGTTAAGTTAGGAGCTTTCTATATGCTGGCAAAAGATGCAGAAAATGAATTTAACGGATTTTATGCTGGTGGAAAAGTTGCTGGATCTTTCTATAATCAGGAATATATGGCGATTCCCGTTCGTGGATTTGGAGGAAGTAATTCTTCTGAAGCATTTCCTTCATCCTCACAGTCTTCTTTTTGGTTGGAAGGAACTATTGGAGGTAGAGTACAGTTATTCAGTTCCAATTTTTATATAGATGTAAATCTCCAGCCAAGATATATGGTATATACTTCTAAACAGGATGACATCACTCCAATGATTGTTCCTGGTTTTGGAAAAAGTTCTTCAAAGTTTAATATGGGATTTGCATGGAATATAGCTTATAAATTCTAGAAATGATAGCTCTTACCGATTAAAATAAAAAAACACAACCTTTAGAATATTCTAAAGGTTGTGTTTTTTTTAATGAATGCTATTTATAATTTCTATAAATGATTATCCTTGACTTTTACAATATATATAATATAAAATCAATCTTGTTTTTTGATTTATATTTTTTTTAATGAATGTGTTTTTTAGGTGTATAATATTAAAAAATATTAAGTTATTTTATTTGTGTGAGTTATAAAATGGCTATATTTGGCGGAAATTATAATTGTGTTTTAATTTATGAAAAGAGTATTTACTGCTTTAATGTTTACTTGTATAGGAGGGGCAGTGTTCGGCCAATGGACACCAACTTCTCTTAAAAAAGGAGACGACAACAAAAGAAGTACAGGATTTAGAGTAGATCAATCTAATGTAAGAAGTAACGGGTACTATAAACTGGACCTGAACTTACTGAGATCTCAGCTGAAGAATGCACAGGAAATGGGAGCAAATTCCACTCCTGTAGTAATTTCTCTTCCTACGATGAGCGGGAAGATTGAAAGGTTTAATGTATATAGTTTTCCAGTAGTTGTAAAAGAACTGGCAGACAAGTATGAATTAGGATCTTATGTTGGAACAAGTGTCGATGACCCTACCAAATACTTAAGATTCAGTATCGCTCCTAATGATTTTCAGTCAATGATCATCCATGGAGATAAATATGAATTTATTGATCCTGCTTCAACAGACAAAACAGTGTATGCTGTTCATCCTAAGACAAAAAAGGAAAAGAACGGTTTCTTGTGTTCTACAGAAGAATCTCCTGCTGCTAAGAAGGAAATAGATGCTTTATTAAAAAATGGACAGTCGTTCACTAATCAGCCAACAACTTTTAATAAAAGTTCTGATAAGAAATATAGAACAATGAGACTGGCAATGTCTGTTACGGGTGAGTATACGCAATACTTTATGGGACTTGCTGGTGTACCTGCTACTGCTACGGATGATCAGAAAAGAGCTCCTGCTCTTGTTGCGATCAACAATACTCTAACCAGAGTAAATGGAGTTTTTGAGAAAGACTTTGCATTGCATTTGAATTTACAAAACTTTCCCAATGTAATTTATATTGATCCTGCTACAGATCCATATGCCGCTGCTGCAACCGGAGCACAAGGCGCATGGAATGCACAGCTGCAAACAGCTTTGACAAATAATGTAGGAAATACTAACTATGATATCGGACACTTATTCGGTAAATCTGGAGGTGGAGGAAACGCCGGATGTATCGGATGTGTATGTATTAATCCTACAACTTCAGTTCCTAAAGGAAAAGGTTCAGGATTTACTTCTCCTGCGAATGGAATTCCATCAGGGGATAGCTTCGATATTGACTATGTAGCCCATGAGATGGGTCACCAGTTAGGAGCTAACCATACTTTCTCTCATAATCTTGAAGGAAGCGGGGTAAATATGGAGCCAGGTTCAGGAACTACCATTATGGGATATGCAGGTATTACTGGTCCTGATACAGATGTTCAGCAAAACTCTGATCCTTATTTCCATAAAGCAAGTATCGGTCAGGTACAAGCTAACTTAATTGCAAAAACATGTGACGTAGAAACTACAATTACCAATAACCCACCGGTAATTACTGACCTGCCAACATATACTATACCAAAAGGTACTGCTTTTGCCTTGACGGGTAGTGCTACAGATCCTGAAAATGACCCAATGACATATTCTTGGGAAGAGGTAGATGATGCTTTAGTTTCCATTGATAAATATAACTTAGGAAATACAACATCAGGAGCCTCATTCAGATCTGCTGCTCCAAACGCAAGCCCAACAAGATACTTCCCGAAATTTACGTCTGTAATGAATGGAGTATTAAATAACGCAAACAATACTTGGGAAGCTGTATCTACTACGGCAAGAACTACAAATTTTGCATTAACTGTAAGAGATAATAATTCCAATGTAGCTGAACAGCAATCTGCTTTTAAAGTTCAGACTATCGTTGTAGGAGATAATGGTCCTTTCAGATTAGCTAACCAATATGCTGATGTGAATACTCCAACTCCGGTTCAATGGATTGTTGCCAATACTAATGCAGCTCCTTATAATGTTGCTAATGTAAAAATTGATTATACTACAGATAACGGAACAACCTGGACGGTATTATCAGCATCAACACCTAATGACGGATCTGAAAACTTTACTTTCCCTTCTTCATTGAACGGTCAGACTATTAAAGTAAGAGTTTCTTCAATAGGAAATGTTTTCTATGCAGTAGGACCTGTAAGTATTGCACCCCTATCTGCTTGTAGCAGTGCTGCACCAACTAACGTTGTTGTAAGCAACATTACGGTGTCTTCAGGAAGTGTATCTTGGATGTCTTATACAGGCGCAACTTATAAAGTACGTTACAGAAAAGTAGGTACAACTGTATGGACTGAAGCTGATACAGCAGTTCCTTCAATCAACCTAAGTAATTTAATTGATGGTACAACGTATGAAGTTCAGGTAGCTTTAGTTTGTGGTACTACAGTAGGAACATATTCTGCATCTGTAAACTTCAGTACACCTGCACTTGCTTACTGCGCAGCTGCTTCAACAAGTTCAGACTATGAGTACATTGCCAATGTGACACTTGCGAATGTAAATAATACTTCGGCAAATAGTACATATACAAACTATGCAACAAATACAGCACTTCAAGTTAACCTTGTAAAAGGAACTACTTATCCTATTTCTGTTACCGTAGGAAACTCCGGTAGTGCTGATTATGATACGGTAGCTGCATTTATAGACTTTAACAAGGATGGTGTTTTCAGTGATTCAGAAAGAGTATTGAATTATCCTGTAACATTAACGCAGCCATCAACTGTAGTAAGCGGAAACGTTACAATTCCAGCGAATGCAGTAGAAGGACAGCCGTTAAGAATGAGAGTTGTAGCATTCTATGTAGGTGCTGGAACTGGAGGTGGTAACATTGGTTTATCATTACCTTCAGATTATGTTTGTGGAGAACTTTTCGATGGTGAGGTTGAAGATTATAACGTAGTTATTACAGGTAATCTTGCTACTTCTGAAAGTGCTGTTAAAAATAATGGTATTCAGATTTATCCAAACCCTGCAACTGATGTTCTAAACATTACTAAAGTTTCAGATAAAGCAACTTATAAAATCTATAGTGCTGCCGGACAATTAGTCGATAGAGGAAATATTAATAATGGAAAGGTTAATGTTTCAGCTTTAGTTAAAGGTGGTTACATTATTACAATAGATGATAAAGGAATTGAACAATTCAAATCTAAATTTATCAAAAAATAAAGATAACCTTTAAATATTAGTAAATCCCCGGGAACTCCCGGGGATTTCTTTATTTAGAGCATAAGTGATGAATTTGTTATTTTTTTATAAAAAAAACATAAATGCACTTATAAATTAATAATAAAAAATGATTAGATTTGTGTGATTAATATTATAATGAAAACATTATGAAGAAATTCTTTACCTCTTTAATTCTGTTTCTCTGTTTGATTTGTACAGGCTTTGTATCCAAAGTCTCGGCTCAGGCAGGACAGATCGGGACAGGAACGGGTACCTCTGTGTATCTCCCCATACGTTCCTACTATGGGTATAGTTATTCCCAGCAGATCTATACGGCTGCGGAACTTACGACTGCCATTGGTACGTCGAACTATATCACAGCTATAAAGTTTTATTCCACTACTGTTGCAACCTCTCAGGCTGTATATAAGGATTGGGTGGTATACATGGGAAATACTACCCAGGCTGCCTTTACATCCAATACAAACTGGGTGCCGCTAAGTTCTCTGACTCAGGTGTATGCCGGAGATTTACCTAACTTAACGAATGGAAACTGGGTAACGCTTCAATTAGCTACACCATTTTTATGGAATGGAACAGACAATCTTGTGGTTGCTGTAAATGAAAAAACTCCAGGTTACGCATCTTCACCAGGTACCGCTTGGGGATCTTATAATGCAGGGGCAAACCGAGGTATCATCTATTATGAAGATGGAACGAACCCGGATCCTGCTGCACCTCCTTCTGCAAAAGACAGACTTGCAGATATTCCAAGAATCCAGCTGGAAAGTCACCAGTTGCCAGCGTGTTCAGCAGCACCGCCTACTAATATTACAGTTTCAAACCTTACAACAACTTCAGCTAACGTAGCTTGGTATCTTTCTGCAGGAGCTACTTATGTTGTAAGATACAGACCTGTATCAGGTGGAGCCTGGACAACGATTAACGTTACAACTCCTTTGATTGGGAATCAGCTGATTACCGGATTAACTGAGCAAACTCAATATGAAGTTCAGGTAGCAACTGTCTGTGGAGGCTCTCAGGGAGCATTCTCTTCCAGCGTAAACTTTACAACACCGGCTCTTACATATTGTGCTTCTGGTGCTACTAGTACATTTATTGACGGATATATCAATCAGGTTTCTGTTAATGCACAAGGAGCTCCATCAATGAACAGTAACTCTGATCAAAGTGGTTATACAGATTACAGTACAGATCCTACGAGAGTAGTTACTTTAGTAAGAGGTGGTACTGCTACAGTTTCTGTTTCAAAAACTTGGCCGGGGTATCAATATAGCTTCTTAACGGGAGTTTGGATTGACTTTAACCGTAATGGTGTTTTTGAAGCAAATGAAAGAGTACTTACTTCACCAAGTAATACAACAACTCCAGTTACAGCTACATTTACAGTACCAAATGCTGCAGGTGGTGTTTACACTGGAAACCTGACTACAAAAATGCGTGTTGTATTAAACGAATACAGCCCTATTAACGCTTGTGGAACATACTCTTATGGTGAAACTGAAGACTATGCAGTAAAATTTATAGATTTATCACCTTGTACTACAGCACCACCATCTAATATCACAGTAAATAGCATAACTCCTTCTTCAGCTAATGTTACTTGGACATCAGCTACAGGAGCTACTTATATAGTAAGATACAGAGTTTCTCCTTCTGGTGCTTGGCAGCAGATTGCTGTAAATACCCCATTAATCAGTAATCAAATGCTTACCGGATTACTGGAGCAGACTACCTATGAAGTACAGGTTGCTACTGTTTGTGGAGGAACAACAGGTGCATTCTCACCAAGTGTTACCTTTACAACACCAGCTCTTACTTATTGTACAGCAGGTCCTACAAGTAATACTGCTACAAGCGGATATATTAATAATGTAACTGTTACTCCTACGAATACTCCTATTATGTTGAGTAATTCCGGATCTGACAATTATAAAGATTATACAACAGATGCTACAAGAGTAGTGATCTTTGAAAGAGGTTCAGCAAATAATAAAATTTCTGTAAACAAATACTGGCCAGGTTCTCCTACATCTTATGGAGTTTCAGCATGGGTAGATTTTAACAGAAACGGAACATTTGAAACCAGTGAAAGAATTCTTAATACTACCTATAACACAACTACCCCTGTAACGGCTACTTTCGCAGTACCTACGGTGGCAAGTGGTAACGTATATACAGGAACTCTTCCTACCCGTATGCGTGTAGTAATGAGATATTTTGATAATGCTAATCCTTGTGGTACATTCAGCCAGGGAGAAGTAGAAGATTATGCAGTGAAATTTGTAGATGCTCAGCCTTGTTCAACAGCTGCTCCAACAAATATTACAGTGAATAATATTGGCGCTACTACAGCAACGGTATCATGGGTTGCTACTGCGGGTGCTACATATAATATAAGATGGAGAGTTGCTCCAAGTGGAGCTTGGCAAACAGCTACAGTTCCTGCTGGTCAGAACTTCTATGGAATTACTGGTCTTACAGAGCAAACCAATTATGAAGTTCAGGTTTCTACAACTTGTAACGGTTCCACAGGTTCTTACTCATCATCAGTAGCATTTACAACACCTCCATTGTCTTACTGTCCAATGACAGGTACCGGAACGAATGACCATATCTCGAATGTAACAGTTACCTCTTCGAATCTTGGAGTTCCACCAATGAATAATACTTCAGTACAGACAAACTATACAAGCTATACTACAGCTGAAACTCTTGTTACTTTAGATGTAAATTCTCAAAATAACAAAATCTCTGTTGCAAAAGGTTGGACAGGCGCAACAGGTAACGATGCTGTAACAGCTTGGATTGACTTTGATAGAAACGGACAGTTTACAGATGCCGAGAGAATTTTAATTTCTCCAGCTAATACAACGACTCCGGTTACAGCTACTTTTGCTGTTCCTTCAACTGCTTACACTGGACCATTGACAACTACTATGAGAGTTGTACTGAAACGTACAAGTGCTCCTACCATGTGTCAGAATGCAGTAGATGGAGAAGTGGAAGACTATAGAGTAAGAATCAGACCTTGTAGCAATGCAACTCCTAATGCACCAACATTTACAACAACGCATACAACAGCTACTGTTACCATCACTGGAGCAGGAGTGAGCTATGTGGTGAGATACAGAGTTCAGGGAACAACAGCTTGGACGCAAGTATATGCTTCAGCACAATTGGGGAACCTTCCGTTAGTAATTAGCGGATTGACACCAGCTACTACTTATGAAGTGGAGGTAGCAGCAATTTGTGGAGATATCGTTGGAACAGCAACTCCAATCAAGACATTCACTACAAGATGTGATCCTACTCCTCCAAATGTAACAGTAAGTAACATAACTCCAACAACAGCATTAATTACGTGGTCTCCGCTTGCAGCAAGCTCTACGTATACAATGAGATGGAGAAAAGTAGGTACTACTACATGGGCTACTATAAGTTTACCAGCAGCTCCAGCCAATACTTATGTATTAGGAAGTGTAACTCCTCTAGAGCCATATACAACTTATGAAGTACAGATTGCTAACCAGTGTAATGGTGAAACAACGCTGAACCCATATTCAAACCCTAAAGTATTTACTACAGAAAGAATATGCCAGATTCCGCCTCCAGGATTAACAATTACTCAATTGCTTCCTACATCAGCGGCAATCCAGTGGGATTCGTTCCCGGGAGCAACGTATGTTCTTAGATATAGAAAAGTAGGTATTCCAAGCTGGACAGAAGTACCCTCATTAGTTAATAACCTTGTATTGACAGGTCTTACAGAATTAACGAAATATGAAATGCAGGTAGTGAATATCTGTAATGGTACGCCAGGAAACTATACTCCTCCTTACTACTTTACAACTCCTACAGTAATCTACTGTAAGATGAAAGCAGAAAACTCTACAGGAGAGCATATCTCTAAAGTTACTGTGAAGCCTACCGGTAAGAAAACAATGGAGAATGAATCCGGAGCATCTACTTATACAGATTATACAGGAGTTCCTAAAACATTCATTGAGATGATCCAGGGGTCAACTGACAATGAGATCATCATCGAGAAGAAATGGACAGGGAATACTTACAACGAAGGAATCGCAGTTTGGATTGACTTCAACAGAAACGGAGAGTTTGATATCAATGAAAGAGTATTTACTTCTTCACCAAATTCAAACAGCCCTGTTTCAGGAAAATTCAATGTACCTGCAGATGCTTTTGTAAGTATGACAGACTATAAGTATGTAGTGATGAGAGTAGCAATGTCTAGAGACGGTATCCCTGTAAACTGTGCTGACTTCAAAAACGGAGAAGTAGAGGATTATACAGTGAGAATCTCTAAACCGACTGTTGCTAATCCAATTGATCAGACAAGTGTTATGATTTATCCTAACCCGGTAAGCTCAGTATTGTTTGTGAAAAATGTTAGCAAGAGAGCTAAATATAAGATCTACAATGCTGCTGGGCAGGTAATTGCTGACGGTATCTTACTAAATAACCAGATCAATGTAAGCAGATTGATTAACGGTGTTTATGTTATTGATATCGACGATAACGGTAATACTACCCAAAAGAAATTTATCAAAGAATAAGTCATTTAAATTTCAAATAGAATAAGCCTCCAGAAATGGAGGCTTATTTTTTATTAAAATATCTTATTGGAATAATCCCTCAGAAATTATTTTTTGCAGAAAAAAACTCGTTAGAAAAGCTTCTAACGAGTTCTTATTTATTCAATATTGAAAACTACTTTTTCAGTCTGTTCTTTTAGTTCTTCCAGATTGGTATTATTGTAAATGATACAATCTGCCATTTTTATTTTATCCCTTTCAGGCATCTGTTTTTCCATGACAGCTTCTACCTCGCGATAGGTTTTGTTATCCCTGTCCATTACTCTTTTAATTCTGATATTATCCTCAGCAGTTACTAAAAGAGATTTATAACATTGTCTGTTAAGTTTCAATTCAAACAATAAAGCTGTTTCTTTAAAAACTAAATATTTGGTTTGTTTCTTAACCCAGTTTTCAAAATCAATTCTTACAGCGGGGTGGATGATCTCATTCAATTGCTGAAGCAGATCTCTGTTATTAAAAACTTGATCAGCCACAAATTTTCTGTCATATAACCCATTTTCATCATAAGATTCTTCGCCAAGAAGTTCCTTGATTTTTATTTTCAGTTCTTCACTCTCATTGACAATGGCTTTAGCTCTGTCATCGGAATAATAAACCGGGAAACCGAATTCCTCTATAAAGCGCGCTACTGTAGTTTTTCCAGAACCTATTCCTCCTGTTAAACCAATGATCTTGGGTGCTGGTTCCGGCTCTATCTGCTGTGTTTCTGAATGTAATTCTTCCATGATTAAAAATTAATATCCAAAAACATCATTAAAGCTAAACGTTTCATCAAGTCTCACCCCTTTTTCGGTCATTTTAAGGCTTGCAAGCTCGTTATGCGCATCATGCTCAAAGAACAATAAATACTCGTTGTCTACACACTGCTTCAGGAACTTTGCTTTCTCTTCCATTGTTAAAAGTGGTCTGGTATCATATCCCATCACATACACAGGGTTGATATGTCCTGCCGTAGGGATAAGGTCTGCAGCAAAAACAACAGTTTTTTCCTGGTATTGGATTACCGGAAGCATTTGTTTTTCTGTATGCCCGTCTACGAAAATAACATCCATTTTAAGATCTGGAGCAAAACCATAGTTTCCGGTAGTAGGAAGAGGTAAATAGTTAAGCTGGCCGCTTTCCTGCATTGGCATAATATTTTCCTTCAGGAAGCTTGCTTTTTCTCTTGCATTGGGTTCTGTTGCCCATTGCCAGTGATTTTCATTCGTCCAGAAGTTGGCATTTTTGAAGGCTGGTCTGTATCCGGTTCTGTCGTCATTCCATTCGATAGCACCACCACAGTGATCGAAGTGAAGGTGGGTAAGGAATACGTCCGTAATATCCTCCTTTATAAAGCCATATTTTTTAAGATTTTTATCAAGAGTATCATCTCCCCAAAGAGAGTAGTGACCGAAGAATTTATCATCCTGTTTGTTACCAAGACCGCAGTCTACGAGGATCAGTTTTTTTCCATCTTCAATAAGCAGAGAACGTGTTCCCAGCTCGATCAGGTTTTTTTCGTCTGCAGGGTTCGTTTTTTCCCACAGACTCTTCGGGACGACTCCGAACATAGCACCGCCGTCCAGTTTAAATTTTCCACATTGTATTGGATATAACTTCATATGTATATTTTGATTATTTCTTTATTAATTTCATTTTCTCCGCAATTTTTCTCGCGTTATCATCAGATTGTTCAAGTTGAGTAATGATGTTGTTAAAATCATTCTCTTTTCTGTTCTGAGAAAGTTTTTGTTTGATAAATATTTCGGTTGGAATAACTTTAATCCCAAAAGCACCCTTCATTTCCTTTTCCACAAATTCTTTTCCCATGTCTTTCACCATCATTGGACATTGCTGAAAGCTTTCATATTTGGACGTTAATTTATCCAAATGAGCATACAGTTCATTATGATTCATTATTTCAACTTTTCCGTGAATCTGTACTGCCTCATAATTCCAGGTGGAAACATTGATATGATCATACCAGCTACTGGAAATATAAGTATGAGCCCCTAAGAAATCACAAAGAACTTCATCACCATTTTTTAAGGTTTTCGCCTGAGGGTTAGCTCTTGAAATATGAGTTTCAACATAAATATTTTCAGGATCATCTTCATTGAGCATCATCATAGAATGAGTGGCCCGTATCTTATCTACGGAAGAAATCAGTAAAGCAAAAGAATTTTCTTTGATAATCTTTCGCATCACATCAAAATCTTCACTTCTATATAATTTGGGTATAAACATAAACTAATCAATTCTCATTAACCTTAAACTTTGAACTCAAAACTTTGAATTAAAATAGCTCTCCCGGGTTTTTAGGTCTTGTAATATTCAAATGTTTGTAAGCTTTATCAGTAACTTCTCGCCCTCTTGGAGTACGGATAATAAACCCTTCCTGAATCAAAAACGGTTCATATACTTCTTCCAGTGTTTCCGGATTTTCAGCAATAGATGTTGCCAGAGCGGAAATACCAACCGGTTTTCCTTTGAAGTTTTCAATCATGACACGCATGATCTTATTGTCCATTTCATCCAGACCAAATTCATCCACATTAAGAGAATCCAGGGCATATTTTGTAATCTTGATTTCAATTTCACCATTTCCTTTGATCTCGGCGAAATCACGTACTCTTCTTAATAATGCATTCGCAATTCTTGGCGTTCCACGGCTTCTTCTCGCAATTTCGATTGCTGCGTCTTCATAAATAACTACTCCTAAAACCCTTGCACTTCTCTGAATAATCATAGACAGAAGTTCAATAGAATAATATTCCAGTCTGCTTTGAATCCCAAATCGGGCAAGCATTGGCTTTGTAAGCATACCACTTCTTGTCGTAGCACCTACGAGAGTAAAAGGATTCAGCCCGATTTGCACACTTCTTGCATTAGGACCTGTTTCCAGCATGATGTCAATCTTGTAATCCTCCATTGCAGAATACAGATATTCCTCCACTACAGGAGAAAGACGGTGAATCTCATCAATGAAAAGAACATCATTTTCTTCCAGATTGGTTAATAAACCAGCTAAACTTCCGGGTTTATCCAATACAGGGCCCGATGTAACCTTACAGTTTACCCCAAGTTCATTAGCGATAATATTGGCTAAAGTCGTTTTACCAAGCCCCGGTGGACCATGTAATAAAACATGATCTAGTGCTCCGCCACGTCTTTTCGCAGCGGTAACAAAAACCTCAAGGTTCTCCAGCGTCTTTCTCTGCCCCGCAAAATCTTTAAAGCTCTGGGGACGGATCTGTTCTTCCTGCATCAGCTCCTCTCGTGAGTAGTTTTCCTTATCTGGATGTAAAAAATCTGGCATTAATTCATTTCATTTACTTCAAAGATAGCAAATTTCGACTAAGGTTGAAGGGCAGATTGAGAAAACGTTGAGATTGATAGAGAGGTTTAAGCCGGGGTTGAAAATGAGAATAGCTAAGATTTAAATAATTGGGATATTTTAAGTATTTTTGAGAGGAGAAATTATTAATAAAAATTAATGAAATTTTGAATGTTTAGAAAAAGAGTACTGATATAAAATGAATCAGCTTGAATCTAAACATCGCATTAACTTTAAACTAATGAAATTAATAGGACCATTCAAGCAGGTGGTAACGCTTGCTAACTTACCCTTAAGAGGAAAACTTTCCGATGAGCAGCTGGAAATTATTGTAGACGGAGGAATTGTAGTAGATCAGAATACCATCCAGAAAGTTGGAAATTTTGAGACATTAAAAACAGAAAATCCTACCATAGAAATTGAACAGATTGAGGGAGAACAGGTTGTTCTTCCTGCTTTTGTAGATTCACATACCCACATTTGTTTCGGAGGAAACCGCGCTAATGATTTTGCCATGCGTAATGCAGGGAAAACTTATCTTGAGATCGCAGAAAGCGGCGGTGGAATCTGGAGCTCAGTACAGCATACGAGAAATGCTTCGGAAGAAGAATTATTAAAAACTTTAGTGGAAAGAATCAATTTTTTGGTTGATTTGGGAATTACTACCATTGAAGTGAAGAGCGGTTACGGTCTGGATATAGAAAACGAGCTGAAAATGCTTAGAATCATTAAAAAAGCACAGCATAAAACTAAGGCAACTTTAGTTCCGACTTGTCTTTCTGCCCATTTAAAACCTAGAGATTTTGAAGGAAGCAATCCCGAATATCTGGAATATATCATTACCGAAATTTTACCAAAAGTAAAAGAAGAGGAATTGGCAAACAGAGTAGATATTTTTATTGAAAAGTCTGCTTTTCAGCCGGAAGAAAGTAAAGATTTCTTACTTAAAGCAAAAGAATTAGGCTTTGAAATAACCGTTCATGCCGATCAGTTTACTCCTGGGAGTTCAAGAATTGCAGTAGAAGTTGGAGCGAAGTCTGCGGACCATTTAGAAGCAACCATTGATGAAGACATTCAGTTTCTGGCGGAATCTGATACCGTGGCAACGGCGTTACCGGGAGCAAGTTTAGGCCTTGGTGAGAAATTTACTCCGGCAAGGAAGTTATTGGATGCAGGAGCTATTGTGGCTATTGCAAGTGACTGGAATCCGGGATCTGCCCCAATGGGAAATTTAATTACCCAGGCTTCTATTTTAGCAACCTTCCAAAAGCTTACAACAGCTGAAGTGTTGGCAGGAATGACCTTCCGTGCTGCTTTTGCATTGAATCTTCAAGACAGAGGACAATTAGAAGCAGGGAAAAAAGCAGATTTTGTCACTTTCAAAACTAATAATTTCCAGAATGTATTGTATAATCAGGGAAGCTTGAAAGCTGAACTTGTTTATATTGATGGAAATCCAATATAAAAGTATTGTTTTGAAGGCAATTAAAAATTTTATAATTTATTTGGTATTACTTGTAGTATCTTTAAATATAACTGTTTTTTTGCAATCCCTTTGGAATAATGGTGAAGTAATAAAAGAAGTGAAGGTCTCAGGAATATTTTATTCTGGATTGATCTTTATATCTTTTCTATTAACAGCTCTGTTATCTTTTTATTTTTTTATCAGAGCCATATTTTGTATTTTACAGATAATAAAAAGTGCATTCGTTATCTTGGCGGGCAAAAACGAACAATTAAAGAAATAGTTGAATTTGATTGCACTTAAAAAGCAACCTACAAATTGGAATTATTTAATAATGAATAATATTTGGCAAGGCAGATTGGATGGAGAAGAACTTCTCTATCACAGATTATTTCAAAGAGTAAAAGAAGAACGTAATTACGACAACATCTCTACAGGTGATTTTGCCCTGCATGGCTTTGCTGTGGATGAAGGAGTAAGAAGAAATAAAGGCCGTCAGGGAGCGAAAGATGCTCCTGATGTGATCCGAAAAAATATGTCTAATTTTCCGGTAATTCTTCCTGACTTTTCAATGCTTGACTTTGGGAATGTTACCTGTGAGGATGGTAATCTTGAAAATACTCAGAATAATCTTGCCAAAAATATCTCAAAAGTACTTTTGAAAGGAGGGAAATCTCTTGTTTTGGGTGGAGGTCATGAAGTGACTTATGCTCATTATCTAGGCGTTAAAACAGCTTTCCCGGAACAAAAAATAGGCATTATTAATATCGATGCTCATTTTGATAACCGACAACCGGAAAATGGAGTAGGACCAAGCTCAGGGACCGGATTCTGGCAGATTGCTCAGGAAGGCCCTATCAATTCTTTGCATATTGGAATTCAGAGAAACTCCAATACGTTGAAACTTTTTGATACCGCTCATCAGTACGGGATGAAATATATCCTGGCAGACGAACTGTTTTTTGAAAATCTTAGCTCCATCTATCAGCGCATTGATGAACTGCTGGAGAGTGTAGATTATGCCTATCTTACCATTTGCATGGATGTCTTCAATGCATCAGTAGCTCCCGGAGTTTCAGCTGCAGCATATAATGGTATCTTTGCAGATACAGCCTTTATGCATTTTTACAGACATATCTTAAAAAATAAAAAATTGGTGGCGCTGGATGTGGCGGAAGTAAACCCTTTTTTCGATATCCAGGACAGAACAGCAAGGCTGGCAGCATGTCTTGTGAATGAATGGCTAATGATGTAAGATAAAGTTATATTCTTCCGATAGAGAAAATCATTATTTTATTGACCCTTAAGGAATGGAATTTGCTAATTTCACCGTGCTTTTAAAATAAAAGCGCTCATAAATTCATTAGCTGAATTTAAAACAGAAATTTATATTATGGAACAATTAATTGAAAGCAAGCTTATTAAAGCAGATAAAGCGTTTTCAGTGTGGAGAAAAGTGCCGTTTGAGGAAAGGCAGAAGTTAATTGCAAAAGCAGCGGAAATTTTAAAGAATAATTCGGAGAAATTTGGGAAAATAATTACTACAGAAATGAATAAACCCATTTCAGAATCTATTGCTGAAGTGGAAAAGTGTGCTTTAATGATGAATTATTATGCCACTGCTGAAAATATATTAAAACCAGAAAAAGTTGAATCTGAGTTTGCTTATTCTGAAGTTCATTATGCCCCGAAAGGAGTAATCTTAGGGGTGATGCCATGGAACTTTCCTTTTTGGCAGGTATTGAGATTTGCTACTCCTGCCATTTTAGCTGGAAATACGATCGTCTTGAAACATGCTTCAATTTGTTTTGGAAGTGGAAATGCTATTGAAGAAGTTCTTCTTCAGGCAGGTTTTCCTGAAGGTATTTTTCAGAATCTTGAAGTAGGGCATAAAGCTGTAAAAGAAATCCTTGAACATGATGCTGTAAAAGGAGTAAGCCTTACAGGGAGTGGAAAAGCAGGAGGAGAAGTGGCTTCAATTGCTGGTTTAAATATTAAAAAATCTTTACTTGAATTAGGCGGAAGTGATGCTTTCATTATTTTCGATGATGCAGATCTTGAAGAAGCAGCAAAAGCTGGAGCAAAGTCAAGACTTCAAAACTGCGGACAAACCTGTACTGCGGCAAAAAGATTTATCATTGATGAAAAGATTGAAGATAAATTCTTACCTGTATTCATTGAAGAATATAAGAAATATGAAATTGGGGATCCTTTAGATAAAGAAACCAAACTGGCAGGAATGGCAAGACCAGATCTTGCTGATGAATTGGAAGCGCAGTTCAACAGAGCATTGGAAAACGGTGCTGAAATTATCATTCCTCTGGAAAGAGTTTCTGAAAATGAATTTAAACCAGGTTTAATCAGAGTTCAGGAAGGAAATCCAATTTTAAAAGAAGAACTTTTCGGACCTCTTGGTATGGTTATGATTGCAAAAACTGATGAAGAAGCTTTACAGATGGCGAATGATATTCCTTTCGGACTTTCTAATTCTGTCTGGACTAAAAATAAAGACCGTCAGTTATTCTTCATTGAAAACCTTGAATCTGGAACAGTCAATATCAACCGTATGACAAGTTCTGATCCACGTTTTCCTTTCGGAGGATCAAAAGCTTCAGGATATGGAACCGAACTTTCTTTTTTAGCTTTAAAAGAATTTGTGACCGCTAAAACCATTGTTGGTAACTAAATTAGGTATAATGTCATTCAGAGGAATCGAGGAGTTTTAGAGGTTCTTCACTTCACTCCGTTTCGTTCAGAATGACAAATTACCGTTTATAAGTTAACAGTAAGCGTTACACTATAAATAAAAACTCCCGAAAATCAATTTTCGGGAGTTTTTTTATGCTTTGACAAAAAGTAATTTTGCTTATTGCTTATTGCTTATCTTATACTGTAGTCAATCTCAATGTATTCGTTTTCCCACCTTCATATGATGGAGTAGCATTGATGTTGATTACGAAGTCTCCGGTTTCGATATAACCATAGTTGTGCGTTAACATATTTACCTGAATGATCGTTTCGTCAGTAGACTTCTTCATATCATAGTAATAGGCATGTACACCCCAAAGAAGGTTCAGCATGGTAATAACTCTTCTGTTACCACTATATACGATGATGTGAGAGTTTGGTCTGTGTGCTGCAAGCTGGAAAGCTGTATATCCTGAATGAGTAAGGGTTACAATAGCAGAAACGTTGGTTGTTTTAGCAATTCTTACTGCTGCAAGACAAACCCTGTTGGTAATGAATCTTTCATCGATACAGTTGTAATCTTTCTCAATAGGCTCATTTTTGTGTTGGTAAAAATGAGTAGTTTCGATATTCTTTACAATTTTAGCCATGTTTTCTACAACCTGTACCGGATATCTCCCTACAGAAGTTTCTCCGGAAAGCATTACGGCATCAGCTCCATCCAATACAGAGTTCGCAACATCATTTACTTCCGCTCTTGTAGGTGTTAAGCTATTGATCATGGTTTCCATCATCTGAGTGGCAATAATTACCGGCTTGGAATAAAATCTTGCTTTTTCTACCAGGTTTTTCTGGATCGCAGGAACTTCTTCCATTGGAACCTCTACACCTAGGTCTCCACGTGCAACCATTAATCCATCACATTCAAGAAGGATTTCCTCAATATTTTTAACGCCTTCAGGTTTTTCAATTTTCGCAATAATAGGAGTCTTGAATTTACCGTTCGGATGTTTCGCAATTAATTCTTTCAGGTCAATGATGTCTTGTGCATGACGAACAAAAGAAAGAGCAATCCAGTCTACCTCCATGTCAAGCATGAAATTAGCATCCTGAATATCTTTTTCTGTCAATGCAGGAAGAGAAACGTTTGTATTAGGTAGATTAACCCCTTTTTTAGAACTTAACGGACCTCCCTGAATAGTTTTTGCTTTTACAGTATCTTTTTCATTGGTTTCGATAACCTCCAACATGAGTTTCCCATCATCAATAAGGATTCTTTCCCCTACTTTTACGTCTTGTGGAAACTGCTGGTAAGTCATATATACCTTAGTGGAATCTCCCTCCATCTTTTCATTGGTGAAAGTAAGAATATCACCTGGATTCAGGTAAGATCCTTCTTTTACAACTCCCACTCTCAGTTTAGGCCCCTGAAGGTCTCCAAGAATTCCTACAGAATAACCATACTCATTGTTTAGCTCTCTAATTATTTCAATATTTTTTCGAACTAAGTCGTAATCTGCATGGGAAAAATTTATTCTGAAAATATCAACACCCGCTTTCATTAAATCTAACATTACCTCCTTCGACGATGAAGCAGGCCCTAGTGTTGCGATAATTTTTGTCTTCTTTAAATACTTATTCATAATACTGGATAATTTGATAAAGTTCCTCATCAGAACTCAGTGTATAATCTTGAATTGGAAACACAAGATTTTCAGGGAGCAAAATTACGGAAAAATCAGGAAACTGTTCCGAACTATGCAGAATATATTCCACATCTACCTGATTATTTAATAAAAATTTAATGTTTTCTTCTTCTGTAAAGAGTTCTGTCTGAATTTTTTTTTGCTTACTTTCAGAAGATTTATTGGAAATGAAGGTAAAACAAGTCTTCGTATACTTGTGGTAGGCTTCAAATCTTGGAAAAAAATAATCATAATAACCTCCATGAAAGACAAGATCTTTCTTTCTTGAAAAATTGAGGTTGTTGGTTTGATTTATTTTGTAGAAAAACTCATGAGCAGGTACATCTTTGGCTAATCTTACCAATCCTATGGCAATATCTTCAAATTCTATATCATCAAGATCATAAAGTTTTTGAATTTCCAAGTATATTTTCTTTTTTGTTTAAAATATAAAATGCTCTCTGTGCTGCTTTTTCCTCTGCTTTCTTCTTGGAAGTCTCTGTTGCATTAGCTATTTTTTCTTCTCCCAGCCATACATGACACCTAAATACGATAGATTTATTAGCCTGTATTTCCTCGCAGGTTTCGTACTTTATATTAACCTTCTTCTTTTGGCTCCATTCGAGCAGGAGACCTTTATAACTTACAATTTTGTTTTCAAGCTTGTTGATCTCGGAAGGGGTCAGCAATTTTTCCAAAATAATCCTTTTGCAGGCATCATAATGGAAGTCTAAGTAAACGGCACCGATTAAGGCTTCAAACAAATTTCCAGAGATATTTTCTCCCAAAGCTGATGAGCTGTTTTGCTTTTGCAAAAGGCTGGTAAGCTTGAGATCTTCTCCTAATTTATTGAGGTTTTTCCTATTAACAATCTTAGATTTCATTTGTGTCAGATATCCCTCATTGGCTTGAGGATAAGTCTGGAACAAATGACAAGAAATAATTGTACCCAAAACAGAATCTCCCAAAAATTCAAGTCTTTCGTAATTGCTGTCTTGATTTTTAGAAGAATTTTTCAAAGAAAAAGCTTCGCGGTAAAGAGCTATATTCTGTACCTCAGTACCCAAAACTTTTCTAAGCTCGGTACTGAGAAAATATTCTCTCTCCGTTAATTGTCTTTTTCTTTTTTTGAGAAGGAATTTAGAAAAGTATTTCTGTAACTCCATTCATTGAATTTAGATTTTCTTAAATAGAACGCAAGCGTTATGCCCGCCAAATCCAAAAGTATTGCTCATGGCTACTTTTACATCTTTCTTAACAGCAGTATTGAACGTAAAGTTGAGTCTGCTGTCAATATTTTCATCATCAGTAAAATGGTTGATGGTTGGAGGAACAGTACCATGAATAATAGTTCCCAATGCAGCGATAGCTTCAATAACTCCTGCAGCACCTAAAAGGTGACCAGTCATTGATTTTGTAGAATTAATCTGAATGTCATAAGCGTGCTCGCCTAATAATTTCGAAATTGCATTGGATTCTGCGATGTCTCCTAATGGAGTAGATGTACCATGCATGTTGATATGATCTACTTCATCAGCAGTTAAGCCTGCGTCTTCCAAACAGCTTTTCATTACCAGATAAGCACCAAGGCCTTCAGGATGTGGAGCAGTCATGTGATGTGCATCAGCACTCAGACCTCCTCCCAGTAATTCTGCATAAATTGTAGCACCACGTTTTACAGCGTGCTCATATTCTTCAAGAACGATACAACCTGCGCCTTCCCCTAATACAAATCCATCTCTGTCTTTGTCAAAAGGTCTTGAAGCCGTTTTAGGATCGTCATTTCTTGTAGAAAGTGCCATCATTGCGTTGAATCCACCGACACCACTTGCTGTAACGGCTGCTTCAGAGCCTCCGCACACAATCACGTCTGCTTTTCCTAATTGGATCAGCATTTTAGAATCAATTATAGCATTTGCTGAAGATGCACATGCAGATACAGTAGTATAGTTTGGTCCGTGGAAACCGTATTCTATTGAGATATGCCCTGGAGTGATATCCGCAATCATTTTTGGGATAAAGAAAGGGTTAAATCTCGGAATTTCCGTATTCGCCCATCCTAACACTTCAGTTTCAAAGGTCTCTAATCCTCCGATTCCAGAACCCCAGATTACACCAACTCTGTTTTTATCTACATTGTCTTCAATAATTCCGGAATGCGTTACAGCTTCTCTTGCTGCAACAAGTCCCAATTGAGTATTTCTGTCCATTTTTTTAGCCTCTTTCTTATCGAAATGCTGTAACGGATCGAAATTTTTTACCTCGCAAGCGAACTTTGTTTTAAAGTTTGTGGCATCAAAAAGAGTAATCGGAGCGGCACCGCTCTCACCTTTCACAAGATTTTCCCAGTATTCTTTTGCATTATTTCCTATTGGTGTTATTGCTCCAAATCCGGTTACAACTACTCTTTTTAATTCCATAAACTTTGTTTAATTTCTTTTTTGTTGAAGAATATTATTTATTTACTACTTCTTCGATGTAAGCGATAGCGTGTCCTACAGTAGTAATTTTTTCAGCTTGATCATCAGGGATCTGAATGTTAAATTCTTTTTCAAATTCCATGATTAACTCAACTGTATCTAGTGAATCAGCTCCTAAATCGTTAGTGAAGCTAGCTTCAGGAGTTACTTCTGTTTCTTCAACGTCAAGCTTATCAGCGATGATAGCTTTTACTCTTGATGCAATGTCTGACATAGTAAATTATTTTTTTAATTGTTAGATGGTGCAAATATATAAAATTCTTTACGATAAAACATTTTTTTAGTCTTTTTTGTGGACCGGAAGCTTTCATTTTAGATTGTTTAGCTTTAGTCTTTTCGTTTTCAGTGGTTTATATTTGGTGTAAATGATAAATGAAGAAGGATAACTTTATATTTAATTATACTGATCAATTTTTTAAGAGAATAATGTATTGATTTAAGTGAAAGTTTATCCGTTATCTACCGTTATTGATTTAAGAGAGCAGTATGCAATTCTTGAAAGGCAAGAAGAAGTTAGAGAAATTTTTGAAAATATGCTTGAACCTCAGATATTGCTATGAATTGAATCATTTAGCACTATGGAGTAATGATAAACTTTTCAAAGTTTCTTAAAATAAAAATGATTGGCTTTACCACAGATAAGTAAGGCCAATCATTTTTTAGTAATTATTGTTTAGTAAAAATCAAATCTTTTGTTTCAGGAAGATAAATGGTTGTATCTAAAGTTGAAGGGCATTTACTTTCTGTTGTTGTAATATCATTTGGACGATATTCCCAGGACAGCTGAGTCACATTTAATTTTTTCAAATAAATACTTCCCCACCCAACATGGCAATTTGTACCAGTATAAATAAACTCCAAAGCATTTTTTGCAGGTCTTATTTTAAAACTATAAAATTCAATGTCTGAGCTAGTATTTTGGGTATCTTGTAAAATTGTTCCTGAAGAATTTTTAACAATGTATTTCACTATTAAAGCATCCATGTAATAGTTTTTCTGAGTACTTTTCTCTAATTTATTTTCTTGTTTAGTAATAAACAATGTGATTTCTTTTCCATCGAAACGACCTTGGTAAGTGCCAATATAAGGAGTTAATTCATTATTTGTATCTTTTATATATGCACCATTGGGAATTTTAGCGAATGGAGTGTTTAGAGGAAGATTTTGTACGGAACATGATAAGGTGTTAATCATTAAGCACATCATTAAGACTTTTAAATATATTGTTTTCATGATTCATCATTGTGAAAAAGACCGCCATTAAGACAGTCTTTATCATTATTGTTTTGTAAATATTAAATCTTTTGTCTCAGGTAGATAAATGGTTGTATCTAAAGTTGAAGGACATTTACTTTCTGTTGTTGTAATATCATTTGGACGATATTCCCAGGAAAGTTGTGTGGTGTTAACTTTTTTAAGTATTATTTTACCCCATCCAACATGACAGTTTGTACCAGCGTAGTTAAATAATGCCGTAGTTCCATTTTCTGTAACCCATTGGCTATAGATTGTGTGCAATAAATCATCTTGAAATACTTTATTTTTAGTATCTTGAAGAATTACCCCCAAGGGATTTTTAACAGTGTAGCGTATAGTGAGAGCATCTATATAAATTTGTTTATCTCCAAAATCAAATAACTTATCATTTTCTTTAGAAATATAGAGCGTGAATTGATTTCCATTATATGAAGCTAAATATGAGCCTATGAAATCTTTAAGCTCATTATTTGTATCCTTTAGGTGTGATAAATTAGGAATTTTATCGATTGACGTTAATAATGGGAATATCTGTTGTGCTTTACAAGATATAAGACTGAAAAATAACATTAGAATTACTGCTATTTTGTTATATATTGTTTTCATATTTCATCATTGTAAAAAAGACTGCCATTAAGACAGTCTCTATCCTTATTGTTTAGTGAAAATCAAATCTTTTGTTTCAGGAAGATAAATGGTTGTATCTAAAGTTGAAGAACATTTACTTTCTGTTGTTGTAATATCATCAGGTCTATATTCCCAAGAAATTTGACTGGAATTTACTTTTTTCAGATAAATATCTCCCCATCCAACATGACAATTTGTACCACCATAATAAAATATAATAGTGTTTTGATTTGGGCGAGTGTAGTAACTATAAAATTCAATATTACTTAGATTATTATTCATGGTATCCTGTAGAATAACTCCAGCAGAATTTTTCACAATATATTTTACTATTAAAGCATCCATATAATAGTTTTTTTGAGAGTTTTGTTCTAATTTATCATCCTGTTTAGTTATAAATAATGTAATTTCTTTTCCATTGAAATTAGCTTTGTAAGTTCCAACATCTTGTATCAACTCATTATTTGTGTCTTTTAGATGAGCATTGTTTGGAATGTTTTGTAATGGTGTGTTTAGAGGGAGAGTTTGTGCAGAACATAATAATATGTTAATAATAAAACACATCATTAAGGTTTTTGAATATATTGTTTTCATATTTCATCATTGTAAAAAGACTGTCATTAAGGACAGTCTTTATCATTATTGTTTAGTAAAAATCAAATCTTTTGTTTCAGGAAGATAAATGGTTGTATCTAAAGTTGAAGGACATTTACTTTCTGTTGTTGTAATATCATTTGGACGATATTCCCAAGAAAGTTGTGTGGTATTAACTTTTTTTAATATTATTTTACCCCATCCTACACTACAATTTGTACCAGCATAGTTAAATGATACCTTAGTGCCATTTTCTATTACCCATAAACTGTAAATAGTATGCAGTAAATCTGGTTGGAAAACTTTATTTTGTGTATCTTGTAGAACAGCTCCAGAAGAATTTTTTATGATGTATCTTATAGATAAAATATCTTTGTAAATCTGTTTTCCCCTAGTGTTGAAAAGTTTATCATTTTCTTTAGAAATAAAAAGAGTAATTTGATTACCATTATATGTAGCTGAGTATGTACCCGTAAAAGATTGAAGTTCATTATTTGTGTCCTTTAAGTGTGATAAATTAGGAATATTATCTATTGATGTTAATAATGGGAATGTCTGCTGAGCTTTACAAGATATGATATTCAGCATTACTAAGATAAGAGCTATTTTATATACTATTTTCATTTTTTTATTTTTTATAGATTAATTTTATGGACATGGTGTTGCTGTAATTGAGCCTGAACTATCTTTTGTCACATTATATACAGTTCCGTTAGACTCTACACGCTGAAGGACTATTTTGTTATCAAGTCCCATATTTGTCAATGTATCAAAAAACAATTTTTCTAATCCTTTTTCATTCAAATCGCCTGCTGAATTAATATAAGTACTCCCGTTTAAACTGGTATTGGTTAATTCGCTTTCTTTAGTTTGATAGTCATTCTTAAACTGTGCCATTTGTGCAGGTGAATATACAAAATTTCCTAATTCTGTTCCTGTACCTGCATAACGTATCACATAATGTATTTCTTTTTTTCCACCAGGGCAAGTATTGCACCATTCTGCTGCTATCATTCCAAAATACGCATTTCCCACACCATCATTTACACTTTGTGCTGCTGCAAATCCAAATAAGGTATCTACAATGTCATAAGGCGAAAGTATGTGTATTCCCGATGCTGTATGATTGTGGTATCCTCCATAGCCATCTGTTGTATCATTGAATTTAACCTGATGAGATAAATTGACATCGGCTGGAACGACTGTTCCATCTTTTTTCTCTTTAAAACCTATTTCTCCTGTTTTTGGATTAATGAGAGTTTGCTGTGCCTGTGCTTTTACATTGGAAATGCCTTGTTGAATACTAGATTTGTTTAGTGTTGTTTTTGTTCTCTCACAAGGAGTATCCAAAAACTGATTATAAAATTGTTCCCAGGTTGCATTTGGATTATTTGCGAAAAATTGTTGAGCAAAATTTAGCTTTGATTCAAATTCTTTCCATATAGTAATTGTGTTTGGTCCTAAATTTCCCAAACTTTTAAAATATCTAATACTCCAATGTAGCAATTGTGTGTTATTCTGATTTAAATTATTATAGAAATAAGAAAGTAATTGACCACCTATGTATTGATTGTTTTGGATATAAGTGTACTCATCTGCTGAAAGCTCTGCAAAACCACTTTCATTCAACATATAATTGAAACTATCTTGTATTGACATTTCGCTAGATGTAGTGCTGCCACCGCTGTCACCGCCGCCATCATACATTCCCATGTTGGGAAAACCTTTTGGAGGCTGTCCTCCGCTTGGACAAATCTCTGTAATTTCCACAACATAATAAGGCTTTTCACTTGCGACACATTGTGCGTACTGAGATGGAGAATGATTATCACCATTACAATTTACCTCTATAAGCCTAATGCTTAATGAGCAATCCATCTTATTCGCAGATGTTTTTGTTCCTGTTACTTTGTCGGGAAGTGGTGTGCCATTAGAAAGTTCTTTGACTCCCATTGGTCTATCGTCCATAGTTGTATATTCAACCGTACCCGTGAAATTATCAATCTGATAGTTTTTTGTTAAGTCTGCAGGTTTGTATTTTGCTATAAAACCTATGCTTTTGTTTTCATTATCAGTACTATATACTAAAACGTCCGAAGACCTGTCTAAATGTCTGACTACAGTACTGTAAGAGGTAACATTATTTTGTGTAATTACTGTTACAGTTGCTTCATCAGATAGCGAAGATAAAAAATCTTCACTTTTACCGTAAGTGTGTGAAGGGTTGTTTTTTATCTCAGTAAGATAATTTTTGAAAGCTAAAGCTTCTTTTAGTTTAATAGTTTTCCTGAAATCTGATTGAAAAGTATTGGTTTCAGTATCATTTGAAAGTTCAGTTCTACAGCCGAACATGAGGAGGGTTAATGCCAAAAGCATTAAAAGATTAAGTTTTTTCATCAAAAAGTATTTTTTTTAAAGTTACTAATTTATTGATTGTTTGTGTTGTAAATAATTTCTGAAACAAATTTATATCTGCAAGGCAGACAAAACCTGTCGTATAATATTTTATTGTGTGGTTGAAGTCTTTTTTTCTCTTTAAATTTTCCCGATTAGTGTGTTTAATTTGAGTTTGAAATCAAGGATTCTGTATGTTTTCTGCGGATTTGAATGTGCTATGATTCTTTGCCCATCGGCATTTATGGTTACTAATAGATTGGTATTTATAATTGAATTGTATTCTGTCAATCAGAAGACAATATAAAATGTTTGGGAACAAATTCAGGAATAAAAACAAAAAAGAGAAAATGTAATTATTTAGAAATAAATAAGTTACATTTTCTCTTTAGTTTTAAAAGTGGAGTTGGAGGGATTCAGACTTGTGTTAATGATTAAATTTTATTCAATCTTAATCAATTTTTATAAATATTAAATAATTGATAATCAGGTATTATTTTATTTTTTGGATGAATGGTATTTAATAAAGTTGAATGATATTGACAAATTGTTGTCTAAATGTTGTCTAATTTATTTTGATATGATAAATTTGTGTTAAACAATTTGTCATGGCTAAAGTTCAATTCTTAATTCAAGGAAAAAGCTCTAACAATCCAATTTACCTTCGATTCTCATTAGGGAGAAAGTTTGATGCTAAACGCAAAACAGGATTTGTGTGTGACGTTAAATGTTGGAGTACTACAACGGGTTTTCCTAAACCTGTAGATCCGGCACATAAAAATTTGAAGAGCAATCTGCAAAAGCTCGAGGTTTTCATTTTAGAACAATACAATCAGGATTTTGCAAGTGGCGTTTCAATTAATCACGAGTGGCTGGAGAATAAGATTGCTGTTTTCACTGGAAGAGTTGATCCAGACCAAAAAGATTACTTGGTAACCTACGGAGAATATTATGTAGAACAATTGCCTTATATGATATCTACAAAAGGTAAGAAAGGGGTGAGTGATAGGTCAATAAAAAAATATCGAACTATTGTAAATAAATTGATTGAATTTCAGAAGTATAAGAAAAAAGCATTTCTTTTAAAAGATGTTGACTTAAATTTTGGTAAGGACTTTATAAGATTTTTAATTGATACCGGAGCGACCAATGAAAATACAGCAGGAAGATATATCAAATTTGTCAAAACGATTATTTTGGATGCTCGAAAGAATGGTCATGAAGTAAGTCATCAAATTGATAATGTAAGAGGATTTACAGTTTCTACTCCCATAAATCCACTATCATTTAATGAAATCAACAAAATAAAGAATAAGGAATTTTCAGAAGAAAAATATAAGATAACACGAGATTGGTTTATTATTGGGTGTTATGTTGGACAAAGAGCTTCTGACTTATTTAGGATGACCACCAAGATGATACAAACGGTTGGTAATTTTGATTTTATAGTGATTACACAAGAAAAGACCAAAAAGTTAGTTCAGATTCCAATTCATCAAGAGGTCAGAAATATTCTTAATAAGTACAATGGTGAATTTCCTCCTTTATTCTCACAAAATATTGAAACAAATACAACTCTTTTTAATAGATATATTAAAAAAGTTTGTGAAAAAGCTGGGATTGATGAACTCGTGGAAGGTAATTTGTTCAATAAAGAAACAAAGAAAGGAGAGAGGGGTATTTATCCTAAATGGAAATTGGTATCATCACACGACTGTAGGAGAAGTTTTGCAACGAATTTCTACGCCAAAAAAGAATTTCCAACACCTTTATTAATGAATATTACGGCTCATTCTTCAGAAAAACAATTCCTTGATTATATCGGACAGAAATCAATTGACCAATCAATGCAGCTTGCAGAAATTTGGAGTAAACTGGAGGAGGATAATAAAAAAGAGGGTAAATTAGTATTGTTGAAAACAGGTTCTGATAATCAATGAATATAGAAATCAAAATAATAGAAGATACTCAAAAACTTCTTTCAGAAGATAGGATTACCCAATCTGATGTAGATGAAATATTTGATAAACTTGATAAGCTGTTGTTTTCCGAGACTTATGACAGTAAAAAATTTGGTGTTTTATTAAATACGAAAATTGTTGACAAATTATTCAATGAAGTTACTGGGCTAGAAAATGAAATTTCAAAATTGGGAAACAGTAGATCGAATCTAGAGAAAAAGCAAAACCTTATAGCAAAGGAAAATATTTTAAATAATCTAATGATAAAGCTTTTCACAAGTTATTCTGATTATTTGAATAAGAGTGAAGCATATAAGGTTTTTGCGAATACTTATTTACAAAGGGTAGAAGACCTTTGTCAAAATCTCTTGAATAGAAATGTCAACGAAGAGTATCCATTTCCAGAATATTACGATAAAAGTAATGCTAATAGGATAATCACCGAAATTGAGGAATACTATAAGAAAATTTTTCTTAATCCAGAAAATACAGTATTCGTAAAAACTAGGCTAACTAAACTTTCTGATTCTTTAAAAATAAAAATAGTAAATGTTGAAAATGAAATTGGTATTTGGAAACAAAGAAAGGATAAATACCAGAAAAAGTTGCTTTCTTTTTCAAGCGAGCAATCTGAAGAAAAAGATAGAACTTTTGATTTATACGATTGTGAAATGTCTGGAGTAATAAATTTGCTTCATTATAAAAATGACATAGTAAATTTATACAACCATATAGTAGATGAGTATCCGTTTATCAATTCGAAACCAATAACGATTTCAGATATTACTGTTTTCGGAAACTCTAACCTAGACATAATAAAATATATGTATTCAGAATATTCTGATTTCATTGATGAAACAGTTACTGATGAAAGTAATTTTGTTCAAACCTTTATGGATTTACCAATTACTCATAAAATTAACCTCATCAATGGAAGTTTACCTGACTATGCCTATTTTATTAAAAGTCTGAAGCCTTTCTTTATTTCTAAATATAAAGATGAATCGGGAGTTTATAATCAATGGTGGTCAGATAGATTTTTGTTCTCTGGAAAGGAAAAAACTAAGCGAGATATTAGCAATATGATTTCAGCTTTAGATAAAGGAAGAGGAGCATCAAAAAAGAGTGCGACAAAAAATATTGTTGATTTTCTAAGTTCATCCTACCATCGTCCTACATAAATTCAATTTTATTTATTTAATTGATTGATAATCAGCATTATTAAATAACGTTCAGTGGAGCGTTATTTTTTTTGTCCTACATATCCTACTCTAAAATTGTAACCATAAAACAATCAAAATATAACATTATGGAAACAATTAAAAGTAATGGATTGGCAAATCCTGCAAAAAATGTTACCGGAATAATTAGAAAATTAATATTTGGAACAAGTTTAAAAAATCAGACTCAACAACCTCAGTTCCAAAAAGAACTATTGACGAGAGAAGAAACAGCAACATTCTTTGATGTCGATTTGAGTACACTTCATAACTGGAAGAAAAAAGGAGTTTTGCTACCTGTTGGAATTGGTGGTCGGGTTTATTACCGAATGACTGATATAGAAAATGCTTTAGTTCAACTTAAATAATTAGAATCATGAAAAACATTAAAAATTTACCAAATCAATTTATTGGAATAGGAGAAGTAAAAGATTCTGTATTTACTAAGATCAAAGAATCCGACAAGGCTTTCATCTTTGAAGTTAATAATGGTTGTTCCAAAAATCATTACGAAGTTTTTAGGAGAAAAGCTAAAACTAATTCGGTTTGTTACTGTTACCCCACATCAAAAGCATTTGGATATTGGGCTTGGTGTCCATCAACTTTAGAAAAGGCTTTGGAAATCTTTGAAGAACTTAACAATAGTTTAAAATGAAGCCTTTTGCAGTTTTAATACCGGAAGGGATTGATATCGAAGAAATAGTAAATGTCAATCCTTCTCTTTTTGAAGAGGATTATGTAAAATATTTGTTCTCTACAATCATAACCAAACAGGGTTTAATGATTGAAAATAAAGAAATTGATAGCGATATAGAAAATAAAAAAAATCAAAAGAAAGATTCAACAGGAATATATATTAAAATCGAGGCATTGTTTCAAGGTGGGAATTATAACAAACATAACCTGCTTTGCGAGTATTTGATTCGTAATAATATCACTATCAAAAGAAGTCGAACAACCCAGCGTGAAGTCAGTATTTTTGAAAGGAAAAAGTACAGAAGAGGTGAAAATTCATTTCTTTATCGGTTGGGTTGGTTTTTTAGAAACCGTAGACTAAAGGTATCTTACATTACAGATTATAAAATGATAAAGACAATTAAACAAAATCAATCAAGATGTGACTCGGAATTAAAAAGAGGGAAATACAAATTTTTAAATAAATTTTTTGATGAGCAAAGTCTAAAGATTGATTTAGAAGGAGCAATTCTGAAATGTGAAGAAAGATATACTGTTCATAAGGATTACAGTAAGTATATCAAGGAGTTCACTCAGATTGTCAATATTCATAATGGTGTTTTCCGATTAATTTTTAAAAAAGATTCGGTCGGTAGGGTGTATACTAATTTAACTCAATTGAATAAAGAATATAGGAAGTTTTTAACTTACAATGATAAAACACTTGTAGAAGTAGATTTGTCTAATTCAGTAATATTCTTTTTAGGGTTAATGTTAAATAAAGGTACTATTGATGGATTCATAGATATATTTAACAACAAAACTAATAGTTTAATAAATGAGAATAGTATTTCTACCCTACATATGTTTTCAAAATCCATTGAAACCCTTAGTAGTAAAGAGATTGATTTGGTACGGCAACTAAGTAAAAGTGGTAGATTTTATAATTCGTTTGTTACGGATTTTGAAAAGCTATTTTCGTTTGATAAGATGAAGTTTTTCTATAAAAATGAGAATGACGATGAATATGTAGGAACAGGAAAGCAAAAGAAAAGAATTAGTAAAAAGCAAATCTTAGCAATGCTTTTTGCCAGACCAACACAATATTCAGATATTCAGGAAGTTTTTAAAATTCAATTTCCGGAATTGTTGAAAGTAATCAATGAGTTTAAGGACAGAGTTGGTTATAAAAAGCTCTCATATTTACTTTTTCAGATTGAAGCTTTTTTTATTTTAAACGTTGCTGCAAGAAACTTTAACAAACAATACTGGAGAAAAGCACCTGTTTTTACCCTGCATGATTGCTTAATTACCACCTCAGATTATTCGTGTGAGTTACAAGATCATTTGAATAAAAATCTGAATGTAATTCTTGGTTGTGCACCGAAAACAGAAGTAAAAAACTGGTGTTAAATAATAAGAAGATATTGGTTATTCTTAATTTTTATATTTCATCTAATATGTGACATAATGATTGTTTTTTTCTAATATTCTTAACGAATATTCTTTTTTATGACATAATGGCTAATAATTCGGAATTTTCACTAATTTTTAAAATTAGGTCAAATTGTTGATAATCATGTTATTAAAAATATTAATATGAGATTAAAATTACCTAGATTACAAAAAGAAGAAAAAATTGGAAGTGCAGCAAAAAAGAATATTATAATCCACTTGATTTTAGAGGAGATTGAGAAAGATTTTGAATTAGCTTCCTTTCAGAGAGGAAAAATAGTTTTAAAAGACTCTGATGATATTGAATATTATGTAACAACAAATAAAAATGATATTCCAGAAAATCATGATTTCGTTTTACTTTCAAAAAGTTTTCTCAAAACTGATGCAGAGAATGGAAATATTATATTTGAGAAATGGTTGAAGCATCCACGTGATGTGGAATATTTACCAAGTGCCATTACTGATTCTTGGAAAGATACATTTACTTTTAAAGAAGAAGATGTAGAAAATAATACTATTGGTCTACGGAAACCACAAATAGGTGCTATTCATTCAATTTTAGGACATTTGACAAATGCAAATGAAATTGCGACAGTTGTTTTACCAACAGGTACTGGTAAAACGGAAACTATGTTATCTGTGTTAATTGCCAATAGATGTAATAAACTGTTAGTGACTGTACCTTCAGATGCGCTAAGAGGGCAATTGGCAGGTAAATTTTATGATTTAGGATGGCTAAAAAAACCTGATGCTTATGGAAAATCTATTGTGTCTTTTGATGCTAAATATCCCAAGGTAGGAATATTAAATACAGGGTTTGGAAACGAAGATGAATTAAAAAACTTTCTTGATAAATGTAATGTTGTCGTCTCTACAATGAATTTATTGACTTCTATGTCTATACAGCAAACAAATGTTTTAACTGAAGAATTTTCACATCTGTTTGTTGATGAAGCACATCATTCAAAAGCGAAAAGCTGGGATAAATTTATAAAGTCTTTCGATAAAAAGAAAGTGGTGTTATATACTGCAACTCCATATAGAAATGACGGACAGTTACTGGATGGAAAGATTATATACAATTTTGCACTTAAGGAAGCTCAAGAGCAAGGATATTTTAAAGAAATTGATTTTATTCCAATTAGAGAATATGACCAAAAAAGTGCAGATTTAAAAATAGCTGAAGTAGCTGTAAATAAACTGAGAGAAGATATTGCAAATGGATATGAACATATCTTAATGGCGAGATGTGAAGATAAAACTCGGGCTGATGAGGTTTTTGAACTTTATTCAGAATATACAGACTTAAATCCAATAAAAATATATTCCGATTTAAAAGGACAATCTGATATCAAACAAGCAATTATAAACAAACAACATAGAATTATTGTTTGTGTGGATATGTTAGGAGAGGGTTTTGATTTACCAGAATTAAAGGTAGCAGCATTTCATGATGTAAGAAAAAGTTTACCCATTACTTTACAGTTTGCAGGGAGATTTACACGTACTAATCGAGACAACAATTTAGGTAAAGCAAGCTTTATCGCAAATCTTTATCAGCCAAGTTTGAGTGATGAATTGAGTTTGTTGTACGTTAAGGAGTCAAATTGGAACTCGATATTGCCATCTTTAAGTTTACAAGCTACTCAAGAGCAGATAGACTTGCAAGAATTTTTATCTGGGTTCAATCATTTAGATCAATCAATCATACCTTTTCAAGATATTCGTCCTGCATTCAGCTCGGTGGTTTACAAAAATCAGACTAATGATTGGCATCCAATGAATTTTAAGAATGGAATAAAAGGATATGAAAACTATGATTATAAATTCCACGATTTGAACAGGGAAAGAAAAACTTTACTTGTTTTTTTAGGTAATAAAAAAGCTGTTGATTGGGGGAGTTTTAAGGATGTCTACAATATTGAGTGGGATATTTACATTGTTTATTGGGAGCAAAGAAATAACTTGTTGTTTATACATTCCTCTGATAAGGGAAGTCAATACAAAGAATTGGCTAATGCAATTATTGGAGAGGGTGCTCTATTGATAAAAGATGAAAATGTCTTCAGAACATTTCACAACATCGATAGAGTTAAGCTTTTCAATCTGGGATTAAGAAAAGGGTTAGGTAAAGATATTACTTTCCAGTCCTATTACGGAAAAGGTGTGCAAGAAGGTCTTTCATTGGCGGAGGAACAATCGGGTATTAATAATAATGTTTTTGGAGTAGGATTTGAAGATGGTGATATGACTTCGATAGGCTGTTCAAGAAAAGGAAGAATCTGGTCTTATTCTCGAGGAACAATTAACCAGTTTTTAGATTGGTGTGATGAAATTGGGACTAAGCTTGTGGACAACAATATTGATCCAAATAATATCTTATTTAGAAATGCTATAAAACCAAATAAATTATCTGTGAGACCTAATGCTTATCCTATTTCTGTAGATTGGCATCATGAAATATACAAGTCAATTGAAGATAAGGTTATTTTCAGTATTAATGGAAATGAGTTTGATTTATCAGGCGTAGAACTGAATACTCATAATCCGGATAATGAGAATTTGCTGTCTTTCTCTTTAGATACAGAAACAGAAAAAATCACATTTCAATTAAATCTAAGTGAAACGATGGTTAATGGGGGTAGAATTTTCGGTTTTGACATTGTTAAAACTTCTACTACTGATGCAAATGTGAAAATGGGTTCAAAAAATTATACGGTTGTTGAGTTCTTTAATGAATTTCCACCAAAACTATGGTTTCATGATGGATCTTTTTTACAAGGAAATGATTATGTGAAATTTAATGAAGAAGTTCTTAACTATCCTGCGGAGGATATAGAAGTTTGGGATTGGACAGGTGTAAATCTGAATGATGAGTCGGAAGGATTTACTGATTTAAATAATGAATCAATTCAATATTTTTGTATTGAAAAATTAATGCAAGAAGATTATGATTTAATTTATAATGATGACAATCGTGGGGAAATTGCTGATATCGTCGCTGTGAAGAATACAGAAGATGCAATTATCATAGATTTGTATCATTTAAAATTTGCTACTAGAGGGGTGGTTTCTACCGAGATTAAAAATTTATATGAGGTTTGTGGTCAAGCCCAGAAATCTTTAATTTGGAAATATAAAGAAAATGCAGAATTTTTCAATCATCTAATCAAAAGAGAATATAAAAAGCAGAGAAATGGACAAACTCGGATTAGAAAAGGAGATATAGAATTACTGGAAAAATTACTTTTTGAAGCCAAATGGAATAAAGAATTAAAATTCAACATTAGCATTGTTCAGCCTGGTTTTTCTAGGGAGACAGTGACTCAATCAATTCTAAATCTATTAGGGGTTACCTCAAATCATTTGAAAAAAGAAGGTGGTATTGACTTAAGGGTAATATCGAGTTAAATTTGATTTGTAAAATTACATTTTATAAATTTGTGAAAATTGAATTATGGTGAGATAGATAATTTATTTAAAATATACATATAGGAGCGTAAACTCTGTTATTCTGTAAGAAAATCGGCAAAATTTTAACAGCAGGAATAACAAGTCTTTATGCACCGTCCGCTTGGACGTGTGTTAGTAAAACTTGTTTGCTGTGGCTTTGCCGAGCCTTCTTACAACAATGTTTGAACCCACACGTCTTCTTATTTTTAACCTTTCATTAAGTGGGTCGATGAAGAAAAAATATTAATATATGTTCTTCGGCACAAACACCACAAAAAGAATCAAAACAGTTTTTGACCTGTATGGCATTGATTCTTATTCACTAACAGGAAAGTTTTCACTTTCTCTTCTAAAACTTTCAGCTATTGTAATTCCTGTCATCTTTGCTTATTCAAGATTTGAAGAATTTGGATTATGGAATAGTCTCAAACTTATTGGTTGGTTTCTACTAGCTCACTTCATTTATGAGAATTTTGTTGTGAATTTTATTGCTGGAATTTTAATAAGAAAAAAACAAGAAAAAACTCCTTAATCAATTGCTGAATTGGAGTTTTTTATAAAAATCAATAACCTCAAAAAATTACAATCATGAGAACCTTTTTTATTACATTTTTTTCCTTTTTATTTATATCTATCAATATAAATGCTCAAAAAAAGAAAAAGAAATCCATGGCTTTACATCCTGAGCGTCTATCAATCGGGATGACGAGAAAAGATGTTATCATTGCAATGGGAGAACATATTCCTTTTAAAATTATTGGTGCTAAAACCTATCCAAACGGAACTGTTGAGGTTGGTGAATATTCTGATAGAAAGCTAGTGTTTGGGAGAGGAATTGTTGAGGAACAATATTATTTATATTTCTTAAATGACTTCCTTGTTCAATGGGGAAGACCTCAAGATTGGCAACGAGAAGCAGATAGAATCTATGAGATTAAGATAAGGTAATGTTAGTATGCAGAGTAACCATGTTGAATGCTATTTGGTAATTGTGGACTAATTGATACCAAAAATAAAATATACGGTTCAAAAAGGGTGTTAAAAAGATTCCTAGAAATTTTCAGATCTAAATTTTAATTGATTCGGATTATTATTTTCATGAGTAATTAATATTGTACCTTTAACATCTAATCATCAAACAGTAGCATTATGAAATATGATGCATTTATATGTCATGCAGGTGAAGACAAAAATGATTTCGTAAGACCTCTTGCACAACTTTTACAACAGCAGCATCTTGAAATTTGGTATGATGAATTTTCGTTAAATATTGGTGATAGTTTAACACAAAAGATAGATGAAGGATTAGCTAATTCTAGATTTGCGATTGTCGTTCTAAGCCCTAGTTTTTTTAATAAGCCATGGGCTATTCGAGAACTGAATGGTTTCAGTTTTAGGGAAATGCTTAAAAATGAAAATATTATTTTACCTATTTTACACAGAGTCGATATAGAAGAGGTCGCTAGATATTCACTACCATTGGCAGATAAGAAGGCTACATCATCTAAAGATGGGATAAATATTGTAATTCGAGAATTAGTAAAAAAGATTCGACCTCAAGAAAGTCCGTTATTAATAGCGAAGGAATATTTAAAAAACTTAAATGTAGATACTCCTGTTATATCTGATGAATGGTGGCTTGATATTATTGAGTATAAAGAATTTTTAAAATTTCCGGATTTAAACTTTCATAAAAAATGGATTTTTCCACTTCCTCATAATGATGATTATGGTAGGAATAGAGGACATAATATTGCTTCAACAGTTTTGCAAATGGATTGGTCATTTGAAGGTGAAGAAATGAACATATCTCCTATAACACACCCATCAATAGTTCACGAGTATATCAGAAAATGGGCAGGATTATATGATTGTGCAAGGCAAAATCCTGAAATATTGGCACTTTATGTACCACAACTAACAATCCGAGGTTTTGACACCGGTTTTGAAGATTTGTTTGATGAGTTATTAGAACCCAATAATGAAAAAGCTAATAACTTATTCTCTTATGGAGATTTGGAAACAATATTGGGAGAAAAACCTTTGTGTGGAAATGTAATAGCATTTCGTCATGATACTTTCGGGAATTATACAAAAAGAGAACTAGCAAAGCTATATTTTTCAGCACATGATACAACTTATTCCAGATCTTCTATAGATTTGTTTGAAGGATTAGTCTGGCTTTTAAGTGATGATTCTAAATGGTTACCTGAACAACATCATTCTTTGTTGTTAGAAGGACTTGTAAAAAGTACTTTCTGGTTTAATGATCTATCCCATAAAGAAGCTGAAAAGTTTACGGATTTAGTTTTTCAAGCAGGAGATACTCATGATTACACAATGACAGAAGAAGTAATTGATGAAATATACAATTTAGTTGTAGAAATTAAGGATAGGCTAAATATTCGAGATAGTGCAAAACAAATTCTCAAAAGATTCATAGAGGTAAATCTGATTAAAAACTATTACGAATTTAAAAGACGATCAGATGAATTCATAAGCAGGATTAGTACCTTGAAGAAAAAATCATAATACTTTAGTAAATATATAAAATGAATTTAGTAGAAAGAGTGAAAAATGACTTTGGAAAAAATTTCGAGAGTCTTGGTTATCAAGCAAAATTAAAGCAATCTGGGGTAATTGAAGGCTATGAATTTATGTGTGTTTTTAATATCAAGGATTATTACCAAGTATCTGTTGTTAATTGTAATATTTTAGATGAGAATTATAAAAAAATTCCTAAGTCTCTACTTGCAATGAAAATAACTGAAGAAGAGAAAAAATTTTCATTCTATCAGTTGCAGCAAGAAAACCCTCCCTTTGTTTCTATCCCACATAATAGAAATGTATATATTTACTGTAATGAAGTTGATTCTGATGTAGAAGAGATGAATGAGTTCTTTCTACAACATAATTTAAGATTAATTATTAGAGATAAAAAATATAGAGAAATGGAAAAAGCTGATTTTTTTATATCACATGATTCTGGGGATAAAGAGAGTGTTGCAAGACCTTTGTATGAAGCTTTAAAAGAAAGAGGGTTCAAAGTTTGGTATGATGAATATTCCTTAAATATCGGTGATAGCTTAACTGAAAGTATTATGAAAGGAATTTCTGAGTCGAAACATGGAATTCTAATTCTAAGCAAAAAATTTTTAAGTAATGAAAAATGGGTGAAATTTGAACTACAAGCACTGTTGACCAAACAGGTTGCTACAAATAGTAAAGTAATATTACCTGTTTGGCATGGAATATCGGAAGAAGACCTTCAAGGTAATTATTGGCTACTAGATAAGTTAGGAGGCAATACAGATAAGGGAATAGAGAAACTTGCAGATAAATTGAAAGAGTCATTTCAAAATTCGTAATAAAATCTCAAAAAGGCTTTGCATTTAAGAGCTTAGAGTACCTCCCAATTAACCCCCGCCTGTTAGATAAAAGGAAATGGTTTTCAAAAAAGGGGGTATGGGGTCTCTGATTAGAATTCTCAGAATAAATTTTCAACTTTTTTTATTTTGGTTTCCTTGTTAGCTATAATGTTACCCATCTTGTTTTTTGAGTGACATATATGTTTTTATCATTTATTTGATTTTGTGATAGTGATAAGGTAAATGCTAGTAAAGGATTCTAAGATTTATTTATTTGTTATGTAAATGAATAATGGAGTATTTACGAAAATGAATAAAAAAACAAATTGTTGTCTAAATGTTGTCTAAAAATAAATAAAACCACTGATTATCAGTGGTTTTAGTGGAGTTGGAGGGATTCGAACCCTCGTCCAAACAAGCAATACATAAGCTTTCTACATGCTTATTCTACCATTGATTTTCGACTGGAAGCAGAGGATAGACACCCAACTACCAGCTTATCTTCTGAATTTTTCGAGCTTTAGTCAAAGCTTCTAAAGCCTTATTTCCGCATTCCTATATCCCAGGATCAAACGCCGCAGAACAGAGCATTTGTGGAATATCTTGCTTCCCTACTGAAATCTTCGGGAAAACGCTTGATCTACTATACTTCGATATTAAGCTGCAAGAGCGAACTCTTCGTTGCCAGTTAAAATTTTGTAGCAAGGGATTATAGAGATCGCGCTACGGTTCTCTGCATGCTTACTTACCCATTGGTCTTGCTGTCGAAACCAGTCAACCCCATGAATAAAGTGAATGCAAAGATAATGCTTTTTGTTTACATTTCATTAATGTAGATGTTTTTAATAGAAATTAGGAAAGAAAATGAGTAACCTGAAGCTATTAAGAATTGAATATCTAGTTATTGTGGATAAAATATTATTGTTTGTCAACCGCCTTTAATACGAGGTTTTTAAACAGTCTTAAGCTGGAGTAATGATTGTTTGTTGCAATATATTTTGTGTTCTCATAAAAATTGTCTAGTTTTGCAATCCAAAATGAGATGTAAAATATGTTAATAATTCCAGTAAAAGATGGTGAATCCATCGACAGAGCTTTAAAAAAATACAAGAGAAAATTTGATAAAACAGGAACTGTTCGTCAATTAAGATCTAGACAACAGTTTATTAAGCCTTCTGTAACTTTGAGACAAGCTAGACTAAAAGCGGCTTACAAACAAAGAGCACTTAGCAAAGAAGAGCAGGCTTAAGATTTTTTCTTAACCATATATTAATTCACTTCTTAAATTCTTATATTTGAGGAGTGAATTTTTATTTTTATACCTATGATGCTGGAAAAATTTTTAGAATACTTACAATTCGAAAAAAGATATTCTCCTCATACCATCACAAGCTACAAAAAAGACCTTGAAGACTTTTCTCATTTCTTTCTCCGAACGGAATCTTCCGACAATTTAGCCAAGGCAGACAAAAAGATTATCCGAAATTTTATTGTTCAACTCAGTGAAAATGACATTTCCAAAAGAAGTATCAACAGAAAATTATCTTCTCTCCGCAGTTTTTATCTTTTTCTTTTAAAAATAGGGGAGATTACAGTTTCTCCCACCGAAGGGATCTCTTCCCTGAAGTTTTACCCTGAAAAACAGATTCCTATATCTAAAGAGGAAATGGAAGACCTTAATGAAAGGATTTTCGAACAGGCACATGATGTACTTGAAAAATGCATTATGGAAGTTCTTTATCAGACAGGAATGCGTAAAGCGGAACTTTGTGGCCTGATATTTGAGAATGTTGACTTATATGAAAATGAATTAAAAGTAATAGGAAAGGGGAATAAAGAAAGGGTAATTCCTATTTCCAATGAACTGTCCGGACTTCTTAAAAGTTATCTTGAAATAAGAAATCCGCAGACAGAATTTAAATCATATTTTTTTGTCAATAAGAAGGGGAAAAAACTCAACGAAAAATTTGTTTATGTGGTAGTTAATAAGTACCTTAGTCTTATAACAACGAAAGAAAAAAAAAGTCCTCACATCCTTCGGCATAGCTTTGCTACTCACGTTTTGGATAATGGGGCGGAGATCTCCAAAGTGAAAAAAATATTAGGGCATTCCAGTCTTGCCAGTACTCAAGTCTATACGAATGCTAATATTGAACAATTGAAAAAAGTGTTTAATCAGGCTCACCCTCGAGCATCAAAAAAAGAAGAATTATGAAGATTTCAGTTCAATCAATCGGTTTAACACCACACGAACCACTAGAGTCACACATCGACAAAAAAGTTAGCAAATTGGATACCTTCTATGACAAAATTCAGGAGTGTAAGGTATTTTTGAAAGTAGAAAATAATGCTGATAAAGCAAATAAAACAGCCGAGATTATTTTGGCGGTTCCGGGAGACGATATCGTAGTAAAGAAGACATCTACAAGTTTTGAAGAAAGTTTGGACCTTTGTGTTGATACTGCTAAAAAGCTATTAATCAAGAAAAAAGAAATGGCATAGAAAAAAAAGTTAAAAAAAGTTTATAAAATATTTGAGAATTCAAAAAATCCGTTCTATATTTGCACTCGCAAAAAAGGAACAGCGATCTTTTGAATTCTTTTTTATATTTGCCTCCATAGCTCAGTTGGCCAGAGCACGTGATTTGTAATCTCGGGGTCGTGGGTTCGAATCCCTCTGGAGGCTCATAAAATATAAACTTTTGGGGAGATTCCAGAGTGGCTAAATGGGACTGACTGTAACTCAGTTGCTTCGGCTTCGTAGGTTCGAATCCTGCTCTCCCCACTTTATATTTTTATAAAAAAAACTTGCAAGATTAAATAAGTTTTCTTAGTTTTGCACAGCGTTTACCAATAGTTTTGGAAACAAAATTGCGGAAGTAGCTCAGTTGGTAGAGCGTCAGCCTTCCAAGCTGAATGTCGCGGGTTCGACCCCCGTCTTCCGCTCAAAAAAGTCACACCATAAAAGTGATTTTTTTTAACACTGAAATGTGTAGAGTAGAGTTTCTCGATCAGTTTCAGTCTTTTATTAAAATGCCTCCATAGCTCAGTTGGCCAGAGCACGTGATTTGTAATCTCGGGGTCGTGGGTTCGAATCCCTCTGGAGGCTCATTTTAATATAAAATATCTGGGGAGATTCCAGAGTGGCTAAATGGGACTGACTGTAACTCAGTTGCTTCGGCTTCGTAGGTTCGAATCCTGCTCTCCCCACATTTTATATTATAAAAAAAACTTGCAAGATTAAATAAATTTTCTTAGTTTTGCACAGCGTTTACCAATAATTTTGGAAACAAAATTGCGGAAGTAGCTCAGTTGGTAGAGCGTCAGCCTTCCAAGCTGAATGTCGCGGGTTCGACCCCCGTCTTCCGCTCAACAAAAAATCATGCTACTTAGTGTGATTTTTTTAGTTGATGCCGACTTAGCTCAGCGGTAGAGTGCTTCCTTGGTAAGGAAGAGGTCACGGGTTCAAGTCCCGTAGTTGGCTCTTGATTTTCCCGAATTTCTTCGGGATTTTTTTATGCCCAAAAGAATTTAATTTTATTATCTGATCATTTTACAGTTAAACATCTGCTTAGATAAATCCTAAAATTATTTCCTTCTTCAATCTTGTTTTAGATGCGTTTCTTGCTGATAGTGCTATCATGAAAACTTTTCCCTCACCTTTAGAATCACAATCATAAAATTTTCTTTAAATTCGTGTAAAATAAATTTTTGATGAATATTCTTTTATTGGAAGATGATCTCATTCTGTCTGCAGAATTGTGCAGATTTTTAGAATCAAATAATTTTAACTGTGATAAGATCTATGACGGAGAGACTTTTCTTCGTCAGATAAAAAATAGTACTTATGATCTGTACTTACTAGACATTAATGTTCCTAAAATAAATGGACTGGATGTCTGTCAAACGATCCGTTCTTTTGACAAAAATACTCCGATCATTATTATCTCTGCCTATGGAGATATCTCTGATAAAAAAGATGCCTTCACCAGGCTGGCTGATGATTATCTTGTAAAGCCATTCCAGTTTGAGGAACTTCTGCTAAGAATCAATTCATTGCTAAGGAGAAAAGCGCCTTCTGATAGTTCTGATCAGGATATTTTAAGAATTGATGACCTTATTATCAATAAAACCGAACAGAAAGTCTATCGTGGAGGTAATGAAATAGCTCTTACATTAAAAGAATTCCAACTTCTGGTTTATCTTGCAGAAGCACAAGGAAGAACCGTTTCCAAGCAACAGATCACAGAACATGTGTGGGAACATAATTTTAACACGAATACTAACACCGTAGAAGTTTATATCAATTTCCTGAGGAAGAAGATCGATAAAGATTTTAAAATAAAACTGATCCACACCCGTTCCGGTTTCGGATACTATCTAAGTCCATTATAAATGTCTTTAAAAAGAAAGATTGCTTTAACGATAAGTATTGCCTTTTCATTATTATTTGGAATGGTGATGGCGGTCATTTATTTATCCTTTAATGATTTCAGAAGAGACGAGTTTAAAGAAAGATTCAGGCAGAGACTTGAATTTACTTCTCATTTCATCTCAAAATCCAAAGACTTTGAAGAGGAAGCCCCCGTTTTTTTTAATGAAAATTCAGATAACATTCTTTTGAATGAAAAGATTTTAATTTTCAATGAAAAAAAAGAATTGATCTACAGTACAATTAAAGACCGAAATGTCATTTGGGATAGTGCGATGCTTAAGGAGCTGGATAAAAAGAAGATTATCTATACAGAAAAAACTGTTCCGGAAATCTATGCAGCACTTAGGAATATCAACGGTGAAAATTATTATATCCTTACAAGTGCTTTTGATACCAATGGGAAATCCAAATTGGGGTATCTTAAATATCTTTTGATTACAGCTTATGTGATGAGCACCATGCTTATTGGTTTCTTCAGCTATTATTTTGTGGAAAAGTTCCTCCGTCCTCTGGAAGACCTGAACAAAGAAATCTCTGAAGTTACGGCTCATAAACTCACCACACAGATTCCGGTAGAACAATCCAATGATGAAGTAAGTGTTCTTGCCAAATCTTTTAATACCATGATTGGAAGGCTGGATGATGTATTTCAGTCACAAAAAGATTTTACTGCCAGTGCTTCGCATGAGATCAGAACTCCTATTACAAGAATGGCGTTTCAGCTGGAAAACCTTATTAAGTTTGAAGAGCATTCTCCGGAAACACTATCATCTTTAAAGCAAATTCAGAGGGATGTATACCAGCTGTCTGATCTGACAAATTCCCTTTTACTGCTGACAAAATTCGATAAAGAAAATATCCAGAGCATCTATGAGGAAGTAAGAATCGATGAAGTTATTTTTGAAGCTTTTGAAGCAGTGGAGAAAAGCTATCCACAACTTAAGCTGGATTTTCTGATTAATGAAGAAAGTTCTGAAAATGCTTTTCTGACTATAAAAGGAATTCAGTCGCTAATGGTAATTGTATTTATCAACTTGTTTAAAAATGCAGCGGTGTACTCAGATAATACAGAAGTGAATGTTCTGATTACTGAAACCAATGATAATCTTTCCATAGAAGTTATTTCCCATGGTAATACTATTTCAGAAGATGAACAGACTAAATTGTTTGAAGCTTTCACGAGAGGAAATAATGCACAGAATATAGCAGGGTCAGGATTAGGTCTTAGAATTGTCAAAAGGATTCTGGAATATCATGATGCAGATATTATATACTCTTCACCTGAAGAGTATATGAATAAGTTTACACTATTTTTTAAAAAATAAAATGAAAAGCAACTGATACGAAAACAGTTTGCTTTTTGTTAAACTCCTGATTAAATTTTTCAATAAAAATTCAATAGTTGGAGAAAAATCAACTGGTTTCACGTTGTGGGTTGTTGTAGAAACAGCCTGTTCAAGCCTATTTTAATATTTTTTTAAGCGTCCTTTAAGTTTCTTTTAATAGCATCAAAGCAATTTTGTAATTTAAAAAGAAAAATAATGAACAGAATTGCAGTGCTGTGCCTCGCCGTTTCCTCATTCATGGCGGCACAACAGCAGATGTCTCTTTTGGATTGCGAAGAAGCTTTTCAGAAGAACAACCTCCAGCTGCTCGCCGAACAATACAACATCAATATGGCTGATGCGGATATTCTGCAGGCTAAAATCTGGGAGTTACCACAATTAAGCGGGCAATTCAACGCTTATAATCCTCAAGACAAAAAGTTTTTTGATGTAGGACATTCTAAAGGAGCGGGTATTACTCAATTGATTTACATGGGTGGTAAAAAGAAAAATGAAATTGCTTTTGCCAAGTCCAATAAAGAGCTTGCTCAACTTCAGTTTTCACAATTGCTGGTAGATTTAAGATCTCAGCTCCGTTCTACCTATTTCAATCTTTATTACGAAAAACTAAAGCTTGAGAATACCAACAGGCAGTTGGGTTATATGAATGATCTTTTAAATGCCTATCGTGTACAGTCGGCAAAAGGAAATGTTTCCCTTAAAGACGCAGTAAGGCTGCAGAGTATTGTAATCCAGCTGAATCATGATAAACTGGAGATCAATAAAAATATCCTTGATTTTGAACAGAATCTGAAAGTTCTGACAGGGGTTACCGAAGAAATAGAGCCTACGATGTCTGAAACCGAAGCTAAAGAAGCTTTGGCGGCACAGCCTTTCGGTGATGAAGAAGAACTGAAAAACAAAGCCCTGGAAAATAATGCAGATTACCGATATAATTTGAAACTTATTGATAACAGTAAGTTGTATGCACAGTGGCAGAAATCATTGAATGTACCGGACGTTACAGTAGGTGCTGCATGGGATCAGGCAGGAGGAACCTTCAATAACGAAGCGAATCTGACCCTGGGAATTCCTTTACCGCTATGGAAAGCCAATCAGGGAAATGTAGTAAAAGCAAACTATGCCATTCAGCAGAATCAGAAAAATGCAGACTTTCAAAAACTGACTCTGGAAACTAAAGTTCAGTCTGCCTATAAAACCTGGAAAGTACAATACGACCAACTTCTGGATGTGAAAACGACAGACCTTCAGAATATGGAGCTTGTTTACAACGGAATGTTAACCAATTTCAGAAAAGGAAATGTCAGTCTGATTGAATTTACAGACTTTATGGACAGCTACAGGGAGACAGCTCTTCAGCTCTATGATATGAAAAATGAAATCATGCAGTCTGCAGAACAGCTTAATCAATTAGTACAAACGAAAATCTTCTATTAAAATGATGAAAACATATATTATCCCCGCATTGATGGTCCTTTCATTAATGGCCTGTTCCAAAAAAGAGGAAGAGAAAAATGTTCACGCAAAAAAAGGATTTGAACTCAGTAATACGATGCTGAATTCTATTTCCCTGGCAAAAGTTGATAAAAAGAATATAGAAGATGAATACAGCTTTTACGGAAAAATCTCAGCAGACAAAAACAGTTACATAGATGTTTATCCTTTAGTGGGAGGAAATGTGATGAGTGTCAATGTAGAGTTGGGTGACTATGTGAAAAAAGGACAGGTACTGGCAACCATCAGAAGTACAGAGCTTGCAGAGATTCAAAAGGATGTAAGCGATGCAAAAACAGATCTTGTAGTGGCCAAAAATAACCTCCGTGTTGCCAAAGAGCTCTACGAAGGAAAGCTTAATACAGAAAGAGATGTTCTGGAAGCTAAAAGTCAGTTACAAAAAGCTGAAGACCAATTGCAGAGAGCTGCTGCGGTAAGTACGGTTTATAATGTGAAGACCGGAAATATATACAGTGTGGTAGCACCTATCAGCGGTTATATTGTTCAGAAAAGTATCAATAAAGACATGCAGCTGAGAAGTGACAGAAGTGATAATATTTTTGATGTGGCCAATACTACCAATGTATGGGCGATTATGAACGTTAATGAATCCGATATTGATAAAATCAGCCTTGGAATGAGAGCTCAGGTTTCCACGCTTTCTTATCCGGACAAAGTTTTTGATGGAAAAATTGACAAAATATTCAAGATAATTGATCCGCAGACTAACGCCATGCAGGCAAGAGTAGTATTGGACAACGCCAACGGACTTTTGATCCCGGACAGTAAAGCTACGATAAAAGTTTCCAGCCTTGAAAACAATACTACGTTAGCTGTTCCGTCCAAAGCTGTGATTTTTGATGATAATAAAAGCTTTGTGGTGATTTTTAAATCCAGAACAGATGTAAAGATCAGAGAAATCAAAGTATTAAAGCAGGTGGGTGATGTCACCTATATAGCAGACGGTCTTAAAGAAGGAGAAGAAGTGATTACCAACAATCAGCTGCTGATATACCGCTCGCTGAACAGCTAGTCTTATTAAACCATTAAGAATGTTTGCATTTTTCTTTAACGGCTTTTTTAGGTCATCAATGTATCTATCATGAATAAATTCATAAAAAATATAATCGCTTTTTCATTAAAAAATAAAGCATTTACCTTTATCTGGGTAGCGATTTTAGCCATCTCCGGTTTTATAAGTTTCAAAAATATGCCTATTGAAGCTTTTCCGGATGTAACCAATACCCAGATTGTAATCATCACCCAATGGAATGGACGTAGTGCAGAAGAAGTAGAACGTTTTGTCACGACACCCATCGAGTTGGCGATGAGCCCGGTTCAGAAAAAAACAAGTGTGAGAAGTACGACCATGTTTGGACTTTCCATTGTTAAAATTCTGTTTGACGACGGGGTGGATGATACTTTTGCCAGAAATCAGGTCAATAACCAGTTAAGAACCATTAGCCTTCCTGATGAGGTAGACCCTGAAGTACAGCCACCCTACGGGCCAACCGGTGAGATTTTCAGATATACGCTGGAAAGTAAAACAAAAGACTCCCGAACACTGCTTACCCTGCAAAATTGGGTGATAGACCGTGCTCTAAGAGGAGTTCCCGGTGTAGCAGATATCAACGTTTTCGGAGGACAGGATAAAGTTTTTGAACTCAGTATTGATCCTAGAGCATTGGATAAATACAATCTGACACCTCTTCAGGTATATGATGCAGTAACAAAGAGTAACCTGAATGTAGGAGGTGATGTTATTGAAAAAAATGGTCAGGCTTATGTGGTAAGAGGGATTGGTTTGGTGAAATCTGTAGCAGATATCGGAAATATTACCATTCAGAATGACAGTGGAAACCCTGTTTTGGTAAAAAATGTAGCAGAAGTTCATGAAAGCTCTATGCCTAGAGTAGGACAGGCTGCTTTGAATCATCATGACGATACAGTAGAAGGAATCGTTGTGATGAGAAAAGGAGAAAATCCAAGGGAAGTTCTGGTAGGAGTGAAAGCAAAGATTAAAGAACTTAACGAAAAAGTACTTCCGAAAGATGTGAAAATGGTCACTTTCTATGACCGTGACAATCTGATGGATTTTACTACACATACCGTAATGCATAATCTTATTGAAGGAATTGTCTTGGTAACGGTAATCGTTTTAATCTTTATGGCGGACTGGAGAACAACCCTGATTGTTTCCATCATCATTCCTCTGTCCTTGCTATTTGCTTTTTTATGTTTAAAACTGGCCGGGATGAGTGCCAATCTACTTTCGTTAGGTGCTGTAGACTTCGGGATTATCATAGACGGAGCCGTCGTCATGGTGGAAGGTCTCTTCGTGATGCTGGATCATAAAGCGAAACGGTACGGAACAGAGAAGTTTAATAAACTCGCAAAAGGAGGCTGGATCAAGCAGACCGGAACCGGATTAGGAAAAGCAATCTTCTTTTCGAAATTAATTATCATCACCTCTCTGATTCCTATTTTCTCATTTCAGAAAGTAGAAGGAAAAATGTTCTCTCCTCTGGCATTTACATTAGGATTTGCATTAATGGGAGCGTTGATATTTACCTTAACATTAGTTCCTGTTCTTTCTCATATCCTTTTAAATAAAAATGTAAGAGAAAAAAATAATCCATTTGTTAATTTCTGGGACAGAATCGTTTTGAAAGGCTTTAATTTAACATTCAGGCACAAAAAAATGAGTATGATCGTGGCGATCTCTTTCCTGGCAGTCACTCTGTTTTCCGGTAAATTTTTAGGAACAGAATTCTTACCCCAGTTGAATGAAGGTTCATTATGGATCACTGCAGAAATGCCGATGAGCTCATCACTAAAAGAATCTTTGAAAACTGCTGACCTTTTAAAGAAGGATATTATGAGCTTCTCCGAAGTAACAGATGTTCTTGCGCAGACCGGAAGAAGTAATGACGGAACCGACCCCAACGGATTTGGTTTTGTACAGTTTGCGGTGAATCTTAAGCCAAGAGAAGAATGGAAACGTAAGATTACTTATGACGAACTGATCAATGAAATAGACAAAAAACTTAGAAGTTATCAGGGAATTACCTTCAACTATTCTCAGCCGATTTCGGATAACGTAGCAGAAGCTGTAGCAGGTTTTAAAGCTGAAAACGGAATCAAAATCTATGGTGATAACCTGGAAACTCTGGATAAATTAGCCCATGAAGTCTTACTGAAGATTAAAGATGTGAAAGGAGTAAAAGACCCGGGAATTATTAAAAATATCGGCCAACCTGAAGTAAGTGTAGTTTTAGATAGAGATAAAATGGCTGCTTACGGAGTAATGCCTGCGGATGCACAAGCTGTGCTGGAAATGGCATTTGGAGGAAAAACAGCTTCTGAAATGTTTGACGGGGAAAGAAAATACCCGATCCGTCTTCGTTATTCTCAGGAATACAGAACCAATGAAAATGATATTGCTGCTTTGATGGTTCCTACACAGGATGGAGCAAAAATTCCGTTAAAAGAAATAAGTACCATTGTTAAAGATAACGGAGCTGCATTTATTTACAGAGATAATATCAAACGATATATCGGAGTTAAATTCTCCATTCGTGACAGAGATTTGGGAAGCACCATTGCGGATGCCCAGAAAAAAGTGGAAACTATTGACCTTCCTGATGGTTATTCTGTAGGATGGACAGGGCAGTTTGAAAACCAGCAGCGTGCCTCGCACAGGTTAGCACAGGTAGTACCCGTGAGTATTCTGATGATTTTCTTCCTGTTGTTTATTCTGTTTGGGAATATGAAAGATTCTCTTCTGGTATTAGCAAACGTACCTTTTGCTTTGATTGGAGGAATTATTGCTTTGCATGTTACCGGAATCAATTTTGGAATTTCTGCCGGAGTAGGGATGATTGCTCTTCTGGGAATTTGTATTCAGAACGGGGTTATTCTCATCACAGAGTTTCATCAGAATGTTAAAGACGGAATGGATATAGACACCGCCATCTTAAATGGAGTGAAATCCAGAACAAGACCCGTCATTATGACAGCGCTTATGGCTTCCATCGGACTGATGCCGGCAGCCTTGTCTACAGGAATCGGATCGGAGTCTCAGAAACCATTGGCCATTGTCATTATCGGAGGACTGATTACCGCCACTGTGCTTACCCTGCTTATTTTCCCAATTATCTTCTGGATCTTCAACAGAACAAAAAAGCTCAGTCAGATTTAATTAATCTTTCATTTATATATTAGTTAGAAGCGCGGAAAACAAAGTTTTCCGCGCTTCTCCATTATTGAAATAAAAAAAGGATAAGTTTAAAATCCTAATCCCACTGCAAAAGCTTTTACAGCATTGGGGTAATCAGCAACAGAAGTTGCAGCGCCTGTCATTGTATTAACAGTATAAATTTTTGTGGATGAACCTACCGATGCCATTAAGTAGGCTTTCTGGCTCATACTTCCAATATCAAAACCATTAGCATTTGTAATATTGATTCCTAAAGATCCTGTCTCAACTAGAGTTCCGTTATTGGGTGGATTTTGCTGATATAATTTATCCGTATTATGATCAATGACAAACAGGGTTGTTGTTGTAGCCCCTGCAAAATTGTTGGTATAGGCAGCTGCACTTATCATTGGACTTCCCGGATTTAATGCGAGATCTGCAGCAGCAATTGTTCCATCGTTTGGATTGAGTCGGAGATTTTGTCCAGTATTGCTTACTACTCTTATTCTGTCAACAGTTGGGTTAAAGTCAAATCCAAAATCAGTTCCTGAAAGCAGAGTGGCAAAAGGAGTGGTCCCCACAGCAGTAGCAGCACCTGTTCCCAGGTTAATCGTATAAATTCTGCTTGAACTGCCCAAAGCATATAATTGTCCGTTGGCAGGACGGAAATCTATTCCCAAAATATTTTCACCACTTTGTAATCCTGCTACAGTCTTGGAAACAGGCATTGGACTATTCGGGTTGAAAATCTGAAGATTGTTCGAATTGTCAATGGCATACGCTACCGGTTCTGTAGGAATGGCAATATCGATTATTCCCTGCTGGAGAGATCCTATGGAAGTTGCTTTTCCATTATTCAGATCCAGAATATGCAGTTTATCATTGAAAGCCAAGAGAGCAGTACTGTTATCATATTTGATGTCGAAGGCAACCTGTCCTGTATAAGTAGTGCCAAGACTTCCAATCTCTACCAAAGTTCCATTGTTGGGTGGATCCTGTTTATATAATTTTCCCAGCATCGGATCAATATCATATAAAATAGTCGTAGCAGCTCCTGCTTTACTGTTGGTATAGGCTAATCCTGTTATTGAAGCGCTTCCTGTTCCATTAATAGGAATATCAGTAGCAGCAACAGCTCCGGTTTCCGGATGTAAACGCAGATTTTGTCCCGAATTACTCACCAGACGAATTCTGTCAACGGTAGGATTGAAATCAATAGAAGCTATTGTTCCGGAGATCATAGGCGTAAATGCTGTTGAGCTTATCGGTCTTGCCGAAGCATTGGAGGTATTGATGATATATAATTTGCTGGCATTGGATAATGCATATAATTCCCCTGTTGCAGGTCTGAAGTCTATACTTAATAATTTTTCTCCTGAGGCAACACCGGTTACAGCTGTTTTTGATGTAAACATTTTGGGGTTGTTGGCATTAAAATAAACAAGTTCGTTCATTGCTGTTATTCCATACACCATAAGATCCGGGCCTTGAGGTATATTTTCTGACATAGTGTTTTCATCTGAATGATCACATGAAAATAATGTTGTAATAGCAAACAAGGCTAAATACATGTGTAATAGTTTTCTCATAATATTAATTTTAGTTGTTATCTTTATATGTACGAGAAAATATTGCACTAGGATTTATGTATACAGGTAATGATCAATATTTTTTTTGTCTGTATATCCTATTCATAATTAACGAGATAGTTTATATTTTTAATAAAACGTTTCTAAGGATTTTTTCTATTCGGAAAAATGTGTAAATTTGCAGTCTCAATACGTTAAATATAAGGTTTGTCCTTCACTGGATGAGAATATTGAAAGTTTTTTTAATAAAAAGTTTTTGGTATTTAAAAATTCATTATATTTGCACACCGAAAATTTGAAAAACAATAAATAAATAATTTTAAATCATGGCAAAGGAAACGTTTAATCGTAACAAACCACACTTGAACATTGGTACTATTGGTCACGTTGACCATGGTAAAACTACACTTACTGCAGCTATCAGTAGTGTATTAGCGAACAAAGGTCTTGCTGAGAAAAAAGACTTCTCTGCTATTGACTCTGCTCCAGAAGAAAAAGAAAGAGGTATCACTATTAATACAGCTCACATTGAGTACGAAACTGAAAACAGACACTATGCACACGTTGACTGTCCAGGTCACGCCGACTATGTTAAGAACATGGTAACTGGTGCTGCTCAGATGGATGGAGCGATCTTAGTATGTGCTGCAACTGATGGACCAATGCCTCAAACTAGAGAGCACATCCTACTTTGCCGTCAGGTAAACGTACCAAGAATCGTTGTTTTCATGAACAAAGTTGATATGGTGGATGATGCTGAGCTTTTAGAGCTTGTTGAACTTGAACTTAGAGATTTATTATCTACTTACGAATATGACGGAGATAACTCTCCAGTGATCCAAGGATCTGCTCTTGGTGCTCTTAACGGAGACGAGAAGTGGGTTAAGACTGTTGAAGAATTAATGGATGCAGTTGATACATGGATCGAGCAGCCTGTTAGAGATCAGGATAAGCCATTCTTGATGCCAATCGAAGACGTATTCTCTATTACAGGTAGAGGTACTGTAGCAACTGGTAGAATCGAGGCTGGTGTTATCAACACTGGTGATCCAGTTGATATCGTAGGTATGGGTGATGAAAAATTAACTTCTACTATTACAGGAGTTGAGATGTTCAGAAAAATCCTAGACAGAGGTGAAGCTGGTGATAACGTAGGTCTATTGTTGAGAGGTATTGAAAAAACTGACATCAAGAGAGGTATGGTTATCGCTAAGAAAGATTCAGTTAAGCCACACAAAAAATTCAAAGCTGAGGTTTATATCCTTTCTAAAGAAGAAGGTGGACGTCACACTCCATTCCACAACAAGTACCGTCCTCAGTTCTACGTTAGAACTACTGACGTTACAGGTGAGATCTTCTTACCAGAAGGTGTAGAAATGGTAATGCCTGGTGATAACTTAACAATCACTGTTGAATTACTTCAGCCAATCGCTCTTAACGAGGGTCTTAGATTCGCGATCAGAGAAGGTGGTAGAACAGTAGGTGCAGGTCAGGTAACTGAAATCATCGACTAATCCACATCTAAAACAATATAAAAAAGCTTCCGTAAGGAACACTCTTTACGGAGCTTTTTTTAACTACGGGCATCGTCCAATGGTAGGATACCGGTCTCCAAAACCGTTGATCAGGGTTCGAATCCTTGTGCCCGTGCAAATATAAATTATGAGTTCATTTGTCGATTTTTTAAAAGGTTCTTATAACGAATTCAGACATAAAGTTGAATGGCCAAAATGGGCTGACCTTCAGTCTTCTACAATTGTAGTGACTATTGCGACAGTTATTCTGGCTTTATTTACCTTTGGAGTTGATGAATTGTTTTCAAAAGCAATCAGCAACATAATAGGAATGCTAATCAACTTGTTCAATTAATAATTAAGTATTTTCCATAATGAGCGAATTGAAATGGTATGTGCTGAAAGCAATCAGCGGACAGGAAAATAAAGTGAAAAACTATATTGAGACAGAAATCAAACGTCTAGGGTTTGAGCAGTACGTTACTCAAGTGGTTATTCCTATGGAAAAGGTGATCCAAATTAGAAACGGTAAAAAAGTTCCTAAAGAGAGACCTTACTATCCTGGCTACTTGATGATTGAAGCTGACCTGATGGGAGAGATTCCTCACGTTATTAAAAATATCCCAGGAGTTATTTCTTTCTTGAGTTTAACAAAAGGAGGAGATCCTGTTCCAATGAGAAAATCAGAGGTTAACAGAATGCTTGGAAGAATGGATGAACTTTCTGAATTTGCAAGCGATGTTGAAATTCCTTATGTAGTAGGTGAAAACGTTAAAGTAATCGACGGACCTTTCAACGGATTCAATGGTACAGTTGAGAAGATTCTTGAAGACAAAAAGAAAATTGAAGTTTCTGTATTGATCTTCGGTAGAAAAACTCCAATGGAATTAAGCTACATGCAAGTAGAAAAAGTATAATACATTATTTATAAAATATAAAAAGACTGCTTTTTAAGCGGTCTTTTTTCATATATATTCTCTTTCAATTTTCTTTGGTGATGAATTGCTTATTCTTTATTATTAAGTAGTTCTATAATACTATTAATTCATAATGAAATATTGAAACTTAGTTTTTATATTTTTTCCCTGTTGTTAGAGTTTTTTTAAGTTTATTAATATTATTTTGTTGATTTTCAATTTTCATACCTCTCTTGGTTACTTCTATAGTGTACTTTGCTTTAATTTAATTATCACCATTTAGTGATCATATTTTCTTTTTAAGCATTGAGTTTTTTTAATTGCTTAATTCACCTTCAGATGGCATACTTCTTGCAACCAAGCTGTTAACTATTCCATAAAATTTTATATATTTTTTATTTCATGCACTGGTAACAGAGGTATGGTTAATTTATGTTATTAAATAAATATAAAATTCGGATCAGTTATTCAAAAACACAAGCTTTTTATATAAACACATAACCCTATGACAAAAATTATTTCGATGATCACTCTGGTGAGCACATCTGTGCTCGTGAGTGCGCAGGTTGGTATCAATACTGCGACGCCAGAAAAGGAGCTTACCGTGAACGGTACAATGAAGACATCAGGAATTGTTTTTAAACAACCCCTGGAAAAATTGAAAGCGGACGAGAATTACACTTTCATTATCAAGTCTCCAGCACCGGAAAACAAAATTACTGCGTACAATGATTCTTTTGTACCTAACTCACCGGCACCTATTAATCTTATTCAGTTCAAAATTACCTGTGATCCTACAGACAAAGATTGGGTAAATCAATTTGACACAAAGATCAATTCCAGCAAGTTTTTGGTAGTAATCTCTTCTTTTGGATTTACACAGCCTACAAGAACGTATTCTGCTGACTGGCTTACTCCAATGCCTCAGATCTTTGCCTACTCGTCAGGAGGAACATGGAAGCTTAAAGCAGATTACCAGGGATTCGCCCCTGATAATTCTTTCCCTACAGGTGTCTGGACACTGAACTTATTGGTGTTTGACAGATCGTATGCCAAAGATTTTAATTCAACACAAAGCCTTAGTGGGGCAGCTACTGGTGCTGCAACAGCTCCATTAATTCAATAAAAACATAAACTATATGAAAAATATTATTGCAATACTCTTCACGGGTTTTGCTGCTTTAAGCATAAATGCACAAGTAGGAATCAATACTACAACACCTAAAGGAACGTTGGACGTTGAAGGGGAAACATTAGTAGAATCCTATTTAATAGATACTGAAAATACAAAGGCAGGAGGAAATTATCTTCTTCTTACCCGATCAAAAGATTCTTCGCCGGTAGGTAAGGTAAAGCTGCTGGATATATCGCTCCGTAATGTAGCACCTGTAAATATGTATAATGTTGTATTGAAAAATGTGAGACAGGATGAAGTGGTGAATCTCAATACAGGATTAGATGCGAGTAAATATGTGGTGGCTATTACAGGTGCTGTTTTTACAGGAGCGGTTTCAGCAGCGAATACCACCACCAGCCCAAAATCGTATGGTTCCTATGCAACTGAAATTACACAGGTAACCAGTGGAGGTAAAAAATACCATGCTATTAATTTGGCTTTTAAAGGAGCTGGAACTGTTTCCTCCATCAATGGAACCTGGACACTTACTCTAAATGTATTTGAAAAATCATTAGTGAAAGACTGGGGAACTTTTAACGGTTCTGTTTCAGCATCTGCTTCACCGGGATATTCGGGAGTATCAACCAATACGCCTTTAGGGCTTCAATAAAAAAACTATGAAAAGAAAAATTTATATCACAATAATCATGTGCCTTGGGATATTTTTGAATGCCCAGAAAGGAAAAGTAGGGGTGAATACAGCTAATCCTACAGAAACACTTGATGTTAATGGAAAAACATATACGAATTCTTTGTACTTGAGAAATCCGGGAGAACCTACCATGACAGGAGGTAGCTTTTTAGCAACTTCACAGAATGCTTTACAGTTGTATGATCCGGCTCTGGAAAGCAGCGGATTGTTCAATTATCTTAAACTTACCCTTACCGGCGTACCTGGGACAGGAATTACGGATTATGATACTAAAATTGATGCCAACAACTTTTTGGTTATACTTCACAACTATTCATTTAAGCTGAATGATGGAAATACCAGCGTAATGCTTGATTACGGAGATAATGGTGTGAATGACAATAAACAGGGATCTCCGGATGTAGTAGCCTTCAAAAGTAATGGAACATGGCACGTAAGAGCAAGATTTACAGATAGCAGAATGATTGCTACCAATACCTCTACACCATCAAGAACTTATAACAACTTTACGGTTGACCTTTATCTGATGGCCTACAGAAGATTGATTGAAAAGCAAAATATAAGCGACATCAATGATGATCTTGGAGGAAATGACGGTTCTACAAAAACAATTAATAAACCTTCCGGTTTTTAATCAGCCTTTCATTTTAAAAATATTTTAAAACGGTTATTTAATGCAAATAACCGTTTTTATTTTTCTGGCTGTATTTTAAATTATACCATAATGAGCAAGATTTATTTTTTTTCTAAAACTTTTTAAAAATCAGCAATTTCCGTTTGCTATTTCAAAAATATTTTATACTTTTGCAGTCCAAAAAGTAGGTTTATTGTTATGTGAGTGCATAACCTACTGAATAATAAATGCTTCCAAACTCATTAATTATTCAAATTTAAAAAACAAACAATGGCTAAGAAAGTCTTTAAAATGGTAAAGCTTCAGGTGAAAGGTGGCGCAGCTAACCCTTCTCCACCAGTAGGTCCAGCATTGGGTTCTGCAGGTGTGAACATCATGGAGTTTTGTAAGCAATTTAACGGAAGAACCCAAGATAAGCCAGGGCAAGTTTTACCTGTAGTAATTACAGTATACGAAGACAAATCTTTTGAATTCGTTATTAAAACTCCACCTGCAGCGATTCAGTTAATGGATGCAGCTAAGATCAAGGGAGGTTCTGGTGAACCAAACAGAAACAAAGTAGGTTCTGTAACTTGGGAACAAGTAAAGAAAATCGCTGAAGATAAAATGGCGGATCTTAACTGTTTTACAATGGACTCTGCTCTTTCTATGGTTGCAGGTACTGCTAGATCTATGGGATTAAGAGTAACAGGAACTAAACCAACTAACGCTTAAAACTTAAAGAAATGGCAAAATTAACTAAAAAGCAAAAGGAAGCTTTAAGCAAAGTAGAAAAAGGAAGAATCTATAACCTTGAAGAAGGTTCAGCTCTTGTAAAAGAAGTGAACACTACAAAGTTTGATGCTTCAGTAGATATCGCTGTAAGATTAGGTGTAGACCCAAGAAAAGCAAACCAAATGGTAAGAGGTGTTGTATCTCTTCCTCACGGTACTGGTAAAGATGTTAAAGTATTAGCTCTTGTAACTCCAGATAAAGAAGCAGAAGCTAAAGCTGCTGGTGCTGACTATGTAGGTCTTGACGAATATTTACAAAAAATCAAAGAAGGTTGGACAGATGTTGACGTTATCGTTACTATGCCAGCTGTAATGGGTAAATTAGGTCCATTAGGTAGAGTATTAGGTCCAAGAGGTTTAATGCCAAACCCTAAATCAGGAACTGTAACAATGGAAATTGGTAAAGCAGTAACTGAAGTTAAAGCAGGTAAAATTGATTTCAAAGTAGACAAGTATGGTATTATCCATGCAGGTATTGGTAAAGTATCTTTCGATGCTGCTAAGATCAAAGAAAATGCTCAGGAATTAATCCAGACATTGATCAAAATGAAACCAACTGCTGCTAAAGGAACTTATGTGAAGAGCATCTATTTATCTTCTACAATGAGCCCAGGTATTGCAATTGATACTAAATCTGTTAACTAATAATAATCCTTAAGACAATGACAAAAGACCAAAAAGTTGTAGCAATACAAGAGATCAAAGATTTGCTTCAGGATGCAAAAGTAGTATACGTAGCAGATTTAGAAGGTTTGAACGCTGGTAAATCTTCAGATTTCAGAAGACAAGCTTTCAAGCAAAATATCAAAGTGAAAGTGGTGAAAAATACACTTTTACAAAAAGCAATGGAGCAAATTGAAGGAGTAGATTACTCTGAAATGTTCCCATCTTTCAAAGGAAACTCAGCGTTAATGATTGCTGAAACAGCAAACGCTCCTGCGAAATTGATCCAAGGATTCAGAAAGAAAGAAGAAAAGCCAGCTTTAAAGTCTGCTTTTGTTCAAGAAACTTTCTATGTTGGTGACAATAACCTAGATATGTTGGCTAACATCAAGTCTAGAGAAGAAATGATCGGTGAAATCATCGGATTACTTCAGTCTCCAATCCAGAGAGTTGTTTCTGCTCTTCAAAACAAATCTGAAACTGTAGAAGCTCAAGCTGAAGAAGCTGCTCCTGTAGTAGAAGAAACTCCTGCTGCTGAAGCTCCAGAAGCTGCTGCAGAAAGCACTGAAGAAACAAGTGCTGAATAATTACACTCAAAAAATTAAATAAATAATCAACAAAAACATTACAACAATGTCAGATTTAAAAAATTTAGCTGAAACGCTAGTAAACCTAACTGTAAAAGACGTAAACGAATTAGCTGCTATCCTTAAGGATGAGTACGGAATTGAGCCTGCTGCTGCTGCAGTAGTAATGGCTGGTCCTGCTGGTGAAGCTGCTGAAGAAAAGACTGAATTCGACGTAATTCTTAAGTCTGCAGGTGCTTCTAAATTAGCTATCGTTAAATTAGTAAAAGATTTAACTGGTGCTGGTCTTAAAGAAGCTAAAGATATCGTAGACGGAGCTCCTGCTGCAATTAAGCAAGGTGTTTCTAAAGACGAAGCTGAAGCTCTTAAGAAGCAATTAGAAGAAGCTGGTGCTGAAGTAGAATTGAAATAATTTCAATTTTATTATAAATATAGAAGCCCGGGCATTTGCCCGGGCTTTTTTTGTATGTAAGTCTTTGTAAATGTGATTCTTATTTTGTAACAGTATTTTAATATTATTATTTCCAATTTTAATATATCTTTTTACGATTGAATATTATTTAATAATTAACATAATATTTTATTTTTATTTTTATTTCCGATCATTTTGTGTGAATTTTTATTAATAAAGTGTTGTTTTGATTGAAAATATATTATATTTGTATCGAAAAAACACAATATAATTGGATAGAAATTATTTTCTTTCCTACGGCCGTAAGATTACACTTTTGTTGCTTCTGGCAGCTGTAGGAAAATTAAACACTAAGTTGATATCTGTAATGAGAACAAAACCTGAGTTATCATATCGTACAGATATTAAAAATCATCTGCAGGGTTACTTAGCTGATGTTTCTGTTCATCTGTGTTCTGAAACCAAAAATGATGGGTCTGTTTCCGAATGTCTTTCTGCTCATCAAAATGGAACTCATATATTTTACAACAAAGATTCCCAACATAAATTCCCTTTCTTTAATACTATAAAACTTATAGGCATTTCAAATAAATGGAGCTATTCGTGCCAGCAATATAGGGAGAACGTTTGCCCGATATTTAAAGACGTTAAAAAGTTCTACAGCAATTCCATTAAACTGGTTGACGGTTTTAAATTTATTATCAAAATTCCTGATAAACCAATTCTTTCCCTTATTCTATAACATTCCTTACAATTTTAATCGCCTTCTTACAGCATAAACTGTTATTTCATTTATGATTTAGATGAGAATGCCTGAGAATTGCCTTTTCAAAAAAACACATTTACATAAAAACAGCAAACATCATTAGAAATGAAAAACAAATTATTAACCATCACTCTGTTATCAGTAAGTTTTCCAATAATCGCTCAGGTAGGGATTAATATTAATCAGCCACAGGCAACTTTTGATATCGTAGGATCACCTTCCAATCCAGGCAAACTCGACGGTGTGATTGCCCCAAGGCTTACAGGAATACAATTAAAAGCTAAAAACTACACTGCAGCTCAAACCGGAGCAATAGTATATGTTACAGCAGCTGAGACTGCTCCTACAGGACAAACTGTAGATGTTGTTTCACCAGGCTACTATTATTTTGACGGCTCGAAATGGAGCAACTTAAGCGGAAACTGGCGACTAGTAGGGAACACAGGAACAGTAGCAAGTACTGCAACCTTAGGAACAGACATTGGAACTGGAAATTACCTGGGAACTAATGACAGTCAGAACTTGGTTTTGGCAACTCAGAAAAACGTAAAAGGAATCCTGGATATTAACGGAACCCTGCAGGGTGGAAATGCTAATTCTTCATCAGGTTCTTATGCTTCATTGACATGGGGATCAAACAATACCCTTACAAACAGTACTTCCTCAAATATTGCCCTTGGAAAAGATAATACCGTTTCTGCACAGGGAAATTTTCCGGCTGTAGCTATTGGGTTAAACAATACAGCAAATAACGGAGCTAAAGTAATAGGAAATAACAATACAGCAACAGGTGCTAATAACCTTGTTTTTGGAAATCTGAATACGGTAACAGGACTCACAGGGCTGACAATCGGAAATAATCACAATAACAATGGCGGTATTGCCATTGGGAGCGGAAATACTACCTCATTAAACAATATAGCTGTTGGTTCGGCAAATACAGCGACAGGTACGGAAGCTTTTGCTATAGGATTTTCAGGTCAGGCTGCTGCAGGACAAATGGTGTATGCTAATAAGGAACATGTTTTCTTTAATAAAGGAAACGGAACAGATACCATACTGGGAATTAATATGGCTCCTACAGCGGCTACTTCTACAGGAGCAGCTCTTCAGATGAAAGGAATTGCTTCCGGTGCCAATGCAGCATGTACAGCAGCTGAAGAAGGCGCAATCCGATATAATACAACTGCTAAAGTTCATGAGGGCTGTAACGGTTCCAACTGGAAGGCACTTTACTAATTCAATAAAAACACAAACCTTAAAAAAATAAAAAATGACCAGAAAATTATTCGAAAAGTTAGCTGCGCTGCTCATGACGCTGACGATGTTTGCAGGAGTATTGGCACAGCAGGGCTATGAACCAATCCGTGGAATGGGTGTGGAGGCAAAACCTGTCAATAATTCAGGAATATGTCTCGCATGTTATAACGGAAGTATGAATCCCGTAGTGGATGCAAGTCTTGATAATAGTGTAAGCATGGGAAATTTCGCTTCTCTTTTAAGCGGAAACGGAATCTCTGTAAAAAATAAAAATACAACTTATCCTGCGGGATATATTACCGGTTTCAATGTAGATCTTGGGACAAGTTTTATTACTGTTGATCTTTTAAGCTCTTTGAGAATCAGTACTTATAAAAATGGAGTTCTTCAGGAAACGACTACCAGCAGTACGCTTTTGTCAGTACCTGCATTCGGGGGAAGTAAAAACAGAATATTTCTTCATTTCAAAACTTCAAAAGAATTTGATGAAGTAAGGTTGTATCAGACCAATGTTCTTTCCATATTCAGTGCAATGAATGTATATTATGCATTTGCATTTGATCCAACAAAAGTACCTACAGATAACAATGGTATTTGTGACGATATTATTGCTGGAAGCGGTGTGGATGGAAATGTATCCGGAAGCAGCAGTTTTCTGGCTCCACTTTCTTATGTTCAGAATAAAGAAAAAATAGGCGACGGGAACAAAAATTCTTATGGATCAATTGTTCTGCCAGTAGGATTATTGGGCTCTTATTCGGTAGGCGTTTTAGACAAAAACCAGACATACCCTGCAGGAAACAGAACAGGTTTTGTAATAGAACCGGATGATCAGGGAAAACTGTTAAGTGCTGAATTTTTAAAAAATATTACCATAGAAACTTATCTTTTTGGCCAGCTTCAGGACTCAAAACAGTTGTCCGACGGAGGAGGTTTAATTAATATAAAAGTATTAGGTTATGGCTCAGGAAAACAAAAAGTTACCTTAACGACTACTAAACCTTTCAATGAAGTAAGATTAAAAGTTACTCAAACCCTAGGATTTAATTTAGGAGCATTGAAAGTCTATTATGCTTTCGAAGAACCAGTTTCTTGTGATTGTGATGATAAAATTCAGACCAGTGGCTCTTCTGTACCTGGAAATTTGGTTACAGGTACTCCATGGACATCGGGCCCAGGATTCCTTGGTCTTATTTTAGCTAAAATGACCAATCCTGAAGCGATTGTAGATAATAATCCTTCCAATTATGCCACGGCTACTGTTCCGGCTGCTTCTATTTTTAGCCTTTTCTCAGCATTTGCTACGGTAGGAACTAATGCAGTACTTCCCGCCAATACAATGGCAGGATTTACGGTAGAAAAAGCAGGAAACCTTCTTGGAGTAAGTGTTTTGGAAAATATCACTGTGACCTTGTACAACGGAAATACTTTGACAGATACTTTTACGAGTTCAGGAAGTCTTATCAGTGGAAATTTCTTTACAACGAATTCCAATAAATTCTATGTTGGAGGAAAATCAACAAAACCTTTTAACCGTATTAAAATCACTTTCAACAGCGGAACGGCTATTCGTATTCCTCAAAACTATTATATCTACAATGCCTTTGCGAGCAGAGATGATGATAGTGACGGTGTACCGAACTGCTTTGATCAGTGCCAGGGAGGAGATGACAGCATAGATAATAACGGAAACGGAATCCCTGACTGTGCGGAAGGATGTACAGTCGTAAATGACAAATCTCCTGCACTCGATACAGATGGTGACGGCATTGTAGATGCCTGTGATCTGGATTCTGATAATGACGGAATTCCGGATGCAATAGAAGACTTTGATAAAAACGGAAAGTTCCAGGATGATGATAATGAAGGAGATATTCTGCTGACGCCGGTATTGGGAGATTCTGTTCCTAATTATCTTGACCTTGATTCTGATAATGATGGTATCTTAGATTTATTTGAATCTGGAATTCCAAACTCAGTAATCAACCAGATTGATACAGATCATAACGGTATCATTGATGCCAATGTTCCGGTAGGTAAAAACGGAATTGCTGATATTCTTGAAACTTCACCTGATTCAGGTGTATTGAAATATCCAATCAAAAATACAGACGGAGATGATAAACCGGACTTTCTGGATATTACTTCCGATGGTTCAGAACCTGACCTTTATAAGATCGGAAAAGCAAACCTGGATACATTAGGAGGAGGATTCATCTCTACCATTAATGATAAAGATAAAGACGGAATTCAGGCTGTAGTAGATACAGATCTTGTAAAAAGAGGTTCTCCGGATTCCCCGCTTTCACCTTATGCTTCATTATTGAAAAGTGCATCCAATACGGCAAAAATTACTTCCGCAGAAATTATTGAAGCAGCAAATGATGTAAAAGTATACCCGAATCCGGTAAAAGCAGGAGAAAATCTTAGAATTGTCTCAGAGGAAGAAGGAGTGTATACTTTGTTCTCTGCACAGGGACAGGTTGTTAAAGCAGATCATTTTAATGCTCATACAGGTATTGATACTTCTTCACTTCCTGCAGGAGTGTATATTATTAAAATAGAAACTAAATCAAAAATAAAATCTTATAGGGTTATTGTGAAATAATCATAGGATTAGCTTGTGTTGTGGAGGGGTTGCTCATATTTGGGCAGCCTCTCTTGTTTTAAGAGTCTCAAAATGAGAGGTTTTATTTGTTATTGTGGATAAGTTTTTGTATCTTTGCCCCTCTTTTGGCGCGAAAAATTGTTTGTAAATTTATAAAATACTGAAAATCAACTCTTTCATTGTGTAAAACATGGAAGGGATTTCGTGTATATAAATACTGCGGTAATACTGCCTCAAAAGTAATAAAAATATTTTGCATTACGCTGTGAAAAGATATACCAGCGTTGCAGTTAGAAAGAACTCTATACAAAGTTTAAAAGAGCTTAAGGTCCTTTGTGAGCGCCAAAAACACTTTTACCTTTTACTTTTATCTTGTTTCTTGTTCTTTTCTGATATTTTTTAATGAATCAAAATATTTTTTAACCCTTTCTTAAAAGTTTTATGAGTAAAACAAAATCAACAACTCAAGGAAATCCGAGAATTAATTTCTCATCAGCGAAAGGAAAAATCATCACTCCAGACTTTTTGGATATCCAAATAGAGTCTTTCAGAGAATTTTTCCAGCTTGATACACTTCCTGAAGCCAGAAAGACAGAAGCTCTTTACAAGACTTTCCAAGAGAATTTCCCAATTACGGATTCAAGAAACCAATTCGTATTAGAATTCTTAGACTATCTGGTAGATTCTCCACGTTATTCAATCGATGAGTGTGTGGAAAGAGGACTTACTTATTCAGTTCCTCTAAAAGCTAGACTTAAATTGTATTGTACTGACCCGGAACACGAAGATTTCCAAACAGTGGTTCAGGACGTATACTTAGGTCCGGTTCCTTATATGACGCCAAGTGGTTCTTTTATCATCAATGGTGCTGAAAGAGTTATCGTTACGCAGCTTCACCGTTCACCTGGTGTATTCTTCGGACAAACTTACCACGCAAACGGAACCAAACTTTACTATTCAAGAATTATCCCTTTCAAAGGATCTTGGATGGAATTTACAACAGATATCAACAGCGTAATGTACGCGTATATCGACCGTAAGAAAAAATTACCATTAACAACTCTATTAAGAGCGATTGGTTATGAATCTGACAAGGATATCCTTCAGATCTTCGACCTTGCTGAAGAAGTGAAAGTTTCTAAAGCTGCCCTTAAAAAAGTAGAAGGGAGAACATTGGCTGCGAGAGTATTGAACACTTGGTTTGAAGATTTCGTAGACGAAGATACAGGTGAAGTAGTTTCTATCGAAAGAAACGAAATCATCTTGGATAGAGAAACTATTCTTGAAAAAGAACACTTAGATCTTATTCTTGATGCTGGTGTGAAATCAATCCTGATTCACAAAGAAAACAGCAACGAATTCTCTATCATCCAGAATACATTACAAAAAGACCCTACTAACTCTGAAAAAGAAGCGGTAGAGTATATTTATCGTCAGTTAAGAAATGCAGATCCACCAGATGAGGAAACTGCAAGAGGAATCATTGAAAAATTATTCTTCTCTGAGCAAAGATATTCATTAGGTGAAGTAGGACGTTACAGATTGAACAAAAAGTTAGGTCTTAATATTCCAACTACAACTGAAGTTCTTACAAAAGAAGATATCATTGCTATCGTAAGACACTTAATCGAGCTTGTAAACTCTAAAGCTGAGGTTGATGATATTGACCACTTATCAAACAGAAGAATTAAAACTGTTGGTGAGCAATTAGCTGGACAGTTCGGAGTAGGTCTTTCAAGAATTGCAAGAACAATCAAGGAAAGAATGAACGTTAGAGATAACGAAATCTTTACTCCACTTGACCTTGTAAATGCTAAGACATTAACATCTGTAATTAACTCATTCTTTGGTACCAACCAGCTTTCTCAGTTCATGGACCAAACCAACCCTCTATCAGAAATTACTCACAAGAGAAGATTATCTGCACTAGGGCCTGGTGGTTTATCAAGAGAAAGAGCAGGTTTCGAGGTTCGAGACGTTCACCATACTCACTACGGAAGAATTTGCCCGATTGAAACTCCGGAAGGACCAAACATCGGTTTGATTTCATCCCTAGGTATTTATGCTAAAATCAACAGACTAGGTTTCATCGAAACTCCATATAGAAAAGTAGAAGACAGCAAGATTAATCTTAATGCTGATCCTATTTACCTTAATGCAGAAGACGAAGAAGACAAAGTAATTGCTCAGGCAAACGTTGAATTGAGCGATAACGGTGATTTCTTAACAGATAGAATTATTGCAAGATTAGATGGTGACTACCCTGTAGTGGAGCCATCTCAGGTTAACCTTATTGATGTTGCACCAAACCAGATCTCTGGTATTTCGGCTTCATTAATTCCGTTCCTTGAGCATGATGATGCGAACCGTGCATTGATGGGATCTAACATGATGCGTCAGGCCGTTCCTCTATTGAAGCCACAGGCTCCAATCGTGGGTACAGGGCTTGAGCAACAAGTTGCAAGAGATTCAAGAATCTTAATTAACGCTGAAGGTACAGGTACAGTACAGTACGTAGATGCTGACAGAATCGTTATTAAATATGAAAGAAGCGAAGACGAAGATTTAGTACAATTCGAGTCTGCTACTAAAACATATAACCTTACTAAGTTTAGAAAAACTAACCAGAGTACAACCATTACCCTAAGACCAAACGTAAGAGTAGGTGATGTAGTGGAAAAAGGACAGGTACTTTGCGACGGTTATGCTACTGAAAAAGGAGAATTAGCTCTTGGTAGAAACTTAGTGGTAGCGTTCATGCCTTGGAAAGGATACAACTTCGAGGATGCGATCGTAATCAACGAAAAAGTTGTACGTGAAGACTGGTTTACTTCAATCCACGTGGATGAGTATTCTCTTGAAGTTCGTGATACCAAATTAGGTATGGAAGAACTTACAGCAGATATTCCAAACGTATCTGAAGAAGCTACTAAAGATCTTGACGAGAACGGTATGATCAGAATCGGTGCTGAAGTGAAGCCTGGAGATATCATGATTGGTAAAATTACTCCAAAAGGTGAATCTGACCCGACTCCTGAAGAAAAACTTCTTAGAGCAATCTTCGGTGATAAAGCTGGTGATGTGAAGGATGCTTCATTGAAAGCTGACTCTTCATTAAGAGGAGTTGTTATCAACAAAAAATTGTTCTCCAGAAACATTAAAGACAAAAAGAAAAGAACTGAAGAAAAACTTAAACTTGAAGAAATTGAAAACACTTACAAGGCTAAGTTTGATGAGTTGAGAAATACTTTAATTGAAAAATTAAACACACTGGTAAGCGGTAAAACTTCTCAAGGGGTACAAAATGACCTGGACGAAGAAATCATCGGTAAAGGTGTGAAGTTCACTCACAAGTTATTAACTTCAGTTGAAGATTATGTAAACGTTAGCGGTTCAGACTGGACAGTTGACGCTGACAAGAATGAGTTGATCAAACAATTGATTCACAATTACAAAATCAAATATAACGACATCCAAGGAGTTAAAAACCGTGAGAAATTTGCAATTTCAATCGGAGATGAGCTTCCGGCAGGGATCATGAAGTTGGCTAAAGTTTACATCGCTAAGAAACGTAAACTGAATGTAGGAGATAAAATGGCAGGACGTCACGGTAACAAAGGTATCGTTTCAAGAATCGTTCGTGAAGAAGATATGCCATTCCTTGAAGACGGAACACCAGTAGATATCGTATTGAATCCACTAGGGGTACCTTCGCGTATGAACATCGGTCAGATCTACGAAACCGTTCTTGGATGGGCTGGTAGAAAATTAGGATTGAAGTTCGCTACGCCAATCTTCGACGGAGCAAGTCTTGATCAGATTACTGAATATACTGAGAAAGCAGGTCTTCCTAAATTCGGTCACACTCACCTTTATGATGGTGGTACCGGAGAAAGATTTACTCAGGCTGCAACAGTAGGTATCATTTACATGTTGAAACTAGGACACATGGTAGATGATAAGATGCACGCACGTTCTATTGGTCCTTACTCATTGATTACTCAGCAGCCGTTAGGAGGTAAAGCTCAGTTCGGAGGTCAGAGATTCGGAGAGATGGAGGTTTGGGCACTTGAAGCATTCGGTGCATCTAACATCTTGAGAGAGATCTTGACTGTGAAGTCGGATGACGTGATTGGTAGAGCAAAAACTTATGAAGCAATTGCAAAAGGTGAATCTATGCCTGAACCAGGTATTCCAGAATCATTCAACGTATTACTTCACGAGTTACAAGGTCTTGGATTAGACGTAAGATTGGAGGAGTAAATTAAAGATTTAATTACTAAAAATTAAAGAATTAATCAACTCCGAGATGATAAGAGCGAAAGTGTAACGCTTTCAATCTTTAATCTTTATAATCAAAAATAAAATTATGTCAAATAAAAATAAATCAAGTAGATTTAATAAAATAACCATCGGTCTAGCTTCACCGGAGTCTATTTTACAAGACTCAAGAGGGGAGGTTTTAAAGCCGGAAACTATTAACTACAGAACTCACAAGCCTGAAAGAGACGGGCTATTCTGTGAGAAAATCTTTGGTCCTGTAAAGGATTACGAATGTGCTTGTGGTAAATACAAGAGAATTCGTTACAAAGGAATCGTTTGTGACCGTTGTGGAGTAGAAGTTACTGAGAAAAAAGTAAGAAGAGAGAGAATCGGGCACATCAACCTTGTAGTTCCAATTGCACACATCTGGTATTTCCGTTCATTACCAAACAAAATCGGATACCTTTTAGGAATTCCTTCTAAGAAATTAGACATGATCATCTACTACGAAAGATATGTAGTGATTCAGCAGGGTATTGCTAAAAAATTGGACGGTTCTGATTTTGAAAATATGGAATTCCTTACAGAAGAAGAGTACCTTGACATCATGGAAACTCTTCCTGTAGAAAACCAATATCTTGATGATTCTGATCCAAACAAATTCATCGCCAGAATGGGTGCTGAAGCTGTAGAAGATCTATTAAAAAGAATCGATCTTGATGCATTGTCTTTCGACTTGAGACACAAAGCTCACAACGAAGGTTCAAAACAAAGAAGAACAGAAGCTCTTAAGAGATTGAACGTTGTAGAAGCATTAAGAGGTGCTAATACAAGAATGATCAACAGACCAGAGTGGATGATCATGCGTGTACTTCCTGTTATCCCACCAGAACTAAGACCATTGGTTCCATTGGATGGAGGACGTTTCGCTACTTCTGACTTGAATGACCTTTATAGAAGAGTTATTATCAGAAATAACCGTTTGAAGAGATTATTGGAGATCAAAGCTCCTGAAGTAATCTTGAGAAACGAGAAGCGTATGCTTCAGGAATCAGTAGATTCATTATTCGATAACACAAGAAAATCTTCTGCAGTAAAATCTGAATCAAACAGACCATTGAAATCACTTTCTGATTCATTGAAAGGTAAGCAAGGTCGTTTCCGTCAGAACCTACTAGGAAAAAGGGTTGACTACTCTGCGCGTTCGGTAATTGTTGTAGGTCCAAACTTACAGCTTCACGAATGTGGTATTCCTAAAGATATGGCAGCTGAACTTTACAAACCATTCATCATTAGAAAACTAATTGAAAGAGGTATTGTAAAAACAGTAAAATCTGCAAAGAGAATTATCGACAGAAAAGAACCGGTAGTTTATGATATCCTTGAAAACGTGATGAAAGGTCACCCTGTTCTATTGAACAGAGCACCTACGCTTCACAGACTGGGTATTCAGGCTTTCCAACCTAAGATGATCGAAGGTAAGGCAATCCAGCTACACCCATTAGTAACAACGGCCTTCAACGCGGATTTCGATGGTGACCAGATGGCGGTACACTTGCCACTAGGACCAGAAGCAATCCTTGAAGCTCAGTTATTGATGTTAGGTTCTCAAAACATCTTGAACCCTGCAAACGGTTCTCCAATTACAGTACCATCTCAGGACATGGTTCTTGGTCTTTATTTCATGACTAAAGAATTAAGCTCTACTGAGACGATGAAAGTAAAAGGAGAAGGTCTTGCATTCTATTCTCCTGAAGAAGCAGAAATTGCTTACGCTGAAGGTAGAGTATCTTTAAATGCTAAAGTAAGATGTAGACTACCTATCAAAGAAGATGGAGAAATCGTTACAAGATTGATCGAAACTTCTGTAGGTAGAATCCTATTCAACCAGATTGTACCTAAGCAGGTAGGATATATCAATGAACTTTTGACTAAGAAATCATTGAGAAACGTTATCGGTAAGATCCTTGCTGATACAGATTTCCCTACAACTGTGAAGTTCCTTGATGCAATGAAAGACCTAGGGTATTCAAACGCATTCAAAGGAGGTCTTTCTTTCTCACTAGGGGATATTGTAGTTCCTGTTGAGAAAAAACAGATGATTGCTAGTTCAATTGAAACTGTAGACGAAATTAGAGCTAACTATAACATGGGTCTAATTACCGATACAGAACGTTATAACCAGGTAATCGACGTTTGGACAAATACCAACGCAGGATTAACTGAAATGATCATGAGCAGAATGAAAACTGACCAAGGTGGTTTCAACTCTGTATACATGATGCTTGACTCTGGAGCGAGGGGTTCTAAAGAACAGATCCGTCAGTTATCAGGGATGAGAGGTTTGATGGCAAAACCGCAGAAAGCCGGTTCTACCGGAGCGGAGATCATCGAAAACCCGATCCTTGCAAACTTTAAGGAAGGTCTTTCGATTCTAGAGTACTTTATCTCTACTCACGGTGCTCGTAAGGGTCTTGCGGATACCGCTCTTAAGACAGCTGATGCTGGTTACTTAACGAGAAGATTGGTAGACGTTGCACAGGACGTTATCGTTACAGAAGACGACTGTGGAACACTAAGAGGTACAGAAGTTACTGCACTTAAGAAAAATGATGAGATCGTTGAAAGAATCTCTGAAAGAATCTTAGGTAGAGTATCCCTTCATAATATTTACGATCCTGAAACTGACGAGCTTATTGCAAGTGCAGATCAGGTGATCATTGAATCTTTGGCGAAGAGAATCGAAGAAGCAGGATTAGAAGCTGTGGAGGTTCGTTCACCATTAACTTGTGAAGCTAAGAAAGGTATCTGTGCGAAATGTTACGGTAGAAACTTAGCAACAGGTAAAGTGATCCATATGGGTGAAGCGGTAGGTGTAATTGCAGCACAGTCAATTGGGGAACCAGGTACTCAGCTTACGTTGAGAACCTTCCACCAAGGGGGTACTGCAGGTAACGTATCAGAAAACCCATCTATCGTTGCAAGAAGAGATGGTATCGTAGAAATGGACGAGGTAAGAACAATTACTTCTGAAGATGAAAACGGTAATACAGCTGAGGTTGTAGTGTCTCGTTCAACAGAATTCAGATTAGTTGCTGATAATGAGTCCAGAACTCCATTAATGGTAGCTAACGTACCTTACGGATCTATATTATCTGTAAAACCAGGTGATAAAGTGAAGAAAGGAGATACAATCTGTAGATGGGATCCGTATAACGCGGTTATCATTGCTGAAACTTCAGGTAAGGTAGAATACGAGGATATCATCCAGGGTATTTCATTCCAACTTGAAATTGACGAACAAACAGGATTCGAAGAGAAAGTAATCTCTGAATCCAGAAATAAGAAAGCCGTACCTACCTTGAAGGTGGTAGACTCTAAAGGAGTTGAGCAAAAAGCTTACAACTTACCGGTAGGAGCCCACTTAATGGTTAACGATGGTGAAAAAATTAAGGCTGGTAAAGTTTTAATCAAGATCCCAAGAAAATCTGCAAAAGCAGGGGATATCACCGGAGGTCTTCCGAGAGTTACCGAATTATTCGAAGCAAGAAACCCTTCAAACCCAGCGGTTGTTACTGAAATCGACGGGGTAGTTTCTTACGGAAAAATCAAGAGAGGTAACCGTGAACTTATTGTTGAGGCTAAAACTGGAGAAAGAAAAATTTATTTAGTAAAACTTTCTAACCAGATTCTTGTTCAGGAAAATGACTTCGTAAGAGCAGGTTCTCCACTTTCTGACGGTTCTATCACACCGGAAGATATCTTAAGAATTAAAGGTCCAACTGCCGTTCAGGAATACTTAGTAAACGAAATTCAGGAAGTTTACCGTCTACAGGGGGTAAAAATCGACGACAAGCACTTCGAAATTATCGTAAGACAGATGATGACGAAAGTATCTATCGTAGATGGAGGTGATACTCAATTCCTTGAAGGAGCTCTTGAACACAAGTTTGATTTCTTAGAAGAAAACAACAGAGTATTCGGTCTTAAAGTAGTAGTAGATGCTGGTGATTCTAAAGAATTCCAACCAGGTCAGATGATTACGGCAAGAGAATTAAGAGACGAAAACTCTAAGTTGAAGCGTGAAGATTTAGGTCTAGTAGAAGTAAGAGAAGCTCTTCCTGCTACTGCAACTCCTGTACTACAAGGTATTACAAGAGCGGCCCTTCAGACTAAATCATTCATGTCTGCAGCATCGTTCCAGGAAACAACGAAAGTTCTTAACGAAGCAGCAGTTGCTGGTAAAGTAGACGATCTTAACGGTCTTAAAGAAAATGTAATTGTAGGTCACAGAATTCCTGCAGGTACAGGTCTTAAAGAGTATCAGAACGTTATTGTTGGTTCTAAGAAAGAATTCGAAGACCTTAACTAAAATTAATGATTTGAAATTTGGGATTTGAAATTATTTTTATATTTTCACAATCTCAAATTTCGAATTTTAAAAACATAATTTATAACAATGGACAACAATCAAAATCCACAAGACGGAAACATCAACATCGAATTAAACGAAATGGTAGCTGCTGGTATCTATGCTAACCTAGCTTTAGTAAACCACTCTCCATCTGAATTTGTAGTAGACTTTATTCAGTTGATGCCAGGTGTTCAGCAAGCTAAAGTAAGATCAAGAGTAATTCTTGCTCCACTTCACGCTAAAAGAGTATTAAGTGCTCTTCAACAGAACATCGCTAACTACGAGCAGCAGTTCGGAGAAATCAAAGAAGTTGAGCCTTTCGTATTAGGAGGAAACAACGTTCAAGCGTAAGATTTCTTTTACAATAAAATAAAGAATGTCCTGGTTTTTACCAGGACATTTTTTTGCACTTTAAGGAAAGATAATTAGAATTTGTCAAATTGTTAATTTTGTTTAATAAGATAAAAATGTGTAGTAAGGATATATCAATTTTATATCTTTGTTTGAGAAAAAGCAGAAAATATAAAATATGATTGATAACTCGTTCGCTGTAAGTAAATTTGGCTTTTTAGGTGCCGAATTTTTATCTGAGCTTGAAAAACATGCTGTTGCTATTGATATAAAAGCAAAGACTGAAATTATAAGAGAAGGACAGAAAAATAAGTTTGTCCCTTTCTTAATAAAAGGTTCTATCAAGGTTTTTACCCTCAATGATGGTAGAGAGCTGATCTACTATTATATCAAACCGAAAGATAGTTGTCTGATGACCTTTTCATCTATTCTGACAGATTATATCAGTAGGGTATATGCTGTTGCAGAAGAAGATTCAGAAGCCATTCTGATTCCCGTTTCAATCATGCACGAATGGCTTACCAGATTTCCGGAGATTAATAAACTCTTTTACCATGAATATGACCGAAGATTTTCAGAAGTGATGAACATGGTGAATGATGCTGTTTTTCACAGACTGGATAAGAGGGTTCTGAACTATATCAAACAACAGATTTCATCCACAGGAAACAATCCTATTAAGATTACCCATCGTGAAATTGCCAATAGTTTGGGAACTTCCAGAGAAGTTGTGAGCCGGGTTTTGAAAAAAATTGAAAGCGAAGGTGAAATTGTTCAGACTAAAGAAGGAATAAAAGTTCCTGTAAATGAAAATGTTAGAATCGTCTAATATCAATTGTTTGAAAACTTTATTTCTATCATTGATAAAAACAATTTGACTGGTGACTTTTATCACCTATTTTTGAATTGAGAACTCAATAAGTTTGTTATATCATAATTTAATTCAAATTGTATATGACAAAAACTCTCTTATTTTTGTCAATGTTTTCTTCAGGTCTTGCCTTTGCACAGGAAGATCTGCTGAAAGATATTGACACTGTTAAAACCAATACAGAAACCTCACAACCCGCCTTCAAAGCCCTTCAGATTGTAACAGGGCAATCTACAAAACTTGCCGCCAAAAAAGAATGGTACATGATTGTTGCCCATAGATTTGGGGATATAAGTGCAGGATTTAAAGATTTTTTCGGACTGGATAATGCCTCAACCAAATTAGGTGCTATCTATGGTATTTCAGATGCGGTATCTGTAAGCCTGTCCAGAGAAACAAATATGAAAACCTTTGAAGGAGCAGTGAAATACAGACTGGTAAAACAAAGTGAAAACTTTCCGGTGGATATTGTGGGGTACAATGTAATGGGTGCTAATACTGAACTGGATAAAGATACGTATCCACACTTAAAATTCAGTGACAGGCTTTCTTACCTTACACAGGCATTGATCTCAAGAAGATTCAATGATAAGCTTTCTTTACAGCTTACTCCTTCCTTTGTTCATAAAAATCTTTATGAACCTACCATTGAAAACAAAAATCAGTTTCTGGCAGGCTTGGGAGGGCGCTACAAAATCTCAAAAAGAGTTTCTTTAAATGCAGAATACTTTGTGAATTTTGACGATCACAGTTTTTATAAAAACCCTTTATCATTGGGAGTAGATATAGAAACAGGAGGACACGTGTTCCAGCTTTTACTCACAAACTCCCAGATAAATTCAGATATCGGATATCTTACCAATGCTACAGGCGCATGGGGAAAGGGACATATTTTCTTTGGGTTTAATCTTTATAGAGTTTTTTAATATGAAAAAGCTAACATCCTTATTAGTATTGTCATCAGCAATCATACTGATGGCTTGTGACAGCAGAACTTATGAAGAGATTTCTGATAATACACCTATCACGGCACCTGTAAAATATACAGCTGATGTAAAACCCATTATGGATAACAGCTGCGCAGGCTGTCATTCTGCAGGAAGTTTTAAACCTCTGGTTACCTATGATCAGGTAAAAAATAATATTGACGGAATTCTGGATCGTATCCAAAGGCCTAATGGTGATCCGGAGAAAATGCCAAAGGGAGGATCTCTATCTGCAGCTCAGATCAATATGTTTATCAAATGGAAGGCTGACGGATTAAATGAAAATTAAAAAAAATGATATGAAAAAATTAGCATTATTAAGCGTATTACTTCTTTCTGCAGGCTACGCTTCAGCACAAAAATATAGCTCCAAAACAGGGAAAGTGACTTTTGAAGCTTCGGTTCCTCTGTTTGATGATATTTTTGCTCAGGATGACAACAATGTTGTTATTCTCAATGCAGATAATGGTGAAATGGCATCAGTCTCAAATGTCAAAAACTTTCATTTTAAAACAAAATTAATGGAAGAACATTTCAATGAAAGCTATGCTGAATCTGCAAAATATCCGAAAACCACTTTCAAAGGAAAGATTGTCAACTTTGATAAAACAAAGCTTACTGCAAGCCCTCAGAAATACACAGTTCAGGGAACACTAAACTTTCATGGAGTAGATAAAGCTGTTACCTCTGCTGCTATTTTATATGCAAAAGATGGAAAAATCTATATGCAAGGAGGCTTTATAGCAAGACCTGTAGATTATAAAGTAACCATTCCTAAAATGGTAACCAAAAAAGTGGCTGAAAACGTCAATATCGAATACAACTACATAATGGTAAAACAATGAGAAATATAATCTTAATATTAGGACTATTCCTGAGTTCATGGTTGTCTGCTCAGGAGAAGGCTAAATCAATATTTGATATTGCCAGAAGCGGAACAGTGGCTGATGTACAGCAACTGATGAAACAAAATCCTGATATCATTAACCAAACTAACGAGAACGGATTTTCACCCCTTATTTTAGCATGTTACAGAGGAAATATTCCCGTTGCTGAATTTTTAATTACACACGTTAAAAATATGAATTATGCAAGTGGGGAAGGAACTGCTTTAACGGCTACTGTATTTAAAGGAGATAGAAATCTTACTCAGAAATTATTACAGAACAATGCTGATCCAAATGTAGCGAACAGCAGTGGAGTAACTCCATTGATATATGCTGTTCAGTCTCAAAACAAAGAAATGGTTGAACTGTTACTAAAAAATAAAGCCAATAAAACATTATCAGATAAACAGGGAAAAACTGTTTTTGAATATGCTTTATTTTCTAAAAACCAAGATATTATTAACCTATTAAAAAATTGATCATATGAAATTAAAAACTACACTCGTATTATTGATCGGATTTTTTACTTTTTTAAATGTAAAAAGTCAATATTCGACAGGAACTGTGCCTCTTTTTTCTACACCAGGAGGAACAGATTTGGCTTATTCAGTTAAGATAGACCTTAGCCCTTCTTTAGTTACCCTTACCCTTGTAGGGCCTTCTACAGGATGGCTTGGAATGGCTTTTAATACCACAAATATGGATGATATCGGAAAGGATGTCGTAATCTTTGACGGGACGAATTTAAGTGACAGAACATTTAATGGACAGGGTGTGGTTCCGCCGTTGGATGGAACTCAAAACTGGACTGTAACATCCAATACGGTTGTAGGAAGTGTCCGTACTGTAGTTGCTACAAGAGCTTTAAACACAGGTGATGTGAATGATTATGCCTTTACTGTTCCTCCTACAAGTCCTCTCGATATTACTTATGGACGCAGATTATCAAATTTTACGATTGGTTATCACGGTTCTAACAGCTGTGGTACTACAGCTCTTAATTTTGCTGCTACTCTAGGAACTAGCGAAACAGCTTTAGAGAGCAAGAAAATAGTTCTTTATCCAAACCCTGCTAAAGAAACCGTAAGCTTAAAAAATGCTGATAAAATAAAATCTGTAGATATTTATGAATCTGCCGGAAGAAAAGTAAGATCTGTAAAACTTGAGGGAGAAAGTATTAGTATCAGAGATTTAAAATCTGGTATTTATTATTTTGAAATCATATTGAAAGATGGAACTACATCTTACGAAAAATTGATTAAAGAATAATTTTTCAGAAAAAACACACCTAAATATTTTTTTAAAACGGATACCTCTGACTTTTCAGAGGTATCTTTTTTTTCTTAAAGTCCCAATTTCAGGGAGTTTGCTTTAAAATTCATATATTTGTGTATATCCTGATTCTTAACAAAAGGAAGTCTCCTGACCTTACAATTTTTACGACCAATGGAATTTAAAACGTTAGCTAATATCACAATAGATGAACTCTTATCCGTGTTCAATCATTCATTTTCTGATTATGTTGTTCCTTTTCACTTAACGAAAGAAGTACTTGTTTCAAAAATTGCTGCAGAAAAATTAGATCTTAGTTTGTCTGCCGGAGCATTTGAAGATGGAAAACTGGTAGGCTTTATTCTTCAGTCTGAAAAAATTGAAAATGGTGAGAAAATTATTTACAATGGCGGAACAGGAGTAGTTCCGGAAAACAGAGGTAAAGGCCTGGTAAGAAAAATGTACGATTTTATCATTCCTGTTTTAAAAGAAAGAAATGCCAATACATTATTGCTTGAAGTTATCGAAGGAAATCAGCCTGCTATCAGAGCTTATGAAAATTTAGGATTTACAATTGTCAGAAGACTGCTTTGCTTTAATGGAAATATTAAACATGAAAAAGGAAATATTGAAGTATCCATACGAGACTTGAAAGACTTTCAATGGAATGTATTATGCTCATTCTGGGATATTGAACCTTCATGGCAGGGATCTGTTTTCGTATTGGAACCTATGCCGGAAAACTATGTGACTTTAGGTGCTTATAAAGGTGAAAATCTGGTTGGATATATTGTTTATGGTCCTGTTTCAAGAAAAATATATCAGTTTGCTGTAGATAAGAATTACAGAAATCAGGGAATAGGTACAAAGTTGTTTAATGCAATTAGAGAAAAAAATAACGGACAGTCTGTAGCCTTGAATAATGTGGATGATTCCTCAGAAAATACAGGTAAGTTTCTTAGCGAAAGAGTAGGACTGAATAATTGGCTGTCACAGTTTGAAATGAAAAGACCTATTTAGCAGGGATTAATTTTGACTCAAACAAAATAAGAGGTTTTAATATACTTTTAATCTCCTAAACTTTTCAGGCAGAAGTATAGGATGTAACTTTGCAGAAAATTTTAAAATAATGAAGCGAGGAATCCATTTTTTACTCCTGCTAATTTCCTTTACGGCTTTTGCACAACAAGCCAATATTGATACTGCCCAGGTAGTTATCTCGGGAAGGCAAAATAGCACTGAAGCACAGTCAAAACCTTATGTGATCATGATATCAACGGATGGTTTCCGTTATGATTATGCTCAGAAATACAATGCTGAAAACCTTTTGAAACTAGCTAATGGTGGAGTAAAGGCTGAAGCAATGATTCCAAGTTATCCAAGTATTACTTTCCCGAACCACTGGAGTTTAATCACCGGACTTTATCCTTCTCACCATGGCCTGATTGATAACTTTTTCTACGATTACAAGAGAAAAGAAGGCTATGCAATGAGTAGTAAAAATAATGCTGAGGATGGAAGCTGGTATGGAGGAACTCCGCTTTGGGGACTTGCTGAAAAGCAGGGAATGATCTCAGCTTCTTTAATGTGGGTAGGATCTGCCAGCGATGCAGGAGGGATAAGACCTACTTATTATTATCCGTATCATGAAAAATTTACCCCTTCCGAAAAAGTAGAAAAAGTAGTCAACTGGCTGAAATTACCGGAAGATAAAAGGCCTCACTTTATTTCATTATATTTCCCGGAAGTGGATGGAAGCGGACATCATTATGGTCCGGATACCAAAGAAACGGAAAATGCTGTTCATCTGATAGATCAGGCCATTGGTGATCTTGTTCAGAAAGTAAATGATTTAGGATTAAAAAATGTCAACTTTATTTTTGTTTCCGATCACGGAATGATCAAAGTAGACGGAGGTACACCGTTGGAGATTCCTGCTGTTCTTTTTGATAAAAACAGATTTGATTTTTACAATTCCCAGACCTTGCTGAGAGTTTACGTTAAAAATCCCGATGAGGTAAAAGCAGTTTACAAAGAACTGAGAGCTAATAAAACAGACGACTACGAAGTATATCTTGATAAAAAACTTCCCAGATATCTGCATTTCGCTACAAGAGATGACCAGTACAACAGAATAGGGCAGATTCTTCTGATCCCGAAAGCACCAAAGATTTTTCTTGAAAAAGGTAAGAAAACATCTGTTGGAAAACATGGTTATAACCCTAAAGTGGTACCGGAAATGAAAGCCACTTTCTTTGCCTGGGGACCTGAGTTTAAAAATAATCTGGTAATCGATGAATTTGCGAACATCAATGTTTATCCTTTGGTTGCTGAGGTTTTAGGATTAAAAATAGATCAGCCCATTGACGGAAAACTGAAAGTTTTAAAAGAAACCCTGAAAGAGAAAAAATAATCTTAAGATATCATACTAAAATAGAATCGGCGCACCAAAGGTGCGCCGATTCTATTTTTATCAATCTTGAAAAGACAAAAAGAAAATTAGAATTTAGAAGAAAACTCCTTCGCAAAATCTTCTAGCTTAATGTTTCCTGTTACGGGAGAACCATTATCAATAAAACCCTTTTGTACAACACCGGTTCTCATTCCTCTTCCCATTTCAACATACAGTTTGGCCATATCATCCGGTAAACCTGCCTGAAGCATTCCGTTTAAAGACTCTTCATCAGAGAATTCTACCCATGGAAGTTCAGGCTTATTAACAGAAGTTCCCAGAACTTTTGCAAAATCAGAAGCTTTTCTTACATCACTTACAATATATCTGATTGTATTGGTATTTCCGTTTTTTACCAGTTCCTCAGCAGCTGCTTTGGCAATATCATTAGGGTGTACAATGGGTACTTCAATATCTGCAGGATAATTTCCTCCAATGATTCCAGCATTTTGAATTAAAGGAATATCATTGAAAAAATTGTTATAAAAATATCCGGCTCTTAAAAAAGTAAAAGAAGTATTCTCTACTTCATTATATATTTTTTCAATATTGTGAAGTCCTGCAATCGGACCGTTTTCTACAGGAGATTCTGCTCCTACACTGCTGAGCATTACAGCTCTTTTTACTTTGGCATTTTTTAAAGCTTCAGCATAATTTTTCCCAGCATTGGTCGTGTTTTCTACAATCTTATCCGGGCTGATAGCCGGAGGAGTCATGACAAAAACAGCATCGGCTCCATCAAATGTTTGCGTTAAAAAATTGACGTCTGTAATAGATCCTATAGCTGGGGTTGCTCCCAGAGATTCAATATCCTGTTTTCTGGCATCGCTGCTGCTTACTACCGTAATATTATGCCCTTCGGCAATTAATTGTTGTGCTAATGGTTTAGCTACGTTTCCCAGTGATCCTGTGATTATAATTTTCATATATAAATATTTTTTTATTTCTGAGAACAAAGTTATATTTGTACTTACTTTTATACAAGTACTTACCCTAAAGTATGTAGATATGACAGCGATCAAAGAAAGTTCAACCATTCAGGAGAATAAAAAAACAGTGCAGGATTGTCCTGTAATGTATGTTATGGAAAGAATTGGCGGGTTTTGGAAACCAATCATCCTGTTTAATCTTTCCACAGGAGAAAAAAGATACAGCGAATTGAAAAAAGCAATTCCTGCCGTAACGGAAAAAATGCTTATCCAGCATTTGAAACAGCTTGAAACAGACGGACTCATTATCAGAACAGCAAAACCTGTAGTACCACCTCATGTGACCTATAAACTGAGTGAAGCAGGTAATGAACTGGCTCCAGTGATTGATGCCATGGCAGCATGGGCTTTTCAGGATATGGAAAGAAATGATATCAAATGTGCTGAAGGAAACAGATATATAACGAATCAGGATCAGAATGCTTTTAGCCAAAATCTGAAAAAATAAAACAGGCTCTTCGATCTGAAGAGCCTGTTTCTGTTACTATTCTGTAAAAGAATTATAAAGACTGCATATCAATAACGAAACGGTATCTTACATCGCTTTTCAGCATTCTTTCATATGCCTCGTTGATGTCCTGCATTTTGATTATTTCGATTTCCGAAACGATATTGTGCTCTCCACAGAAATCCAGTAATTCCTGAGTTTCTGCAATACCACCGATTACTGAACCTGCTACAGATTTTCTTCCCATAATCATAGGAACCGTATTCAGGATAGGTTCTAAACCTCCAAGATATCCCACAAGAACATGCGTTCCGTTGATATTTAAAGTAGTTACATACGGATTTACATCATGTACATAAGGAACCGTATCAATGATCACATCGAATTTCCCTTTTACAGAATTCATTTGTGCGTCATCAGTAGATATCACAACATGATCAGCACCCAATTGTTTAGCGTCCTCAGTTTTTCCCGGAGTTCTGGAGAATAAGGTAACTTCAGCTCCCAGCCCTTTAGCCAGTTTAATCGCCATGTGACCAAGGCCACCTAATCCTACAACAGCCACTTTAGAACCAGGACCTACATTCCAGTGTTTTAAAGGTGACCATGTGGTAATACCTGCACAAAGAAGTGGAGCTACTGCTGCCAGATCAAGATTTTCAGGTACTTTTAAAACGTGGTGAGAATCTACTACTACTTTTTGAGAATATCCTCCAAAAGTATGACCTCCCAAATGCTTGTCCTTCCCATTGTATGTTCCTGTGAAACCATTCAGACAATATTGTTCAAGATCATGCTGACAGCTGTCACAATGCCCGCAGGAATCTACAATACATCCTACTCCTGCAAGATCACCCACTTTAAATTTGGAAACCTCGCTTCCTACTTTTGTGATTCTTCCCACGATTTCATGTCCCGGAACTACAGGATACAAAGATCCGCCCCAGTCGTTTCTTGCTGTATGAAGATCAGAGTGGCATACCCCGCAGTATAGAATTTCAATCTCTACATCCTTTGAGGTTACTTCTCTTCTTTCAATATTCATTTCTTTCAGATCTGCTGTGGTAGACGCTGCACCATAAGCTTTTACTGTGATTGTACTCATTTTATATTTAGTTTATTTAGGGTTATACATTATTATATTCTTCATCCGTTACAGGCTGCATCCATTCTACGATTCCGTTTTGGGTATTAGGATTGATGGCAATATGGGTAAACGCACTATCAGGAGCTGCTCCATGCCAGTGGATAACATCCGGAGGGATATTAACAACATCTCCAGGGTTTAAAACCTGTGCTGGTTTCCCTTTTTCCTGATAAAATCCTGTTCCTGAGGTCACGATTAAAATCTGCCCGCCTCCATGAGAATGCCAGTTATTTCTGCATCCTGCTTCGAAAATCACATTTCCGATCTGACAGTTCAAATTGTCTTCATTGGGTTTAAGGATATGAACCCACGCTGTTCCGCCGGAAAAATAATCTGGGGAAGCCTTTTCTCCTTTTGGAAAAATGTTGGTATTAAAAGTTTCCATAACGGTACAAAAGTCGAAACTTTCACTTAAACCAGACTTATACAGATTACCGAATTACTTACCAATTTTACAGACCTCATTTTAATTACAAATGAAAGTGGTAATTTTGAATAGTAATAAAAATATACTTCATGGAAAATCAGGAGGTTGAAATCTATAATACGGTCTCGGAATATAATAAAATGGCCAATCATGAAACGCTGCACCCTTTGGTGAGTGTGATTGATTTTTCCAAATCCGATCCTATCTGTCAGTATAAAAGAAAATTTGGGTTTTATACCGTTTTCCTGAAAGATGTTATGTGCGGAGACATGCAGTATGGAAAACACAGCTATGACTACCAGGAAGGGACATTGGTTTTTATTGCTCCGGGGCAGACCTATGGAATTTATAATAAAGACAGACATGTTCAGCCTGCAGGATTTGCATTAATTTTTCATCCGGATTTAATAAAAGGAACCAACTTAGGGAAGAATATGAAAGACTATTCATTTTTCTCTTATGATGTACATGAAGCGCTCCACCTCTCTGAAAAAGAACGAGAAGTTGTCCTGGATTGTTTTAAAAATATTAAACTGGAACTGGAGCAGTCTATTGATAAACACAGTAAATCTTTAATTGTTAATAATATTGAGCTTTTTCTGAATTACTGTATGCGTTTTTATGACCGTCAGTTTATTACAAGAGATCATATCAATCAGGGAGTCATCGGGAAATTTGAAAATCTGGTAGATGACTATTTAAAATCTGAAAATCCAAAAAATATAGGTTTCCCAATGGTCAATTATTTTGCAGAAAAACTGAATCTGTCTGCCAATTATTTCGGAGATCTGATCAAAAAAGAACTGGGAATTTCCGCTCAGGAATTTATTCACAACAAACTTATTGATATCGCCAAAGAACAGATTCTGGATCAGGCAAAAACAATCAGCGAAATTTCTTATGATTTAGGCTTTAAATATCCACAACATTTTACAAGACTTTTTAAAACCAAAGTGGGAATTTCTCCGAGTGAGTATAAAATCCTGAACTAAGTTTTTTAACACGAATAACACTCATTGTTTCAAAAAAACACCATAATGATTTGTGGACATTAGTGTTTTCATTTGTGCAATTTGTGTTTAGATTATTTTTGGATTTTTAAACACGAATAACACTAAATTATTTCACAAATAACACCATGATAATTCGTGGAAATCTGTGTTTTCATTTGTGCAATTTGTGTTTAAACTATTTTTAGATTCTTAACATGAATAACACCATAATAATTGTGAAATTTGTGTTTAAATAACTAAATTTAGAGAGAAAAGTTTTCACCATTCTAAAGATGACACCAAATCAGCAGAACACCACTATTTTCGAGACTCGTTTCGGGAGAATTATCGCATTAAAAGATGATGGAGTAATCAGAATTAAAAGTATTCGCTATGCCTATTCTGAGAGGTTTCAAAAACCTGTTTCTATAGAGTATTCTTCATCATCACTTATTACTTCTCCTGAAAAAACTCCGGTCTGTCCGCAGTCTTTAAGTCCGCTTGTGGAAAAAATGATAGGGGCAACTCCTGTTGAAAGTTTCGAGGCTGATGAAGCTACGCAATACCTTTCCATAACCCGTCCGGAAATCATATCTGAAAATGAAAAATTACCTGTTGTAGTCTGGATTCATGGAGGCTCTCATGAAATAGGCTGTGGTGATCTTGCCACTGCCGATCCTGCCGAATGGGTGAAAGAACAACATATCATCGTAGTTACGGTTTCCTATCGTTTGGGGCTTTTTGGCTTCCTGGGAGGAGATGAAAAAAGACCTGCGAATCTTGGGCTGCTGGATATGATTGAAGCATTGAGATGGATTAAAAAATATATCGCAGAGGTAGGAGGCGATGAAAATAATATTACCCTTCTCGGCCAGTCTTCAGGAGGTGATGCTATTGCCCATCTTATGATCTCAGAAGGAATAGAAGATTTATTTCAGCGGGTGATTATACAGAGTGCTCCGTTGGGGCTTCGTCATAAAAGACAGAAAATGTCTGCGGAATTTCTTAAAAAAACAGAGTTGTTGAAGGATGAAACTGATGTTTTAAAAATGATGGATGAATACGGGAAATTTGTACCCTCTGTGATAAGATATGGCTTAAAAGCAGCAATGCCTTTTGGAACTCAATACGGATATTTCCCTTTGTGTACAGAAGAAGAGTCTGTAGATATGTGGAAAAAAAATGCTCAAAAATTTGATGTTCTGATTGGTTTAAATAATGATGAAACGGCATTTTATCTTAAAACCTCTGAAGCTTTAAATAAATATTTCGGAAAAGGATTCGGTTTAAAAATTATGGATAAAACGGTGGAAAAAACAACAGCATTGATCTATGGAAATCCCGCAAAGCAATTTGCTCATAATCTGGCAGATGCAGGAGGAAATGTCTATCTCTTCAGAATTCATTCAAAATTGAAAGACAACCCTATCGGAGCACCACATTGTATTGATCTTCCTTTGATTTTTGGAAATGAATCAGCCTGGAAATCATCTGAACTGCTGAAAGATATTCCATGGAGCCGTATTCATGAGCATGGTGAAAAATTAAGAGCTCTCTGGGCGGAATTTGCCCGTACCGGAAAAATAGCTGACACCTCCGAAAGACCCGAAATTCTGGAACTCAGAAAAATGTAGTTATACAGCAAGCTTATAACATCTCTAATCTTAACAATTATCCCAACTGGAGGTATAAACATTCCCATCCTTTGGAGGGGTGGCAAAAATTCAAAGAATTTTTGACGGGGTGGTTCATCATATTCTCAATATTTATCTCTAATAATGAAAATTGTATATACTCAATCAAGTAGTTGGTATTAAATGTTTATTCATAATTGTAATTTTAAATGTATATTTAATAACTAAACCATAAAAAATAATCATTATGAAAACGAAAAAAGAGTTCAAAGTAAGAAAACTTAACCGTGAGGAATTGAAGACTTTAAAAGCCGGAGATTTAAACTGGGGCAAAGTATGCTGTACTTCCAACGAAGACGGGCAATGTTGCGAGTGGGCCATAGATATCTGGAATTGCCGATATATCTATTGCTAAAATACAGCTTGATATACTGATAGATACAAGGCATATTGATTATCTGGTCAATGTGCCTTTTTATTTTATGAGAATATATTCTTATTCAGGAATCCAGACGCTTACATTTCCTGCCGGAACAGGGAAATTTCCCCAGCCGTTGTCGTCAATGATCACTTTATCTTTACATCTTTTCAAAAGGTCTTTAAATTTTTTCCCGGCATACAATGTTCCCATTTCCATAGGCTTATGGTAAGACTCTTTATTGCTTAGAACAACAGCACATCCGCTATGTTCATCATCTCCCGTACGTATCCAGCCAAGGCAGTTGGCATCCTCAAAATAATCATGTTGCTCACCATAAGCATGATCTTTTCTTGCTTTTAATAGCGCTTCAATGCCATCTACTTTAGGCATGAAAATTTCCTGATCATTACCTTCTCTGTCTTTATCCACATAATGAGCTCCATAGAGATCGGGATAAAATACACATGGATAGCCGTCTTTTCTCAACAAAATAAGGGCGTAAGCAATAGGTTTGAACCATGGTTCTACAGGAGCTTCAAGATCCTGAAGAGGTTGTGTGTCATGATTTGCAACTAAACTTACAGCATGCATAGGATCTGCCTGAGTGAGGGTTTCATCAAAAATTCTTCGGAGATCATAAGAACCGCCTTCTTTTGAGGCGTTGTGGAAATTGTTCTGCAGGGAGCTGTCAAAAAGACTCATACAGCCTTCCGTTACTTCAATATATTTTTGAAGCAGATGAAGATACCCCGGAGCCCAGTATTCTCCTACAGCGAAAATATTTTTTCCGGAATTGGAACGAAGCAGAGAAAGCCACTCTTTATAAAAATCAAAAGAAATATGTTTTAAAGCATCCAGTCTTACCCCATCGAAATCTGTCTGGTCAAAATACCATTTTGCCCAATTGTTGAGCTCTTCCCGTACAAAAGGATTCCGGTGTTCAATATCGTTATACATCAGATAATCGTAATTTCCTTTCTCATCATCAATCATTTCCTCCCAGTCATTTCCATATTCTGACTGTATTTTATAGATATGAGAATCCATCCCTTCAGCATAATCCACACCACTGAAGCAGGTAAAGTTCCATTCAAAATCAGAATATTTTTTTTCTCTTCCGGGAAACGTGAATTTTGTGTAAGATTCTATTTCGATAACATCAGAAATTACTTTTTCCCTGTTTTCCTCATCTACTTTTACAACGTTGAATTTTTCCAGTTCATCACCTCCGGCTTTATGTCCCAGAACAATGTCTACAATAACCTGTATACCCTGTTTCTTTAAAGCTTTAATGGCTTTAGTATAATCATTTTTTGTACCGTATCTGGTAGGAATGGTTCCTTTTTGATCAAATTCTCCAAGATCATAGAGGTCGTAGGCGTCATAGCCAATAGAATAACCACCATTTGTCCCTTTGTAGGCAGGAGGAAACCATACAGAGGTAATTCCAAGTTTTGCTAAATATCTGGCCTGCTTTTCGGCTTCTTTCCACAATTTTCCGTCTCCTTCAGAATACCAGTGGAAAAATTGGATCATGGTTGGGTTCATAGATTTGCTGATTTGGTTCATACAAGTTAGCAAAAAAATATCACCTATTCATTTTCAAATTCCTCAAACGGGATTTTTAGTTGAACGGAAACCTGCTTTTTTTCTTCCGTATTCAGTTGGGAGAGAGATAATCCAAGCAGACGCACAGCTTTATCAAAAGGACGAAGTTCCCAAAGTTTTTTCCCTGTGTTATAATACTGTTCTGGTGATGAATAATAATTTTCCCTTGTGATGCTTCTTGTAAAAAGAGAGAAGTCTTTATATTTTATTTTTAACGTTAAAGTTCTACCAAGAATATTATGTTTCTGTAATCTTTGATGAATTTCCTCTGCAAGGCTTTCCAGCTTTTCATTGATCTGCTGCTCATCTAAAAGGTCCTCAAAAAATGTTCTTTCCACAGCCACACTTTTCTGAATCCGATGAGGTTTTACTTCAGAAGTATGAATCCCGCGTACCACATTATAATAATGATTGCCAGACTTTCCGAAAATTTTGATCAGATCTTCAAGTGATCTTTTCTTTAAATCTTTTCCTTTATAAATTCCTAAACTAAACATTTTATTAGCCGTCACTTTTCCTACACCATAAAATTTTTCCACAGGCAATTCTTCCAGAAAGTGCTCCATTTTATCAGGATGGATGGTTTTCTGGCCGTTCGGTTTATTAATATCGGAAGCTACTTTAGCTAAAAATTTGTTGACGGAAATTCCTGCAGAAGCCGTAAGTCCAGTCTGTTCAAAGATTTTCTGACGAATTTCTTTGGCAATCAGATTGGCAGATTCCATTCCTTTTTTATTTTCAGTGACATCCAGATAGGCCTCGTCCAGAGATAAGGGTTCTACCAGATCTGTATATTCATAGAAAATTTCCCGGATTTTTTTTGAAATTTCTTTATATCGGGCAAATCGGGGAGGAACAAAAATAAGCTGAGGACATTTTTCTTTGGCTGTTTTACTAGGCATTGCAGAGCGAACACCATATTTTCTGGCTTCATAACTTGCAGCTGCAACGACCCCGCGATGCTGGCCTCCTACAGCAATCGGCTTGCCTTTCAATGTAGGATTATCATGCTGCTCCACAGAAGCATAGAATGCATCCATATCCACATGAATAATTTTACGAAGAGGCAAAGAAAAATCCATATACAAAGATATGGATTCCTTTATTTATGGTAAATTATTTTAAGAAGGTAAGTCTGAATTTGGGAAAGGGAAGTTAATGAGGACAATATAAAAATTGAATGTCATTTATTGAAAATTAATTTAAAGAACAAGTAATTATTAATTGCACTGAAATTACTTCCAGCTTCGATCTTCCAGCCTTTTACTATTTCAGTCTCATGGTGAGAAGATGAGGTTCAAAACCTGCCTTTTCATAAGCTTTGATAGCAGATTCATTTTGAGCATATACATCAAGTCTTACCTCACTGATTCCCCTTGATTTTGACCAGGAAATGAGTTCATCGGTAATCACTTTATTGATTCCTTTTCCTCTATGTTCCGGCTTTACATACATAAAACCCAGATAAGAATACTTTTCAAATTGGTTGTAATATTTTTCCGACTTTTTAATCAGAGCATACCCGGATGCAATGATTTCATTATTCTCTTCAGCAACAATTACATTTGCGTCAGAAGATTGGATCAGAAATTTTAAATCATAATAATGGATCTCTCCTTCAATAAGTGTACTGTTGAAAGGTCTTTCAGCAGTAATCACTCCCTGTTCAAATTCTAAAAGAATTTCTAAATCCTGTTCTGTGGCTTCTCTTGTGATCATGGTGTTAAATAAATAAAATTTTAAAACTCATTGAAATCTGATGATTTTCAATGAGTTTTTATGTTTTTTCAGATTAAAATAAATGACAATTATTTTAAAAGCTTGTCAATAGTTTGCTGAAGTTCTGGGTCTTCGGGGGAAATTGCATAATATTTTGCAATAGAAGATTTCTGATCAATAACCATATATCTGGGAATCCAGTTAAGATCCACATAATTGTTAAAATCATTTTTCCAGCCTGTAGAAAACCAATAATTTTCTTTGTTTTTCATATCAAATCTTTCAAGACTTTTTTCAAACCCTTCTTTTGAACGGTCTAATGATAGAAATACAAAATCAATATTCTTGTTATTTTCTTCTAATTCCTTAGCTTTTGGAAGGGCATTTAAACAATCTCTGCACCATCCTGCCCAAAAATCAATGACTAAAACTTTTCCTTTATGCTGATTTAGAATCTGCTGAATGGTAATGGCTTTTCCTTCTTCATCTTCCAGTTTTTGCTGTAAAGCTTCTTTTGAAAATCCTGTTTTAAGGACAGTGGGGACTTTTTGTGAATAGCTTATCCCAAAAATACCCATCATAAAAATTAATATCAACTTTCTCATCTTGAACAATTTCATTTGTACAAATCTAAACAATGAATGGCAATCTGGGATTGATTTCTTTGGAATTAGTAAAAATTTATAATATTGATGTATTCTATGAGGTAGGAGAGTGGGAATGTAAAAACCACCCCGTCAAAAATTCTATTGAATTTTCGCCACCTCTCCAGTAGAGAGGAATATTGAGACTTCCAGTTGTAATGCTGGACGATTTTACTGATAGTTTTTAATCAAACCTTTAACAACAGAAATTACGTTAGGCATTGCTTTGTTGGCGGCATTCAAAACTTCTTCGTGAGAAACGGCAAACGCTACATCGGGACCGCCAAGATCTGTAATTACGGAAATACAGAAAACATCCATTTCCATATGTCTGGCAACGATGACTTCGGGTACCGTGCTCATTCCTACCATATCCCCACCAATAGCTTTAATCATTCCGTATTCAGCCGGAGTTTCAAAAGTGGGTCCCTGAAGGGCAACGTAAATTCCCTGATGAATTTTGATATGTTGATCTGCAGCGACCTGTTCTGCAGTAGCAATCATTTTTTTGTTGTAAGGCTCACTCATGTCCACAAAACGTGGTCCAAGTTCATCTATATTTTTTCCGCGAAGAGGATGCTCAGGCATCATATTGATGTGATCTTTCAGGATAACAATATCAGCAACGCTGTAAGCAGGATTTACCCCTCCACAGGCATTGGAAAGAATAAGATTTTGAATTCCCAGCAGATGAAAAACTCTTATCGGGAAAGTAACGGTTTCCATTGAATGTCCTTCATAATAATGGAAACGGCCGCTCATCATCAGTACTTTTTTCCCTTCCAATATTCCATAAATCAGTTTTCCGGTGTGCCCGGCCACTGTAGTTTGTGGAAAATGAGGAATATTTTTGTACTCTAAAATATGGATGGGTTCTACTTCATTTTGTAATTTTCCCAGTCCGGATCCTAAAACAACCGCAAAATCAGGAGTTTCCTGAATAATATTTTTGATAAAATCCGCGGTCTCTTTAATTTTTTCTAACATAATCCAAGATGATTTGATTGAATTCTTCTTTCTTATCAATAAGTACATTGATAGGCCAGTAGTAAACAATTTCTCTAAGATAGTCAAAAGTTTTCAGACGTACGTAATCTTTCTCTGTGGTTAATATCAGTTTATATTCTCCTAGTTTTTTGTATTCGGCAAGGATTTTTTTTATATCATCATCGGTGAAATTATGATGATCCCTGAATTTTAAATGTTTCACCCTTTTTGAGAATTTGGCCAGATGTTCCAGAAGTGGTTTTGGATTGGCAATTCCGGTAATCAGTAAAATATCATAATAATTCAGGTTGTTATCCGGAAGCATTTTATCTTTTCCGTATACATTTTCGTCGTAACCAATGGATGAAAAGAAGACTTTCTGCCCATAGGAAGGTCTTATTCTTGAAATATAATACCTTTTTGTTTCCTCTGTCAGTTCATCAGGACATTTACTGACCATGATGATATTGGCTCTTTTATATCCAGCTCTCGATTCTCTGAGGTCTCCGGCAGGAAGCACATAATCTTTAAAAAAAGGATCGTTAAAATCAGTCATCAGAATATTGAATCCAGCCTTAATAGCTCTGTGCTGCATGGCATCATCCAATACAAGAACCTGAAGATCCATATCATCAATTACTTTTTTAGCTCCGGGAACACGTTCTTCCGAAACGGCAATAACAAAACGGTTTTTAAAACGCTCAAAAAGCTGCATGGCTTCATCACCCACCATTTTGTAGTTGCTTTCGTAATTGGTTACTTCATAACCTTTGGTCAGCCTTCCATAGCCTCGTGAAAGCACACCGGTTCTGTAATGTTTGGATAGGAACTGAGCAAGATACATCACCATAGGTGACTTTCCGCTTCCGCCCACAGAAAGGTTTCCGACATTGATTATCGGTGTTTTGAATTTTGTCGACTTAAAAATTCCCAGATCATACATTGTGTTCCGGATACCCGTTACCAAATGATAACCAAGGGAAAAAGGATAAAGGTACCATCTTTTCATACGATTGCAAAAATAGGAATTTTCATAGGCATTTGGTGTAATATTCTCAAAGACTTTTCAACAAATATTTCGTTAAATTAAAGTATTTTTGTGGAGTTATTACAATACATTGAGATACTTTATTGAATTTTCTTACAACGGAAAGAATTATTTCGGCTATCAGATACAGCCGGATGCCATTTCTGTGCAGGAAGAACTGGAAAAAGCGCTGTCTACAATTTTGCGCCAAGAGATTAAGACTACAGGAGCGGGAAGAACTGATACCGGGGTTCATGCCAAAAAGATATTTGCCCATTTTGATACTGAAAAGGAACTGGACGACCAGCTTACACGCAGGCTGAATAGTTTTCTTCCGCCTGATATTTCCATTAAAAGGATTTTTCCGGTAAAAGATGATTTTCACGCCCGTTTTGATGCGACTTACAGGACTTATGAATATTATATCTCACTGGAAAAAAATCCGTTTACCCAGGAATCTGCATGGCAACACTGGAAAAGATCTCTGGATATGGATGCGATGAATGAGGCCTGTAAGATTCTTTTTGAATATGAAGATTTCACCAGTTTTGCCAAATTGAAAACCGACAACAAAACGAATATCTGCAAAATCTACAAAGCAGAATGGGAACAGAGCGGAACAGAGCTGAAATTTACCGTTTCAGCCAATCGTTTTCTCAGAAATATGGTTCGTGCTATTGTAGGAACGATGGTAGAAATTGGTACAGGAAAGCTGAAACCGGAAGATCTCCGTAAAGTAATTGAAGATAAAAACCGCAATGCTGCAGGTACTTCAGCTCCGGGACACGGGCTGTATCTGGTGGATGTGGGATACGATTTTAAATAAAAACTAAAAACAAAATAATAATCATGTTATCAATTTTTATTCTTATCGGTGCTTACCGATATTATGCACAATTAGCCGAAAGATTTGGAAAAACAAAATGGCAATACGGTGTTTTGGCTATTGGAATTTATCTGGGAACCCAGATTGTGTTAGGGATGAGTTACGGTGTGTATTTGGGAATAACAGATCCTGAATCCGTAGATAATGTAAATTATACAGGATTTTCCGGAGTGAATATCGTAGGTTGGCTAATCTCTATTGTTGCCGTTTGGGGTGTTTATAAACTCCTTGAAAATAAGTTTATAAAAGAAAGACCGGCAAAAACCATCGAAATTGAAGAAATAGGGAAGGCTATTGATCAGTAACATTTCTCTTTTTAGTATCAGAAAATAAGATTATTTTTAAATAATGTAAGGGATACTAAAAAAATAATCATGACTGAAATTGAAAAACTAGCCTTCGCATTACATCATTTTGCCGGACTTTCAGAAGAAGATTTCAGATTGTCTGAACAATTTTGGCTTCCTAAGGAATATAAAAAAGGAGATTTTTATAATCTTCAGGGAAATGTCTGCTCTTATTTGGGGTTTATCGTTGATGGAGTTTTCCGTTCTTACGTTATTAATGGAGATACCGGAGAAGAGAAGAATGTTTTTCTGTATTCTGCCAATGGCTTTGTTGTTCCTTTTAAAAGTTTTCTGAATCAGATTCCATGTGATTATTTTACACAGGCTCTTACGGATGCCTCCATTATTTTTATCCGACATACTGATTTACTTTCGCTTTATCAGCAGTCGCATCAATGGGAAAAATTCGGACGGCTTATGGCACAGGCAGCATTTAATATTACCATGACAAGGGTAGAGGGGTTTTTATTAAAGTCTCCGGAAGAACGCTATCTGGATCTTATGAAAGAGCATCCGGATATTTTCAGCAATGTTCCGCTGTATCATATTTCTTCTTATCTGGGCATTCAGGGACCTTCTCTGAGTAGGATAAGGAAAAGAATTTCAGGGAAATAGTACGATTTTAACCTGAGTTAAAGTTTTCGTCATTTTATCTGCGGAAATTTGTTTCATCATTTTAACAATATAAAAAAGTAAAAAATATGAAAACAAAAACTATCGTATTAATTCATGGATTATTTGTGAATAATACAAGCTGGAAAGAATGGAAAACCTATTTTGAAGCTCAGGGGTATACCGTGCATACGCCTTCAAATCCGGGACATGAAGGAGATCCGGTGAATTTAAAAAACAATATCCCTCAGGAATTGCGACATGTGGGCTTTGATGATACCGTAAATAATCTTGTAAAACTGATTGACAGCCTTCCTGAAAAACCTATTGTTATCGGCCATTCTTTTGGAGGACTTATGGTTCAGAAGCTGATTGATATGGGAAAAGCTGCAGCCGGAGTAAGTATTGATGGAGCACCTCCAAAAAATGTAATGGCTCCTTTTTCTACAGTAAAAATTGTTTGGCCGGTGGTTAACTTTTTCAAAGGAAACAGCCCGTTTTTAGGAACGAAAGATTGGTATCACAAAGCTTTTTTTAATAATTATTCTAAAGAAGAAAGTGATAAATTGTATGAAAAGGTAGCTGCTCCCGAAAGTCGAAAACTGGCAAGAGATCCTTTACTCAAAGCTTCTGCGAAATTAGATCTAAAGAAACCCCATCAGCCACTGTTGTTTATTGCTGGCTCTAATGATAAAATTTTTCCTGCTGAATTTTCAAAAAAAATTGCGGGAGCTTATAAAGATTCGAACAGTATTGTAGATTTTAAAGAATTTGCAGGGAGAAGTCATTTCATCTGTGGAGAAAAAAATTGGGAAGAAGTAGCAGAATATGTTCTGGGCTGGATACAAAAAAATGCTTAATATATTCATATTGTAAATGGTAGGTATCTTATATTTTCTATGACGATTTGCGAAAGTTGTAAAGGCAGTCCGGTTATAAAGTCTTATTTTTGCATAGAATTTTATTTTAATTCTTTCTTTCGATTCGTACAATGAAAAAACAAGATACCTGGGGAATTATAAAAAGGCTGTTCTTTATCGGAATGAAGTTTCGTTCTTGGTTCATCCTTACTCTTATTATTTCCATATTCCTTTCCATCGTTTCTACTTATAGGCCTTATCTTACAATGCAGGTGGTGGATAATGACATTACAAAGCTCCATGATAAGGCTTTGATGATGAAGCATATCTATATCCTTGTAGGATTGGTATTTGCAGAAACTATATTAAACTTTTTCCTGGTTTATTTTTCAAATTTCATCTCGCAGAATGTGATCAGGGATATCAGAGAGCGTTTATATGCTAAACTGATTTATTTCAAAACTTCATTTTTTGATAAAACGCCAATTGGTCAGTTGGTAACGCGTGCTGTAGGAGATGTGGAAACCATTGCTACAGTATATACAGATGGATTCCTGATGGTATTCGGAGATATTCTGAGAATTCTGTTTGTACTGGTGATGATGTTCAGTACCAATGTTCACCTGAGTTATATTACACTGGCTATTTTACCTTTAATGGTATTGATTACGAGATTTTTTCAGAAAAGACTGAAAAAAGCTTTCGGAGATGAAAGAAACTGGACAGCCAATCAAAACTCATTTGTTCAGGAAAGACTGGCAGGAATGTCAATCATTCAGGTCTTCAACAGACAGGAATCTGAGTTCAAAAAATTTGATGATATCAATATTACGCTGAAGGGAGCATTGCTGAGAACTGTATTTATTTTCTCACTGTTTTTTCCTGTAGTGGAACTTATTTCTTCATTATTCATTGGTTTTATTCTTTTCTATGGAGGATATATTACGATCAGCGCCGGAGTTGTGATTGCTTTTATCCAGTATATTTCAATGCTGATCCGTCCATTAAGACAGATTGCAGACCGTTTTAATAATATCCAGCGAGGAATTGTAGGAGCAGAAAGAGTATTGGGATTGATGGATGAGGAAAACTCAATGCTTAATAACGGAACGGTGAAGAAAGATCATTTTGCAGGAAAAATTGAATTCCAGAAAGTACATTTTGCGTATGATGAAAAGCAGGAAGTACTGAAAGGAATTGATTTTAAAGTAAATCCGGGAGAAACAGTAGCGATTGTAGGAGCAACAGGTGCCGGGAAATCTACCATTATCAGTTTGATTACAAGATTATATGATATCAACTCCGGAAATATTCTGATTGATGATGTGGATTTAAAAGATTATGAATTGTATAACCTGAGAAGTCACATCGGGGTAGTATTGCAGGATGTTTTCCTTTTCCACGGAAGTATTTTCGAAAATCTTGCTTTTGGAGATGACAGCATCACATTGGAGAAAATAAAAGCAGGTGCCAGAGAAATTGAAGTAGATCAGTTTATTCAGCAGCTTCCTGGCGGATATGATTATGTAGTAAGCGAAAGAGGTTCGTCCATTTCTTTAGGACAGAGACAGCTGTTGTCTTTCCTGAGGGCTTATTTATCAGATCCGAAAATTTTAATTCTGGATGAAGCTACCTCTTCCATTGATCACGAAAGTGAAAAGCTGATTCAGAGAGCCACAGAAAAAATTACCAAAAACAGAACATCCATTATTATTGCTCACAGACTTTCCACCATTGAAAAAGCGGATAAGATCATTGTGATGGAACATGGTAAAATTGTAGAAGAAGGAAAACACCTTGAACTTCTGGATAAAAATGGATACTATGCTACGCTTTACAAAGCTCAGCTTCGTCATGAAGTGGAATTGGAAGAAGAAAAAGAATCATAATAAAGAACTGTTTCAAAGTTTAGATAAACAAAAAAGAGAGTCATTACCGGCTCTCTTTTTTTATATTTAAATAAAAATATATACAATTCATTAATGCGTTTTAAAACAGCAGAACACAAAATTCTGAACGGTCTCAAAAGGGGTTGTGTGATCTTCGGTAATACATTGTAGCTTTTTAAAACTTTTTTCAAATTTTTCTGTTAATGATTCCTCATCATACTGCTGAATATCTAATCCGCTGCATTTGGTAGGGCCATTTTTCGAAAAAGTTCCAATGATCATAAAATGGTTTACATTTTTCTCCGCAATATTGGTGTATTTTGAGACCTGGTCCGGAGTTGTCAGAAAGTGAAAAGCAGCTCTGTCATGCCAGATATCATAGCTTTCTGTAGGTTCGAAGGCTGTAATATCTGTGACAATCCATTTTATTTTACTGGCAGCATCTCCGAGTCTTTCCTGTGCCTTTTCCAGAGATTTGGCAGAAATATCAAGCACTGTAATATTTTCATATCCTTCTTCAAGAAGAAAATCAACAAGGTTACTGTCTCCACCACCAATATCAATGATGCTGGCATCTTTTCCCAATCCGGAAGATTTTATAAAATCAAGAGAGGTTTGAGGTTTTTTCTGGGTCCAGCTTACCTGATCAGGATTTTTGGTTTCATATACATTTTCCCAGTGGTTTTTGTTGTCAGAAGATATCATGATTCTTTTAATTGATTATTGATCTCTTCAAATTTATTAATTAATTCGTCAAGTTTTTCCTGCTGTTTCTTTATGGTTCGGGGTCTTAAGTAAAACCAGTTGAAAGCGATCCATGCACATGTCATAGCATATGCTAGAATACCAAAACCAATGGCCATTTTCGATGTGTATTCATACATATAAAAACAAATTCCGAGAAAGAGCATCATAAAATACAAATTGAGTATCGTTGTCTCCATCCATTTCTGTTTGTTTTTTACCACGTATAAACTTTGTAGATATTCATGGTTAGATTGAGTCTGATCAATTTTGTAAAAAACCATAAACATTTTGTTATAGGCCAATAGAAAGATAACCATACCCAGAACTACAAGCACGATTCCGATTTTTGTTGTGATCATTTCCGGCTGATAACGGTACCAGATGAAAAGAATTACTAATGAAGTAGCGATTAATCCAATATTAGCAAAGATGAGTCTGCGCAGATTCTGGTTTCTGAATTTTTTTAGCTTTCCAAGAAGCTCCTCCAGATTAGGTTTGTTGGAAGTCTGCTGCTTCCATATATTTTTGAAATCAATATTAGTAGCCATTTTCTTTAAACTTTTGCGTTAATTTTTCTTTTATCCTGTGAATCTTTACCCTGATGTTGGATTCTGAAAGTCCTACGATATGAGCTATTTCAGCCTGTTTTATCTCTTCAAGTTCCAATGAAATAATAATTCTGTCTGTTTCAGGCAACTCTGAAATAAACTGATAGAGCATTTGAATCTGAGGTTCCATAGATTCCTGTTTTTTTTCTTCCAGGTTGATGGGTAAATCTGTTTTGGTAAATTTCTTTTCCTTTTCAATCTGTCGGAGACAGTTGTTAGAAGCTATTCTGAAAATCCATGTTCCTACGCTGGATTCATTCCTGAATTTCGGGAGGTGCTGCGAGACAATGATAAATGTTTCCTGAGCAAGATCCTGAGCAATCTCAGTATCATTCACATATCCCATGCATAAGCGGAATATCCTTTGCCAGTAGAGTTCGTATATCTCTTCAAAAGCCATTATTTCGCAGATAAAAAGTTGTTAAGTTGGCTAAAATACCAATCCTTATCATCGTACATAATGAAATGTAATCCTTTTGAAGCATACTGCATATTGGCATTCTTTACATTTTTGTATTGCCCTTCAATAGCGGGTTTAAGGCTAACAAAAAAGGATTCCAAAAGAATAAGGGAAGGACACTGGATGTTTTTTATTTTTTCTCTGAGATCGGTATTATAAAAATCGCAGTACATTTTAGCAAATGTTTTTCGGTCTGATTTCATGCTCCAGCTGATCACGGTTTCCTGCATAGAAGTATCTGCTAAGAGACGTGGTATAGCCTGAGCCTGCATTTTTCGGAACTGTTCATCATTCATCGCTGTTAACTGAGTAATGGTAGCCGAACAGTCATTGTTTTCTTTAGAAGTAAAATTAGGATCAGATAAGGCTGCCAGGCAGGGCAGCGTATCTACAATAATAATTTTGCCTACAAGTTCGGGATAGTCGGCTGCAATAGCTAATGCAAGACCGCCTCCCATACTATGTCCGATAAGAATAGGTTTGTCAATTTTATTATTTTTGATGTAAGCAGCTATTTCTTTTTCCCAGTCTTTAAAGCTGGCATCTGCCTGTGGTTTTGTTCCGGCAAATCCTGCCATCGTTAAAGTATAACAGGTGAAATCTTTTTCAAACTTTGCAGTGGTTTCGTTCCAAACATCTCCTGAAGAAGCAAACCCCGGAATGAATAGTAAAGATTGATTTCCTTTTCCTGTTTTCTTTACTTCAAACGGATAAGTTATTTGTTGCCCGAATATATTGCATACTGCTAAAAAAAATAACATGATGATCAAAAGGAATGTGAATTTTTTCATGATTTCTAAAGTTTTAAAGTTTATTTGTCTTTTAGAGACGAAACTTTAAAAAATGTTACACAAGATTTAATTTTTTTTGAAAAAAATATCTTTCCTCCTTCCAAGCCCTTTTGTTTAGGGTAAATTCATATGAAATTTATTTTTATAAAAATTGATAACGGTCATTTCTGAATAGTAAAAACGTGATGAAATAATGAATAAAATATCAGAAAATTATTAATCTAATATCCTTCCATAGAATCTGCTGATGTCAAAATAAAAACCCGGAACTTTGTATTTATCCTTTTCAAATTCCTGATAATCACATTTTCCTTTCATACTTTGTGATTTTGTTTCCATTTGAAACCTGTTTAAAAGAACATATTCATCTGTTACAGAAATAACGTGAAAGCCTGTTTCACAGGTCAATCCATTACCTGAGGTAAGAATGGCATTTAATAACCCGTGGAAATTTCCTGCGATTTTTTCAGCAGTGGTGTCATCATTATCCAAATGATACAAATAGGCGAGATAATTCATGGCCCTAAGATCCAGAGGATTTTCATCCAATGCACCCAAAAATAACTGAATTCCCTTCGAAAGATCTTTTTGTGAAATACCTTCTCCACGATAATATTTGGCAACTTCTTCTGACTTCTTTCCAATTTTATAAGGTTGATAGTCTTTTTGAAAGGTATATCCGAAATAAAGATGACGGTATTGATTACTTGTAAGAAGCGTATCGTTCTGTTTTAACCTCTTTAAAAGTTTCGGATAATAGAATTCTGAATTTTTATCCTCAATATTTTTTTGAATTTCCACATAATCCGGTGCTTTAAATTGCATTTTTTGACCATGCAGGAAAGTAAGCAGTAGTAAAAAGAATAAAGAGAAAAATGCTTTATTATTCATGGTTTGTATAAGGTTGTTACAATTTTTTTTTGAGGTTAAAAATATGAAATATGCATCAATCGAATAATATCGACCTACTATTTGTAAAAAAAATAATAAAATATTGTCAAAGTGTTACTTTGTGTCAATAAATTTACTAACTTTATTCGGAATTTGAGATGTTACCCCTCACATTTGAAGGGGTGAATGGAATTTTTAACTAAAAAACTATAAATATTAATGAGCAGTAGTATCCAAGATGAATTTAAAGTCTTCAAAGACGAATTAAGAAAGTTGAATATCGAAGTACAGAAAGTTGTAAAAGTAGGAAACGGTAGTATGGATTTCCACGAGGTTTTCTACAAATCACCGAGGTATGAAGAGGTAAAAAGTATATACGTCCAGCGTCATAATCTGGATAGTATGATTGAAAAATTTAAACAGGCCTATCATTAAAAAATAGAACGAGCGCCGCAGATTTTCTGCGGCGTTCAATTTTTATATTATTTCTGATATTAATCTTTATCCAGTGCAGACGTTTTCTTGGTGTCTTTCATTCCAACATAAACAACCAGAGAAAAAAGAATACAACCGGTAATGTACCAATAAAAATATTCTTCAGATCCTATCTTTTTAAACCAAAGTGCAATATATTCCGCTGTTCCTCCAAATACAGCTACAGTAATAGCATAAGGCAAACCTACACCAAGTGCTCTGATTTCGGAAGGGAAAAGTTCTGCCTTTACCACTGCATTAATGGAAGTGTATCCGCTGACAATAATTAACGCTGCCATAATCAGGAAAAATGCAGTCCAAATGGATGTAGTTGTACTTAATGCTGTAAGAAGCGGAACCGTACACAAAGTTCCCAGAATACCAAAACCTAAAAGAAGCGGTCTTCTTCCGATTTTATCAGATAACCCTCCAAAGACAGGCTGAAGACAGGCGAAAATAAATAACGAAATGAAAGAAACTAATGTAGACTCTTCCTTGGTAAGATGTACCGTATTCACCAGAAATTTCTGCATATAAGTTGTATAGGTATAAAATGCCAATGTTCCTCCTAAAGTAAGGCCTACAACAGTAAGCAGGGCTCTAGGATGTTTCAGAAGCTCTTTTACAGTTCCCTTTTTCTTTTCGCTGATTTCTTTTTTATTTTCAAAAGCTTCCGTTTCATGAAGGTTGGCTCTGAGGTATAATGCAATGATAGAAAGCATAGCCCCGATTACAAAAGGAATTCTCCATCCCCATTCTTCCAGCTGAGCTTCTGTGAGTAATAATTTTTGTAAAATAAGCTGAATTCCCAGTGCTATAAGCTGCCCGCCAATCAAAGTGACATATTGAAAACTTGAATAAAATCCTCTTCTGTCCTGTGTAGCCATTTCGCTGAGGTAAGTTGCGGAAACGCCATACTCACCGCCCACACTTAATCCCTGAAGTAATCTTGCCAGTAAAAGCAATAAAGGAGCAAGAATACCTATAGATTGATAAGTAGGAGTAAGGGCAATTAGTAAAGATCCAAAAGACATCAACAAAACAGAAAGTGTCATTGCTTTTTTTCTTCCCATCTTATCCGCAATGCTACCGAACAGCCATCCACCGATAGGACGCATAAGAAAGCCTACAGCAAATATTCCTGCGGTATTCATCAGTTGGGCATTCAGATCAGAATCCGGGAAAAATGAATGGGAAAAATAAATGGCAAAGGCTGCATACGCATACCAGTCATACCATTCCACAAGGTTTCCGATAGATCCACCTATGATGGCTTTAATTCTTTGAGCGGTAGTAATAGTGGACGAATTCATCATGATATTTTCCAGAAAGTTTTGTTAATTATAGCGTCCAAGATACAAATTTCAGAAAAAAATAAACCGCTCTGGAAAAGAACGGTTTGTATAAATAAAGGATTATTTTTTTTAAAATCTATACCCAATGGAAAGTCCGCTTCGGAAACCCGCCCAGGGGCCATCCACTTTTATTCTGGCGCCATTGGCATTCGTTTCTACCGTATATTTTACAAACGGAATATCCAGATTTTCAATTTCTTTTTTTAGCTGAGCCTGCATATCAGGAGTCAGTACATAATCTGAAGTCATGGTAAAATCACCTTTTCCGCTTCCATAATGAGCTCCTGCAATCCAGAAATCCAATACAAGATTCTGGCTTCTGGTCAAAAAGAATTGTACGCCGACCATTAATCCGCCACTGTTCCCTTTTGTATCTCCCTGTCCTTTAAGTGGTACCTGATAAGTGATTCCATTCGGACCGTTATAATCATAATAAAAATCAAAAGCATTGGATGTTACACTTGAATAGCGGTAATAGGGAGCAAAATAAAATCCTTTTCCATAACCTTTCCCGATATAAAACCTCGGCTCAATAGTGAAATTGGTTGCTTTTACCCTAAGATTCTGGAATCTTTTCTCATCTTCATCTTTCAGAAAAGCATTGATAAAGGGTACTTTTCCTTCAGGCATTGTTCCGAAACCGATATTCACGGAAAACCATTGGTTGATCGCCCGTTCATAAGACAGATTGATATTTCTGAATGCATAAGCCGTGACATTGGTCTTGATGATATTCATCTTCTCTGCTGAACTGTTCTGAATTTCCTGAGCTCTGAGAAAAGAAAACAGGAAGCACGGAATTAATATGAATACTTTTTTCATGACTCTATATTTTGTGATGTAAAAAATACCAGCAAAAAACGGGCTGGATTTAACATAATAACTGAAATTTTGAAGAAAACTTATTTATTGCTTTTTAATTGATCTGCTATTATAAATGTAACAAACATGAAGGATTGATTGTTTTAATGGTATAATTCATCTTCAGACATGAAAAAAACTATATATACCCTCTTCTTTCTTTGCTGCACTTTTATGTTTTCACAAGAGACGAAAAATGATACAGCTGATGCTGCGGCCACCAAAGAAATTCAGGAGGTTATTTTAAAATCTCAGCGTAAAAAACAGTTTGCAGACAAAGCTGTTTATACTTTTGATAAGGAGGCGCTGGAGAAAGCAAGATATGCAAAAGATCTGCTTCGTACTCTTCCTGAATTACAACTGGATCCGGTAGCCAATACCATTACCAGTACGAAAGGAGGAACGACACTATTTCTTATCAACGGGATTGAAGCTACCGATATGCAGATCCGAAGTATTGCACCCAGTGAGGTTGTAAAGGTAGAGTATTATGATATTCCACCGGCAAGATGGGCAACCAGGGCGGATACCGTTGTTAATATTCTGACAAAATCTACAGAAACAGGATATGTTTTCGGAGCTGATGTTTCTGCAGCTTTGAATACAGGATTTGTGAATGGTTCTGCCTATGCTGATTATACGAAGGGAAAAAATAATTTCGGACTGGAATATTCCCTGAATCTTAGAGATTATAATGACAGAAGAGTTAATAGTATCTATGATTATCAACTGAATGGAAAACATTACCGTTCTGATGAAAATAGAAAAGATCATTTCGGATATACTTTCCAGAATATTGCGTTACGCTATACCAGACTTGTTCCTGATGATTACGCTTTTCAGGCTAAACTGAATATGGATATTTTCAGCAGGTTTTCAAAAGGAGTAGGGCAGAGTGTTTTTACTGAGGATAATCTGAATGAAGAGCACAATATGTTCAAAAATAATGGCTCAGATTATGTGATCCCTAAGCTGGATCTTTATTATTCTAAAAAGATTGGGGAAAAAGATGAGTTGAGTATTAATGTTGTAGGTTCTCATTATACTACCAATACTACAGAAACAGCCAAAGAATGGATTGTAGGTTCAGGATTATCGGTATATGATAATGATATGGTATTGAAAGCAAAACAGACGAGTATGGTGGGAGAACTGGCGCATGTCCATGATTTTACAGCAGGAAAACTTTCATCCGGATACCGCATTTCAAGATCCTCTATTTCTAATGATCTGAATAACCTTGCCGGATATTCTCAATACAGTGTCACTTATCTGGAACAGTATTTTTATACTGAATTTGCTGGGAAAGTAGACAAATTAAGCTATCGTATTGGAGCGGGTCTTACCAATATTCACAACAAAAGTGCAGAGAATGTTTTTGATGAATGGACTTTTACTCCGAAGGTGATTTTAGCCTATCAGGTTAAAGGTAATCAGAATCTTCGTTTTACCGCAAGCTACAATCCAGTGAGTCCATGGAGTAATGCATTAAGTAGTAATGTAGTACAATTGGCTCCTAATATCGTTCAGAGAGGAAATCCTTTTTTACAATCCCAACAGGTTTTTTCTAATAATCTGACTTATTCTTTTAATAATAAGTATTTTGATTTCAATGCAGGTTTATTTTACCGATATACGAACAGGGTAATCAATCAGTATTACGTTCATGATGAGGTATTGAATGGATATGCACTGACTTATGAAAATGGAAAAAATGCTCAGAGATATGGAGCTCAGTTAACAGGATCTTATAAACCTTTTGGGAATAGTCTCCTTGTTATCAAAGCTGTGATTACACCCACTTCTGAAACAGTAAGAACAAGCAAAGGAGCTTTGATAAAAAATAATTATTTAGGAAATTATTTTTCGCTTTCTTCAGAATATAAATCTTTTTCCGTTCAGTATCAGTTCAATATTCCTGTGTATAGTCTCAATGGAGCATTCCTGAATACGAATGAAAATCAAAATAATATTTTTGTGAGCTATAAGCATAAAAACTGGACATTTTCCACAGGCATGTACTGGATAGGAATGCCTTCAGAATATAAAACGAAAAGTTTACCGGAAAGCCTGGTAGATTATAAAATTCATACACAGATTATGAACAATAAGTCCATGTTTGTATTAGGGCTAAGCTATGATTTCTCGAAAGGGAAGAAAACCGAAATTCAGCGAAAGCTTAATAATGAAACAGCTCCTGCAGCTACCTTTTAGTAGATGTAAGGTTGAATGTTAACAAAAAATCCCCGCTCATTGGAGCGGGGATTTTTATTATTTCTTGATGAATTTTGTATTCTTTGTTTCTGCAGCATTTTTTCCACTGATCTCAATGAAATAAGATGCTGGTGGAAGATCTGAGATTTGAATGTTTCCAGATTTTACATCGGAAGTCTTAACCAGTTTACCATCCAAACTGTAAATGTTGGCTTTAGAATAATTATCTGTATTTCCTTTGAAACCGATAAAATCCTGAGCAGGGTTTGGATAAACTACTAGGCTTTCTTTTTTCACAGCATTGTTTACAGCCAGGAATGTCTCATTTAATGCAAATGAAGTGATTACATTCTGGTTGATACTCAACAACGGAATGCTGATATTTCCGTTGGTAGAATTTAGCAATGCATATCTGTGAGAAGCATCGTAATAAGAATAGGCCGTATTGGTAATGGCACCAATAGGGTTAGAATAAGTAATATCAAAAGATGAATATAGGTTCAGGTTTTGTGTAAATTTTACTCTAAGGACATTACTGTATGTTTGATTACCGATAATTAATGTTCCGTATGCATCAGCAATGGAAGTCATTGTACCGCTGAATAATCCATTAGCGGAAGATGAAGAGAAAGTTCCTTTAGCTGTATCGTTTTGTGCCGGTCCATAAGTTGTTGGATAATTAATATGAGTACCGTTATCTACATTAAAGTTTAACGTTGCCTGTGAATTTACCATTCCTGTAATCTCCAGTTTAGCAGATGAAGCTTTGTAATAAACGGTGGTTGCACCGTCTATCATTTTAATTGTGGAACCTGGAAAAGTCGCTATTTCAGTAGAAGTAGGAGTTGAATAGGTTGTTTGTGATGCTGCTCCCATCGTAAGTCCTGAGTTTGAGAATGTAGCGTTAGGTCCGGTTGCAGAGTTGTTTACTCCTCCGCTTGCAAGATTGTAATTAACAACGTTTCCAGAAATAGGGTCATTTGCCACTTTAGTAAGTGTGATCTGCGCGGAAAACATCGCAGATGCTCCTAATAAAAGGAGTAAAGATTTTTTCATAGTCAAAATTTTTTGTTAAAAATAAATAAAAAATGGTATTCAATTATCAAATTAATGAGTTTTTAGTTAAATTTTTAATAAAAACGCCTGCTGGTCGGATCAACAGGCGGTCTGTGCGTTAAAAATGTTTATGTTTAGTTGCTTATTACCATTTTACGGTAAGCGTAAATATCCTCGATGGTCACAACACTCATCCCTTTTTTGATGGCAAAATCAACAATCTCCGGAAGTCTTGCCATAGAACCGTCTTCATTCGTCAGTTCACAAAGTACAGCATCGTTACCCAAGTTAGCCATTTTTACAAGGTCAACACTGCCTTCAGTATGGCCACGTCTTTCAAATACTCCACCTTCTCTTGCAATTAAGGGGAATACATGACCTGGGCTTGCAATGTGCTCTGCCTGTGCATTTGATGCTACGGCTGTTCTGATGGTTGTTACACGGTCTTTTGCGGAAACACCTGATTCCACACCTTCTCTGGCTTCAATGGAAATGGTGAATGCAGTTTGATTTTTTGAATTGTTGTTTTCCACCATTGGACGAAGGTTGAGGTGTCGGCTTTTTTCCTCAGAAATACACAAGCATACAATACCGCTGCATTCGCGGATTAGAAGTGCCATGTCCTGCTCTGTAATAGTGGAAGCGGGGAAGATGATGTCGCCTTCGTTTTCACGATTTTCGTCATCTACTAAAAGAATACCTTTTCCCTTTTGTAATGTCTGAAGTGCTTTTTCTACACGTTCTCTGGAGGTAGCTCCAAATTGTTCTAATAATTTTTCCATGTTATTTTACTTTTAAAAGTTAAAATACTCTTCGGTACATGGAAATGAAATACAACGCAACAAGAATCCATAAGGAATCTTATTGGTCATCTCATTTTCTTCTCCCATCCAGACTTTAACTGTCGGTTCCGGAATTTCACCAGATCAGTCCTTTCCGAAGAAAGGAGTCGCGGACTGTAACCGCCGGTAGGGAATTTCACCCTGCCCCGAAGAAAACTTATACTAAGTTTTGCTGTATGTTGTAATTTAAATTTTTATTTCATTGAATAGTTTTAACGCACAGACCGCTAATTTCGGGAAGTTTTTTGAATTGGAGAAGAGATTTTTCAGATTTATAAGTTTGTAAGGATATTTATTTTTAAACTGCTCTTAATATTTTTTCCATCTTCTTTCCTTTCGCCAATTCATCAATCAGTTTGTCCAGATACCGGATATTTCTCATCAGTACATCTTCAATTTCTTCCACACGATATCCACAAATGACTCCTTTAATTAATGAAACATTGGGATTCATCTGTGGAGCCTGTTCAAAAAATGTTTTGAAGTTAGTTTTATGGTCCAGTATTTCCTGCAGTTTTTTTTCGTCATATCCTGTCAGCCAGAATATGATTTCATGTACCTCTTCTTTGGTGCGCCCCTTTTTTTCGGCTTTTTGAATATAATGTGGGTAAACGCTGGAGAATGCTGTTGCGAAAATTCTGGTATTTTGCATGGTTAAGTATTAGATTAGTTTTTTGATAACGTTATCAAGAATAGTATTGAATTCAGTTGGCTTTTCCAACATAGGATAATGTCCAACTCCTTCAATGGTCACGTAGTCATAGTTTTTCATATATTTTCGATTGGTTTCCGCATCGGTAGGAGAAGCATCCGAATTGATGGCGATCACTGGCACCTGAACCTGCTTTGCAATTGTATTGATATCAGCTTTGTAAAGCGGTCTGAGGACATTGATTGCCAGTTCAGGGTCATTCTGAAGAAATTCGTGCTGGAGTCTTTCTTTTACGTCAGAAGGAGTTTGTTCGACAAACAGATATTGCGGAAGAATGTTTTCCACAGTATACTTAAAATCGGTTCTGTACTGTGATAAAACTTCTTCAGTCTGTTCTTCCGTATAAGATTCATCTAAATTTTTCAGGGTATCAATCAGAATTAACGCTTTCACCTGCGGGATTTTCAGTGAAGCCTCAAGCACATAAGCTCCGGACATAGAATGCCCTACAAGTATAATTTCATTTGAATGAACAACATCAGCAACAGCTTTAATGTCATCCGCATATCTTGTGCTTGTCCATTCCTGTCTGGAAGAATCAGATTTTCCATGTCCTGCAAGATCCATTTGTACAATATGATACCGGCTGCTAAAATATTTCTGCTGGTTTTCCCACCATTCGGTATTGCCAAGCCATCCGTGGATGAAGATCAATGTTGTGTTCCCTTTTCCGAATTCTTTATAATGAATTTTCTGACCGTCTGATGATATTGTGTATTTTTCCATATGAAATTGAGTGTATGGGTCTGGTTTATTTTAAAGTCTAATTTACGAAAAGACATATAAATACAATTTTCAGGAATTAAAATTTATAGTACTGCTTGCCGGGATAAGGAATGATGCTTTCCATGATGTCTGTTGTTGTCATTTGAATGAGGATATTGGGTTGTTGCATTTGTTCTCATTGTGGATAACTTTTCATCATAAAGTATAATATTAGTTGCAGATACCTGCATGTTTGTGTCCGTTGATTTTTAATTGAGCATCCGGAAAAGGTAAATTAAATAGATCATAATATTAACGGTTTATATTGTAAATGTGTTTTTAATATTCTGAATATAATGTGGTTGTATATTTTGTTTTTAATGCAATTCATAAAAAATATTCATCATAAGTGATGAATAAATGTTTGTTGTTTAAAATTATCAAGATGGAATTAATGAAAAAGAAAGACCTGAAAATGTGGAAAATTTATCCACAGAACTTATCCACACTATTTGCTGTTGTGGAAATTTCGAAAAAATTAATAAGTATTGTAAATTGAAGAAATATAGGTGATTACAGACTTGTTTTTAATAATTTAAAAACTTATCCATACTTTACCCACAGTGACAAATTGAATTGTGAAAAGTTATCCACAACTGTATAAAGATGCGGATAACTGTTTGTTTTCAATTTAATCATTTTAAAACCAGATAGATATGATTTTTTTTCTTACTATTCCGAAATACTCTATTATACTTATCCACAAAATTTATAATTCTAATGGATTAATGAGCGTAAATGATTTTTTATTGACTTGGTAAAAACACCCATTTTCAGTAGACTGCACATTTTTAAAATCAGAACCTATTGGACGGAGCTCCCGCGAATGTAGATTCCAGACAAGAAAACTTGTTTTGTCTTTATAGGTTGAATGAAATATAACATTACCTGCCTTTGCAGATACAGATTGAGCGCCTATGCAAACAGGGGGAATTTCATAACTGACAAGATTAAAGTTACTTATATCCAGTTCCTGCAACATAAAATTTCCATAACCATTAAAAACTATTTTTCCATTTCCCAGATTGGCAACACAATAGCAATCGATAAGCTGGTCTTGTAAATTGCTTGAATTAAAACCAAAAACTTGCTCCCCGTTAAGATTGAATACAGCCAATGCATCAGAGTCAGGTTTATCACCTCGTAAAATACCTTCATCAAAATACGAGACTATTATTTTTTTGCCATTTATCTTAATGTCATTAATTGAAGTTCCAATATTAAATTTTACATAAGGCTTTCCCATATAGTCGATGATTAAAGCATTTTCTATTGAGGTTGGACGGTCAAGTACAATTAAAATTTTTTCTTCATTAATGATTCTAGCCATTAAGATATCAGCTTCTAATTCTAATGGTGTTTCTGTGCCAGAGATTATCACTCTGTTTCTGGAAGTTATGGCAATAAAATTTCCTAGTTCATTTGTTGAAAGATGCTTGATGTTCTCCTGGAATAAATCAGGTTCTATGGTTGTAGTGGTCATAATGATAGGATCAAACTATAAATTATTATCTTTTTAAGGGATAGAAAAGATATGTTTTTTATTGCTGATCTTTGTAAATATTCCAGAAATTAAAATCCGTCATAGGAGCATCCGTGATTCCTATATTTCTTCCCATTGTTACGATTTGTCCTCTGTGATATGTTCCGTGAAGAATAGCATGCTGTATATATTCGTATTTGGAAAAATCACACTGAAACCATTGGGACTCTATCTTTACATTTTTTGAAAGTTCTTCTTCAGATAAACTTTCCACATAATCTACCAGTTTCTGCGAATTATTTTTTATGGCATTGAAAACATCTTCTTTGCTGGTGGTCTCTGTTGTTTTTACAAAATCAAAATCATTCTTTTCAGAAATATGACTCCACCAATATTCCTGTGTTTGCCAGATGTGGTGTAATGTTTTTAAAATAGTCGGAAAACTGGAAATAGTTTCCTGGTTCAATTGTTCATCAGACTTTGTGGATAACCAGTCGATATATTTATTGACTACCCAATTGTTGTACTGTACACTTTTGCTGACTAATGTTTTTAAGCTCATATTATTAATGTTTAGTTGTGTGTGTAAAGGTGAATGTTATAAACCAAAATGCCTGTCCTGGTCTGAATTTTCAGGATTGATGAGTGCTTTGTTACTGTACGTTGCCGCCTCAAAATCATTGATATTGACAGAAAGAAAAGAAATATCAGGCAGCAATGCTGAAAGCCGGGTACAGATCTGCTTTGAAAGATCTGCTTTTTGTTCTGTATTGCGTCCCTGCATAATATACCCAAACACATGGAAAAAATTTTTCTTACCTGTGCCTAATGTGTAATACTGATAGGGTTGAAGTCTTACCTTGATGTCATTGGGAGCAAACAGTCCTGTTCCGTCTGCCGCTTCATAAACGGCATCCATCAATTCATTGGGTGTTCTCTGCTGAAGAATATCCTGCGAACAATCTATTATAAAATGAGGCATAGATTCTATTTTGTGTTTGATTTTGTGTGAGATAAAAATAATAAAAAATAGTAATGGATATTCAAAATAAAAAACCATTCTAAAACAGAATGGTTTGAAAATGTGTATTTTTTACTTTGTGAATGCTGATTTTATGGATTTGATTTTTTAATGCTGTATTGTGGTTGTACCGCATTGGTCATGTCAAGTACAATATCATAAATTCCATCTTCATTAACTGGAAAATCGTAGGCATCAAAGGCAATACTTTTATTATCATTATTCAGACCGAGGCTGTATCCCCAGTCATTATTAAATCTGAATTTCAGGTTGCCTTTTTTCAATGCATAGTTTTTCAGAAAATAAATATTCGGATTTTTAGGATCTGTTTGTAACGGAATATCTTTTCCATCCCAACCGTTCGGAGTGGCATTTCCAATAATTCCCCACGTAAGAGTATTGGTATTTCTTTTTGCTGTTTTTACAGTTCCATCCCAGAAATGGATGACAACGGTATTTATTTTTCCGTTTTGATCCGGTTGGAACGTACAGGTGAATTTTTCATCCAGCTGAAATGATGTTTTGCTTTTTGGCAACAAGGAATTTCTTGGATAGCTGCCTTCTTTGAAAACAAGTTGCCCATCGTTACTGGTGATATAAAAATTTGAATTTTCTGTGGAATAAACACCTTCCAGCTTTTTTAAATCTTCCACACTCACTTTTGCAATAGCCGGAATGCTATATGGTTTATCGTACAGTATTTTTTCTACTTGAGGAATAATAAAATCGGAGTGCGAAAGTTCTGAATTGGAAATTAGAATCACACAAATATCATCATCCAGAACTCTGTAATATCGGCTTCTATAACCAGGTCCACCACCATCATGACCAACCCGTTTTTTATCAAAACCCGTCGAGATCTGGAAACCTAAGCCATAATGATCTTTAAGATAAGGGGTAAAAGCTTTATCTGTGGTCTCTTTTTTAAGAAGGGTATAGTTTTTTAACGCTTCATTAAATTTAAAAAGATCTTCTACCGTAGAATACATTGCCCCTGCAGCAAAAGGATGATCGGTTTTGAAACGTAATGCTTCGTTAGACCTTTTGTCAGATAAAAACTCATATCCAAATGCTTTGTTTTCATCCGTCACATTATTGAAGTTGAATCCGCTATGATTCATTTTCAGAGGTTTCAGTATATTATTTTCTATGACCTGATCATAATTCAGACCTGTAACTTTCTTAATGATATAACCGAGAATATAATACCCGGAATTGGAGTAATCCCAATCTTTACCAGGGGAAAAATTCAAAGGTTTTGCAGCAATATATTTTAAAAATGTTTCCTCATCTATGGTGTATTCGGAGTTGGTATCATTAGGAATCCCTGAAGTATGGGATAGCAGCTGGGCAATGGTAATGCTGTTGCCTTTCGGAAAGGCAGGATAATATTTGGAGAGTTTGTCATTCAAAGATAATTTTCCCTGTTCTTCCAACTGAAAAATAACAGTTGCCGTGAACATTTTTGTGGTGGAGAAAACTCTGTAAAGACTGTTGTTGGTATTTTTCTCTTTTTTAGGAGCATTTCTGTAACCATAGCTATTTTCAAAAATAATTTTTCCTTTTTCGGCAATCAAAACAGAGCCACTGAACAATCCTGATTTTTCATACGTTGAAAATAACTGGTCCAGTTTTTTGGATTTCTGTGAAAAAAGAGGGTGCACTGCAAGCATTAAAACGATACAGGTGAGAATAGATTTCATGTAATTTTTTAAATAAGACACTTTTAAGTGTGATAATATTACATGGGGTTTTAAAAATGTTTTATTGAAGAAGGGTAGAGAATTATTTAATTTGAATTAACGTTTTAACACCATACACCATGATCATAGAAGCTTTTCCTGTTTCAATAAAATATTTTACGGTTTTTCCATGTTCCAGAATAATTTTTCCGAAAGTAAACTTCTCATTTCCGTACCCCTTAAAATTTCCATATAATCCATTTTCTGCATTTTTAATGAGTCCGGATTCTAAAATCCCGTTTTCTGATGTGATCAATTTCTGAGTCGTCAGAATACTGTAATTATCTAAGTTGACAATAGTAGAACAGATCAGAAGTTCTTCTTCATTTAATTGAATTGGGATGTCAGGATATGCATTATAAAAAGAATGATTGTCTTCATAAAATTTTGTCCATTGAAAAGCATCGTAGGGTTTAAAGGTAGTTCTTTTTATTTTTGAAATACAGATGCGGTGTTTTAATTGATCGGTTTTCTTCATTTTACTACCACATTTTTTTTATTTCATCTGTTATTTCACAGGCTTTGGTTTCGGTGATCCAGTCTACAACTCTTATTTCGTTGTTATTTTGTATGAAAACAACAGAATAGGTTGAACCACTCATAGAAAGATGGTAACGAACTCCGAATTTATATTTTTCTACCTGAAAATCTTTTACCTGAATCTGATCAATTTCTTTTTTTAAATAGATTTGGGGACTGGTAAACAATTTCTTTTTATGTCGGACTGTGATTTTTTCGGGTTCAATGATGAGGATTGTTTTTCCGAAAGTATTCCATAACCAGATATATAGAAATAGTATAAAAAATGCCGCAAAAGGAGTAGCAAATGAAATGTAGTTTACAATAAAAAAGAAACCTTCTGCCTGGATGCTTAAAAGAGGAATAATAATCAGGATAATAAGAGAAAGGATCAACAGGCCTAACCCCAATATAATGGTCACAGCCCAATTGGTTCTGTTTTTTATTTCAATGGTGACCGGCATAATCATCTATCTTTAGAGCAAGTTTTTTTTCATATAATTTTGTTTTCTTAAGTCCGAAATTGTTCATCTTCATCGTTGGTGAATTCAGCTCCCAAGTTGGAAGATGAGTCGAAAGCTGATCTTCTAATTTTACGATTCCCGGGGTTACCTTTTGATCAAATTCATAACTTTTTTTATGTGTCATGATTTCCAGTCCGGATTGCTTTTTATCAAATGGAGAAGGAATAGTCAATGAGTAAACAGATATTATTTCATCCCATTTTATAAATTCTGTTCCGCTATTCTGCCTGAAAAAAAATCCATCTTTTGTGTATTGAAAGATTCCATCAAATGTATGCAGGCTATTTATTTCCTTTTCAAATGAATCATAATCTTTTTCTTCAGGAGAATAGAGTTTAGTAATGGAAAATACAAGAACCACAAAACAAAGAAAAATAATAGCAAATGTTATTTTTTTGTCGTCATAAACAGGGTAGTTATAAAGGGTCAGAACTAATACCAGACCTGTAGCAGCAATGATTTTTTTCATCCTATATTTTTTCAAAGTACTTCCCTTTGAACTGGTAACGGATTTTCTTTTCTGTAATCTTAGAATCATCAAGAATTAACGGAATACTGATGATTTTCTTTTTAGGATCATATTGAATATCCAGGTTTTCAAATGTTTTGGTTTTGATTGAATTATTGGTGTTAGGAGATGCTATAAAATCCAATTCATAGCTTAACTCATTTTGGATTCCGGAAGCGGTTTTTATAAGTTTAGCATTGCTGTTCAATTTTCCATTGTCAATAGAAAAAACTTTTACTCTATAGTAATAAAGTGCAGTGCTGTATACAGAAATGTTCTGGGCCAGATAATACTTTTTATTCTGTGATACAATATCATTAATCTGATAATAATTGGATTCTGCATCCTGCTCCATATCGCTTTTCAACGTTTCACTCTGTACTTTTTTACCGGATTCGTACTGGAAAACACTTCTGTAAAAACGCATTGTTCCTCCGGTTAACGTATTCCAAGAATAGATTCTAAATTTCCCATCTTCTGACGAACTGATAACTAAACCACTTTTTGTAAGTGATTTAAAATCATGCCTTAGGGTTTGAGGATTGGATGATGTATAGTGATGTAATAATTTTTCGAACTTTCTATTGGCAGCGTAAAGAGAGTCCTCGGTGAGGATATTCTTGCGGCTTGTATCATACCAGTATTGAATTCTTTGAAAAGAACGGTTAAGTTTTTTTTCAATGACAGAAATATTTTGTCCGGACATCATACAGGAAGCCACCATACAAAAAAAGATTCCTACTATTTTTTTCATGATTGTGGTTAATTCGTTTTTTATTTTGGCTTAAACTTCATAAATAAGCTGTACTACACCGGATTTGAAAACATTGGTTTTCACCAATTTTAGATGCAGTCTTTCCTTTAAATCTTCAAAAAGAGGCTTTCCTTTTCCCAGAGCAATTGGGTGAACAGATATTCTGTAGGTATCAATAAGATTATGCTGAATAAATGTTTTAATAAGACTTGCTCCTCCATACAACCAGATGTCTTTTCCTCCCTGACTTTTTATTTCCGAAACTTTTTCCACAATATCCGAACTGATAAAAACAGCATTCTCATCTTCTCTGTTTTGACTGGAAAAGACAAATTTATTCTTTGAATGGACTGCTTCCCAAAGTTTTTGTTCTTCTAAACCTGAATTTTCTTCCGGCTGATAATTTCCCCATGCGTCATAACTTACTCTTCCATAGAAAATAGTGTCTATGCCGGAAAGAAATCCATCAAAATCCATATCATCATCCATGATACACCAGTCGGTTTCTCCGTTGGGTCCTTCAATAAATCCGTCTAATGTAATGGCAAGGTCTAGTATTATTTTTTTCATTTTGGATTGGGTATTATTTTATTTTAAGACATGAGATTTCAGAACAAATATATTGCTTTCTAATCATTCAATAGTTCAGATGTAGAATGTTTCAGTTTCTGTATTTCCTGCGTAAAATGATTAAAGCTATCAGAAGCATAATAATTACAAAAATGGAAATATAAATGACGATTTTGTACCTGTTATTCTGCTGATGAAGTGTTGATATTTCTCTTTTTTGTTCCCTAATTTCTCTGTCGGATTGATTGGAGTCGTCCGCAATCAAATCTGTAAGTTCAGCATGATCGGATGTATCGGAATTTTCAGATATTTTTTTATACTCAAAACTTAATGACTCCAGTTCTTTTAATTCTTCCGGTGACAGCTCATCCAGTTTTTTTTGAATAAAACACTGGTCAGAGTAGAGAAGTCCGGTATCTTTTTCATCATAGGCGAAAATCAGATATTTCCCTTTTTGGGTAAAAAGAACATCGCAGGAATGCAGCGGAGATCCGAAAAGGCTAGCATTGTGTGTATAAAATCCATCATAGGAATCCGATTTGTAGGTCTTATTGATTTTTACTTTACTTAGAATATTCTGGACCGTTTTAAATCCGGACGGAACTTCTGTAATATCATATATTTCCCCAATAAAAACAAAATCAGCACTTTCAAATGAAGATTTTAAAGTAGGAGTGCCATTGCATTTGCAGGCAGCTATTTTCACAGAAAATAGTACTAGAAAAAGTAAAAAAATCCTGGATTTTACAAGAATTATAAACTTAAGCTTGTTCATCTGCTTAGCGGTAAGGCAGATTAATTTCTTCAATTTTTGTTCTCAAATCTCCAATGGTGAAGGTTTCTGAATTACATTGAAATTCAGGAATATCGTGTTTGGATAGGAAATCATTTAAATCATCACAATTTTGCAGAATATTAAATTCTTTATTGTCTAAATCTAAAACAATTCCTTTCGTTTTTCCATTGATAGAGTAGGTAAGAGGGCTTAATGCTCCTAAAAATGCCTTGGACCATAAGCCTTTCATGTTTTCTTCAAAATAAATGAATCTTCCATAGTTCAGAACTTTACAAAATCTTGAATATTGGTCCGGATCATATCCTTTATCGTCCCTGTTGGTATATTTTCTATAGGTCTGAAAATACATTTCCCCTTTATGCGAAACGGCTAGCGGAAATTTCACTCTTTTATTCTTTTGCTTAAAGTAAAAAAGAGCCTTTTCCGGCAGAGCAAGAGTATCACATTTTTCACAGACTTTGAAGTATACTTCTTCGGTGGAAGAAGGTTTTTTATTTAAAACATCTTCCAGTGTCATATAAACGCCTTCCGGGAAATCTCCTTTTTTGATGGATGGATATTCTTTCTCTTGTCCGGTTACGATGCCGGAAATAAAAAAAAGAGAAAATAAAATATACAGTTTCATGGGTTTGTTTTTTTAAGTGCCTAAATTACAAATAAGTGAATAGGAAAATAGAATAAAGATCGTTTATTCTGTATCATTATAAGAATTGACCTTATAAATCAGCTGAAATTTCACCGTATTTTTTTTGGAATTGGGATATTTTTCTTCATTGACCTGTTTTTCGAATTCTTTCATAATTTCCAGATCCAGATCATCTCTAACCGCATATTGGATGTCATTCTTCTTTTTTCCTAATTCGAATTGAACCATTATTTTTCCTTCTTTCTCAGAGTTTTTGAACAGATTTTCAAAGATCTTGTTGGTTTTTTCTATAACAGCCTGAATATCCTCAATGGAAGAATTGGCCTGTATTTCAGGCTCAGTGCTTAAGAATAGTACTTTTTCAAGTTTTGTTTCTTTGTTTCCCTTATCGGTCATGTAAACTTCATTACCATTTCTATACTTTTTGAAAGTTCCTTCCGTTGTATAGGTTCCGTTATCAATGGGATTGTTGTACGCATTTTTATTGGGAAACTCATCAAGCCAGAATAATTTCAGCTTTTCTTTCAGGAAATTTACGATGTAATCATGATTTTCGGTGTGCAGAATGAATAAAGGCTCCTGGATGTCAAACGAAATGGTGGACCAATAATATTTTAATTCATCTTCATTGGCTTTTCTGATCTGATAATTTCCGGAAACTTCTTTTTTAAATTCATTCCAGATCTTTTTTGAGTCATCCAGTTTTTTTGCCATTTTCCCTTCAATTTCCATATCATCTATGTGGAAAATCAAACTGTCAGGTATCGTTTTTAAGCTTTCAATATTTTTAAACCTTTTCCAAAGAGTTGGGCCTATAATTAAATTTTTCCCCAACAGATCATTATTGGCTGTATTGGTAAGGCTCTCGGTAAGCATTTTTTTTGCTTTCTCATTTGTTTTATCATCTGCATAGTGATAAACAACACCGGAAGGTATGGTGATTTTCTCTGTGATTTGTGCCTTGACAGCGTTGAAAATGAATAAAAGGAGTAGAAGTATTTTTATTTTCATGGGTTGCTTTTTAATTGGGGTAAAATACAAAAAAAGAGACGCTTATTTTTTCTGTACTTCAAATATTATTTTCGGAATTGTAATGTTTGAATTGCCTGTAAAAGTTCTATCTGACTTTCTTTTTTCAGATTTGTACCATATAGATTGAATCTGATTTTTCCTATTGATTCAGTCTTGAGGCTGTCGATATAAATTCCTGTCATGCCTTTTCCCACTTGTTTGGGCTCTACTATTTTAGCCTTGTACCCATCAATTTTTTTATAGGTTATTTTACTTTTTACAAAATCTTCTCTCTTTGAATTTTTATCAATGATAATAAATTCTGTTGTATCAGCCTTTGGATTCACCGTTAGAAGTTCGTTGACATCTCTTCTGCTAATAATCGTGATATTTTCTTCTAATGAATAGGAATAAGGTCCGTAATCGTAGAAAATCGAATCATTATTTTTTGTGACGATAATTCCTGCATTGCTGTCGTAAGCATCCATTTTCAGTTTGTTCCAGTCTTTAGGAGCCTGAAATGCAAAACTTCGAAAATCCATGAATTTTGTTTTCTGAGAATTCTCAGAACAACCTAACACTATAAAAGATGTAAAAATGAATAAGAACGTTTTTTTCATGGCTTTTTAAAACAAAGGTTCCCCGTTCAAATCCGTGGTCAGAACTTCACTCATATAATCAAAAAAAGGACGCATGGCAAGTAAGGTTTGCAGGGCTTCTTTTTGAAAATTGTCTGATAAAACTTCCTTATCGGTAAACTTCCGCATCACCAGAAACTGCTTTTTTCTGATCAAATCTATAGCCGGATGATTTTTATCAAAACCTCGTGGGGCTGTTTTTACAGCGTCACCTTTAAGTTCTCCAAAATATTGTATAAAAGTTTTGTCAGAGATAATTTTTTCAATTTCTGTACTGCTGATTTCAAATTCTTTACGGATACGAAGTAAATCTTTGGATTCCGGACCCCAAAAACCGCCGCCTACAAAACTGTTACCCGGTTCCAGTTGAATATAATAGCCGCCTCTCAGCATAGGTTTTGAACGGGAATATCCCACTCCGAAATAGGGTTTATAAGGTGTCTTGTCTTTGGAAAAGCGTACGTCATTATAAATCCTGAAAATATGGATTCCCTTGAGCTGATCGTGCTCCTGAAGGGTATTATAAATCTGAGTAAAAAAAACTTTGTTTTCTTTTACAATGGTGTCGTATTCGGATTTGTGTTGAGCAAACCATTCACGATTATTGTTTTCTTTTAAATGGGTAAGGAATTCAAATGCTTTTTTCATGTTTTTATTAAGTGACGTTATGCTTGTTTCCATTGCAGTTCAATATATTTTGTACAGTCGTTTTTCATATCATCATATCCGTCAAGTAAAATGGCAGAACCTCCTTTTTTTACTACTTCCTGTACTATTTTATAAGTTTCTTTCGCTCCTTCAGGACCTTGACCTACTAAATCAAAAATAATATTTTTCGTTTTTGAAAGAGCTGTGTATAAAGTTAATAAGCGTCTTGAGTTACCAGCAAGGGTATTAACCTTTGTTTTTTTATTGATCCACTTCGTTTCATAAATTTTTTCGGTATAGCGGCTGGCAGGGTTAGCGTTCTTTCTTAAATATTCACCCACAGTCATAGGATAAAAAATGTTTCTGAAATTTGATTCTCTGAAATGTTCAGCAAAAGTCATATTTTTGTGGATGATAACACTTTCATGGTTTGTTTTACCACAAAATAGATCTTTAAGAAACATTTTCGTTTCATGAAAGCGTGGTCCGTGGAAAAGATTTATAATAATAATTTCCCCTTCATTGAGTGTAAATGGAGGAACGTAAAACAGATCTGTTTGTATTCCTTTGTTTTCGATGAGTATTTGGGTGTTTTTTATCCAGCCAAGCTTGTCAAATAATAGTTCTTCATATTCTTTATTCCCTTTAATCACTTTAATAAGATTTTCAGCATTGTCCGGGATATTAGTGATATGATCGAGCTTGTTTCCATATTGTAACTTATAATGAAAAAGCTCAATTAAATTGGAGGTGTTATTGGCTTTTTCTAAAATAGTATGATGCAATTGATCTGCTTCGCCATTTCCTTGTGGCTTTAGCCAATATATCAAATTAGAAATCCCTATACGCTCGATGATGTTTCCTTTGCTGAATTGGTAGGCAAGGTAATTGGCAACAGCTTTAGTTCCAAATGCATTGAGACAAGGTATAAGAAATATTCTGTTGAAACTAGGATCTTTATAATGTATTGCTGTTGTTAATAGAGACTCAAATAGATCTCTACTGAAGCTGTTGTATAAATAAAGTAAGTCTGCAACAAAATATTTGTCGGGTATTTCAGAATCACTTTGAAGAAGATTTAGTAATTCAGCTGTTTGTTGATCCGATAAATTTTGATTGTTTGCTTTGAATTCAGCCAAGGCTTCGTTCTCCCGCTCATAATCAGGATCAAAGTATTTGCCAATGATTTTATATTTTTCGAGGGCAGCTTTAATTTCCATAGTTCATCAATCTTTGTTTCAAACTTTCCGATAACAAATTGTTTTCTAGTAAGTAGCGGGTCATCATTTTCAGGAAATACCGGCATTTTTTTAAATAATCTTTATCTGGTAAAACATTATCGGTGTCATTTAAATAAGTGTTGGCTCTGTTGATAAATACTCCGGCTCCTTCAAATTCTTTGCTGATGAAGAGTGTTCCAATCAGGGAGATGTAAGAAACAAATTTATATTCACTGTGGTTTCTACGTAAATATTGAGGAGGCATCTTTTTGTTCATCTCCTGAAAATAGGATATGATTCCGATATCTTTCAGGTATTTTTCCTTCTCAATGACAAACCAGTCGTCCACTATTTCGCCATCAAAACCCATGTCAAGTTCATAATACCCGATGGGTTCTAGATTTTCAACATACGTTTCCTTTTCCACACAAAGACTTATTTTTGCCCGGATAATAGGTTCCCGGTATCGCTGTTCAATCAGATATTGGTATCCCTCAAATACAAAAGTAATTTCGTGGCGGGCAAAGCCTCCTATCAGTTCTTCAGGATCTTCTGAGAGTATTTCGTGGAGCGTGTGAAATGCTTCATTTTTGAGATGAAATTTTTCAGCTCTTTCGGTGAGTAATGTTTGAAGTTCCTGAGCGTTCATATCATGATTATTAGTTCCCAAATCTACGAATAACAAGAAAATATTTGTGGATAAAAAAACTGTCTAAGCCAAAGATTGATATCAATACAGAATATCTGCATCTGAATTGATAAGAAAGATTGCTTCAGAAATGTTTTTACAATAAACGACTATCTTTATACTCCCAAGGTCTTGAATATTATCTGTGATTTTTTATATTAATTTTTACATTAAGTCCGGTAATTAGTTTCAATGAATCAAAAAAGGAAATCTCTGCATTTTTATATTCATGTATTGCAAACTTCTTTTTTAGCTCTTCGTAGTTTGAATAATCAAAACTTGAAATTCGTTCAACAATTTTATTTTCTTTAATGATAAGCAATGCATCATAACTTTTATATTTTGCAAATTCTTTTTTTTCAAAATAATTGAGGTCTGCAAAATTGAATGTTTTAGATTTAAATAGTTTTTGGAATGTAATATCTTTTTCAGTAATTATAATTTTAGTATGGATATTTACGAAAAATAACCAAATAAAAGCCAGACAGACTAATAAAAATCCACTCTTTACTACCATAATAATTTTCAAGCCATGTTCAATGCTTTTATAGTTATCATAAACAATAGCTGGTATAATGATAGATAACATAAAAGTGAGAAAATAAATAATTATAAAGGACTCAAAATTTATTTTTGATTTTATCATTTTGTTGTGTTTACTACTATTTTTTAATAGATGATTATACGGTAGGATTATCTGAAAATTTTAATCTGCTGTAAAACTCCTTTCTCATCTTTAAAACTGAAAATATAGTTTCCGGGCTTTACTCTGGATAAATCTATCGTTTTATTATAGTAAGCAAAACTTTTGCTTATTTCTTTTCCATCTAAGGAGTAAACGGTAAATTCAAATTGATTGCTGTTATTTTTATTACTGATGATAAAACCGTCCTTCTGTGCATTGGTATACACTCTTGTTTTGGTCTCACGATTTTCATTGGCTGTAATTGAAGAGAGGATACTCTCGGTAATATCAGCTACCTGTGTACTTTTAATCGCCGATTTGGTGGAAGACGTTGTACTTCCGCCGATGATGTATAATTTATTGTTATATACCTCCGCTGCAGCATGTCTTCTGGGAATCATATTAGAGGATAACTGATGGAATTTATTGGTTGTCGTATCAAAATAGGCCAGAAAATTCTGATTATTATAACCTCCTGCCATAAAAATCTTACTGCCGGATACCGCTAATGAGTGTCCGGATATCCCGGCAGGCATCGTATACTGGCCGGTCCAGCGATTAGTGTTGAGGTCGTAAACATTGATCAGGCGGGATGAGGTACCATTAAAACCACCAATGACATACAGTTTATCATTCACAATTTTACCCTTTGCTTCTCTGGCTGTTGGCATATCCGGTAATGGATGCCATGTATTGGAAGCAATATCATAATATTGGAATCTGTTAGAAAATGTAGTGGTAGAAGCATTGTTGAGTCCACTGCCTCCAAACACATATATTTTGCCATTATGGATGGCAGAACCTGCATTTCCGGTATAAGAACGGTTAACAGCTCCCTTCGTTACTTTCTGGGTTTCAAGGTCTACAATTTCAAGATGGCTATTTCCCCAACCGTTAAAAATATAAATCTTATGATCGTAAGTCTCCGAATTTGCAAATTTTTTGGGACTTAGAGTAACATTGAGAACACTCCATTTATTATCGGTAATATTATATTTTTCAATAAAATTGGCGCTACCTCCGCTTTGCTGATATCCATTGCTCACATATATATTATCATCCACGATGACACTGGTTGTGGCTCCTCTGCCTGCAGACATAGTAGCGAGAGTTTTAAACTGAAGCGTTTGTGCATAGGTGAGCAGTGAACCCAAAAATGAAAGGAAAAATAATTTTGTTTTCAAGGGTAGTAAGGTTTCGTGTTTGTTTTACATATTGATAGAAACAAATATATGTAAAAGCTGAATCTGAAGTGGGAGACTTCGGATTTTATTTTTTTGATGACGTAAAGTTTCCTGACTTTGAGTAACTGGATATCGATGTTTTTCTCGTCTATGGAGATAATGGGATATTCAGATTGAACATTATTTCATTAATCTCTGCAAATTGTGTACTTTTAATAGAGGAAGAGGGAAGAGTGCTTGTATTTCCACCAATGATGTATAATCTGTTGTTATATACTTCTGCAGCTGAATGTCTTCGGGGAATCATATCAGATGATAACTGGTAGAATTTATTGGTGGTAGTATCAAAATAGGCCAGAAAACCCTGATTACTATAATCACCCACAATGAAAATCTTATTATCGGCTACTGCCAATGAGTGCCCGGATACTCCAACAGGCATTTTATACTGATTGGTCCAACGATTCGTGTTAAGGTCGTAAACATCTATCAGATTAGAAGAATTTTCGTTAAAACCACCAATGACATACAGTTTATTATTAACAACTTTACCTTTTGTTTCTTTGGCTATGGGCATATCCGGTAATGGATGCCAGGTATCTGAAGCAATGTCGTAATACTGAAATTTATCAGAATATATAGGAGCCCCGTTTAATCCGCTGCCTCCAAACACATATATTTTCCCATTATATATGACAGAACCGGAACCGCCGGCATAATAAGGATTCATTGCTCCTTCAGTTATGGTATTGGTTGCAAGATCTAAAATTTCAAGATGACAGTTCCCCAAACCGTTAAAAATATAGATCTTATTATTGTAAGCCTCCGAATTAGCAAATCTTTTGGGACTTAGAGTAGCGTTGAAAATACTCCAACTGTCATCGGTAATATTATATTTCTCAATATAGCTGGCTTCTTTATCAGCTGTATAGCCATTGGATACATAAATATCATCATTCACTATTACACTTGTTATGGCTCCTCTGCCTGCTGACATGCTTGCAAGCTTTTGAAAATGAAGTGTTTGTGCATGGGGCAGCAAGAAACCCAAAAATGAAAGGAATAATAATTTTGTTTTCAATGGTAGTAAGTTTTAGTGTTTTGTTTTATAGGCTTAAAATCAGAGATTATAAGATTTTGTAATACATCAGGATTTTCCTTCGTTGATATATTCCAGATAATCCTGTTCTAAATTATTAATTTCTTCAATTAAAAAATCGTAAATATTTCCTTCAAATACTTCATGATCTTCCTCGTCGTATTTGTCATACTCAATTTTTATGATTCCGTTGTTGGTATAGGCTCTGTAGAGATTTCCACTGCGCTTGAAAAACAGTTGCCCCAATGGCTTTTCTTTATACTCAATGGCTTCCTGATGTTTTTCTTCAAATCCCATCCAGGAAGGCATTTCTTCATCCTGCGAAAGTCCGTACACAAAAAAACCATACCCGAATTTCCAGCCTGGAAGAACATCAAATTCCTGGGGACGTTTCCAGATCTCTTCTTTCACTTCAAAAAGTAAGGATCCGAATGAGGTCAGAAAATCCTTAACATCTTCGCTGAAGGTAAATCCTGTGCTTTCTTCATATTTTCTGATTTGTTCTTCGGTTGCAGGATTGGCCACGGAGCCCATCACGAAAAAATCATCATTTAATTTCTTTTTCCTGTCCCAGAATTCTTCTTTTGTTGCCATATTTTGTTTTGGTGCTACATCGTCAGCACTGTTCAGATCGTTATTGAAACAAAGATAAGAGAAAGTTTGAGGTAGTGGGATGAACATCATATTATTTAACTAAAAACAGGATCATTTTATTTACATTCTGCATTTCATCATCAAGTACAGTTGCTGAAGTGGCTACAGGCTGTTCCGAAGGGATATTGCTACTTATCCAACTGGTTGTAGTCACGTATAAAAAGGACGAACCACCTGATGAAATGGTAACAGGGGTTTGGAAGCGGCATGAGATGACAATTTTGTCTGGAATTTCTTGAGAATTATTTTGGTAAGATATTGAAAATTAACTATTAAAGTTAGAGTGTTCTTTAAAAAATCACAAGGATGGAGCAATGATATTTAACATATCAAACAGGAGGAAAAATTGATAAATGTCAGCTGTAATTGTATAATGGGGCAGGTTTTTCTTCGCTAACTTTGAGTATGAAAAAAGAATTTATGGTTCGTTTTTCATTGTAAATTTTCACAATAATCTAAACAAAAATGGTATGAAACAAAGAGTTCCAATTTCCCAAATTATGACTAAAGAACTGATTACACTCAATCTTACACAATCATTGTATGAGGCTGAAAGTTTATTTAAAAAAAATAAAATCAGGCATATTCCGGTTGTCGAAAATCAAAAGTTATTAGGAGTACTAAGTTATAGTGATTTATTAAAAATCAGTTATGCGGATGTAGAACAATCGGATGATGAAGAGGATGTTCCTGTGTCAGCAGTGGTATACGACGTATTTACTATTTCGCAGGTGATGACAAAAGCTCCTCTCACTGTCAATCCTGACACTACCATAAAAGAAGTAGCAGAGATTTTATCCGAACATAGTTTTCATTCTGTTCCGGTGGTAGAAAATGGTGACCTGAAAGGTATTGTGACTACTACAGATATTTTAAAGTATTTATTGCAACAGTATTAGATTTATCAGTATTCACTTTAAATGCCTATTTATACTGAGTTTCTTAAATTTTCCAAATTCAGAGTAATTGAAGATTAAATACGTATAAGAACCCCGAAGTCCAGACTTCGGGGTTCTTATTTTTTTAGAGGCTGTTGAATGTTCCCCGCTGCCTTCTACAATGGTGCAAAATCATGTTAGCAACAGTTATTATTTTAATTGAATTTCAATCTTTTTATCTTCCATACATAACTTTATCCAATTCGGATTTTCATTATTTCCTGGAATGCATTCGATTAAGCTTTTATTATTTTTATAATTGTCTATAGCTTTTTTCCCAAACTTGATTTTCATTTCATAAATTTCATTGCCACCATATCCAATCCAGGCTTTTGTTATGATTTGCTTGTTGTTTTCAATCTTATTGCAAAGTAAAGATTTTGTGTCTTCCGGTAAATGACTTATACCATCACACCAAAAAGATTTAGCATAATACTTTATCTTTTCATTTTCAATGTTGCTAAAATCCAGAGACCATTCTAAATGACTGCAAAATTCTAAATTAAACACGGGTTCATTAAGATTATAATTAAAAGCACCACAATTGGGACATTCAACATATTCTCCATTCAATTTTTCAAACTCACATTCTGCACAGCTGCCATTTCTCTTGTTTAAATGTTGAATAATAATTTTTGCTTCCTTTTTGTCTACATTGAATTCGTCAATTAATTTTTTTTCAATAAATACTTTTAAATCGTTTTGCATCAAAATATAAAGATCAAGTTTTTGTTCTTCAGAAAAGTTTAGAGTAATCACTTCATTTTTACATTTGTTGCAATTCATTTTCATTCTTAATTTGTTTTTTTGTTACCAACATCCAAATTTAGCTATTAAATGAACATGTGAGAGTATCTATAGGTTCAAATGTAAATAGAGATAATAAGATACGCTGCATCAGGCATATAGGTTTATCATATTCCTTTCTGTAGTTTGTCCTAGATGCCGGCTTTATTCACACTCTGCCTATCATCATCCGGTACAGCTACCCCCTTACCTAAGGGGGTAGAGGGGGTTGCATAAGGGGCTCTACCCATTTGTTCAACGGGGTACAGGCCGTTCCGAAGTGGGTACAGCTACTTACCCAAGGGGCTTTAGGGATTTATAGAAGGGGGTTGGAGGCACTTTGTAAAGGGGCTAGAGGCCGTTCGGAAGTGGCTGGAGACCCTTGATAAAGGGTCTGGAGGAAGTTATGAAAGTGTCTGGAGGGGGGTTCGGAAGAGGTTGAGGGTGGTTTATTGTCCGAAATCTGTGACTTTGGTGATATATTTTATTGGTGCAAAGTCGGGAGCATTGGAAGAATGGGGTTATCAATCAGTGATATCCTTTTATTTTCTGTAAAATAATAGCATCATTCTTATTCGTATTCTTTTCTATGAGGAGATTTAGAATCTCTCCATATAATGCCCTTTGCTTTTCATTGGGAGCGTTCATCGGGTTGATTTGAACTAATTTTCCATTGGAGTATACAATGATAATGTTCGTTGACATCCCATCCATTGCGGGTTTTAAATCTTTATCATTAAAATCTTCTGAAGTGAAGGAACATGATATTCGTTGAATTCGATCGATATCATTTTGAGAGAGTGTAATTTTAAAAGGTTGCAGTTCCGGCCTTTCATTGAGGTATTCCAGATGTCCTTTCTCTTCTTCGGTACTCCATTTTTCTCCATTTTCCTTTGATGGAGGCAGAGGTGGCGGTGGGTTATAAGAAACCGGGCTGTAAAAAATCAAATATTTTTCGTTAAAATTTAAGATGGTTTCAGCAGGAAGATGAAACGTAGGGTAGTATCCTATTTTGATCAGAACAGGTTTAGGTTTTTCAATTTTGTGATCACCATTTTTATTACTACAGGAATATAAAAGTGCAAAACAAAACAATAGCAGTATAAAGTTTTTCATGGAGGAAAATGTACAAAAGTTTTTATTGAGTATAATCCCCTGCAACAATAGATTTTTCCATTGCTTCTACAATCTCAGAAATGGGAATGGTGAATATTCCTGCATCTCCTTTGTCGAACTCTTTTTTCCAGTAAGAATAACCGCCCATTTTAAGAGAATCTGGCTTTTTGCCGGTTTCATTTTTCAGACTGGTGACACTTTTGTCTAATGCCTCTTCTGATATGGGAATATGGCTGAGGGTTTCTGCATAACCGATAGGGCTGGCAGGGTTTTTCATCTTCAAACCGCTGACAGAAATATGAATCACTTTTCCGGTTTCAGGGTATTCTTCAATTTTTAATATGGTAAGGGTAGAGTTTTTTTCGGTGGGTCGGGTTTTGTAGTTCCATTCCTGGCCGACTCTGTATGGGTCTTTTTTTGTGCAACCGGAAAATAGTAAGAGTATTCCTACTATTAAAGTATAAAGTTTCATGAAGGGTTGGTTATTAGTTTTGTTTTTTATTTCTGAATCAACTGCTCCAGTCTGGCCATCATCTCATCTTTTTCCTTCAGCATTCTTTCGTACAGCGCAATTTTTTCTTCGTGTACTTTGATTAATTGATCTACAGGATTAATTGTAGAGTTATAGAAAATAGAAGCTGGTTGCTGGCAGTTATCGAAAGTGTTGGAAATAATATTGATTGCCTGCTCCTCATCAAAATTCTGAAAAGCTTCCACAGGAATTTTTAATACTTCAGAAATCCTTTTCAGCAAAGGATCTTCAATAGTTTCTCTCTGCTCCAAAAGCGAAATCTTCTTCTGGTTCCAGTCTTCCCCAAGATCAAAAGCCAAAGCCTCCTGCTTGATACCCAACATCTCACGAAAACGCTTAATATTTCTCCCCTGATGTATTTTTTTGTTTTGCATATTTGTGTACGTTATAGAAACAAATATAAGTAAAAGTTGGGGGATAGGAAATGGGGAAGTGGGGTATTTTAGATGGGGTTGGGATATAAAGAATCCGAAGTGGGAAACTTCGGATTACTTGTTTTATTTGGGTAAGTTGAGAGACTTTTATTTTAAGAAATTCAAATTTAATATCTCAATTCTATTATCATCGTTTTCAAAATTTAGCCCCCATCTTTTTTCCATAAACTTTAATAATTTTATTCCTCTTTCTTTAATGTTTTGAGGTGTCCATTCGGGTAAACCAGAGATTTCATTTTCAGAATAAGAGCCATATCTAAATCCTACATAGTTTTGATCATTGTTGATTTTATCAACAAAACATCTGTTTTGTAAACTTGAATTTTTAGGTTTAGACAGAGGAAGTAAATTTCCAAGTGAATTTTTCAGAGCTCTTCTATCTTTTAAGCTATGCTTGTTAAAGACCTTTGTCCAACAATCTTTTTTAGGGGTTTGAGGATATATATGTTCAATTGTAATGAAGTCATCTTGTTCATCTATATATTCTAGCCAGTTTATTTTATTTTTTTTTGCTTTAGACTTCTCTTTTAAGCTTAATTCATACTCAAATAAAAAGTATCTAATTCCATCCCAATAGTAAAATCCCCCTGGATTTCTGAATATTTCTGCAATTTTACTAGGTAAATCTTCTTGCATGAGAAATTCATTTATTTTAGTATCTAATTGTTTTGTCAAATCAGAAATACTTTTTTCGCCGGAATGAATTTTTATGGCTACCATTGGAAAATTTATTGTTTCAAGTCCATACCTTCCGAAATAAAAATTCATTAAAAATCCTAATCTTTCAATTTTTTCTAAAACTTTAATTCTTGTTGTAATTGTTGGCTTTTTTAAATAAATGGCTAATAATAAAGTTGAATATCTTCCAGACCTTAATCTTGATATCTTGTCAAGTAATGATTTTTCTTTATCAGAAAATTCATTAGATAAAGTAGGGTTAAGTATATTATACCATACTATAACAGCATTTTGTAAACTTTCAACATAATTTTTAATATAGTCTATTGTAATTTTGTTATCACCATCTTCATAAATATTTTTTAAATTGAATTTATTATCTAATAAAAAATCTTCAAGCCCACCTCGAATTGTATAATGTCTTCTGTAGTGTCTCTCTAAATCAATATCTTCTTCAGAAAACATTTCTTTTCCAAAATATAATTCTCTATGGACATTTAAAAAAACATCATCTTTTAGTGGATTTTCTTTATTTAGCCCTAAATAGTGATAAATACCCTTCCAACCGTCATTAATAATTTTTCTCAAAATAATTTTCTCATTATCATCTTCTTTAATTTTTGTAGATAAATAAATTAATCTATTTTTAAGTAGTTCTAAATTTGTTAAAGGCTTTCCTCTATTATTCATAGTTTCAAATGCTACAAACACGTCTATATCATTCGTAATAGCATAGATATTAAATAATAAGTTCTGTGTAGTTTTCTTGAAAATTGATTCTTTCTCAGCAATTGATGAGGATTTAAGTTTTTCTAGAAAAAACTGTTTAGCATATTCAAGATTATGTGTATAAATTGTTATTTCGTTGCTATATCCACTTGTTGAATTTTCATTAAAAATTTTAGTTTTTAAAAATTCATATGAAGGATTATCTTTTTCATAGCCAAATATATATGAGCGTGAAATTCCTTTATCCTTAGATTCAAAAATATATCTCTTTCTAATTTCCTCTGCTGTAGAATAGTTTAATTCATCTTTTTTGGTCAGAGTTTCAGTTATTGCTTGTATTAAAATTATTGTTGTTGTTAATCGTTGTTGGCCATCAACAATATAATATGGTTCAAAGCTTTTTGATTCTATGATCCATTTATCATCCTCCCATAAATCATAAACTTCAATAGGAACTTTTTCTAGAGTTAATACTCCAACATAATGATTCTTATCGTTTTCCAATTGTATTATATCATTCCAATATTCTTTTAATTGTTTTTCCGTCCAAGCATAACCTCTCTGATAGTCTGGAATTCTAAATAATTTTTCTGTAAATATTTTAGATATTGATTGTAATTGGTTTTCCATAAATTTTTTGAAGTATTAAAAAGCTCCTTTATTTTCAAAATAGACAACTTGTAAGAAAATGTAATAAGGTACTTTCATTATGGTTAATTGTTATGTCTGTTTTTATTAATGTAATTATGCTAAGTTAAAATTTCGATATAGCAGTTCCTTACGGGAAACCATAAAAAACAAAAACCGCCCTACAAAAGTAGAGCGGTTAGTATATTAATTTACACATTCAGTAGTAAGAAACCTTCCAGATACAGAAGCTGCGTTTTCAAGGGCAACTCTTGTTACTTTAGTTGGGTCAATGATTCCTGCTTCAAGCATTTGAACATACTCGTAAATTTTTACGATTTAAGTTTCTGGACTTTGGATTTTTATACTATAAGTTAATCTTTACTATTAATGGCTTATGATCGCTATATTTTGTCCATTTTTCATAAGTGCCTATCTCAACATTTTCTAATTTATCAATAAGATTTAAAGAGGCAAAACAAAAGTCGATATGATATGGTTTGTTAATTTTTCGATGCATGAACAGGGTATTATGTTTTTCCTGCCCTTGAGCCTGATTATGGAAGTGATGATAAGTACTTATAATATTTTTGGTCTTTAAGTAGTTAACAAGATTGGTGTGATTATAAATTCTGTTTGGTTTATCCCAAATTGAATTACTATTAAAATCACCTGCAAGAATTACATTATCCTTATCTAATAGATTACTATAAAAATGAACTGCGTTCCAAATTTGTTCAGTATAGCAGCTATGTTTTTCTGGTTTCTGTGCCCATATTGCAAAAACTGTGAAGCAGACTTTGTCATTATAAATTGATAATGGTAAAACGTATCTGAAGTCAGAGTTATGAATGCCTAGTAATTTAATTTTAAACTCATTAAATGAAAAAATTCCAATTCCTTTATTAGGATTGTCTCCATACCAAAAAATATCAGTTGGTTGCTTTGTATAATGTCCAATTGAAAGGCGTTCTTGGTTTTCACATTCAGGAATTATAAGTATATCAGGTTCTTCTGTTAGAATAATTTCTCCTTTTTTACGAAAGGCCATGTTACAATTCCACGTGATTATTTTCATTTTCTTCGTTGTCTTTAGCTATTTTAGTTAGTTTTATTGAAATAAAAACCAATGAAATTATGGAATTTGATTTGTTATAATCGGTAAGTGTCGATTTTATTTCGTTTTGTTGGAGTTGTGACTAAATTAAAGGATTAAAATGAAATACCGTTACGGAAAACCATAAACAAAAAAACCGCTCTACAAAGTAGAACGGTTTATATATTAAATTTGTCTTAGCGACATGTTACATCATTCCTGGCATTCCACCACCCATTGGCATAGCTGGTTCAGCGCTCTTCACTTCAGTGATAACACATTCAGTTGTTAAAAGCATTCCAGATACAGAAGCTGCGTTTTCAAGGGCAACTCTTGTTACTTTAGTTGGGTCAATGATCCCTGCTTCAAGCATGTTAACATACTCGTCAGTTTTCGCATTGTATCCGAAGTCTCCTGATCCTTCTGCTACTTTAGCAACAATTACAGAACCTTCACCACCTGCGTTAGCAACGATTTGTCTTAATGGCTCTTCGATGGCTCTTTTCACGATTTTGATACCCGTGTTTTCGTCAGCATTAGCACCAGAAAGTTCGTTTAATGAAGAGATTGCTCTTACTAAAGCAACACCACCACCTGCAACGATACCTTCTTCTACAGCTGCTCTTGTAGCGTGTAGAGCATCATCTACTCTGTCTTTTTTCTCTTTCATTTCTACTTCAGAAGCAGCACCTACGTAAAGTACAGCAACACCACCAGCTAACTTAGCTAATCTTTCCTGAAGTTTTTCTCTGTCGTAGTCAGAAGTTGTAGTTTCCATCTGAGCTTTGATCTGAGCTACTCTTCCTTTGATTTTCGCTTCGTCACCACCACCGTTTACAACCGTAGTGTTGTCTTTGTCGATCGTTACTTTCTCAGCAGTTCCAAGCATATCTAAAGAGATGTTTTCCATTGTGAAACCTTGCTCTTCAGAGATCACCTGTCCACCTGTAAGGATAGCGATATCTTCTAACATTGCTTTTCTTCTGTCTCCGAATCCCGGAGCTTTTACAGCAGCAATTTTAAGAGAACCTCTTAGTTTGTTTACCACCAAAGTAGCTAAAGCTTCACCTTCTACTTCTTCAGAGATGATCAATAGAGACTTACCACCTTGTGCAATTGGCTCAAGAACCGGTAACAATTCTTTCATTGAAGAGATTTTCTTCTCTACTAAAAGAATATATGGGTTTTCTAGTTCAGCTAACATTTTCTCAGGGTTAGTCACGAAGTATGGTGACTGGTAACCTCTGTCGAACTGCATACCTTCTACAACATCTACCGTTGTATCGATACCTTTAGCTTCTTCTACAGTGATTACTCCTTCTTTTCCAACTTTTCCGAAAGCTTCAGCGATTAAAGCACCGATTGTTTCGTCGTTGTTAGCAGATACAGAAGCAACTTGCTTTACTTTATCTGTAGAATCTCCCACAGCCTGAGACTGCGCTTTAAGGTTTTCAACAACAGCAGTTACCGCTTTGTCGATTCCTCTTTTAAGATCCATTGGGTTAGCACCTGCCGCTACGTTCTTAAGACCTTCTCTTACGATTGCCTGTGCCAATACAGTAGCGGTAGTAGTACCGTCTCCTGCGATATCATTAGTTTTGGAAGCTACTTCTTTTACCATCTGAGCTCCCATATTTTCTACTCTGTCTTCAAGTTCGATTTCTTTTGCAACAGACACACCATCCTTAGTTACGTGTGGAGCACCGAAAGATTTTTCGATTACTACATTTCTCCCTTTAGGACCTAAAGTTACTTTTACTGCATTAGCCAATGCATCTACTCCTCTCTTTAGAGCGTCTCTTGATTCAATATCGAATTTTATTTCTTTTGCCATGTTTGTTTAGCTTTTGGCGACTTGCTTTTTGCTTTTAGCTTTTGCAATTCGCGTGTTTAACTTTAATTTTTAATTTCCATTGAGCCTGTTCCATAGAGTGACAAGCTTCTTTTTTAGTATTGTTAGTTCTTCTAAAATATTTTGATATTCATTTTCATGAATGTATCCTAAATCTTTAGCAAGAATTAATTGGTTCTCGGCTTCATTAGAGGATACTGATGCAATATTGATGAAGTTGGCAAATTCTTTATCTGAATTTCTGCCGCTTCCTTCTGAAATATTATATCCTATTGATGCAAATGATCTTCTGATTTGAGAGGTGAGTCCAAAAATTTCTTCTTTTGGAAAACTTCTGGTTGAAGTATATATTTTTAAAGTCAATTGATGACTTAATTGCCACACTTCAAATTTTTAAAAATCTCTCATGAATTAATTTCTAAGCAGAAAAAGCCATTTGCCAGAAGCCAATAGCCAGAAGCTTACCCAATGATTCCCAATAAATCAGCTTCTCTTACGATCAAGTAATCTTTACCTTCCAACTTCAATTCAGCACCTGAATATTTTCCATAAAGAACTTTGTCACCTACCTGAACTGTTGTAGGCTCATCTTTTTTACCAGGACCTACTGCCACTACAGTACCTTCTTGCGGCTTTTCCTTTGCAGTGTCCGGGATAATGATTCCTGAAGCTGTTTTAGTTTCTGCTGCGATTGGCTCTACCAGAACTCTGTCTGCCAATGGTTTAAAGTTTACTGACATAATATATTTATTTTTTAATTATTTCTGTGTTGTAATTCTCTAAATGTATGCCATGAGACGTCGGTGGCTGAAATGGCAGACTTTTATTTCTGAATGTGAAAATTTGGCAGAAAAATTATTTTTTGCGGGCTGGGAATCCGAAAGCATAACTCGTCGCTACCGGTATTACAAACAAAAGAACAGTGATGGCGGAAACTAATATTTCCATGGTATGGCTGGCTAAAAATTGAGCAAATGCCGTAGCAGGGTAGAAGTGCTCATATAAAGATAAACTTAGTTTAATTCCTAAAATAGCAATGACAATAAAAGCTGCCGTTTCAAGAAAAGGAAATACCTGCATAAGGCGGACAAACCACTGTGCTATAAATCTCATCGCTAAAATTCCTATAAATACTCCGAGAGTAATCAGAAGTAAATTGTCTGAAAAAGCTACTGCTGCAAAAACATTATCTATGGAAAAAGCAAGGTCCATTACTTCTACAATAGCAACGGTTGCCCAGAATTGTCCCAGCAGCCCGATGGAATTTTTATACAGCCAGCTGGATTCTTTGTCCGGGTTTTCCTCCGGATTTTCTTCATCATTTGTGTTTTTAATTTTTTTGATGAACCAGTCAAAAGAAATGTAGATCAGATAGAATCCTCCCAATGGTTTCAACCACCATACGGAAATCAGTACGGAAGCAAAAATAAGAGCGAGTCCGCGAAATACATAAGCTCCAAGGATTCCATATTTCAGGGCTTTTTTTCTTTGATGTTCGGGCAGATCCATTACGATGGTGGCCAATACTGCGGCGTTGTCCACAGAAAGAAGGCTTTCGATCAGGATAAGATTGCCGATAATAGCAATGGATTTTGCCGGGTTTTCTAAGATGTCATTGAAGAGGTGTGTAAAATCAGGAAATATCATTTTTTAAGGGAATAGAATTTTGATTAAGTTTTGAAATAATGGCAGCAGAAACTGAAATGCCAATGAAGTTGGTAACCGATCTCGCTTCGTTCATAAAACGGTCTATGCTGTATAAAAGCGCAAGATCTGTGGTAGGAATTTTTCCAAACCTGCTTAGGGTAAACATCAGCGCAAGGAAGCCTGATCCGGGAACTCCGGAAGCCGTTTTTGAAGCAATGGAAATCGTTATAAAAAGCCAGAAATAATCCATTGGCGTAAGAGAAATATTGTAAAGCTGAACGAGGAAAATACATGAAATAGAAAGATAAATGCACGCTCCTGCCAGATTAAAATTGTATCCGAGAGGAATAATAAGACGAAGAATTTTCCGGTCATATCCCTGTGATTCCATTTTGTCAAAGATCATTGGGAAAGCAGTCTTTGAAGAAGAGGTGGCCACTACAAGAATGATTTCTTCTTTGATGCTGATCAGAAAATCCCAGAGATTAATTTTAAAGTAAGCCGTTATAACACCCAATATTCCGAAAATAAAAAATACACTGGTAAGATATACCGTGGCAACAATTTTACTTAAAGGGAGCAAGGTATTAATTCCATAGACGGAAATTCCGTAGGCGATATTAGAGAAAATGACGATCGGAAGAAATAAATAAACATATTTGATGAGCCTGAAAAACAAATTTCTTCCCGCATCTAAAGCTTTAAAGATGTTATTCCTCTTCTTTGAAAGACCGATTACGACTCCTGCAGAGATGGATATTAAAAGAAAAAGAACATAGTTGCTGATATGCAAGGGATTTGAAGTCTTGATTAAAAATCTTTCTGGGAGTTCTTTATGAGAAGAAAGAATAATTCCTGTATTGGCACCCGGTTTTAAAAGAAGACCAGACCCGATTCCCAATAAAATACTGAGAGAGGTAATGATTAAAAAATACAGAACCATCTGGCTCACAATTTTAAAAGCATTTTTGGTACTGAAAATATAGCTTACCCCATACGTTACTGCAATGAAAATAACAGGAATAATCAAAACTTCAAGAAGTGTGAAGAAATAACTGCTTACCGTTTCCAGATGTTTGCTGACTTCCGGAAAATAATAACCGGTCAATGCTCCACAAATAATCGCTGTGAATACATAAAGCGTAAGGTTTCTTAAATAAGAGTCGGTAAATGTTTTTTGCTTGGCAGTTTTCATCATTCACTTTTTATTGATGGTAAGATTACAATATTCAAAATTCAAAGATATAACCTTATATAATACCAAGAATCAATGCGCTCAGTAACATTACAATTGATGATCCTATAGCCCATTTTAAGGTGAATTTCAGGTGGTCAGAGAATTCTACACCGGCCAGTGAAACCAACAGATAAGTAGAAGGCACCAACGGACTTAATAAATGAGAAGCCTGCCCTACAAGACTGGCACGTCCCAAAATATCAGGAGGAATATTCAGCTGGCTGCCTGTAGCTGTAATCACAGGTAATATTCCAAAATAATAAGCATCATTGGTAAGAAAAAAGGTAAGCGGTACACTGAATATTGCGGTGATGACATTCAGATATCCACCCCAGGTTTTAGGAACAATACTGATAATGCTGTTTCCCATAGCATTCATAATTCCGGTTCCATTCAGGATTCCAGTGAAAATTCCAGCTCCAAAGATCATTCCTGCTACAGATAACGCATTCCCTGCATGTTTTGAAATGATTTTCTGCTGGTCTTTCAGTTTCGGGTAATTAATCAGGGAAGCTATACAGAAGGCTATCATAAAGGCAATTCCCAAAGGAATAATGTCCAGAATCATAACGCAAAGAAGAATAATAGTCAGAATTAAATTAACAATAATAAGCTTTGGACGTCTTAATGCAGGGTCATTTTCACCAGCAATATCCTGTCCGCTGTATTTGGTATATTTTCCATGTTTGTTTATTCTTTTTTTCTCCCGAACTCCCAGAATATAGGCCACAAAAAATACCCATACCAGCCCGATCAGCATAACCGGAATCATAGGAACAAATATTTCAGTATGTCCCAGTTTAAGGGAGCTCATCACTCTTGCGGTAGGACCACCCCATGGTAGAATATTCATAATACCACCTGCAAGCATGATAATACAGGTTAAAACCAGAGGGTTCATTCCCTGTTTTTTATAAAGCGGGAGTAATGCTGCCACTACAATAATGTAAGTGGAAGAGCCATCACCGTCTAAAGAAACTAAAGTGGTGAGAAGGGCAGTTCCGATGGTTGTTTTTACAGGATTATCTCCTACAGCTTTTAATATGGCATTGACAAGTGGTTCGAAAAGCCCGGTGTCAATCATCAGGCTGAAATACAGGATAGCAAAAATCAGCATAACCCCCGTAAGTGCTATTTCTTTGACACCATTTTTCATCATATCTCCGAGTTCGGGTCCGAATCCTGCCACTACAGCTATAAGGACTGGTACTAGGACCAAGGCGGTAAGCGGAGTCATCTTTTTGTTCATGATGAGAATCATGAAGATGAAAATCATTAAAAAACCAAGAAATGTAAGCATAGTTATCTATAAATATTAATGAGATTATTGTTGTTTCTTTTTTCTCCAGTCAAAGCTGTTTCTGAAACCTATGAAACCGTAGTTACTTGTTTTTCCGGTTTCCAGCTGATTGATGAAAGCCAATTCCAGTGCAGAGTTTTTGCCTATTTTTATTCCAAGTCCTGCTGTAATACGATTGCTGTCGAAAGGCTCTACTTTATCCACATTCATTCTTATTTCATTTTTAAGAATACCGTAGAGCTTTTCTTTTTCTCCTTTTTTGTTGAAGGGAATTCTGACAGAGATGAGATATCGGATTCTTACTTCAAATTCATCAGGATTGCTGAGGAAACGTTCTTCCACTCTAAGACGGTTGGAGATCGATGTTCTTCCGATGAAATACTCAGCAGTTACCTGTTGGAAAGGTCTTTTTTCATATCTTATCTTTTTAGAATCGTCGGCATTATAAGATTCTAGGATCAGAAACATCGCTCCTGCGGCAGGTCTTATATTTTCTGCCACTTCATAGTCTACATAAGCATTCACAAGGAAAAGTCTAGTGTCGTAAGCCAGGTCAAAGGAACGGTATTGGGTAAGTGCAGTTAAAGTACTTTTATCAGTCAGCTTTGCAGACATCAGGTACTGAAACCACATATTATAATTGTCTTTGCTCTGACTATATAAAAGACCATTCAGTAGACAAAATGATAAGATAAGCGTTGATTTTATATTAAGTTTCATGTAATATTTGATTAATATTGCGGTTTCTCAAATATATTTATTAGGAAGAGCGGGCCTGGATTTTTTCAATCAATGACAGTTTTTCTCAACGAACTGCATTTTGAGACAAAAAGATATTATATTTGATGCGTTTCAAAATAAGGTATGGACTATGTTTTTAATCATTAATTTTATCATTATATTATTGATTATCAGGATTTTATTTAGTGGTAAAATTCTGGAAAGCCTTATGAAGTATCGCTGGAAGTTTTTGTTGAGGTTTCAGCACATTTTTTTCCTTTTTATCTTCATTTTAATGACTTATTTCACCGAAAACTACTTCCTGGATTCAAATCAATTGGTGATAAGCATTATTTTGAATACAATTTTCAATGTTGGAATTTATTATCTGGTGTATTACTATCTTGTTCCACGATTCTATTTATCGAATAAGTATCCGGAGTTTATTCTCTATGCATTAATCCTTTTTTTAGGGTCCAGTCTTTTCAGAATTCTTTGGGAACCTGCCGTTTTTCAGATGGATTTCAGTGGAGAAGGTTATCATGTCGGGTTTCTGTATAATGTGTATATCTCGCAAGGAATCATCATTCTGGTAGGCTCTTTTCTGGGAATTACCAAAGACAAATTTTTAATAGAACAGGATGTGATCAGTCTTGGAGAAGAGAAGGATCAGCTTTATCTTGATTTGCTGAAGTCTAAGCTAAATCCTCATTTTTTGTTGAATACCCTTAATAATATATATGCCAATAGTTTTACCCATTCGGAGAAGACATCGGATTCTATCTTGCAGCTGAGCAGACTTCTGAAATATATTATTTATGATAGTGGAAAAGAAAAAGTAACGGTTTCTCAGGAGTTTTCTTCCCTGAAAGCGCTTGCTGCATTGTATCAGCTTAAATATAATAACCAGCTTGATATTGTAATGGATATTGAAGATCAGGAAGAATTTGACATTGCTGAAATTCCGTCTGCTATACTTCTTACTTTATTTGAAAATGCTTTAAAACATTCAGCAATTGGAGAAGATGCTTATGCTTTTATAAAATTATTCTGTCATATTGAGCGCTCTGAACTGTATTTTGAAATTATAAACTCTGTCGGGAAAGATAGAACTCTTGTAGCTGAATCTGATTATCACGGATTGGGTAATGAAGCAATTATTCATATATTGGAAAAATTTTATCCTGATCAGTATGAGTTTTATTCCGGACCGAAAGAAAATGATCAATATAAAATTGCTTTAACAATTACTATCAATGGCTAACCTGACTATCGTTAATGTAGATGATGAATATCCTGCATTACAGCTTGTAAAACAATATTGTGATCAGCTTGAAGAGGTTGAACTGCTGGCTTCATTTCAGAAACCGGAAGAAGCACTGGCGTTTCTGAAAGCCAATAAAGTAGATCTTGTTGTTTTCGATATCAATATGCCTGGCATCAATGGAGTAGAGCTTTTGCAGCAAATTCCTGATCCGCCGCTGTGTATCTTTCTTACGCTGGAGACAAAATATGCAGTAAAAGCCTTTGAACTAGATGTTGTTCATTATCTTATCAAACCTGTGGATTTTGATACATTTAAAAAAGCAGTCAATAAAGCAAGGGATTTTGTCCAGTTTAAAAGCTCAGCAAGCAGTCAGCAACAAGAAGACTTTATCATGTTCAAATCCAATTATGTGATGAATAAAGTTTTTCTAAAAGATATTCTCTGGATACAGGGATTCGGGGAATATATTGTGCTGATGACGCCGTTGAAAAAGTATATGATTCTGGAAAGAATGTCCAATTTTGAAGAGAAGTTTCAGCATTTTGGGTTTATCAGAATTCACAAGTCTTATATTGTATTATCAGAACATATCAATTCTTATAACTCTGGTCATGTTTTTTTGAAAAACGGCGATGAGCTTCCTTTGGGGAGAACCTATAAAAAGAATCTAAAAGAACATTTAGGGTAAAAAATAAAGCCGGAATATTTCCGGCTTATTAAAAACTGTTATCAAGTGACTGAACTATGGGCAATATTGTCCAGGTCCAATCCACAGGATACACTGTCCTTTGTAATTGTACTCACAGCAAATACGTCCTGCTGCTCCGCCATTGATAGATTTCTGAGCATCTCTGCTTAATAATTTAGCGTTTTTCATAGTTAATAATATTTTGTTTGTACGTTCCTGAGCATTTAAAGTCAATCAGGATTTTGACATTTGGTGTAAAAGAAGTAAATCAAAGATACTATTTTTCCTTATTTCGTGATATAATTTTATTATGTTTTTTGAAATAAAATTTTGATTATCAGACAATAATGATAATGAGTTGAGGGTGTGAATAGAAAAAGCCGGAAATTTCCGGCTTTATCAAAATTGTTATCAGATGACAGAACTAAGGACAGTTTTGTCCTGGTCCGATCCATAAAGTACATTTTCCGTTGTCGTCGCGTTCGCAGCAAACGAGTCTGGCAGCAAGTCCGCCATTAATTGTTTTCTGAGCATCTCTGCTTAGTAGTTTTGCATTTTTCATAGTTAAAAATATTTTGATGGGTACATCCTGAACATTTAAAGTCAATCAGGTTTTTGACATTTGGTGTTATGTAATTCAAATATAAAACTTTTTAAGCCAGATTGTTATGTTTTTTGTAGACGAAAATGAGATATTGGTATCTGGATTTAAGTAATTTAAGGAGCTGTTTCTAAATACATTTTTCTTCCTGCCATTTCTATATCCTGCTTTACAATTTTCCTTGTGGCTGCATCAATATAATAGGTTACTGTGGTTGCTTTGTTGCTGATGTCATCATTGGTTTTTACTGCCCAAACCGGTTTTCCTTTATATTCTGTCTTTTGAGTATCCAGAATGTAGGCTTTCATCATCCCTTTTTTCTCAGATTTGGGGTTATAATCGAAAATAGAAATCTCGGCAGTATAGTGTTCTTTCAACGGAAGATATCTGATCAGCTGGGCATAGCTGCTACTGTCGAAATAATGATCTGCAGGAATTTCGATGATATCTTTTTTCTGAGATTTCTTATCAAGATAATATCCGGTGACCTTATCTTTTTCAGACTTGAGAACCATATCTCTCATTGAATTGTAAGAAGAGTGGTAGACTGGGGTGAAATTGGCTGTTTTGACAAGAGTAGAATCCGTCCATTTCGCATCCGGAGCCTGTTTCATTTTTACCGTTGTTCTGATCAAAAGATCTGCTTTGTTCAGTTTTTTGATTTCAGTAACAATGCTTCCTATTTCTATTTTTGTACCTGCATTTTCAGCAAACCATACGGCTTCAGAAGTTTCATCGTGGATAAGTTTTGAGTTGATCCCGGAATTTTCAGGAGTAAGTAGCTTCTGGGAAAAAAAATTAGCACTACTTAGTATTAAAAGGAAAAGAAAAGTTTTCATGATCTTTTTAATAATAAGTAGTGCTGTATTTATAAAAGTTACAACCTTTTGATTTTTAACTCTTTCCTGCGGCCTGCATTGGGTTGACTTTTCCGGTTGAGCCTCCTCTTACAGAACCTCCTCCTTGTTTTTGTTTGAAAAGTTGGAATTTTGAAGTTTCACTTCCCACTCCGGCATTGCTCCAGAAATTATTGCTTGTATCAATATCAGCAGTCTCTCTCATTGGATCCAGCTGAATAGATTTTACTTTCTTATCAAAATAATACGTCTTGGAAACTTTTTGTTCGTTCAGCCTCCAGATCTGCGCTGCAGATTTGTCATATACTTTTGATCCGTCTTCAAAAGTGAACTCAAGAATGATTGGCATTACCAGACCGCCTTTGTTCACAAAATCTATCTGATATCCTGTTATATTTTTGAATTTCTCTTTATCCTTGGCATCTAAAGTAAGACCTGCCTCTGTTTTGATGGTGTATTGCTTATTGTTATCAACCTTTTCCTGGCCTCTGTCATATCTGTAATAGAAATCCTGAAGATCTTTATCACCATCTACATAGAATTTGATATTCTTATCTTCTCTGTTTCTTATTTTTGAAAGGTCTTCAAAACTGTTTACCAATGGTTTTTCAACCTGATATTTTAGTTCAGCAGCAGCTCTTGGATCACTCTCAAGATTAGGAACAGCAACCGTTACTTTATCAATTGCAATATCTACAGGATCTGTTCCGTAGAACCAGCCTCTCCAGAACCAGTCAAGATCTTCTCCGCTGGCATCTTCCATCGTACGGAATAAATCTGCAGGTTCAGGATGCTTGAATGCCCATCTCTTTGCATACGTTTTAAATGCTTTGTCGAAAAGCTCCCTTCCCATGATCGTTTCACGAAGAATATTCAGTCCTGTAGCAGGTTTTGAATAAGCATTCGGACCATACTGAACAATATTTTCTGAGTTACTCATGATAGGCTCCAGCTGATCTTTCGGGAGTTTCATGTAGTCAACGATTGTCCATGCTGGTCCTCTTTTAGACGGGAATTTGTTATCCCATTTCTCTTCTGTAAGATATTCAGTAAATGTATTCAAACCTTCGTCCATCCATGCCCACTGTCTTTCATCAGAATTGATGATCATTGGGAAAAAGTTGTGACCAACCTCGTGGATGATTACTCCGATCATTCCATTTTTTGTTCCTTCAGAATAAGTTCCGTCTTTTTCGGTTCTCCCGAAATTGAAACAGATCATAGGATACTCCATTCCATTGGCAGCTTCTACAGACTGAGCCACAGGATATGGATAAGGAATGGTAAATTCCGAATAGGTTTTGATGGTATGGGCTACCGCTTTTGTAGAAAATTTTCTGTAAAGACCGTAAGATTCTTTTGGATAGAAACTCATTGCCATTACTTTATTATTGTTTTCAGGAATCGTTACACGCATTCCGTCCCAGACAAACTTTCTGGAAGAAGTCCATGCAAAATCACGAACATCTTTCGCTTCGAAAACCCATGTTTTTCTTTGTTTTGAATGATTTTTCTCTGCTTTTTTAGCTTCATCCAAGGTTACAATTTCGATAGGCTCTGCTGCGTTTTCAGCTTTTCTGTATCTTGATAGCTGATCAGATGTCAACACCTGATCGTAATTTTTACATTCTCCTGTTCCGCCAACAATATGATCTGCAGGTACATTCATGGAAACCTTAAAGTCTCCGAAAACCAAAGCAAATTCACCTCTTCCGGTAAACTGATGATTCTGCCAACCCTGGAAGTCACTATAGACGCACATTCTTGGATACCATTGGGCCATTGTATACAGATCATTGCCATCTTCAGGGAAGTTTTCAAAACCTCCTCGGCCTCCCATTTTAATTCTGTCGGAAATATTATAGTTCCAGTCTACTTTGAAAACGAATTTCTCACCCTTTTTTAAAACTTTGGGAAGATCGATACGCATCATCGTTTTGTTGACTGTATACTTCAATGGATTACCTGAAGCATCTGTTACTTTTTCCAGACTTACACCATAACCGTTATCTTTTACAGGAAGTTCAGAAACTTTAAGCTGCTGGTCCGTAGTGGAAGGACGAAGTACAGACGAAGTGTCATATCCTGCATTTCTGATGCTTGAGTGTTCGTTTTCATCAAGCTGCAGCCAGATATAGTCCAGTTCATCAGGCGAATTATTGTAGTAAGTCACCGTTTCTGAACCTTTCAGATTTCTTTTATCTTCATCCAGATAAGCGGTGATGTTATAATCGGCTCTGTTCTGCCAGTATCCGTGACCGGGAGCTCCTGAAGCCGTTCTGTAAATGTTGGGTGTTGGTAGAATAGTTCCCAGCTGCTCAAACTTATTGCCGTGATTGCTGCCTGGGTTATTCTGAATATTTTGTGCGGTGAAACCTGTATATGCAAATACAGAAAGTGAAAGTATAACAACTTTTAGTTTCATAACCGAAATGATTTTTTAATGATCAAAGATAGTAATTACCTGTTGAATTAATGAGAATATTTAACTTTTAAAAAGGAATTCTTTCCAAAGTCATTTTTAAGGATAAAGCAAATACTCCGGAAGAAACAAAGAGTATCCAGTCTTTTTTATTCACTTTGAAAAGATTGAGTGAAAGAAACAGGATGATTAAAATTGCTGCAACAATGACAATCTGACCAAGTTCCAAACCCATATTAAACCCAAGGAGAGGTAAAGCAATACTTTGGCTTTTAGCAATCATTACTCTTGCTGTATTGGCAAATCCCATTCCATGAACAAGACCGAAAATCAGTGCAAGATAATAGTTGGCCCGCATCAAAGTCTGTTTCTGATTTTTCATGATAATATTATCCAGTGAGGTCAGAACAATGGTTAAAGGAATTAAAAACTCCACCCAGTCAGAAGGAACTCTGAAAACATCCAGAATGCTTAAAGCTAATGTAATAGAATGCCCGATTGTAAATGCAGTAACAAGAATCAGTATTTTTTTCCAGTCACTGTAAGAGTAAACAGCAATCAAAGCCAAAACAAAAAGCTGATGATCCAAGGCATCCAGAGAAATAATATGTTCCCATCCAAGGTTTAAATAAAAAAGAAAATCCTGCATTTTGATTAAAAAATTTTATATTTTGAATATATTGTTAAAATAATATTAATTTTATTATTTGATTTAATTTTTATGCTTAATCATTATTAATATTTTACATTATTTATGTTTTGAATAAAAATTGTATAATTGTATTGCTTAAAAATGAAATATGGATATCAAAAAATTATTTTTTACAAATGTAAACATTTCACATGGAGGAGCGAAGCTTCTTAGAAATGCTACAGCAGCCTTTTTGGGATTGTATTCCTACGCTTTTTACGGGCAGGTACAGAAACTGGATTCCCGGTTTGATCTTTTATTGAAAAATAAAGAAAATATTGCCAAGGGAAGAGCTGTAAAAGAACTGGAACGTCCTGATATGAAACTTGACCAGCACCTGGTAGTAACTTCAAAAGGAGCACAAACCATGTATTCATGTATTGTTTACACGAAGGAGCCTGAAAAACTAAAAGCAGACGGATTTATTGTACAAAGCCAGTTTCCCGCTTTTTCCACAGCTTTAGTTTCTATTGAAGATATTGAAAGACTGACTCAGCTTCCGTATGTAATTTCTGTAATGGGACCGCAGTTTGATGAGCTTCATAACGATGTGAGCCGCGCTCAGTCAGGAGCAAGTCTTTTGCAGGATGGTGTTTTCAATAACACAGCTTATAATGGAACAGGAGTTTTAGTAGGAATTTATGACACTGGAATAGACTGGAAACACCCTGATTTCAGAAAAGCTGATGATCAGACCAAAAGCAGAATTGTTTCTATTTGGGACCAGACATTAACTGCCCAGGCGGGAGAAGTTGCCCCGACAGGGTTTTCTACTGGAGTGGAATATACAAAAGCACAGATCGATGATGAACTGGATGGCACACCCACAGGTTTTGTTCGTGAAAATGATACCAATGGCCATGGAACCCATGTTTCAGGTACTGCCGCTGGAAATGGCTCTGCTTTTACAGATAAAAGACATAAAGGATTCTCATCTGACGCGGACATTGTTTTTGTGAAAGGAGGAAACGGATCTTTTCCTACAACCAATACCATTAATGCTTTAACCTATTTTAAAAATGTGGCAACAGCACTTAATAAACCTATTGTTGTCAATATGAGTATCGGTGGGCAGAGCACTGCTCATGATGGAACTTCCAGCCATGAAGTAGCGGTTAATAATTTTACCACCTCAGGAACGGGAAGAGTAGTTGTTATTTCGGCAGGTAACGACTACGGAGCTAATCTTCATAGAAAAGTAGATATTGCTGCTAATGCTTCCCAGACTTATAATTTTACGGTAGTAAGCAATACTTCTGCAGCTACAGTATTTTCATTTATAATGTATGCCAACGATAATACTCCTGTTACTGCAAAGCTAACTACTCCCGATGGGCAGCAGTATACTCAGCATATAAGTACAACTACAGCTCATAATATCTTGGGAGGTGGGCTTACAGCAACAATGTATAACTATTGGAGCAATGATAACAATAAAAGGTATGTTCAGCTGGTAATTGCCAGAACTTCAGGAACTACCAATGTTCAGGGAAATTATACATTGGAAATTACCAATAACGGAACACAGCAAATCTCAACCCATGGCTGGCTGTATAGCCAGGGAGTACAAACCACGTTGCAAAACGGGGATAATGAATATATTGTAGGAAGCCCGGGGAATGCTTCTAATGCTATTACAGTAGCATCATATATGGGAAGACCAAGCTGGTATAGTACGGGTGCTTATTCTACCACAACCCCACAGGAGTCTATTTCTTCATTCAGTTCACAGGGACCAAGAGTGGATGGGGTTCAAAAGCCGGATATCGCAGGTTCAGGTCAGAATGTTATATCATCAAGATCCAGCAATTCTGCTCCCGCAGCAACAGACATTATTTCAGGCACCAATTATTATGTGAAAAATCAGGGGACAAGTATGTCTTCACCAGGTGTAGCTGGAGCAGTAGGATTATTACTGCAGGCTAATCCTTCATTGACGGCAGCACAGGTGAAAGCCCGTCTTACAACTAATGCAAGAATGGACGGTGCAACCGGTGTCGTTCCGAATATGAGATGGGGATATGGTAAATTGGATATCTATAAAGCTGTTACTGATGAATTAGGATGCGTGAAATCCAATTTTGAAACGGTAAGTTACGATGAGCCATACATTGTAGCCAATACAGAATTTAATTATTATTTTGATAATATGGCTCTTGCGGTAAGATATACCCCTACATTAACAGGGAAACTGGGAGGGTTCTCTTTTGTATCAGGGTCTTCAATTCCTTCAGATATCCCGGTGGATATTCAGATCAGAAAGGTGGATGCTAACGGAAATCCCGGAGATATTATTGCTACTAAAACCATTACTTCATGGCTTAATAATATTCAGAGATATACCTGGAACTACATCAATCTTTCAGATTTGAATGTACAGATGGTAACCGGAAAAGAATTTTATATTGTTGTTAATGGATTAGGAGGAAGAATTGCCATGAAAGCAGAGAATGCTGTACTGAATAGCAGATCTAAAACTTCTACTGACGGTGCTACATGGACTTCCAGAACATTTGATCTTAAAATGAGAGCCGTAATCTATGAAAAGGTTGCTGAAGTAAAGAATTTAGCAACTTCCAACCAAACAAAAGCCAGTACAGTGGCCAATGGTTATAACTATTTTACAAATGCATGCCAGCTTATCTCAAGAGTAGAAAAAGAAGCGGGCAGTACAGTAACAGGAAATGTTACCTCAAAGGTATGGGTAGATAATGCACAGCCAAATTATGTTGCAAGAAGATACGAAATCAATTCCGATGCAAATACTACTACGGCTACCGGAAAAGTAACTTTATATTTCAAGCAGAGTGATTTCGATGCTTATAATCTGACCAATGGAGTGAAATTACCTACTTCACCTAGCGATGTAGCCAATAAAGCGAATCTTCTTATTGAAAAATATACAGGAACAAGCACTACGGGTACAGTTGCTTCTTTTGGAGGAGCTGCCACGGTTATTACACCAGATGTTGCAGATATTATCTGGAATGACACCTATCAATATTGGGAAGTCAGTTTCCAGGCAACAGGTTTTGGTGGTTATTTTATTAAAACAGGAACAACGTTAGGAACAGCTGATGTAAAGATGAATTCAGAAGTGAATATCACTCCTAATCCTGCCAAAGATTTTGTTACTGTAGTATTGGGAAGACATTCTAAAGGAACGGTAACCATTTATGATGTTTCAGGAAAATTGATTAAAACCGTAAATGTGAATGCTAATTCAGGTAAAATTGATGTTTCCGAACTGATAAAAGGAACGTATCTGTTCACCATAATGCTCGAGGATAATACAAAAATTACGAAAAAAGTAATTAAACAATAAATCATCACCGATCAATTATCTTAAAAAGCAGCAGTTATAGAAACTGCTGCTTTTTTTATATTTGCTGTAAAATAAGATTCATGTCAGGTAAATTTTTTTGGAGTGTTCTTTTATTATTAACAATGACTTTTCAGAGTTTTACAAAGAGTGAAGCTTTTCACCCTTATCACGTAGGCTCTGTAGAAATTAATTATAATTCAAAATCCAGAACATTTGAAGTGACAGGAAGATTTTTCCTGGATGATACGGAAAATGGTTTAGGAAAAAAATACGGAGGCTCTTTTCATTTTAATGATGAAAAATACAAAGCAAAATTGAACGATGCTCTGCAAAAATATTGTTCAGAATATTTTAAACTAAAAGCTGATAACAGGTTTTTGAAGGTAAATTATATCGGTTATGAAGAAGACCAGGAATCTGTAAATATCTTTATGGAATCTGAACCTGTAGCTACCCCGAAAAAAGTGGAAGCTGCTGTAAGTTTTCTGTATAATCTTTTTGATGATCAGATCAACATTGTCCATATTATTGTAAACGGACAAAGAAACAGTGAAAAACTTACCTATCCTAACCGCTATCTTTATAAGCAGTTTTAAAATATTATGGTGCAGCTACGAAAGCCGGACAACTTTCCAATTCTATTAGAAAATATTAATTTTCCAGCTGCAACAATGTATTGATTCCTTTTGCATGGGCCAGCAGATCAGGAAAAAAATCATCATAACACTGCTGAAGATGATCTTTGTTCTTCAAAAAAGCTTCAAAAACAGGAATATCCTTATCAAGGTACTTCGCTTTATTCAAAACATTCTGAATACTGAATTTAATTCCCCAGTCTTCACGGTAATTATAAAGCCAGTCATCATGCTCCATTTTCACAAGCATTTTTTTGAAATTTTCTGGAAGCCATTGTTCATAGGCATTTAAAACACGATAAACTTTAAGGGAATGCGCTTTCCATTCCGGAAGAGAATTCAGAGAAAGATCCTTAGCTACAAAATGATCCATCGAGACATCTACAAACGCACCTGCATACAGTCTTACCAAAGGAGCAAATACCTTTTTGGCTTCATGAATGGCAGGATGAGAATCGGTGTAAGTATCAATAGCTCTGTGCAGGGTAATTCCGTCCTGAATATCTTTCGGGAAAGTAAAACGATCTCTGTTACGGATAAAGTCTTCGAGAAACTGCCCCACGATCTGACCGTCGGTAAAAGAAAGAAAAGAATGCGCCAGATAATTCATAAATTAAAGGTATGAATTAAATGTGAATGTTTGATAATAGTGAATAGTGAATAGTCAATTCGCTTTGTTTGTGAATTTTTACCCACATTCTGATTGACAATTGACTTGCGAAGCAAAATTCACCATTCACATTAAAAAAGCCTCTCGTGAAAATCCTCAATCTTACTCACTTCTTCAATCTTGATTCCAAATTTTCTTTTCGGGATTTTATTAAGATTGGAAACAAATATTTTCTCATAGCCTAATTTTTCAGCCTCAGTAATTCGCTGCTCAATCTGTGCTACCGGACGAATTTCGCCACTTAATCCGATTTCTCCGGCAAAACAGTAATGTTCAGAAATCGCAATATCTTCATTAGAGGAAAGAACAGAAGCGATGACCGCCAAATCCAGTGCCGGATCATCTGTCTTTATTCCTCCGGTAATATTCAGGAAAACGTCTTTCGCTCCCAATTGGAAACCTGCTCTTTTTTCCAGTACAGCCAAAAGCATATTGAGTCTTTTTGAGTCAAAACCGGTACAGCTTCTTTGAGGAGTACCATAAACAGCTGTGCTTACCAATGCCTGAATCTCAAGAAGCATAGGTCTGTTTCCCTCCAGCGTTACGGCAACGGAGTTTCCGGACAGTTCTTCAAATTTCTTGGTGATCAGAATTTCAGAAGGGTTTTTAATCTCTTTCAATCCCTGGGACACCATTTCATAAATACCAATTTCGGCGGTAGAACCAAAACGGTTTTTATTGGCTCTCAACAATCTGAATAGGTGATTTCGGTCTCCATCGAAATTCAGAACCACGTCTACCATATGTTCCAGGACTTTTGGGCCGGCAATTTGGCCGTCTTTGGTGATATGGCCTACAAGGAAAACAGGAGTATTATTTTCTTTGGCATATTTGATAATCTCATTGGAACATTCTCTGATTTGAGAAACAGTTCCCGGAGAACTTTCTATCAGCTGAGACTGTAGGGTCTGAATGGAATCAATGATGACGAAATCAGGTTCCAGTTTTTTGGCCTCATGAAGAATTTTTTCCAATGATGTTTCAGTGAAAAGAAAACAGTTCGGATTTTGAATATCTGTAAGTCTGTCCGCTCTCATTTTAATCTGAGAAGCACTTTCTTCACCAGAAACATAGAAAATTTTTTTCTTCATTTTCAAAGCAAGCTGAAGCAGAAGGGTAGATTTTCCGATTCCCGGTTCGCCGCCAATCAGAGTTACAGAACCCAAAACAATTCCTCCTCCTAAAACACGATTAAGTTCTTCGGAAGGTGTTTTTATTCTCGGCTCTTCGCTGGTTTCCACTTCAACAATATTGATGACATGTTGTTTGGTTTTTGAAAAAGGAGGAGTTTTATGAGATGGTTTCTCTACAACCTCTTCTACTAAAGTGTTCCATTCTCCACAGTTTTTACATTGTCCCAGCCATTGAGGATACTGGGTTCCGCAGTTTTGACAGAAATATGCTGTTTTCAGTTTTGCCATACTGCGAAGTTATAAAAAAGCATTTTTCTTTCAGAATCTAAATGGATTTAATATTAAAAACTAATCTATGCATGGTAGAAATATCTTTCATATCTTAGCTTCATTCAATTAAAATATATTAATGTAAAATATCATTACAATGAAAAAAGTATTTTTATCTTTCGTATTTACGCTTTTAAGTATTGTTGCTTTTGGACAGGGAACCTGGCAGGTAGACCAGATGCATTCATCGGTCAACTTTAATATCAAGCACATGGGGATTAGTTTTGTACAGGGAAGGTTTGATAAATTTGACGGAAAAGCAGCTACCAGTGGTGCTAATCTGGATAATGCCGATTTAAACTTTTCTATCAGTGTTCCTACTGTTAATACCGGAGTGGACATGAGAGACAGACATCTTATCAGTGAAGAGTTTTTCGATGTTGCCAAATATCCTACTATTGAATTTAAGAGCTCATCCGTTACAAAAGATAAAAACAACAACTATATTGTTAAAGGAAAACTAACCATGAAAGGAGTAGAGAAAGAAATCACTGCTCCGGTTACATTTGGAGGAATTACAAAAAGTAAAGACGGAAAAGAGATTATGGGGATTCAGACAAAATTTACAGTAAACCGTCTGGATTATGGAATCAAATATGATCCGTCAGGAGCTGGTATCGCGAAAGATGTTGAAATAACGGCTTACTTTGAACTGACTAAGCAATAATATTTCAGAATATAAACTATAAAAAGGTTTTCCGCTCCAATGGAAAACCTTTTTCGTTGATAGACGAAATCCTGTTGGTTATAGCTTTGTTTCATTTGCTTATATCAAATATAGATAAAAAATTTTATCAGGTTTTATAATTGTTTGAAGCGGGTTTTATCATTTTCAAAATGTAAAAGATTGCTTTGTATCTCTTTTTCCCATAACTTTGCACAAACCTAATCTAATGAGTAAAAAGAATACAAAGTACATCTTTGTGACAGGAGGTGTAACTTCATCTTTGGGAAAGGGAATCGTTTCTGCTTCTCTGGGACTTCTACTAAAATCACGCGGCTTTAATGTAACGATCCAAAAATTAGATCCTTATATCAATATCGACCCAGGAACTTTGAATCCTTATGAGCACGGAGAGTGCTATGTGACTGAAGATGGTGCAGAGACGGATCTGGATTTAGGCCACTACGAGCGTTATCTTGATGCTCCTACATCCCAAAACAACAACGTTACTACAGGAAAAATCTACCAGACTGTAATTGAAAAAGAAAGAAAAGGAGATTTCCTTGGAAAAACAGTTCAGGTAATTCCTCATATTACTAACGAAATCAAACGTAGAATTAAAATCCTTTCAAAACAGAACTACGATATCATCATTACTGAGATCGGAGGGACAGTAGGGGATATCGAATCTTTACCATACATTGAAACCGTACGTCAGTTGAAGTGGGAGTTGGGAGAGAGTAATTCTATGGTGATTCACCTTACTTTATTGCCATATCTGGCTTCAAGTGGAGAACTAAAAACAAAACCATCCCAGCATTCCGTTCGTCAGTTAATGGAAAGCGGAATTATGGCAGATGTTTTAGTTTGTAGAACAGAACATAAAATTCCTAAAGATCAGAGAGCAAAATTAGCTCAGTTCTGTAATGTTCCTTTGGATAACGTTATCGAATGTAAAGATCTTGAAACGATCTATGAAGTTCCAATGTACCTTCAGAAGCAGAACTTTGATGATGTAGTACTGAAAGAACTTGATCTTAAAAGCGATAAAGACGCAGATCTTAAAGACTGGAAGAGTTTCCTTAAAAAATTCCAGAACCCTAAAAAAACCGTTGAAATTGCATTGGTAGGAAAATATGTTTCCCTTCAGGATTCTTATATTTCTATTGCTGAAGCATTCAAACATGCAGGAGCTGATCTTGAAACTGAAGTAAAAGTAAGATGGGTTTACAGTGGAGATATTACGGAAGAAAATATTAAAGATACGCTGAAAGGAGTGAATGGTATCCTTGTAGCTCCAGGTTTCGGAGACAGAGGAATTGAAGGAAAAGTTCTTACCGCAAAATATGCAAGAGAAAATAAAATTCCAATGTTGGGAATCTGTTTAGGAATGCAGATTATGACGATTGAATTTGCAAGAAATGTTTTAGGACATACCAAAGCAAACTCGATGGAATTTGATACAGCTACTCCTGATCCTGTAATTTCTTTGATGGAAGAACAGAAAAATGTAGTAGATAAAGGAGGAACAATGCGTCTTGGAGCATGGAAATGTACGTTGAAAAACGGATCTAAATTAAATGATATCTACGGAACCAAAAATATTTCTGAAAGACACCGTCACCGTTATGAATTCAACAGTGATTATCTTCAGGAATTTGAAAAAAATGGTTTCCTTGCTACAGGTACCAACCCTGAAACAGGTTTGGTAGAAGCGTTGGAACTTCCTGATCACCCATTCTATGTGGGAGTTCAGTATCACCCTGAATATAAAAGTACGGTAGCGACACCGCATCCACTATTCAGAGCTTTCATTAAGGCTTGCGAAAAGAAATAAGGTAAAATTTTATCATAAACGTCTACATATAAACTCAGGCTGAGAATAATCAGCCTGAGTTTATTATATAGTAACAACGTAAAGCATAGAGTTTTGATAAAAAAACAGTATTTTTGTCAGCTCAAATTACGTACACCAGTACGTACATTTTAAATTTAAAATTTTAATATAAAATAAAATGCAACAAAACAACGGAATCGATAAGAAGCAAATGATTAGTTTCGCGGTTTTATGCCTTGTTCTCTTCGGTTTTATGTTCTACTTCCAGAACAAACAAACGAAAGAAGCGGAGTTGAAAGCTCAGGAGCAAAAAACGGAACAGGCTAAAAATGCCGTAAAGCAAACTCAGGCAAACAATATCAATCCAAATGTAACTCCTAATGCAATCCAGACAGCAAGTCTTGGAAATAATGAACTGAAACTTGAATTTTCAAGCTTAGGAGGACAGGTTTCCAAAGTAGAGCTTTTAAAATATAAAGCCTACAATCACAAAACAGACAATGCAGATCAGCCACTTTATCTGATCACTAAAAATAACTCAAACTACGGTTTTCAGTTTAAAGATAAAACAGGGAAGATTGTTAATACTAAAGATTTAGTTTTCTCACCTACTGTTAATGGAAATGCGGTGACCTTAACTGCAGATTATAATGGTGCTGTAATTCAATTCATTTACACATTGCTTCCAAAATATACCCTTGATTTTAAAGTAAGAACTCAGGGACTTTCCAAAATTACTTCTGATAACAAAGCAGATTTCATTTGGGATTATAATGTAAGAAATCTGGAGAAGGGTAGAGCTCAGGAGCAGTCTCACTCAGAGTTTTCTTATGCTTTCAATAATTATAAAGACTATGATTATGATGGAAGAACCACAATGGAAGAGGAAAAAGAAACCCTTAACTGGATTGGTGTAAAGCAGCAGTTTTTCTCTTCAGTAATCGAAGCTAAAAACGGATTTACTCAAAATAAAGGAAACCAGGAAAATGTTGAAGAAGGAGAATATTTGAAGAAATTCAACTATGAAGGTTTCGTTCAAATGACTGGAAGTGAGCTGAACCAGGATTTCACATGGTATTTTATGCCATTGGATTTACCATTGCTTAAATCTTATGATAAAAACTTTGATGAGATTCTTCCTTTAGGTTGGTCATTTATTGGAGCAATGAACCGTTATTTCTTCATGTGGTTATATAGCATTATCGCTGCGTGGGGATTATCAGCAGGTTGGGTTATTTTTGTAATGACGATCATTGTGAAACTGATCCTTTCACCTATTATGTATAAGCAGCACAAGCTAAGTGCAATGATGAAGGTGATCCGTCCGGAAATTGATGAGGTGAATGCGAAGTTCAAGGATGCAGATCCGATGAAGAAACAGCAGGCTACAATGGAAGTTTATAGAAAGGCAGGAGTAAATCAGATGGCGGGATGTTTACCGGCATTAGTTCAGATTCCAATTTTCTATGCCTTATTCCGTTTCTTCCCGAACTTTATTGATCTTAGAGGACAAGGGTTTTGGTTTGCAAAGGATTTAACAGCTTATGATGATTTGATCAAGCTTCCATTTAAAGTTCCTTTCCTTGGAGATCATTTAAGTATTTTCGCTTTAGCTTGTACGGTTGTTATCTTGATTTATACTGTGATGACTTCAGGAAATATGCAACAGCCTCAGCAGGAAGGAATGCCAAATATGAAGGTATTAATGTATATCTTCCCGATCACATTCCTATTCTTCCTTAACACTTCAGCTTCAGGTCTTTCATGGTATTATTTTGTATCGAATGCGATTAACATCCTTATCATTCTTGTTATTAAGTATGTGATTCTGGATGAGAAAAAAATCCATGCTCAGATTCAGTCTAACAAGGAAAAACCGAAAGCAGAAGGTAAATTCCAGAAGAGAATGAGAGAAATGATGGAGAAGGCTCAGGAGCAGCAAAAAACTCAGGAGCAACAAAGAAATAAGAAGAAGTAATTCTTAAACATAAATTAAAAAGAGAAGCAATTTGATAATTGCTTCTCTTTTTTTATTTGGGAGTTTTATTTACAGGGATTTTCAGTCTTTAATTGACATGCCGATTTAATAATTGAAAATGAGTATTTTTCAATCATATTTAAGTCTGAAAGATTGTCTGTGATGAGGTGTTGGTCCATATTTTATAAGGGCTTCCTGATGTTTTTTTGTGGCATAGCCAAAATTGGTGTCCCAACCATATTCAGGATGTTCTTCATGAAGCTGAATCATTAACTTGTCCCTATAATTTTTGGCAAGAATAGAGGCTGCAGCAATAGATAACACTTTAGAATCTCCCTTAATAATGCATTGATGCGGAATGTAGTTATAAGGATGGAATTTATTTCCGTCCACCAGAATAAGTTCAGGAGTTATGGTCAGTTGATCCAGCGCACGGTGCATCGCATGAATACTCGCATTGAGAATATTATGTTCATCTATAAAGGAAGGTGGTAATTCTGCGATAGCATAGTTTTTCACATTGTCTTTGATGTAACTATCCAGTTCCATACGCGTTTTAAACGTTAATTTTTTGGAATCATTCACCAGGTTTTGTTTGAAATCATCATCTAAAATTACCGCTGCAGCTACCACCGGACCACTTAAACATCCTCTTCCTACTTCATCACATCCGGCCTCAATATAAAGATTTGACCAGTTTTTTATTAGCTCCATGAATTGTTTCTATACTGCAAAAATATAAAATTTTGAAGGAAGAGATTTTGGATGTTTTTTATTTTATTCTTACTTCAACAAAAGATAATATTGTGATTATATCGAATGCAGGGAGAAGACTGTAATCTGTTTTTAAATAACCGATATATAGGATGATTTTAAGAGTTTAGGATGGTTTAATTATAGAATGAGGCGAAAAGTGGATTCGAAGTGATATTGGTTAAATTGGGCTTAGGTTTATTCTCTCAATTTGGAACTCAATCTCATTTTGAAACATAAAAATTTATCTTGCTCTGGTAAGGAAACTTTAATACATTTTATCGCTTTTATGCATTTTTTTTGTTTAAAAAATGAAATATTTCTTCAATTGTAGAAATATGCTTTGCATAGTATCGTTTATTGGTTTTCTTTCATTTCTGTATTTTGAATTTTTAATTTATTGATATTCAATTTATTTACATTCATAATTAAATTTGTAATATAGATTATATCAATTTAAGTGATTGTTATTATTTCTTAAAAAAAACTAAGTTTTAAATGTTGTGTTTTTGTTAAATATTTTGTTTTTAACTTATTTTAATAATTTATTGACTTGTTTTTTTTGAAATTATTGAATAAGTTGTAATTTTTTCACATTTTGCTTTGTGGTATTAAGAAAGTTTTACAAATTTGTAAGGTCACAAAAATTAATTTGATATGAAGAAACTAACAGCAAGTCTTCTTGTTCTAGTAATGTCTTCTTCGATAGCTGTCGCTAACGCCCAGCAAAAGAATGACACTATTAAAACAAAAGAAATTGAGGGAGTGGTTGTAACCGCACTCGGAATTAAAAGAGAGAAAAAATCTCTTGGTTATGCTTCTGAAGAAGTTAAAGCTGCGGAATTAACTGGTGGAACGACTAATACCGGAAACGTAGCATCTCTTCTTTCAGGTAAGGTAGCCGGACTACAGGTAAATACTAATAACAACTTTGGCGGATCTGCAAACCTTTTGATCAGAGGATATAAATCTTTGTCAGGAGGTTCTCCACTTATTGTAATTGATGGTTCACCAGTTAACAATAATACGGTAACCGGATCTGTATTCGATTACGGTAACTTTCTTTCAGATATTAACCAGGAAGACATAGAATCTGTAAACGTACTGAAGGGTGCCGCTGCATCAGCTTTATATGGTGAAAGAGGAAGTGATGGTGTAATTTTAATTGTAACTAAAAGCGGACGAGGAAACAATGACGGAAGCTGGGGGGTTACTCTTAACTCAGGAATTACAGCAGGATTTATTGATAAATCTACTTTTCCTACCTATCAGACAAAGTATGGAGCAGGATACGGTGGCCAGTCATGGAACGAAGATCCGGGACCTGGAGGTTACAATTATGCTAACTTTGTAGATGACGCATCTTACGGACCTGCATTTAATCCCAACCAATTGGTTTACCAATGGGATTCATTTGATCCTTCTTCTCCAAACTATGGAAAAGCTACACCTTGGGTTGCTGCGAAAAACGGACCTATTAAATTCTTTGAAACACCAGTCACATACATTAATACAATTACCATTGAAAAAGGAAATAAAACTTCGAATCTTTCCTTGTCATATTCCAATATGCTTTCTAATGGTTTGATGCCTAACTCTGAGCTTAAAAAAAATACAATTTCTGCAAAATTTAATCACGATTTTACAGATAAATTACATGCCTCTGTTTTCACAACTTTAACTTTACAAGATACAAGAGGACGTAATGAAACTGGCTATTCGGATAATATTGTTTCTGGTTTCAGACAGTGGTGGCAGACCAACGTAGATGTGTTGGCATTAAGAGATGCTTATGCTAACAATGGAAATAGTAACTTTTCCTGGAACAGATCTACAGCGGCTGATGGAACTCCTCAATATTGGAACAATCCATATTTCCAGAGATATCAGAATTATCAGTCTGATGACAGGACCAGGATATTCAGTTATGCACAATTAAAATATGATGTTTCCAAAAATTTTGGAATCACAGGGAAACTATCTTATGATGATTTACAGATGGTTGTAGAAGAGAGATTAATGAATGGATCGCTTCCTCAGGCATTCGGTGCATCCGGACTTAATGTAAGTTCGGGATACGCAAGAACCAATGTGAAAAATACTGAGATCAACTTTGATTTATTTGCTAATTACAAGGTTGATATTACTTCAGACCTAAGTGTTAGCGGTATTGCAGGGGGGAACGTTAGAAGAAACCTTGTGGATAATATTTTTATGAGTACAGAAGGAGGTCTATCTAAACCTGGGCTTTTTGCTATATCCAACTCTGTAAGAACGATACTCCCACCTGATGAGAATTATGCAAAATGGGTTACTTCCAGTTTATATGCAACAGCATCTTTTGGATATAAGAACTTCTTATTTGTGGATGGTACTTACCGTGTAGACCAATCGTCTAACTTACCAAAAGGAAATAATAGCTATGGATATCCTTCGGTTACAGGTGCTGTTATTCTATCCGAATTTGTAAAACAACCATGGTTAAGTTTCTGGAAATTGAGAGCAAACTACGCTGAAGTAGGTTCATCTACCAACAATTACAGATTGGTAAATACTTTCAAAGCTAGAGGTGAAGGTCTGTTTGATCAACCTTTTTTCCTTGCGAATCCAAACCTGAAACCTCAAAGATCTAAGGAAACAGAATTTGGTATGGAGGCACAATTCTTCAAAAACAGATTAGGTTTTGATATTGCAATTTATAAAACCAGAACATTTGATCAGATTATCAATTTACCGGTTTCTTCCGCAACAGGATATAGAACATTCCTTGTAAATGCTGGGCAGATTGATAACAAAGGTATAGAAGTACAGTTAAATGGGACACCATTTAAAACAAATAATTTTACATGGGATGTAAACGTGAACTGGTCTAAAAATGAGAATAAAGTTATTGCATTAAATGGTGATTCTCAGAATTACTTAATAGCAAGTTATCAGGGTGGGGTTTCTCTTAATGCACGTGTAGGAGAATCTTTTGGAGCTTTGGTAGGATCAGATTATGTATATAATGCGAATGGCGATAGAGTAATTGATCCAGCTACAGGTCGTTATTTAAGAAATAATAATCAGGTTATAGGGAATATCACACCAGACTGGGTAGGTGGTATCAGAAACAGCTTCCGTTATAAAGATTTCTCAGTAAGTTTCCTTATTGATGTGAAAAAAGGAGGTGATGTATTCTCTACCGATATGTATTACGGATTAGCAACTGGTCTTTATGCAGAAACAGCTGATTATAGAGAGGGTGGATTCGTACATCCAGGTGTTAACCCGAATGGAAATGTAAATACGACACCTGCGATTAATCCGGGATCTTTTGGTAACGTAGACGGATATAGAAGAATGCCGAATAAAAGATTCGTTTATGATGCATCTTATGTAAAACTTAGAGAAGCAAGTATAGGATATAACCTTCCTAAATCTGTTTTGGCTAATACTGCTATTCGTGATGCAAAAATTTCAATTGTAGGTAGAAACCTTTGGATTATCCACAAAAACTTACCTTATGCAGATCCGGAAGCGGGTACTGGGAATGGTTTAGGAGCTAAAGGTAATTCTATCGGAGTACTACCTACTACCCGTGATATTGGGATTGATATAACTTTAAAATTCTAGAAAATGAAAAAAATATTTTTAATTATAGGTTTAGCTTCATTATCGTTAACTTTTACATCTTGTGAAAGAGACATCACGTCACTAAATGAAGACCCTAAACACCCAACGGAAGTTCCGTCAGGAGTCCTTTTTGCCAGCGCTGAACATGCACTTCTTGACCAGCTATTGTCTGCCAATGTAAACCGTAACATTACCAGGTTTTTTACACAGCAGTGGTCAGAAACTACTTATACTGATGAGACGAACTATGATATGGTGACGAGACCAATTCCAAGGAATCATTATAACCGTATGATGGCATCTGCGTCAGCTACAATTAATTCTCCGGGAGTATTATCTGCATTAAGAGATGCCAGAAGGTTTCTTGAGAGCGAAGGAGTAGATCCCGTTACTAAAAATAACAATATTGCTATGATTGAATTAGTAAATGTTTATGCATGGGCTAATTTGGTTGACACATATGGTGATATCCCTTATTTCGGAGCATTGAAAGCTACCGCTGAAAATCCAGGAAGTGCGGAAATTCCTTATGATGATGCAAAAACAGTGTATCTGGATCTTATCAAAAGAATTGATGCCGCTGTTGCTATGATTAATACTTCTGGTAGTGGATATGACAAGGATTTGATCTACAAAGGAGATATGACTAAATGGAAGAAAATGGGTAATTCATTGAAATTCAGAATGGCTGTAACCTTAGCAGATAGCGACCCCGCATTGGCTAAAACGTATGCAGAAGCAGCTTACACTGCGGGATTATTTACTGACAAAATGGATAATTTCGGACTGCAGACTTTTCCATCGGGATTGTTGTCAAATCCTGTGTATCAGGATGTTATTCAGTCTGGTAGAAATGACTTTATTCCGTCAGATGTTCTGGTTGATTTTATGAATACTACTTCAGATCCAAGAAGAGCCACGTGGTTTACACAGGTTGCTGGTGCTTATGTAGGGGGTGTGTACGGAGATCAGAATATTTTCAAAGATTATTCTCACTTTACAAACGTAATTTCTGGAGAAAATGCACAAGGCTTTTTATTAGATTATTCTGAAATTCAGTTTTTAAGAACTGAAGCCGCTGCTAGAGGATTTAGTGTTGGTGATACCGCCGCTAATCTATATGAATCTGCAATTAAAGCATCAATGACTGAGTATGGTATTACTGAAGCTACTGCAAATACTTTTATAGCTGCCAATCCATATAATGCTGCCAACTGGAAAAAATCTGTTGGTGAGCAAGCTTGGATAGCAATGTTCAATAAAGGGTTCCAGGCATGGAATTTTGCAAGAAGACTGGACTTCCCTGTATTTGTAAATCCTGGGGGATCTGTAGTAGAATCTGTACCAGTAAGAATGAAATATTCTGATCAGGAATATCTTCTTAACGCTAAGAATGTGAATGCTGCAGCTTCAAAGATTGGAGGTGACAAAGTATCCACAAAAATATTTTGGGATAAATTTTAAATTAAATAATAATTCCTCAAATCTACGAGTAGGTTTGAGGAATATAAAAACATTTATATGAGATTTTTTATAGGAATTGTTCTTTTAATAAGTGTTGCATCATGTTCCAATGATGACGACCGTGCAGTTGAAAATGAAAGTGTAAGTATTAATGGGACTTGGAAACCATATAAGTATGAGTTTAGAGGTAAAGATGTCATGTTGAGTGACTGTGAAAAGAAAGGAGTTATATTTATAAATCCTGATTTCTCGGGATCTTATGAAAGATATGATTTGTCTTCTTCTTCCGGAAACTGTAATCTTTTTGATTCTTTTGGAGGAAAATGGACCTTTGATAAAATGTATCAAACATTAACCCTTACCTATACAGAAGCTGGAGTTTCTAAAACAATGAAAAAAGAAATTGATTCCTATTCCAATACAGAACTCAGAATTAATGACAATAGTAAAAACCTGGATAGTACGCCTGGAAATGACGAAGCTATCCTTGTTTTCAGAAAAGAATAAATATTTCTTATTTATCTAAAAAAACCGCCAAATGGCGGTTTTTTTTTATTTGTAATCATTTTTATAAAGGATTTTGTGAATTAAAACTGACTTTTTTGTTTATATTAATCTTATAATCAGCACTTTATCTGTTATATTGAAAAGTGATTTTAAATGATATCAATTAGAAAATTGATGTTATTTTTTTTATTAAATATTTTATTTTTAATGTATTTTATTAATTGTTTTGTTTGTTTTTACTTCTATTTGTTGTTCTTTTGTTGTTTTTTTTAAGTTTTACTTGTTGAATTGTTAACAAAAACACAATTTTGCTGAGTAAAAATTAATTTTGATATGAAGAAACTAACAATGAGTCTGCTTGTTGTGGTATTATCCTCTTCTATGGCTATTGTAAACGCTCAACAGAAGAAAAAAGATACCATTACACAGACAAAAGAGATTGAAGGTGTGGTAGTAACTGCACTTGGGATTAAAAAAGAGAAAAAAACAATAGGATATGCTACTTCACAAGTCAATGGAGATGATTTAAAAAAGTCAGGGGAAGCAAATATTATTCAAGGTTTAGCGGGAAAAGCTGCGGGAATTCAAGTTACAGGCTCTTCTGGTACGCCAGGAGCTTCAAGCAAAATTCTGATTAGAGGCCAAAAGTCAATTAATCTATCAAGCCAACCTATTATAGTTTTAGATGGGCAGATTATTGATAACTCTGTTAATAATAATGCGGGGCAGGGCAGTAATTTGGCTGGAGTAGATGACTCGAACAGAGCTATTGATATAAATCCTGATGATATTGAAAGTGTATCAATTTTGAAAGGTGGTGCAGCAGCAGCGTTATATGGAGAAAATGCTAGAAATGGTGTAATTATTTATACAAGTAAGAAAGGGAGAAAAAGAAAAGGAATTGGAATTGATTTTTCTACAGCTGTATCTTTTGATATGATTACTCGTTTACCGAAACTTCAAAAAACCTATGCCGCTGGAACTAACGGAGCTACCTATATTGCACCTGCTCAATATGGTTCTGATGGTTTTGCTACCACATCGGGAACCAATCAAAGTTGGGGACCATTAATTTCAAGCGTAACTGGTTTGAAGGCCTATGATAATACTAAAAACTTCTTTGAAACAGGTGTTACACAAAATTATAATCTGGCTTTTTCAGGAGGTGGAGATTATGGTAATTTCAGAGCTTCATTTGGACATATTGATCAAACGGGGATTATTCCAAATACATCGCTTAAAAAGACAAGTTTTGGGGTGAATTCTGAATTTAAGTTAACTGATAAGCTAAAAGCTGGAGCTGATGTAAAGTTTTCAAATACAAATGGGTTAAGAGCTCAGAAAGGGAGTAATACTGCAGGAGTAATGTTGTCTTTACTGAGAACACCAACAACCTATGACCTTAGAGATTATCAGACTGTACAAGGATATAATAAAAATTATTTTGCAGCATATGACAATCCATATTATACAGTATACAATAATCCATATAAAGACGAGACAAACAGATCCATTATTAGTGGTTATTTAACTTATAATTATAATAAAGCCTTGAATATACTGTTGAGAGCGGGGGTTGATACCTATACAACTCATGCTCAGCAGAATTATTCATTCTCAAGTAATGGTAATTCAACAGCTGACCGAACAGGGCAGGTCGTTGTAGACACTTATACACAAAGTCAATATAATTTAGATTTAATCTTTAGTGGGTTGGTTAACTTTACTGATAACATTAATTTGAATTATAGTTTTGGGGGGCAGATAATTTCTAAATTTGGAAATGATCAATATACTCAAGGATCTACAATGTTGGAACCTAATCAATTCAACCTTTCTAACTTTACGACTTTTGTTTCCAATAATACAGATTTCAAACAAATTAAAAGAGGGATATTAGCTTCGGCAGAATTCGGATTTTACGACCAGTTTTATTTAACATTAACAGGTAGAAATGATTGGAGCAGTACATTGCCTAAACAGAATAGTTCCTATTTCTATCCTTCTGTTTCAGGATCTTGGCTGTTTAATAAGACATTAAATTTACCAAACTGGGTTAACTTAGGAAAAGTAAGAGTAGCTTATGCGAAAACTTTTGCATCTGCTAATCCATACAATATTGTTAACACTTATGGAACTCCAAACTATTTTGATACATTTGGTCCACAATTAACTTCTCCATATTTGGGAGTTGGAGCCTATGGGCTAACTACCATTGCGAAAAATCCAAATTTAAAGCCTGAGCGAAATGACGAATTTGAAGTCGGTTTAGAATTAGAATTATTTAAAAGGTTACGCTTAAATGCGAGTGCTTATAAATCAACCAACTATGATCTGCTTATCCAGGCTCCAGTTGCACCATCTTCTGGATTTCAGAATTATTTCACCAACGGTCCTACAGTTGAAAATAAAGGTATAGAAGTAGAATTAGGGTATGATATTCTTAAAAATCAAAACTTTAACTGGAGTGTAAACCTTAACTGGGCTAAAAACGTAAATAAGGTCGTTGAAATACAAGACAATTTAAATTTCTCCAGTGAAGGCGGTGATTTCTTTTCGGGAAATGTTGTTCCCGCAATTATTAAGGGGCAACCGCTTGGTGTTTTTTATGGAACCGCGTGGGAAAGAGATTCATCAGGAAATGTAATTATAGGTTCTGATGGCTTACCGCTGGTTTCTGCACAATCTCAAATTATAGGAAATCCTAATCCAGACTGGTTAGGAGGAATCAGAAATAATTTCAGTTATAAGAACTTGTCTTTAAGCTTTTTATTAGATATTCGTAAAGGTGGAGATATTTGGAATGGAACATTAGCGAGATTACATAGATTAGGAATGAGTCAGGCTTCTGCTGAAGACAGATCTGCTATGTATGTAATATCTGGTGTTACTGAAACAGGAGCTCCTAATACAGTAGCAATTAATAACAAAACTTATTATTCAAGCTTTTTAGGAGATGGATCTGGTAGTGCAAATGAACAACAGATGGAAAGAGATATAAATTGGCTTAGGTTAAGAGATATAAGTTTATCATACAATTTTGGTAAAATGTTATCTAGTACTCAAACTCTATCTTTTATAAGAGATGCTCAGGTTACTTTTTCTGCTAGAAACTTATTTTTAATTACTAACTACAAAGGTGTAGACCCTGAAACATCTATTGCTGGTGCAAGTTCAAATACTAATGGATTTGATTACTTCAATAATCCAGGGACAAGAAGTTATACCCTATCATTTAAATTTACTTTTTAATTATGAAAAAAATAATATACATACCTATAATTATTGCCGGAATATTTCTCAATTCTTGTCAGCATGAGCTAGATACATTTAATGAAAATCCCAATAGTCCTACACAAGTTACATCTCCTAAAACTTTATTTACCGGTGCAGCAGTAGGAACAATTAATAATTCAACAGGTAACTTGACAAGACAAATAAGTTTGTTGGCTCAGCATACTAATGGAAATCAGTTTCAGTCATTAAATTATACCAATTATTTTTTAACAGAATTGGATAATGAAACAGATTGGTCTAATATTTATAAGACTGGAGTAAATCTTCATCAGATTATCACTCAGTTTGGGGATAAATATCCTTATTATTCAGGTATGGCTAAGATTTTATTAGCTATGAATATGGGATATGCTACTGATGCTTGGGGAGATATCCCTTTCTCAGAAGCATTTCAGGGGGTTAATAATTTCTCTCCGAAATATGATTCTCAGCAAAATGTTATTGCCCAGATTCAAAGTTATTTAGATAGTGCAATAATAGATTTATCAAAACCTGGAAATGCTAATTTAGGGCTACCGGCAGGTGATGATATTTTTTATGCAGGAAATACAGATAAATGGAAAAAATTAGCCTATGCCATTAAAGCACGATATGCATTAAGATTAACTCAAAGAGAAGGAAGTACTGTAGCAGCTCAGAAGGCTTTAAACTACTTGCAAAACTCGTTTACATCCAGTTCGGATAACTTGGTGGCTCGGTTTGATGGAGGAAATAATCAAAATCTTTGGTTTGCATTTGATAATCAAAGATCAGGTTATATGTCTATGGGAAAATATTTTATAGATCTTTTAAAGAATAGTAGTGATCCAAGGCTACCTCATTATGCTGGATTAGATGCATCCGGGGGATATTCTGGATCAGCTCCGGAAGAAAGCAACACAGATGCTTCTCCTTTTGGGAGTTACTTTGCAGGAAGTGCAAGTACATCGAATATAATATTTAGCTATAGTGAAATTAAATTCATAGAAGCAGAAGCACAATTCAGACTGGGAAATACGGTAGGTGCTCAAGCTGCCCTGAAAGCTGCTGTAAGTGCATCTTTGATAGATGTTACTGGTGCTGATAATCCTGTCTTTGCTACTACAGCTTCAGCCGCAGTAACATTACAGAATATTATTACTCAAAAATATTCTTCCCTGTTTACTACAATGGAGCCTTATAATGATTGGAGACGTACAGGCTTCCCTGTATTAACCGCTAATCAAAAAAGCCAATCTAAAAAAATACCTTTGAGATTAATAACTCCTAAAGCTGAAAGAACATTAAATAATAATGCAGCAGTCGTGAGTGATGTGAGTATACCCGTTTGGTGGGATAACTAGGACCATTTAAATTTTTAAACCGCCTTCGGGCGGTTTTTTTATTTCCGTATATTTGTAACTCAGATTTTGAGCTGAGACACACTTTAAAAATGTTTCAGCGATAAGCATTAAAAAGAGAATTTAGAAACATGAATATTAAATATATTATAGAACAAAAACTTTCGGAGGTCATTTTAAATGTATATCAGTTAAAAGACATCAAGCTGGAAGTTCAGGAAAATAAAACGGAATTTGAGGGTGATTTTACCATTGTTACTTTTCCGTTGGTAAAACAATTGAAAAAAAATCCTGAAAACATCGGGGTTGAATTAGGTGAAGCTTTGACAGAGCAGACGGAAATTTTTGAAAGCTTTAATGTGGTAAAAGGTTTCCTTAATGTGAAGGTGAAAAATCAATTGTTTGTGGATAACTTCAGATCTGTAACTAAGAATTTTTCCACTATAGAAAAGAAAAATGCTACGGTAATGGTAGAATATTCTTCACCGAATACCAATAAACCACTTCACTTAGGGCATATCAGAAATAATTTATTAGGATTTTCAGTAGCTCAGATTTTAAAAGAAGCCGGATATGATGTAATCAAAACTCAGATTATTAATGACAGAGGTATTCATATCTGTAAATCTATGCTGGCCTGGGAGAAATTTGGAAACGGAGCAACGCCTGAAACAACGAATACCAAAGGAGACAAATTTGTAGGAAACTACTATGTAGAATTTGATAAAAACTACAAAAAAGAAATTGCAGATTTTGTAAACCAAGGTGTAGGAGAGGAGCAGGCGAAAAAAGAAGCTCCGGTGATGAAAGAAGCTCAGAAAATGCTTTTGGATTGGGAAAATGGTGAAGAAACTGTAAGAGCACTTTGGGCAGAAATGAACTCATGGGTTTACAAAGGTTTCAATGAAACGTATAAAAGATTAGGGGTTGATTTTGACCAGGTTCAATATGAAAGCAACACGTATATTTTAGGAAAAGATCTTATTCAGGCGGGATTAGATAAAGGTGTTTTGTATCAAAAAGAAGATGGTTCTGTTTGGTGTGATCTTACCGATGAGGGACTTGATCAAAAGCTATTGCTTCGTTCAGACGGTACATCAGTCTACATGACGCAGGATCTTGGAACAGCAGTAGAGCGTTTCAAGCAAAATAATATCCAAAAGCTGATCTATACAGTAGGAAACGAACAGGATTACCACTTCCAGGTTTTATTTAAAATCCTGAAAAAATTAGGGTATGAATGGGCAGATCAGTTGTTCCACCTTTCTTACGGAATGGTAGAACTTCCTGAAGGTAAAATGAAATCCCGTGAAGGAACTGTAGTAGACGCAGATGATCTGATGCAGGAGATGTACGAGACGGCAAAATCTAAGGCTCAGGAGTTAGGAAAACTGGAAACCCTTTCAGAAGAAGATAAAGAAGCATCTTATGAAACAGTAGGATTGGGAGCATTGAAATATTTCATGCTTAAAGTAGATCCTAAGAAAAAAATGCTTTTCAATCCTGCAGAAAGTATTGATTTTAATGGAAATACAGGTCCGTTTATTCAATATACCTATGCACGTATTCAGTCGTTATTGTCTAAAGCAGGTGCTTTACAGTCCGAAACTGCTGATATTGAATTGAATCAATCCGAAAAAGAATTGATTATGCAGTTGACCAACTTTAAAACTGTGGTTGCTAAATCAGCGGAAACGTTAAGCCCGGCTTTGGTTGCCAACTATGTTTATGATCTTGTTAAAGCCTATAACTCTTTCTATCAGAATAATCCAATTCTGAATCAGGAAGATGAAAATGTAAAACAATTCCGTTTAAATATTTCAGATATCACAGCAAAGACGATCAAAAAATCGTTAGAGTTGCTGGGAATCGGAACGGTAAACAGAATGTAAAAATAGAAAGCCTCCTGAATTTCAGGAGGCTTTTTTATTATAAATCTATTTAATACTAAGATTGTTTTGATTCCGAAGTTTCTGGACTTTTGGTCTCTTCTTGATTATCCTTCATCTGTTTCAAACTATCAGCGTACAGCTTGGCTGGAGTCCACCGTGCATGTTTGGAAAGAATAACTTTATATCCTTTTTTGTAAGTATAAACTTTGGTAAATTCTGCGCCGAAGAATATCAGCATACAGGAATAATTGATCCACATCATAATCAGAATGACGGTTCCGGCAGCGCCAAAGGCTGAAGTAGGTTTTACCTGGTTAAAATAGAGGCTTAATAAAAATTTTCCCAGCGTAAATAAAACAGTAGTGAGAAAAGCTCCTTTCCATACCGGTTTCCAGCTGACCAAAACATCAGGCAAAACTTTAAACATTAAAGCAAATAAGAGCATGACAAGTCCAAAGCCTACAGCGAAATTCACGGTTTCTACCAGCATATACGTTTCAAAACCAAAATATTGGGTGATAATCGTATTAAACAGACTGATCAGAGAAGATAAAATCATGGTGATCATCAGAAGAAATCCCAGAATAAGAATCATCCCTAAAGAATTCGCTCTGTCCAGCAGAAATTTAACCAGTGCTTTTTTGGGAGCTGCTTCCACTTCCCAAAGTGTATTTAATGAATGCTGAAGCTGAAAGAAGAGGGTTGTAGAACCGAAAACTAATGACCCGACTCCCACTGCCTTCATAAAAATATTTTTTTTATCAATAAGAGCTCCGGCCAGCATTCCTTCGATACTTTTTGCCACATCTGGCCCCATAATACCGCTGATTTGTGTGCTGATCTGCCCACGGATAGCTTCTTCACCAAAGAAATTTCCAAGTACCCAGATAATAATGATCAATAATCCCGGAATAGAAAAGATGGCATAATACGCAAGACTTGCTGAATCTTTTGATGCAGTAGAATTGTTCCATTCAGTAAATGTATCTTTAAGAACTTCCCAGAAAAATTTAACAGTATTGATCATATTAAAAAGGATATCCGATGGCAATATTAAAAACAAGATTATCTTTTCTCCAGCTTGGATCTCCGAAATTAATTTTATCGAAGGTCCATCTGTCTCCTTTCTGATAGTAAGGAACTCTCAGTGGCATGGCCAGATCCAGTCTTAAAATCAGGATAGAAAAATCCAGTCTCAGACCTACTCCGGCTCCCACCGCAATTTCATTTAAAAAGTCTTTTGAAAATTTAGCGCCCGGTCTGTCTTTATCGTCGTGAAGCAGCCAGATATTTCCGGCATCTACAAAAACAGCAGCATTTAAAAATTTATAAAGATTGGCTCTGTACTCAGCATTTAATTCCAGTTTGATATCTCCAGACTGGTCAAAGTAAATGCTCGGATCTATCGTTCTCGGATCAAAACTTCCCGGTCCTAATGTTCTTGCACGGAATGCTCTGATACTGTTACTCCCTCCTGAGAAAAACTGTTTAGAGAAAGGAATAAATTCTGAATTTCCGTAAGGATAAGCGATTCCTCCGATAAATCTCGTTGCCAGTGAAGATTTTTCAGTAAACTTATGATAGAATCTTATGTCGTTTTCAATCTTTACATACTGGCTGAAAGGAATTCCAAATATTTTCTTCTCTTTGTCCTTTTTTACATCAGCTCCGGTAACCAGACCTGTAATATTTCCTGCCAGATCAAGTGTTCCTTTGTAGTAAAAGGTATTGGTTCTTGGCAGCATCGTATTAGTGTAGGTATAAGAATAGGTAGGACCGAAAATAAGCTGTTTGGCTACAACTCTTTTCAAGGCAGGATTTTTTGCAGAGATAGATTCATATTCTGCAGTGACATTTGCAGGAGAAACCAATGTAATATCAATCACTTTCAGATCATGTTCTTTCCTTGCATTTTCTTTCCATAGATATCCGAATGATCCGGTGAAATTATTAAGCGTGTAATATTGGGTTCTGTTTTGGAATTCATATCCCAATGTAATATTTGTTCTGGGAACAAATTCACTGGAAGAATGAAAACGGAATGGTGCTACAATTCTCGGAATAGAAAGTTGTACGTTTGTTCCTGCACGGAAAATATTATTGGCATTCTGAGCGCCTCCCATCTGAAAATCAAATGCTCCGTAGATGGCGGCTTTGAATTGCTCTGCACCGCGGAAAAAGTTTCTGTGTGTCCAGTTCAGGTTCAGCTCACTACCTGCATAATTGGCAGAGTTTGTTCTTCCCAATGCTTCCAGGCGAAGCGACTGGACTTGTCTAGGGGTCAATAGATAATACGCATCAAATTTATGGCTTAAAGAGTCAGATACAATGAACTCATTCTTTACAAATTTGAAGACACCCAGACTGATTAATCGGTTCAGGGTAAGATTATGATTAGAGCGGTTATAAAGATCTCCTTTTTTGAAATATAAAGCTCTGTCAAAAATTTTTGGTTTGAATTTATGCTGAGGATCAATAACATAAATGTCGTCAAAACGATATTTGGAAAGAGAATCTTTATCCATCGGGATACTGTATTTACCATCTTTTACGTCCTGAATGTTGTAATTGGGAAATACAATAACATTATCAATGCTAAACTGCTGCGTTGCTAAATCAGGGGTATTGTCTTTCAGTTTTACATTAAGTTCCACCTTATGATTTTTGCTCACCGTACTGTCAGCCTGAACAATAATATTATCGGGATGGAAATAATAAAAACCTCTTTCTTTTAACCTATTGTCAATTCTGTCTCTTTCAGCTTTGATAACATCCAGATCAAATGGTCTTCCATTTTTAAGAAGCGTTTTATCCGTAAGGTTTTGAATTTCCTGATTAACCAGTGTAGAATCTTTCTGGAATTTTACGCCGTCAATCAGATATCTGGAACCTGGTCTTACCGTATAAATAACCTGAGCTTTTTTATTCCTTGAAACCGTATCATAAGAAGCTTTAGCATTGAAATATCCTTTATTTTCAGAATAATTTTCAATGATATCTTTATTGAACTCACGGTCTACATCACCCAATAATACAGGCTTTTCACCCACTTTATATTTTAGCCAGTAATTAAAACCCTTATCCTTTTTAGGTTCCTTGGCTATATTATAGAAATACAGCTTTGGGCGCAGTCCTAAAAACGTAGAATTGGGTTTTGGAGTAAGATTGGCTTCTAAGGCAGCCTGAAGATCTTTTTTTTCTTTTTTGGAAATTGTATCATTCTCAATCTTCACTTTGGCTCCTGTATACAGCATCTGGCCTTCTTTCAAAAACCTGGTATTGCTGCACGAAATTACCGTGGATGCCATTCCGGAAACCAACAGATACTTACAATATATATGGAACTTATTACTCATTATTTAAATTCTACCACTTGGTTATTTTGATTTTTTTTTGGCTTCTTCTCTTTAGATTTCTGGAAAATCTCGCGGAATTTGTCATAATCCAATGTAATGATGAATCCAACTCCGGTCTCTATGATCTGCCCCTGAAGAGCCACCTGATACTCATCTTTACGGTAAGCTCGTAACATATACCTTCCATCTTTAGAAAGGCTGTAATCTACTGAAACATTACCCGCAATATTGGTCATATTTTCATTTTGACGGGCCTGACCTTCCAGTCCGAAATTACTTCCTACCGTTACTTTCAGTCGGTCATTCAATAATTTTTTACTGATATCTACATTCAGGTCAGTTCGCGTATTTTTTTCTCCGGTGGAATAATCTTCTGAAGAATCAAGACCAAAATTAAGATCTACTCCTTTAATTAGTCCTGCGGCAAGATTGTTCAGCTGCTGAGAAAGAATTTTACTCACACTCTGTCTTGCCATAGTCTCTGCAGACATTCCAGCTCCACTTTCAAATGGATTTTCTCCGATAAAACGGTTCAGAAGAAGTAAGGCAAACACCTGCTTATTCAGCTCGGATTCCTGAGTTCTGATCTGGGCAAGCTTTTGATCTACAACATCTTTCACATTCGTAGATACAGAATTATTTTTTTCATCTGTAGTGATATCAAAAGTAAGCTGAGGCTTCAATAATTCCCCTTTCATTTTTAATAAAGCATTGAAAGGAACTCTCTGCTTAAACTGATTCAATGTTGAAGCACTTTCTCCACTGATCTGCTGTTCTACAAGGTCAATAGGCGCAGCTTCTGTTTTATAAACGGCGGTAATATCCATTTGGGCCGTTGTAGGTTCACCGGTCCATGTGATAGTACTGCCTTTCTGGATGTCAAATTTACGTTTCAGGAAACTCACAGAAAGATCATAACTTCCTTTTTCCACTTCATATACTCCTACCAATGTGGTTTTTCCTGACGGATCTATTCCTCCGGTTAACTCTGCTTCACCCTGGAGCTGTACAAAATCACCATTGGCTTTATCAATGATCAGCGACAGTTTTGCTTCTTTGCTGACTTCAATATTAACACTCACATCCATCCCTTTGATACGGCTTTGCGCATTAAGAGAATCTGCTTTGATTGTTTTGTTTAAAACCACCTGATCCTGATCCACAAATTCTACAATACCATCTCTTTCCTGTAAAGTAGGGCTGGATTGAGGAAGAACAAAAGTGAAATCCGTATTGTCTGCCACGCTCAGTCTTCCATCTACTTTTGGAAGATCAAGGTTTCCGCGGATATGAAGTCCGGCATCAATAGCAAGAACACCATACATCATTGCGTCATTGGATTTTTCTGAATTGACAACTTTAAAATCTTTAGCATTCACATTCAGGTTAAAGGCGAAATCTCTGTAGGTCTGAGTCAGGACCTGTCCGTCTACAACAAGAGCATTTCCGTCTTTATCTTTTATTTTAAATTTATCAAACTCGATTCCCTGGCTTGTAAAATCTATTTCATCACTCAGGTGTCTGAAATCACTTCCTGTTTTGGCAATTTCCAGTCCCGCATCATTGAATTTTACTTTTCCTAAAATATTAGGTTTATCAGTCGTTCCAGTGATCTTTAAATTTCCGGAAAGATAACCTTCTGTATTGGTAATCGCATTCATAGAAAACCCTTGAATACTCTTCATCTGAAGCTGGTTGATTGCCATATTCAGATCAAAAGTACTGGAAGAAGTATTGTAATCACCCAGGATTTTTACGTCATTATTATTTCCGGAAAGGGCAATATCTGCATTTAAAACTTTCGGTGAAGCATTGTTCACTTTTACCGCAAGATTTCCAACAGGGCTTCCGTAGACGATTAAATCAGAAATATTAAGATCCGAAGTGAAGGTCATATTTTTAGTCACATCACGAAGTTGTGCTGTCCCGTTAATAGTTCCTCTTGCCAGAACCGTATCTTTTTTAATGAGTTCCGTAATGGTTTCAATCTTGAAATCTTTCAACGAAATATTTAAAGGACTGCTTGGGCTGCTACTTTCAGACTGAACGGCAATTTCACTGTTTCCATTGGAAAGTATGAAATTATCAGCCAGAATTCCCTTATCGCTGATCTGAATTTTGTTATTTTCTGCAACATTCCAATCCGTATAATTAAGTTTAAGTCCATTCGGATTCAGGGATATTTCGGTAATATCATTCAGTGATTTTGCATTTCCTGCAATCAGGAATTGGGTAGCATCTTTCTCATCTTTTGTCGTAACATTGTAGCGAATGGTGTTGTCAGCAACATCTCCATCAATATTGATTTTGTTTAAAGAAAAACTTGAGCTTTTCAATGCTGCCACATTCAGACTGTACTGCAATGCCTGATTTTCATTGGTGACTTTCAAGGCTCCTTTTTCAATGGTATTTTCACCATACAGTAACCTTGGGGTCTGTCCGTCAATCTCTATTTTTTGAGAATCTGCATCATAATTCCCGACAAGATTGATCGTTTCAAAATCTTTCAGATCCGGCACAAATTTTCTGATCAGATCATCATTTTTTACTTTGGCGGTAAAGGTAAAATGTTGTCCCGGATCAATTTTCTGGGTTTTATCCGGTTTCTGGAATTGATAATATTGATTGATCGTTTGGGTTAAAGCACCAAAGATCTGGGTAAGTTTATATTTTCCTTTCAGTTCCACATCTGCAATCTGAGAATTGAAAATAATCTGAGTAGAATCTATTGTGGATGATGCTTTCAGGTTAACTTCCTGTACCGGATAAACCTCTTTCGTATCAGAGAATGCAAAATCTTTAAGGTTTAGATAGCCATTCAGATTATTTGGATCTAAGCTGGTGAAATCTCCATCAATTTTTCCGGCAATGATCATTGGCTTTTCATAGAAGCCAAGTTTGTTGACATCCAGCTTGATGACTTCTCCATTGATTTTTACGGTAGGATTTTTTTCATCATACACACCGGAAGCAGCCAGCTGTAGACTGGCATTCGGGTCTTTTGAATCTAAAATCACATGATATGCTCCTTTGTTGATCTTTCCGGTAAGGTTCATATTTTGATAACGATATCCTTTGTAGACGGCAGAAGCAACATGCCCTTTTAAATCCGCTTTGGCATTTTTAAAATCAAAACTTTCTCCTTTTGCGGCAATTTGTGCGGTGATGGGACCAATATCTTTGTTCTGAATAATTTTTCCTACCTGTATTCCCTGAAGATTGGCTTTTACATCATACAGTTCGTGATTCTTTCTACGCATGTCTACCTGCGCGATGATGGCTGCATTTCCTAAAGTAGAGTAGAGGTTCAGATCAGTATTCACAACCTTAGTTGTACCTTTTGCATTTCCTTTAATGCTGAAATGGGAAGGAAGCGAAATATTGGAAGGAATCGTATTTTTAGGAACAAGATTGAATATCGTTTTGGCACTGGAAGAAAACTCTCCGATTCTCAGATCGTAATACAGCTGATCAGGATTCATCGCATTTTTGATCTTTCCGGAAGCCATTACTCTCAATTGATCCAGCCCGGAAACTTTAAGATCCTGAATTAAAAGATCATTGACGCTTCCTTTTACATTCGCATTTACGTTAAGGATTGCGTTCGGATATTTGTTGAACGGAACGGTATTTTTTAAAGTAGGAACCAGATTCAGAATGTCGGAGAATCCTATTTTTGAATCTTTGATATTGGCTGCAATCTTTACAGCACCTAAGTTTGAGCTGAGCTGATCAATGGAGTTATAGTTTAAAATAACCTCATCACGTAATATCGTTTTCGGGGTTTGAAGATAAAGGTCTTTGAGATAAGCTTCCTTTTCAGCATATACAAAATCCGTATTGAATTTTTGGATATCCAAGCCTCTGTTTTCTTTGATTTCTGCAGAATTTACTGTTCCTGCAAAAGTATTGTTCTCCATTTTGAAGCTTCTTACCTCAACATTCATTTTTGAAAAATTGAGGTGATTGAAGTCTATACCTTGTTTAGTTGGAGCAATAGCAGTATTGTTATAAGTTGCCTTTACATCATTCAAAACAAGTTTCCCTAAGAGAAGTTTCATGGCTTTATCCTGATCGGAAGCTTTGGAAACCTCAGGTTCCTGTGTTTTTTTCGGATTGGCATTCTGAGCGGGAAGGTAGAGATTAGCATTGATGTCTGCTCCGGAAAGAAATATATTGGCTACATGGTAGGCATTGTTCTCCAGATCAAGCTTATTAACCTTTGTGCTCAGTTCTTTAAATATAACTTTTGCGAATGTTTTGGTATTTTCATCACCGTAATCAATATCGAAATGAGTAAGTTTAATGCCTCTCAATCCAATATTCATCGGTTTCTTTTCATTGAGAGAATCTACTTTTTTCTCTACTTTTTGAGCAACTTCTTCTACGAGTCCCTGCTTTAACTTTAATTTTAATCCGTCAAGATTGATGTCATTGACTGCATATTTGTTTTTGCTGAGATCAAAAGTTTTGACTCTGGTATCGAACGACTTAAAATAGAGTTTGATGTCATTCTTCGACTGCTGGTCGTTGAAGGTTACTCCAATATCTTTTAAATTGATTTTATCAAGAGAAATAATAAAGGGCTTGGAAGGGCTTTCTTCTTTATCGCTGGAGGCAAATGCATCAATAATATAATCAAAATTGAATTTGCCATCCGGTTTCCGTACCACATTAGCACGGGCACCTTCCATACTGACTGAAGTAATATCTGCTGTAGAATTAAGGAGTTTCAGCATGTGTAAACCTACATCCAGTTTCTTTACTGCCAGAAGAGTATCTACATCTTGCCCTTTGAGGTAGAGATTTTCCATGACAAGGCTGTTGGGAAATCCGATATAAACTCTTTCAAGTTTTACCGGAGTTTTGATTTTTTTCTCCAGATAAACAATGAGCTTGTCTTTGATAAAGTTTTGGACGGCAGGAAGTCTTAAGCTTAGTATCAACAGGGTAAGAAGAACCAATATTGAAATAAAGGTTATTGCAATACGCCTTAAAAGTTTTGTAGTGTTGATTTTCAGTTTCAAATGCGAAGTGGTTTCTAACAAAGATAATAATACTATTTTATTTGGTCCTTGTTGTGGTACCCTTTTGCGAATGCAAAAATCCTGCCTTGGCTGTCTTTTTATGGAATTTCTAGTTTGTAGTTGTCAAGTGAATAGTTGAGTAAGACAGCCAAAGTAAGGATTGTTATTGGTAAAAAACGCCCCCTTTTATCATTTTTTTAATGTTGAAAAGGTTAGTTAGCAAAAATGAAAATTCAAATGTTAGTAGTTGTAATGGGGGCGTGGCATGGTTTATATGATAGATAATAATTTAGTTGTTTCCGTTTTCCCATTTCACTTCTTCTCCCTGAGGAGCAGCACCTCCTTGTGCTGTAGTGATAGGAGCAGTTTCCTGGTTGATGTGATAAATATAAGCGGCAATCTTTTCAGCATCTCTTCCGGTAATGGTTCCTTCCTTAATGAAAGGTCTCATGGTAGGATTGTTTGGAGAACCGTTTTCAAGCATCCAGAATACATTTTTAAATAAGCTTTTTTCTTTAATATTGATCCAGTGGGTATCGGTAAGGTTAGGACCTATACCACCTTTTCCTCCGTCACCGTGGCAGGTAACACAATTCGTTTTAAACAATTCCTGTCCTTCTGCAATATTATCTGCACTGTATTTTGCTGATTCCAGATTGATCTGAGGAGCTGTTTTCTCATACTCAGCAATGGAAGCTAACATCGTTTTTGTTTCTTTGGTATATTCTGCTTCCGGATGAGCATAGTCTGTGAAAGAAAAAGCAAACAGATAAACTGCACAGAAAATACATCCGAACCAGAACAAGCCGATCCACCATTTCGGAAGAGAGTTGTCAAGCTCTGTAATGCCGTCAAAACCATGGTCGATAAGAATATCTTTTTCTTCCGTAGCAGTTTGTTTTTTGAAGGCAGAGTTCCATAATTTCTGATAGTACGGAACTTTCTTTTCTTCCAGGTATTGTTTTTTCTCTTCCTCGGATAATCTGTTGAAACTTTCATTTTCCACCAGATCTCCAATAGAGTTCATAATCAGTAACAGGATAGTGGCGATTAATATCAGCGCCCAGAAAAAAGGAGAAGAAAAATATCCTGAATCTCCGGCGAACATTTCAAAGGCCATGATCGTTAAACCTATCGTAGTTGCGATATATATTGAAATGGGGGTTCTCGTTTTCATTGCAGTTTAATTTTAAATGTTACTCTACGCTTGCGGTTTGTACCTGTGTTGTTTTAATGTCTGTACCTAATCTTTGCAGGTAAGCAATCATTGCCACAATTTCTCTTTGTTCAAGCGGTACATAGGCAGATCCTTTTGCTGTTTTTTCTTTTACCATCTGATCTTTTACATCGGTTGCTTCAGCGTAAATTCTCTGTACAATTGCTTTAGACTGGTTGTCTGCCCATTGGTTGGCAGAATCAATCTGAGCTTTTGTATAAGGAACATCGAAGGCATTTTTCATCAGTTTCATTTTGTCCACCATTTGAGTTTTGTCCAGTTTATTGGTAATTAACCATGGGAAACGTGGCATGATAGAACCGGCAGAAGTAATTCTTGGGTTATACATATGTTTGAAGTGCCATGAATCCGGGTTTCTTCCTCCTTCTCTGTGAAGATCCGGTCCTGTTCTTTTAGATCCCCATAAAAATGGTCTGTCGTATACGAATTCTCCCGCTTTGGAATACTGTCCGTTTTTTCCTTCAAATCTTACAACTTCGTCACGGAACGGTCTGATCATTTGTGAGTGGCATGAGTTACATCCCTCACGGATATATAAATCTCTACCTTCCAGTTCCAGTGGAGTATAGGGCTTTACTGCGGTAATTGTCGGAACACTTTGCTTCAGTGACAATGTAGGAACAATTTCCACCAATCCACCGATTGCTATAGTGATGAAAGCTAATACAGAAAGGAGAGTAGGTGTTCTTTCCAACCAGAGGTGTACACCTTCGCCTTCTTTTCTTGTGCTTCCGATATTGGCTAATGCAGGAGCCTCCGCAGGAACGTTTTTCTGGAATGAACCGGCTTTAATCGTTTTGATAACATTGATTACCATTAAAATTGCTCCGGATAAATATAGTATTCCACCTAAGAATCTCATTTTAAAGTATGGAATAATTGCCGTTACCGTATCCAGCCAGTTTTTCCACAATAAAGTTCCGTCCGGATTGAATTGCTTCCACATTAATCCCTGTGTAAATCCTGAAATATACATAGGTACTGCATAGAAGATGATTCCTAAAGTTCCTAACCAGAAGTGCCAGTTGGCTAATTTTTTAGACCAAAGAGATGTTCTCCACATGATCGGAACCAGATAATATACCACTCCGAATGCCATAAAACCATTCCATCCAAGAGCTCCCAGGTGTACGTGGCCGATAACCCAGTCGGTATAGTGACCAATTTTATTTAATGATTTTGTTGCCAATAAAGGCCCTTCGAAAGTAGCCATACCATAACATGTAACTGCTACAACAAAGAATTTTAGAATAGGATTTTCTCTTACTTTATCCCATGCTCCTCTTAAGGTAAGAAGACCATTCAGCATTCCTCCCCATGACGGTGCAATCAACATAATAGAGAATCCTGTTCCTACCGCCTGAGCCCATGCCGGTAAAGCTGTATATTGCAGGTGGTGAGGCCCGGCCCAAAGATATACGAAGATCAGCGACCAGAAGTGAATGATGGATAATTTGTATGAGAAGACCGGTCGCTGAGCTGCTTTTGGCATAAAGTAATACATCAGACCTAATACAGGGGTGGTTAATACGAATGCAACCGCATTGTGTCCATACCACCATTGTACTAATGCATCTTTTACACCTGCATATACAGAATAAGATTTCCAGCTTGTGAAAGATAACGGAACTTCAAGATTATTGAAGATGTGAAGCATTGCTACCGCAATCCAGGTTGCCAGATAGAACCAGATTGCTACATATAAATGTCTTACTCTTCTCTTAGCAATAGTTCCGAACATATTGATTCCGAAAATGATCCAGGAGAAAGCAATTAAGATATCAATTGGCCATTCATGTTCAGCATATTCTTTAGAAGTATTGATTCCCATAAGGAAAGTAATAACCACACTTACAATCATAAACTGCCAAGACCAGAAGTGAAGCCATGAAAGCGTGTCACTGTACATTCTGGTTTTAAGAAGCCTTTGCATACTGTAATAAGCACCACAGAAAAAGGAGTTACATACGAAAGCAAAAATTACCGCACTGGTATGAAGCATTCTGATTCTCCCGAAGCCCATCGCTCCCTGAGTATTAATCAGTCCCTGAATATTCCCCGAAGCTAAGCTTTTAATCGTTGTATCATCCGTACCGAATAAAAATTCAGGCAATTCAGGATAAAAAAGCATCAATGCAGCTGTAAGCCCCAGCAGAAATCCTACAAGTCCGAATGCGACAGTCGCATAGAGGAATGCTCTGACAATATTATTGTCATAATTAAATTTTTGCGTCTCCATAAATTCCAATAGTGTTTACCGAAGTGATATTTTCTCTGAAAAAAGTTCTATTTTTAAGTCTTTTCTATGTCGAAAATAAATATCATGTAACGTGTATAATGTTTTGCCAAAGGTATTTATTAACTTTGTTGGAGACTAATAGCTAATCTTCTAAAATATACCGAAAACTACTAAAACAAAAACGATGAAAGTATGTGGACAAAATATCAGGAAAATACGTAGGAGCAGAGATCTTACGCAGGAATATATGGCTTTTGAAATGGGGATTTCCCAAAAGGCGTATTCCGATATTGAGAATTCCAAGGTGAAGATCAATCTGGAGATACTGACTAAAATATCCGATATTTTAGACATCAAACCATCAGACATCTGTAGTATTTCGCATAAGTGTGGAAACAATGAATATGAAGATAAATATCAAAACCTTTTGGAATACATGAAAAAGAATAATATTTCTGTTCCGAAAGAATTTTTATAGCCTATAAAAATTTCACTTTTACTTACATTTAATTATCATAGAAGAATGATCTCCTTGGACAGAAGGAGATCATTTTTTTGCGAACAAAAAAGACTGTGTTTTCAGTATGCCTGATGACCATGACATTGATGAGGGAACAAATGTTTGGTTTTTCAAATTTATTATAATGAATATATTATACATATCTAATTATGTAGAAAAAAATTCACATAATTGTGGATAAATGTTTACAATAAATTTAATTTTCTATAATATATTTGTCTTAAATATAAGGCTGTCCTACTGAATGAAGCTTCTCTACTTTATTTCATTTCTGTTTTTTCTAAGTGTCAACGGGCAAAGCTATACTACCCAGTGGTACAACATGGACAATGGTTTGCCTCAAAACAGCATCAAGGACATTGTAAAAGATAAGTATGGTTTTATATGGCTCTCTATGGAAGGCAGAATTGTACGGTATGATGGAAGTAATTTCGTTGAGTACAAAAATTTTAAACTTAAAAACTTAAGTTTTGGTGATTTCTCCGGAAACATCCAAAAAGACAGTATTGCTGTTTTTAATGCTTCTGAGAAAGATGCTCTGATGATTTCCCATAGAAGTCCCCATATTATATCTTCCAGACTGATATCGAGTTCCGGAAACAGGGCAGATAATAAAATATACAAACAAATTTTTAAAAATAATTTCACGGTACGGTATGTTTCGATTGTAGATTCGTTTTTCATCCATTTAAATACGGGTTCTTATTATTTTGAAAAGAATGGAATTATCTATATTGAAAAGAAGAATAAGAAGCGTACGGAAATTGATCTGACATTTTCACAAAGCAGATTAAACCGATTGTTTGTTCATGGGGATTACGTTTTTGTTGCTGATGCTGAGAATAAAAAAATTCTTCAGCTCTATCAGGGAAAATATTCTTATATCAATGCACCATCTGTTTATACTGATCCGGAAACCAAAATTTACTGGCAGCAGATTACCGGACAGGTGTTCATCATCAGTCATGGTAAAATATACAGAAGTGAATTTTCAGATGGAAAATTGAAGCTTACTTATTTGCTGGAATATAAAGATATTGATAAAGATATTTCCGGTGCTATGTTTTACGATGAAGCGGCCCGGAAGTTATAGATCGGGAGTTCTATTCATGGGCTTAAAATCCTAAGCTTATCCGATTTTTCGGTTTCCAGAAAGGACTTATCTTATCAGGATGAGGTTTGCTATGCTGCATTACCCTATGGTGATAATTCTGTTCTGACATCAGAAGGTATTAAATACTATCAGAATAGATCAGAAAGACTATATCCTGCTCCCCAATCTTATGATAAACGGTATATTTTGGAAGATAATGCCGGAAATCTGGTTTACAGGGAAAATAATTCCATTTACATCAGATATAAGAACAGTGGATTTACAAAATATGATTCCATTTCTTTTAAAAATAAGGAACTTGATGGTCTGTATAAAAGTGGAGCGCTTTATATGGCATCGCTTGTGAGCGGAAAAGGGTCTTACCTTTATCTGTTTAAGAAAGATAATTTTAAAGAAATTGAAAGAATTATTCCCTGTAAAGATAATATAGATGCTGTTCTCCGATATGATAAAAACTTTCTCTATCTGGGAAGCAGTGGTGGAATATATGTGTATTCACTTATCGCGAATAAAGTGGTGAAGCTTATCGGAAAAGGTCTTCCGGTAAAACAAATTATAAGGACAAAAGATGGAAGTATCTGGTTTACCACATACAATAGAGGGCTTTACTTAATAAAAGATCAAAAGACAATCAGGGTTCCGTCTGATAAAAATGATTTCCTGGCGAATGCCCATTATCTGTTGGAAGATAAGAATTCCAACCTGTGGATCTCATCCAATAACGGATTGTTTAAAATCAATAAAAATATACTTTTACAATATATAAAAGATCCGAAAGGAGACCTCACTTATTACCGATACACCAAAAAACAGGGACTGTTAAATAATGAATTCAACGGAAGTGCAAATCCCTGTGCCCACATTCTGAAAGATGGACAGTTTGTATTTCCTTCCATGGAGGGATTCGTATTTTTTAATCCTGAAAATGTAAAAACGTATTATCCCCAGCTTGAAGACATACATCTGGAAAGAGCAAAGATAAAAGGAAAGATGATTCAGGTGAAAGATAAACTCTTTCTGGAACGAGGGTATAAAAATGCAGAAATCTATATAGATGTTCCTTATTATTCCGATTTTGAAAATATTTATTTACAGGCTAAGCTTGACAATGAAGACAGCTCATGGATAAATATTAAAAATGATAAAACATTCCGGCTGGCCAATATAGATCCGGGAACCTACAATCTTCTCGTTCGGTTTTTATCTTCTGAAACAGGGAAGTTTATTTATAAAACCATTCCTGTAGAAGTAGAACCCTATTTTTATCAGACACTTATCTTTAAAATACTGATCGCTGGGATTATTATTTTCATTGTTTTGGTGATTGTACAGAGCAGGACCAATTTTTTAAGACTGAAAAATAAAGTTCTGAAAAATACCCTTGTTCATAAAGACAAAGAACTTCTCGAAACGAATAACAAACTTAAAAATGAGTCCGATTATCAGAAAAAACTGGTAGAAAGTATCAGTCATGACATTACTACACCCGTAAAGTTTATTGCTCTTCTTTCGCAGGAACTCAACCAATCTGATGATCCAAAGACTCAGAAAAAATATTTTGACAGCATTTATAAAACCTCAGAACAGCTCTATAAATTTACGTTAAGCCTTAAAGAATATACAGAATTATACAAACAACAAAATAGTGCGGAAGAAGAATATTCCGTATATGATCTGATTGAAACCAAAAGATTGCTGTTTGAAGAAATTGCAGCGCAGAAAAATACATTTATCTACAACTTTTGTGATCACCAGTTGACAACACGGCTCAATAAAAACATTCTCCTTGCAGTTTTCCACAATATTATAGATAATGCAGTGAAAAATACTTCAGACGGAGAAATTACCATCACATCAGTTTCCACAGCGTCCCATATGGAAATTAATATTTCAGATACAGGGAACGGAATGTCTGAGGAACAGAGAATTTACTATTCGGGGCTCTTTAAGAAAAAAGAAAATGATGAACATATGATTTTCAAAAACTATGGGTTAGGTCTTCATATGGTTGTTCAGCTGCTCATGAAGATTAATTCCGAAATGACTTTTCATAAAAATACTCCGAAAGGAACCACCATTAAAATCTTTATTAAAATATGACGAAAAAAATACTCATTGCAGATGATCATCATGTGGTAAGAATTGGAACCGCGATGATTCTGGAGAAAAATTTTAACCATTTTGAGGTCGATTTTGCAGAAACCTATGATGAGGTAAAACAGAAAATACAATCGGAAAAATATGATCTGGTTATTCTTGATATTGAACTTCCGGGAAGTATTCTCAAATCAATGGTGAAAGAGATCAAAGCAATTGCTGAAGATATACTTATCTTAATATTTACATCCTACAAAGAAAATATTGCATTGCAATACATTGAAGAGGGCGCAAATGGCTTTTTGAATAAGCAAAGTGATCCCGAAAATTTTGTCAAAGCTGTTGAGGCACTCTTTAAAGATGGACAGTATTACACTCCGGAGATATTGAATGAATTGCTGAAAGGAAATAAAAAACGAAAAGCCATTGAGAATTTATCAGAGAGAGAACTGCAGGTTTTTAATCTTCTGGCAAAAGGAAATGGGAATCTTGAAATCGCTAATGCTCTTGATATCGAAGAATCTACCGTAGGAACTTATAAAAGAAGGGTTTATCAAAAATTAAAGATCACCAATCTTGTTGAATTGCTGGAAATCTATAGCGAAATTCATTAATACAACTTCTTTAAAGTCATAATATCATTACACTTTTGTGGAAAAATACGTACAGTTTCTGTTCGTTAAATACCCGTTTTTAGCGGTAGGTTAGTCTCTCATTAACTTCGGTCTGCCAGATGAAGTTAACAGAAAAATATTTCACAAAATTGTTTTGCTTTTTTACGAATAATAATTAAAACCAATTTCAATGAAAAAGATGTATGTTATGACTTTAGGGATTTTTGCAAACGTGGCGTTTGCACAAGTTGGGTTAAATACTCCAAATCCCCAGGCAATGTTTCATTTAGACGGAAAAAAAAATAATGAAACCTCCGGCCCTGTTAGTATTACCAATCAGATGGATGATGTAGTGATGACTGCTGAGGGTCGTTTAGGAATCGGGAATAATAACCCGGCAACGAGTTTGGATATTAAAACTGCAGGAACATTAGCGGTTCCGGTGTCGGGAATAAAGATTGTAGACGGAGCCCAAAACGAAAATTATGTGCTGACTTCTGATGTCAACGGGAATGGTCTATGGAAACCTGTAAGGCTTACAGTGGTAAGAGGAACAAATGGAACGGGTATTGATATCCCTTTCACCTCCACGGGAACATTTCAGTATACGGGCTCTTATATTGATCTGCCTCAGGGAAAATGGCTGGTTACAATACAACAACTTATTATCCCTACAGGAACTGCATTAATCAGTGATCAATGGATGTGGATAAGGACAAGCTTTTCAGATCAGCCTAATATTAATCCGGGAGATACCGCGAATATTTCAGGAGATATTTTTGAAGCACCTGTTTTAGTAAGCGGCCTTATTCAGGGGCCTACATCTTCTTCACTCACAAGATTTTCTATCATTCAGGGAAGTTTAATTGTTAATAACTCATCTGGTGCAGTAAAAAGGTATAAATATATTGCCGGAAATAACGTGATTGGAGGTGCGCCATCAGCAGGAAGTTTATTTCAGGGATTCGGAGGTAACTATTCCGAGAATATTATTTATGCTGTACCTACAAACTAATTTCTCAATAATGCTTTAAAAGCTCTTTCAACAGAAGATCAATGATTTTATTATTTATGTGCGGAAAAAGCCTTGACAAATTGTTAAGGTTTTTTCTTGTCCTGTGAATTACAAATTGTCAATTTGCCCCATGGAATGTGAATTTCTCTGAAAAGTTTTTATATATTTAGCGACCGAATAATTCATTCAATGAGCAACGAAAATAAAACAGGACAAAACGAGACTTTAGTTAGAGGATTAACAAACCGACATATACAATTAATTGCCCTTGGAGGTGCCATAGGAACAGGGTTATTTCTGGGAATCGGACCTGCTGCGGTACTGGCAGGCCCCTCTGTAATCTTAGGCTATGCTTTGGCAGGAATTATCGCCTTTTTTATTATGCGTCAGCTGGGTGAAATGGTAGTTCAGGAACCTGTTTCGGGAAGTTTTAGCTACTTTGCCTACAAATATTGGGGAAATTTCCCTGGATTTGCCTCCGGATGGAACTACTGGATTCTTTATATTCTGGTAAGTATGGCGGAGCTTACCGCTATCGGACATTATATTCATTTTTGGTGGCCGGAAATACCACTCTGGGTTTCCAGTTTATTCTTCTTTATAGTCATTAATGCACTTAACCTTGCTTCTGTAAAGGTTTACGGAGAAACAGAATTCTGGTTTTCCATTATCAAGGTAGTCGCTATTATTGCCATGATTATTTTTGGAGTATACCTTTTAATAAGTGGTACAGGAGGAGAAAAAGCAACAATCACGAATTTATGGAATGACGGTGGATTTTTCCCGAAAGGATTATTTAATAAAACAGAAAACGGATATTCAGGATTATTTGCGGCAATGGCGATGATCATGTTCTCATTTGGGGGACTTGAACTTATCGGAATTACAGCTGCAGAAGCAAAAAATCCGGAAAAAACCATTCCACAGGCAACCAACCAGGTGATCTATAGAATCCTTATTTTCTATGTAGGAGCTTTGGTGATCTTATTTTCATTAAGTCCCTGGAGAGATATTACAGAAGGATCCAGTCCGTTTGTAATGGTATTTCAAAATCTGAATGGCCTTGAATTCAGTCTTTTTGGTAAAGTAATTCAGTTCAATACATTGATCGCAAATGTTCTTAACCTGATTGTTTTAACAGCTGCTTTGTCTGTATACAACAGTAGTGTTTACAGTAACAGCAGAATGCTTTTCGGATTAGCTCAACAGGGAAATGCTCCGAAATTCCTGAAAAAACTGAACAAAAACTCCGTTCCTACCAATGCAATTATTATTTCTTCTTGCTTTGCCGGGATCTGTATTATCATCAATAAATTAGTGCCGGAAAAAGCTTTTGAATACCTAATGGCTTTGGTTGTATCCACACTGATCATTAACTGGCTGATGATTTGCTACACCCATTTGAAGTTTAAAAAATCAATCAATGCAGAAGGTGTTCAATCCAAATTCCCGTCTATATTTTACCCGATATCCAACTATATCTGTATTGCATTCTTAATCCTGATCTTAGGATTGATGAGCATTACAGGAATGGAAATTCAGGTGATCCTAATTCCAATATGGATTGGCTTTTTGTTCGTAATGTATAAATTGTACAAACCAAAATAAGAATATAACAACTCATTCTGAGGGGTTTCGGAGAGGTGGAAATCATACGGTTTTCACCTCTTTTGTTTTTATTTTCAGTAAATTAGAATAGGAAATAGGATCCCCGTATTTATTTCGCTGTATGAAAAGAATGTCAATTTAGGACAAGATCTGTTTTTTTGAGAGATGTAATTTTGCACCTGTAAATCAACACAATGATGAAGTTGTAGTGTAAAACTAAAAAAAACAAATAGAATGAAAAATATATTTCTCCTCATCTTATTACTCTTTTTTCCTGGTCACGGATTTCTACACAGCCATTACTAATTTGGAGGTATTAATTGAAAAGAAATTTTAATGATATGAAAAAATTATTCACACTCACTTTAGTATTGAGCTTTATATTCAATATGGCACAGACAGACTATTATTTTCCCGAAGAATCTTCAAAACATGAAGGAACATGGCTACAATGGCCGCATCATTATCAACACGGAATGACTTACCGTAAAAGGGTAGAGCAGACATGGGTAGACATGACAAAGGCCCTTCAGTCCGGCGAGAAAGTTCACATAATTGCCTATAATAATGAAGAGAAAAACAGAATTACCCGTCTTTTGGAAGAGAACAAAGTTCCAATGAAAAATGTTGATTTCAAAGTGTATCCTACCGATGATGTATGGATCAGAGATAACGGACCTATTTTCGTAAAAGATAAGAAAGGAAATGTTCTCATTGAAGATTGGGGATTCAATGGCTGGGGTGAAAAATTTGATTTTGGAAACTGTGATGAAATTCCACAAAAGATTGGATCAGATCTAGGTATAAAAGTGATCAATCTGAATGATGAAATGGTGAATGAAGGAGGATCTGTGGAAACTGATGGAAACGGAGTTTTAATGGCTTGTAAAAGTTCAGTTATCAGTCAGAAAAAAGGTGCTACCAGAAATAAAGATATCACGCAGGAAGAAGCCGAAGAAATGTTTGAAACTTACTACGGAGTTTCAAAAGTGATCTGGCTGGATGGAGTAACAGGGTTAGATGTTACCGATATGCACATTGATGGTTTTACGAAATTTATCAACCATAATACCATGATTACCATGAAAGACAACGATCTTCTTGAGCTTGGACTTTCTGAGAAAGATGTCAATACGCTTTATACAGCAACGAATGTCAATGGAAAAGAATATAAGAAGGTCTACGTGCCGGCTACCAAAAACAAAGTGAAAACAGCCTACGGAAAACAACTTGACGAAAGCGGGTCTTATGTAAACTATTACGTAGCTAATACAGTGGTATTGGTTCCCAACTATGGAGATCCTAATGATACCATTGCCAATAAAATTATTCAGGATCAGTATCCAAATAGAAAAGTAATAGGAATAGATGTAAGAAATCTGTATGAAAACGGAGGAATGGTTCACTGTGTAACCCAACAGCAACCTGCCGGAAGTTCATCAAAATAAATTCAAATAACAAAGTAATTTTTTTGTACATCAGTCAGGTGGAATCAATTGAATAAATTAATTCCACCTGATTTTTTTATCATAACAAATCACAGAATCTGAAGGGTTTTTCGGTTATTTTTCGTATATTAGTAAGAGGTTATATTTCAAATTCAGGTGAATATTATAATCTGTTTGAAATACCTGCGGAGAAGCCGAAAACCGTTACAAAAAGTAGGCAGGACCAAAAAAGACATCTATGGCCAATTTATTTCAAACCCTTACCAATACAGTGAAACATTGGTATATTCCATTAATCTTCGGAATTCTTTTCCTTATCTGTGGTTTTTATGTATTCAGCGTACCTCTGGCAACGTATGTTACACTTTCTATTTTTTTCAGTGTTTCATTCCTGTTTTCAGGAATTACAGAGATATTTTTTTCCTTACAAAACAGTAAATCTCTGCAGGGTTGGGGCTGGTTTCTTGTAAGCGGATTACTAACAACCGCCATAGGAGTTTATCTTATCGCGAATCCTCAGATTTCAATGACAGTGCTTCCATTTGTGATCGGATTTACTTTGCTGTTCCGTTCTTTTCAATTATTAGGTTTTGCATTTGACTTGAAAAGTATGAGGATAATGAGTTGGGGAAATGTAGCCCTTGCCAGTGTCGGAGGAATTATCTTTTCTCTACTGCTCATATTTAATCCGGTGTTTACGGGGTTTTCATTGGTTACCCTTACCGGTGTTGCTTTTATCTTCATGGGAATTGCTTCAATTATGTTGGCCTTAGATTTAAGAAAAGTTAAAAAGATTCCTGGAAAAATAAGCAAGGAACTAAGAGACAGAATCCAATCTATTCAGGAGGAAATTGATGATCTTAAAAAATAAATAATACTATTATTTCTCAATATAAAAGGCCTTGTAAAGGGTCTTTTTTTTGTATACTAAGCAAAAATCTTCAATGATTATTGATATTGGAACTTGTTATGAAAGATACTGTTATGTAGTCTGATGCTCGTGTTAAATATCAATAATATATTTAATAATGTTAAATTTGTGTCTGAAAACTCAAATTTTGAATAGAAAACTGATTTCACAAGTCTCATCATAATATAAAAGATAACTATGTCTTACCAATGCAGAAATTTTTAATATCTAAAAGGCTATTGCAATAGGGTATATCTTTAAGAGTTCTTCCTGCTAATATCACAACTCTCAAAACTACTACACACAACCAATGTTTGATATAAAACAAACTTAATAATTATGATAAAAAATGATTTGAATCTACGCTTTAATATTTGGGATTATGAAGATATAAATGATTCAGAAATAACAGAATCTTTAAGCTTGGTACCCTATAAGGTTTATATTAAAGGAAAGCAAATAAATCCAAAATCTCCAAGAATATCAAAGAGAAATGGGTGGGTATATAGTGCATCATACGGGAATAGAGATGATTTTAAGGAGCAAATGGATAAAATTTTAGATGTTCTTGAACCTAAAATTCCTGTTCTAAGAGAATATGCAAAAAAATATTATTGTGAATTTTCTTGTGCACTGTTTCTAAATAATAGAGAAGAAAGTGCTCCTTATGTACAGCTTGATAAAAGATATAATGCTTTTGTAAGAGAAGTAGATGTAGAGTTTGATTTCAATATCTATTGTCCTTCTTTAGAAGAATAGAAAAAACTCCTGTCAAAAGATAGACGTTTTTATTATTGAAAATAACATGAAGTAAAAAATAGAATACCATAGCTTTTTAAAGAAAATAAAAATAGAGTAATATTCGGGATCAACTTTTAAAGTTCGTGCTTGAAAGATTATGTGAGTGATTACTATAATTATAATTTCGAATTGTAATTATTAAAATAGAAGTCTGAAAAATAGAAATAAAAGCAAAAACCATCCTTTTTAGGATGGTTTTTGCTTTTATTTCTTTATTAATTTTAAAGATTGTCTGCCTCTTTTTTTAGTTTCAAACCAGATCATATAATTCCCTTTTTCTAACCTTTGAACATTTATTGATTCATTGAATCTTGATGAACCATTTTGAACTATTTTCCCGGACATATCAAAAATACTGTACTCAAAACTTTCATTACCCTGTTTTTTATTTTGTATGGTAATATGATCCCCGGCCGGATTAGGATAAAGGGTAAAAGTATTATAATCTTTCACAGAAATATTATCAATTCCTAGAAAACCGCTGTTAAATTTCGTCAAAAAAGATTTATCGCCATGTGTTACACTGCCTCCGGAATAGCAAAGCACAAGTGAACCATCATTCAGATTAAACAATTTATGAATATAATCGGCCCTTAGCGAAGTAGTAGGAGGCGCAGCCATAAAATATTGAAAGCCCGCACTTGAAGTGGTATAATCTACAGTTCCATTAGCATTCAGTCTTGTTACAAATAATTGTGCAACAAGATTCGGGGTGCCATTATACATATTTGTTATACCTCCTGTTACTATTATTTTTGAATTGGGTAATACGGTAATTTGTCCCAATGCTAATTGCTTAGCAGTGAGAAATGAATAGTCTGGAGTTTTTCCATTATTAGCGAATCCCGAAACAAAAGATCCATTTAAAATTTGGATTTTAGTTAAGAAGAATGTACCTCGAGATGGTGAATTTTTCTGATGTAACAGTAAAATGGAATTATTTGTATAATCATATTCAAAATCTCGGACTGAAGAAGCCTCAGTATTGGGAATAAAAATAGCTCCATTGTTGCCAAATGTAGAATCATAGGTTCCATCAGCTAATCTTCGTTCTATATAAGAATCCTGAGTGTTAGTTAATGGATTGGTTTTAGTCCCTGCCATAACCAATTTTCCGTCGTTCTGGATATAAAATTTATTTGGATAAAACGTATTAAGCGATAACTTTCCATTGGTGCCGAAATTATTATCAATTACACCATTCTGGTTTACTTTTACCATATAAGAACCCATGTTGGAAATAAGAAGGTAACTGTTTCCATTCTGATCTACCGTAAAATCATTCACTGTACCATTTTGACCCACAGATTGAGTGGTAAAACCATTGTTGCCAAAGCTGGTGTCCAGAGATCCATCCAGATTAATTCTGGTTAAAAACCAATCATATAAGCTGTGAGTTGGCGTGGCGTTTACTCTTCCATAGATCAATATTTTATTATTATTTAAAATCATCCTTTTGATAGATTCACTTTTATCCAGTGAATTGCTGCCCATATCATAATCCTTTTCTCCGAAAGTGCTGTCAAGAATTCCGCTTTGGTTTACTTTTCTGATGGTGATAGAGCCCGTTGATGTTGCAGTAATGAATTGACCATCCGGAAGCAATACAGCATCAGACATTAAATCAAAATTGTCAAACATACAATAACCGCCATTTCCGAAGGTGGGATCCAGGCTAAAGCTTTGGGCATTCAGAAAAATACTGATGATTGAAAAGAATAAGAAATAGTGTTTCTTCATAGTTATAGTTTTAAATTGTTTATTCTGAATTCACTCAGAAATAAACGATAGTTATAAAAACAAAAACCACCCTTAAAAAAGAGTGGTTTGTAGACTCACAGGGATTCGAACCCCAGATGACTGAACCAAAATCAGTAGTGTTACCGCTACACCATGAGTCTGTTTGTTTTAGTGGTGCAAATTTACAGCTTTTTTCTTTATATACAAGAACTTTTTGATTTTTTTTTTAAATTTACTGTAGAATTTATTTACGGAAAATATGCTGATAGACTTCAATAATCTCAATATTAATCAATTATCATTCGATACCGAATTTGAAAAGAAAGTGAAAATTTTTCTGGAGGAATGGTTTTCAGAAAAAACAGGAGTAGATGTCCAGACTTCAGGTTCTACCGGAGTACCAAAAATTTTTGAAATTGAGAAAAAGAAAATGGTCAACTCTGCAGTCATGACCTGTAATTTTTTAGGATTAAAAGAAGGCGATACCGCATTACTCTGCCTGCCTGTAGAATATATCTCTGGGAAAATGATGATTGTACGTTCTATAGAAAGGAAATTAAAATTAAAAATTGCTGATCCTTCTTTAAAACCTGTTGAAGATCTGGATAAAGAAATAGACTTTTGTGCGATGACACCGCTTCAGGTAGAAAACTCACTGGAAAAACTCCATCTGATTAAAAACCTGATCATTGGAGGTGCCGCTGTTTCAGAAAGCCTGAAAAATAAAATTCTGCAGATGAATCTTAGTGCTTCAAACCGTATTTTTGAAACCTATGGAATGTCTGAAACCCTTTCTCATATTGGTTTAAAGCAATTGATGCCTGAGCAGGAAGATTATTTCACCGTTTTTGAAAATGTGTCCATTTCTTTGGATGAGAGAGGTTGTCTGAAGATCTTTGCTCCGAATGTAAATGCTGAAGAATTGCAAACTAATGATTTAGTTAATATTAAGGATGAAAAACAGTTTAAATTTCTCGGAAGAATTGACAATGTGATTAATTCCGGAGGCGCAAAAATTTTCCCGGAAACACTTGAAGCATTAGTGAAAAAAGAAATCCCGAACGAAGCTGTATTTGTGGGTTTGCCGGATGAAACTTTGGGACAGAAACTGGTACTCATTATTGAAGGAAATAAATCTGATGAGGTAATAAAGAAAATTACGGAAACGCCCTTTGAAAAGAGTTACCACAAGCCAAAAGACATTATTTTTATGGATGAAATTCCAAGAACACCTAATGGAAAAGTAAGCAGAATGGAACTCTATAAAAATTTAAATCTCTAGTCTTGGCTCTTGATTCTAATATCTCAAAATCTTTAAAAAATGAAAAACTTTTCAAAAGAACTCAGCTTCAAAACTTCCCGCAGCAGTGGTGCTGGCGGACAAAATGTGAATAAAGTGGAGACTGCCGTTACCGTACTTTGGAAAGTAGAAACTTCAGAATTTTTTAATGAAGATGAAAAAGTATTGATTCAGCATAAACTGAAAAACAGAATCAATGCAGATGGCTTTTTATTCCTCACGGTTTCCGAGAGCAGAACCCAGCTGATGAATAAGAATAAAGCCATTGAAAAAATAATTGAAATTGTAAACAAAGCACTTATTGTCCCCAAAAAGAGAACCGCAACTAAACCTTCAAAAGGGCAGAAACAAAAAAGACTGGATAATAAGAAAAAGCTTTCAGACAAAAAAGAAAACAGACGTTTCAGGTTTTAATTTGTTTGTCCGGTAGAAAACTTTATTTTTGCCGGAAACTTTTAAAACCATGATAAAAAAATTAATCTTAGTTGGAGTATTCTCAATCTCTACCATGTCTTTCGCTCAGAAATTTTCTATCAGACCTTCCGTAGGGTATGCATGGAGAACAGCAAAAACAATTTCCGGACTTAGTAAGGAAGAAAAAGACTATGTAAAAGATCTTAAAAACGGAGTGAACTTTGATATCGCAGCCCATTATGAAGTAAATAACGGGTTTGGGCTTGGTTTAAAATATTCTCATTACAGTGCATCCAGTGACGGGTTTTTGCTTGGCTATGTAAATGGAATGCCAGTATCTGTTCCTGTGACTACAAAGGATAATATTACTTTTTTTGGAGTTTCCGGGCTTATTTCAAATGATAATTCGCCTACCAGACATAAAGTATTTGCAGATATTGCATTGGGAGTACTATCTTATACTACCAAAACAGGAGATGTAAAAGGTACAGGAAGTACTTTCGGAGCAGAAATTGATTTTGGTTACCGATATCAGGTCAGTAAAAACTTTCTTATAGGGCCAAAAGTTGGTTTAAGTGGAGGTACCCTGAATAAAATGAAGTTTAATGGAGTAACCTATAAATTTGATGATGATCAAAAAGAAGGTTTACATAGAGTTTCTTTAAGTGCAGCCGCTACATTCCGTTTTTAAGGTGTATCTTTGTTTGAATTAATAATAATTGATAATGACAGCAACAATCTTTTTATCTGCAGAACACCGCCGGTCAGGATTGCTGCTGTCTTTACTTTATCTTCATACAGATTCTTTTCTGAAAAGTTCTAAGGACTTCATTATTTAAGCCCTGTCAGGATCCAAGACAGGGAATCATTCCGAATTTTATATATTGCTTTTTGCAGTTTTCTAGGGAAGAAGGCTGTCATACGTCTGTATTCTACATTGGATCGTCAGAGAATAACTGCATTTTAATTCAAAAAAAATGAAGAACATGTCCAATCATATTATTGTAACTACCGGAATTTATGATGCTATAAAAGATACACTCAGAAGAAAAAAAGTGAGTATCGGAGAAGAAAAGAGATTAGCTGAAGAACTTAGAAAGGCAAAGCAAGTGCTGAGAAGAGATCTTCCTAACGATATTGTAACGGTTGAAAGAAAAGTAACCTTAAAAGACCATACATTAGATTTTGAGCACGAATATATTTTTGTGGCGTCTAGTAAAGAAAAGCTTAAAAAAAATAAACATTCCATCCTGTCGGATATTGCGCTTGCAGTAGTAGGGTATAAAGTAGGAGATATCATCAACTGGCCTTTCAAAGACGGAGAAAGAAAAATCGAAATCCTGAAAGTGGAAAGCTGGGAAGGATAAATCTTTGTGAATATTATTAAGTTCAATGATAATGAAAGCGTGGCTCAATTTGGGCTGCGCTTTTTTATAAGAGCTAATGTTGGAAAATGCAAAGGCGCTATTTTTTTTATATACTATGTGCTTTAAGACGCAAAGATTTTTTTTTGATAAAATTTCATATTGTATATGTTATATCACACTGATTTACAGATAGTACAAAAAATGTGTGATTGGTGTGATTTGTGAAAAAAATAATCTAAGATAAAATGTCCCTTGCTAAAAATCTTGGATTTTTTTTGCACCTTAAATATTCACAAAGTTTTAAAACCCTTTGCGCCCTTGCGTTTTCCAACTTATACCTTCCCAATTTAACAAATGATAAAAAATACTTCTCTATCACACTTTCTTCAAGTGCTTTGATTACATTCCGTTTTTAAGTTTTATCTTTGCAAAAATTTAAAAAATGAGCAAACCGATAACTGAATTCATAGAAAAGTATTACCTGCACTTCAACGCAGCTGCATTGGTGGATGCTTCTAAAGGATATGTTGCACATCTTAAAGATGGCGGAAAAATGATGATTACTTTGGCTGGAGCAATGTCTACTGCTGAATTAGGGAAGATTCTTGCTGAAATGATCCGTCAGGGAAAAGTAGATTTTATCTCTTGTACAGGTGCTAACCTTGAAGAAGATTTAATGAACCTTGTAGCACACTCTCACTATGAAAGAGTTCCTCATTATAGAGATTTAACAGCTCAGGATGAGTGGGATCTTTTGGAAAGAGGTCTGAACAGAGTTACAGATACTTGTATCCCTGAAGAAGAAGCTTTCAGAAGATTACAAAAACATATCGTAGAGATCTGGAAAGATGCAGAAGCTAAAGGAGAAAGATATTTCCCTCACGAATTCATGTACAAAATGATCCTTTCAGGAGTATTGGAGCAGTATTATGAAATTCCTAGAGAAAACTCATGGATGATTGCTGCTGCAGAAGCCAACTTACCAATCGTAGTTCCGGGATGGGAAGATTCTACAATGGGTAACATCTTCGCTTCTTACTGTATCAAAGGTGAGCTTAAAGCTACTACAATGAAATCAGGAATCGAATATATGACTTACCTTGCTGACTGGTATACTAAAAACTCAGGAGGAAAAGGAGTTGGTTTCTTCCAGATTGGTGGAGGTATTGCAGGAGATTTCCCTATCTGTGTAGTACCAATGTTATATCAGGATATGGAAATGCATGACATTCCTTTCTGGTCTTATTTCTGCCAGATTTCTGACTCTACAACATCTTATGGTTCATATTCAGGAGCTGTTCCAAATGAAAAAATCACTTGGGGTAAACTTGATATCACTACACCGAAATTTATCGTTGAAAGTGATGCAACAATCTGTGCACCATTGATGTTCTCTTATATCTTAGAAAACGCTTAAGAATAAACATCTCATCAGAGATTACAATATCAGCGCTTCAATTTATTTGGAGCGCTTTTTTTATTACCATAAGTAAGTGTAATTTTGTTGGAAAACGCAAAGGCGCAAAGAGTTCCTAAGTATGTGGATATTTTTAAGGCGCAAAAAAAATCAAAGATTTTCAGCAAGGATTCTATATAGATTTAACAATCCAAAATTTTATCGAAGATAAAATCCTTGCATCTTAAAGCCCATAGTATATAAAAAAAATAGCGTCTTTGCGTTTCCCAAAATTCAACACCAAAATCTGTGTCATCTGCGGGAAAAACATTCACACAAATCCAGAAAAATCAATCCAAAGAATTCACCAGCACAAAATAACGATACACCAGAATTCCCTTTTCGATCTTAGTCAGATGATTAGGATCTTTCTTGCTCAGCTTCGGAAGAACTTTTTTATTAACGGCATTCAGCAGCCTGAAAAATGATTTTTTCATATCTTTATCTTTTAATGAAACATCATTGAATTTGATAGAGTTCAAAAATGATGCAAAAAAGAGAATACTCAGATATGGAAGAAATTTTCAAACAACAGGTTTACGAAGTGGCAAGACTTATTCCGAAGGGAAGAGTGTCTACTTATGGAGCCATAGCAAAGGCTGTTGGCTATCCAAATCATTCCAGACATGTAGGAAAAGCAATGGGTGGATGTCCAAAGGATGTCCCCGCTCACCGTGTGATTTCAAGTTCAGGAGTTTTGTCTGTTCCTGAATTTCAGCCTAAGCTGGAAGCTGAAGGAATCATTGTGGAAAACCTTAGAATAAAAAATTTCAAAAAACTGTTTTGGGATCCGTTGGAGGAATTGTAATTTGAGTGAAGTTTAATCTCATTATAAAAAATGTCACTCCATACATTAATATGAAATGACATCAATATTTTCTACAGTTTCAAACCGTATTATTTTCTTCCTCTTGGGATAACTTTCAGTTCTTCTTTCAGTCTTTCGTTTTCCTCTTTTAACAGAGCAATATAGTTCTGTAGATTTTCAATGATAGCTCCCGGAATATTATCATAATTATTCTGGTTAGTAATTACCCCTGCAGAAGAAGATCTGTCATTAAATACGGGATGATCATTATTGATAACTATTGCAGGTTCATCCTCTTCATAAATGTCCTCAAACGGTACATCCAGAAAACGGGCAAGTTTGTCCCACTCATCTTTTACAATTCTTACATCACCGCTTTCTTTTCTGCTGTAATTAGATACATCTGTTGCGATAAAGTCTGCTACTTGCTGTTGAGTGTAGCCTTTTTGCTTTCTGATGACGCGTAATTTTTCTTTTTGCATGACCTACATTTTATACAAAAATGGCAAAAAAGCAGAATCTATACAATAGAAAACAGAAAAAATGTAGAGCAAGGCAATGAAAGCGAATAGAAAAAGCGGAAAAGCTGTATAATATAAATCTTATTTGGATTAATTGTGTACGATTTTTATATTGTTTGGAATTGTTGGAAAAACGTGAAGGTGCAAGGATTTCTATCTTTATACTGTTGTAAGACGCAAGAAAATCAAAGATTTTCAGCAAGAATAATGGATCATTACTTAGCGGGATACAATTTTATCGGAGATAAAATCCTTACGTCTTAAAGCATATAGTATATAAAAAAATTAGCGCCTTTGCGTTTTCCCAAAAAACTCTCCACAAACATCTGTGGAAATTTAAGATTTTCAAAAACCTTAAGTGCCCAAGATCTTTTGTGACTTTTGTGGTTTAAAAAGATAAAAAAAGACTGCTTCAAAATGAAACAGTCTCTTGAGTATTATTTTTCAAGTTGCTTATAGCTTCTCTGTATAAAATCTGTCAGGTCTTTTCCTTTCAGTAAGTTTTGTGAAAGCTTGGCAAGATCAAGGGCATATTTGATCAAGCTCTCTTTCTCTTCAGCATTTTCTGTCTTTAAGATCTGATTGGAAAGTTCACTGTTGGAGTTCACCACAAGATTGTACATCTCCGGGAAACCTCCCATTCCAAACATACCACCTCCGCCTGTCGCCTGCATTTCTTTCATTCTTCTCATAAATTCTGGTTGGGTAATAGTAAATGGAGCATCATTGCTGTCAAGATCTTCAAGCTGAACCGTAAATTTGGAATCCTGAATAGCTTCTTCTACGTTCTTTTTCAATGATTCTTTTTCCGTTTCATTCAGTTTTGAAATTACCGGCTCGTCTTTTTTGATCAAATTATTAACATGATCAGCATCTACTCTTGCAAACGAAATATTTTCTTTTGACGTTTCCAGTTTCTGAATCACATGCGAAATAATAGGAGAGTCTAATAACAGAACTTCATATCCTTTATCTCTTGCAGACTGGATGTAGCTGTGTTGCTCATCCGCATTGGTAGCATACAGTACAACCAGTTTGTTATCCTTATCGGTTTGGCTTGGTTTGATTTTCTCTACCAATTCATCCCAAAGGAAGTATTTACCGTCTGTGGTAGGGTATAATGTGAATTTGTCTGCTTTTTCAGCAAATTTCTCTTCCGTAACAATTCCGTACTCGATAACCACTTTAATATTATTCCATTTTTGCTCGTAGTCTTCACGGTTTTCATTGATTAAAGAAGCCATTTTGTCGGCAACCTTTTTCGTGATATAAGATGAAATTTTCTTTACGGCACCATCTGCCTGTAGATAAGAACGGGATACATTCAATGGAATATCCGGAGAATCAATTACTCCTCTCAGGAGCATCAGGAAGTCTGGAACAATTCCTTTTACTTCGTCCGTTACGAATACCTGGTTTTGGTATAATTGAATTTTATCTTTGTCGATATTCAAATTGTTGCTCAGTTTCGGGAAGAACAGAACTCCTGTAAGGTTGAAAGGATAATCAACATTCAGGTGGATGTTGAATAATGGTTCTTCAAACTGCATTGGATACAATTCGTGGTAGAACTTCATATAATCCTCATTGGTCAATTCGCTTGGAGCAATTGTCCATGCTGGTACCGGATTGTTGATGATATTGTCTACCTCTTCTGTTTCAGCTACAGCATCTTCCGGAGAACCTTCTGGTAAAGGAAGTGTATGTGTTTTTGTTCCAAATTTAATCGGAACAGGCATAAATTTATTATACTTTAATAACAGTTCTCGGATCTTTCCTTCTTCTAAAAACTCTACGGAATCTTCAGCGATATGAAGGATGATTTCTGTTCCTCTGTCTGTTTTGTCAGTAGTTTCTTCAAGTGTAAATTCCGGGCTTCCATCACATATCCAACGTACTGCCGGTTCATCTTTGTATGACTTTGTAAGAATTTCTACCTTTTCTGCCACCATAAATGCAGAGTAGAATCCGAGACCAAAATGTCCAATAATTCCTGAATCTTTAGCAGAATCTTTATATTTTTCCAGAAACTCTTCAGCTCCTGAGAACGCAACCTGGTTGATGTATTTTTCAACTTCCTCACTGGTCATCCCAATACCTTGATCGATAATGCGTAATGTTTTCTGCTCTTTATCAATTTTAACTTCAAGTTTTGGATTTCCATATTCCACTTTTGCTTCCCCAATGCTTGTTAAATGTTTTAATTTTAAAGTAGCATCAGTAGCATTAGAGATTAATTCTCTCAAGAATATTTCGTGGTCACTGTAAAGAAACTTTTTAATAAGTGGGAAAATGTTTTCCACAGATACATTAATATTTCCTTTAGTCATCATATTTTATATTTTAATTATTCCACATACTTCTCAAAAAAAATACCACCATGAGGAATGTGACAGATTGACATTTTTTTAAGTTGAAACAGGTTCATCATGTGAATTTGTCGAAGAAATATCTTATTTTTAATTCTTAAAATATTTTAAATATGAAGTTGAAATGTACAGTTTTTATTCTGCTCATCATAACCTCCTGGATGTATGCGCAGAAAAAGCCTTTAGACCATTCTGTTTATGACAGCTGGCAAAATATTGGCTCGAGAAAAATCTCAAATGATGGAAAATGGGTTGCTTACTCTGTGGATGCTCAGGAAGGAAATTCTAACCTTTCTTTATATTCCGTTAAAAATAAAACCTCAAAGAAGTTTGCAAGAGCCACAAAAGTGGATTTTACAAATGATTCCAGGTTTGCTGTTTTTCAAATCCGTCCCCAGTATAAAGATATAAAAGCGGTAAAAGATAAAAAACTGAAGAAAAATAAATTAACGAAAGACAGCCTTACCATTGTTGATTTTTTCAATGATAAAACGGAGAAAATTCCTAATGTAAAATCTTTTAAAATTCCTGAAAAGGCAGGTTCTTACGTTGCTTATCTTCTGGAAAATACAAAAGATAAATCTTCAGATGATGCTCCAGATAAAGAAGATGGAGATGAAAATAAAGACGAAGATAAAAATGTAAAACCATTACAGTTGGTAGTGCGAAATCTATTGGATGGAAAAAGTACAACATATGATAATGTAGTACGCTACGAGTTCAGTAAAAATGGGAAACAGCTTGTTTTTGTGACAAAAAAGCCAGACGAAAAAAAGGATAAAAAAGAAGGAAAAGAATCAACGGATGAAAAATCCGCAGATAAAAAAGATACGGACAAGTCAAAGCCGAAGAAATATGCATTGCAAACTGTTCAGGTGGTAGATCTGCAAAAAGGAAGTGTAAATAAAATTTCTGAAATGGAAGGTGATTTTTCCCAGTTATCTTTTGATGAAGAAGGAAATCAACTGGCCTATGTGGGAACTTCTTCTGCACAGAATGATCTGGTGAAATTATATCAGCTGTATTACTTTAATTTTAAAGGAAACAAAAAAGAAATTGTTACCAATGAGAATGCTCAGATGAAAAAGAATTGGGTGATTTCTGAAAACCGATTACCTCTGTTCAGTAAAAATGGAAAACAGCTGTACTTTGGTGTTGCTCCAAAACCTGTTGCAAAAGATACGGCAATGATTGCGAATGACCATGCTGTAGTAGATGTCTGGAATTATAGAGATGACTATCTGCAAACGGTACAGCTAAAAGAATTGAAAAATGATCTGAAGAAATCATATGCTGCAGTAATGCAAACAGAAAAACCGGATTTCTTCAGAAATATTGATGGAGAAGATTTAGATACTTTACGATTGGTGAATGAAGGAAATGCAGAATTCGAATTGGGAATTACCAGTATCAGCAACCGTATTTCTTCACAATGGGAAGGCGCAACAAAGAAAACGTATTTCCTGATTGATAATAAAACAGGAGACAGAACTGAAATTATTCAAAATCTGAATGGAGCAGCAGCTGTATCTCCGCTTGGTAAATTTGTCGTAATCTTTGACAGAGAAAAAGGAAAGTGGCTGAGTTATAATGTAAAAACAAAACAACCCCTTCCATTAAATACCAGCTTACCTGTTTCCTTCGTTGATGAGGAATTTGATATGCCGGATTTTCCAAATTCTTATGGTATTGCATCCTGGACAGATAATGATGAATCTGTAATTATCAGAGACCGTTATGATCTTTGGGAGTTTTTCCTTGACGGTTCAAAAAAGCCAAGAAACATCACCAATGGATTTGGACGTAAGAATAAAATAACATTCGATACTTACGATTTAGATAAAGATATTAAAAGCTTAAACCGTAAATCAACTATTTATTTATCAGCGTTTGATAATACAACCAAGGCAAACGGGATTTTTAAAACATCCATTCAGAAGAATTCTGATCCTGTAAAAATTCAGATGGAAAATGTCTGGGGTTACAGAAATCTTCAAAAAGCAAAAAATGCTGAGGAATATATTTTGGTAAAAGAATCGTACACAGATTCTCCCAATATTTTTGCAACATCAGATTTCTCACATCAGCAAAAACTGAGCAACACCAATCCTCAGCAAAATCAATATAACTGGGGAACGGATGAACTGGTAAACTGGACAACCCCAAAAGGGAATACTTCCACAGGAGTTTTATACAAACCGGAAAATTTCGACCCGAATAAAAAATATCCGATGATTGTTTATTTCTATGAAAAACTTTCAGACAATCTGAACCGCTATGTTGCACCAGCTCCAACACCTTCAAGATTGAATATTTCTTATTTTGTGAGCAACGGATATCTGGTTTTCACGCCTGATATTTCATATACAGATGGTTTTCCTGGAGAATCTGCTATGGAATATATTAATTCAGGAGTTGAAAAGCTAAAGCAAAATTCCTGGGTAGATGGTGCTAAAATAGGAATACAGGGACAAAGCTGGGGAGGTTATCAGGTAGCGTATCTTATTGCTCATACCAATATGTATGCAGCAGCATGGAGTGGTGCTCCTGTTGTCAACATGACTTCTGCCTATGGGGGAATCCGATGGACTTCCGGAATGAACAGACAATTCCAGTATGAAAAATCGCAGAGCAGACTAGGAAAGAATTTATGGGAAGCTCCGGATCTTTATATTAAAAACTCACCGCTCTTTGCAATTAATCAGGTGAAAACTCCGGTAGTTATTATGAGTAATGATAAAGATGGAGCAGTGCCTTGGTATCAGGGAATCGAAATGTTTACCGCATTGCGCCGTCTCGGGAAACCAGTATGGCTACTGAATTATAATGGTGATGATCATAACCTTATTAAACGTCAGAACAGGAAAGATATTCAAATCCGCGAACAGCAGTTTTTTGATTATTACCTTAAAGGGGCAAAAGCTCCGGTCTGGATGACAAAAGGTATCCCAGCTACCCAAAAAGGAAAAGATTGGGGATTTGAGTTGACAGATGATAAACCTAATTAATAAAAAATTCCGGCGGAGCCTTTGGCTCCGCCGGAATTTTTTATTATAAAAGCAATGAAGAAGAAACTGACACAATGGCATTTTTTTTATGTTGGGTCTGTTGAGCACTTTTATTATATTTACCGCCAATTATAAATAACAGTATGGGAATCTTTGATTTTTTTAAGAAGAAAAATAACAGTCAGGAAAATGTAAGTATTCCGGTTCAGGAAATGGAAATGCCGGAAGAAAAAGTAGTAGAGGAAGTGATGGAAGAAGTTGTGGAAACAATACCGGAAATCCCTTCGCAGCCGGTAGAAGAGCCGAAAGTAAATGAAGAATATGAAAAAATCAGGATTTATAATGATTATATCGTGTATTCTATAGCTCTTCAGTTAAGAGGTGAGTATACGCCTCTTTCTGCTTTTGAAAAAGAGAATGGCAAGGTAGAAGGCTTTGCGTATATGGTAACTGAAGATGCTTATGCACTTTCTCCACAACAGGCGATTGCAAAAATGGAAGAAAAGTTCGAAAGTGAACTTCAGGAAGGTAAGATTAAATCTTATGTGATCCTGTATCATTCTCAGTTTGATCATAACGGTAACCACACTCCGGCAATTCAGGAAGGAGAATTCAAGGGGATTTCACTTGCTTATCACTTTGCTGGTGATGAAAAGAAGAAAACAGGGTTGCCTTATATTTTCGAAAACCAAAATATTACTTATAAAGGTTTTGCAGAGTTTTCTCATGAAGAAAATAATGCAATCATGAATCATCAGTTGATTGAGGGGCAAAATTATTTCCAGAATACAGAAGGAATTGCAGCTCCTGAAATGACGAATGAAGCAGGAATCATCATCAGAAAATCGAATGTTCATAACATGATGAATACATGGAGTGGGATTTTTGGTCATCAGAATTTCCAGACTAAAGATTACGGTCAGTATCTTAATGCTATTCTGACACAGTCTGAATCTTCTGATCCATCAGTGGATATTAAGAGCAAAACAGAATTTGAAGGGGTAACATTTAAAACTACTTTAACGGAGGAATTAAGCATTATCATTCCGGAAGTAACAACGGATTATACGTTGGATTTTGAAACGAGATCTATCAGGGAATGGGAAAATGCACTGAATTTACAGGCGATTGTAGCAGGACCTACTAGAGAAACTTTTGCAGTTTGGTTCTTTGCAACAGATTATGCTGAAAATAAAAATACATACATGACACAACCACATCTGAAAGTAAATGTCAGCGGAATTGTGTTTATTCTTGATGTTCACACCAATATTGATTTACCAGATGGTACTAAAATGAGTGAGGATTTCACAACGTATGCACCAAGCCAGGATCTTCCTAACTATGCATGTTTTGACTTTATTGGGCAGGTTGTAGATTTTAAGGAAACAGAATTGCTTGAAGATGGAAGTGTTAAAGGATATATTCTGAAGCTGAAGCTGATCACCAATGAAGAGAATGAAGATTTCTTCACCATTGATGCTTTTGTGAATAAAGAGAATATGAGATTTGAAACTCCAACAAAAGGAATGAAAGTGACCGGAGCACTTCAATTGCAAGGTAAAATTGCTGAATAATTTTTAGAAAATAATAACTGTATAAAAAAGGGATCTGAATATTCAGATCCCTTTTTTATTATAAAATTCTCGTAGATTTTTTATTAATCAAAGATAATTTTATCCTTACTTAATTTATAATATTTTGAAAAATAATCTATTTTCATTTGAAAAACATCAATTTTTTTTGACTTAGCAATTACTAATAACTTTTCTTTATTTTCTTCTGTTATATGTGCACCTAAATAAATTTCTTGAGGGCAAATATTTTCTATAAAGCCAAAGTTTGATTTGCCATCATCATAGTTAAGATTAGTTTGTTTTATTATTCTCCATTCTTTTTCATAAGACCAATCTGTTGATTTAAATAATAAATATTTATAATAAAAAAGTTTATCGAAGAATGGTTGATTAAATTTAATACCTAGTTGTAAATGTATATTATATAAAAAATTAAATTCCAAGTAAGATGTAGCATCATATCGTTCATCTATATACTTTACAGGAAATAATTTTTTATCGGCAAATTCAGTTGCTTTTACGTTTGGTATTCCTGTTTCAATAGAGTATCTTGCTTTAAAATTATAATTTAAAGCAAATCCTTGATGATTTTGTGCATAATGTGACCACATTAATACAGAGTTTATATTCTCGGTTAAGCAGCCAACCAATGAGGATTGTTTTAAACTTTTTATTGATTCTTCCGTTATATTATCTATGAGTTTGGTATGTATTTTATCAGATAACTCATTAAAAAAAGCCTCTTCTTCTGAGTCTTTAAATCCTGGACTTTGTAAATGATAACTTACAAACTCTTGTCCTAATAATTCTATTTGTGAGTTTCTGAATTCTAAGTCATTATTTAGTCTATCGATTAAACTTGAATCTTTATTTTCAGAATTAGTTATAATATCTATTAATGCTTGTTTGTCAACAAATAATAATGAGTCATAAGGATCATTAAACATTGTCGGTTTAGTTAGTAAAAACTTGTCATTTTCTAATGCATCAAAGCTATATTCATTACATGCCCTATATCTGTATAAATTTTCAGGGGTATTGTCCCAGCAATTCTTAAAAATTTCACTTACAATATAAGATTCTTCTTGGGTTGTTAAATCTGATGGAATTGTTTTGTTTAATAAGTAATCAATTAATTGGTCATTAGTCATTTGTAATTTATTCTTTGTATGAATTAAAAATAACAAAAAAGGCAATCCGAAGACTGCCTTTTCTATATTGTTCTGAAAAACTATTTGTTTTTCATTTCTTCTTTGATCTTACCTTCCAATTCTTCAGCAAGATCCGGGTTATCTCTTAAAACATCTTTTACAGCATCACGTCCCTGACCCAATTTAGTCTCTTCGTAGCTGAACCAAGATCCACTTTTCTTCACAATTCCCATATCTACTGCAGTATCAAGAATTTCTCCTACTTTAGAAACTCCTTCACCATACATGATATCGAATTCTGCCTGCTTGAAAGGAGGTGCTACTTTGTTTTTCACAATCTTCACTTTCACACGGCTACCAATAGCTTCGTCACCTTGCTTGATAGGTGCGCTTGCTTTTCTGATATCAATTCTTACAGAAGCATAAAACTTAAGAGCGTTACCTCCGGTAGTAGTTTCAGGGTTTCCAAACATTACACCAATTTTTTCTCTCAACTGGTTGATGAAAATCACAGTACATTTTGTTCTTGAAATAGTAGCTGTAAGCTTTCTTAATGCCTGAGACATTAATCTCGCATGAAGACCCATTTTGGAATCTCCCATTTCACCTTCAATCTCTGCTTTTGGTGTAAGAGCGGCAACAGAGTCAATGACAACGATATCAATAGCTCCTGAACGGATTAAGTTATCTGCAATTTCCAACGCCTGCTCACCGTTGTCTGGTTGAGAAATGATCAGGTTTTCAAGATCAATTCCTAATTTCGCAGCATAAGTTCTGTCGAAAGCATGCTCTGCATCAATGAATGCAGCAATACCACCAGCTTTTTGAGCTTCAGCAATAGCATGAAGGGTTAATGTTGTTTTACCTGAAGATTCAGGACCATATATTTCAATGATTCTTCCTTTTGGATATCCACCTATACCTAGTGCAATATCTAATCCTAAAGAACCGGAAGGAATTACTTCTATGGTATTGTCGATAGATTCATCACCTAAAGTCATTACTGTTCCCTTTCCATATGTTTTATCTAGCTTGTCAAGCACTAAAGCGAGTGCTTTTTTCTTATCATCAATGTTACTCATCTCTATTAATATAATTTCTCAAAAATACATAATTTAAATATTAAAAGCTAATATATTTTATTTCCTAAAGCTGTTTTTAGAGTTAAAAAATGATAAAATTTTATGGCTGATCTTATTCATTACGAAGCAGATGGAGGATGTGTTATCTAAAGTTTTTTTTAATGTTTTTTACTTTAGTAAAATGAGTTTTTTTTTGATATCGCAAAGGCGTAATTCTTTTAATATAGATTATGCTTTAAGGCGCAAAGATTTTATCTCCTATAAAATTGAGTAGTGTATGTATTTTTTACCTCACGCTGATTTTGCAGATAACGCATATGCTATTAAACCTGTATCGTCTGGTTGATTGCAAGAATTTTACCTGAAATTATATAATTCCCCTGCTGAAAATCTTCGATTTTCTTGCGTCCTAAAAAACTTTTGCAATGTCTTGAAATCTTTGCGCCTTCCAACAATTACTTTTAATGAAAATTTGAGTTTTTAGTGATGGCAAGATAATCTTCCAGTACTTTCATCTGATCCTTGTTTCCTCTTTGTATTCTCGATTTCCGGCTGACAAGCTGATCATAAATTTTGTTGAAAAGTATCTTAGATTTTGGAAACAGATTTCTGTAAGGAACTTCCGGAATTTGTAATCTTTTACACACTTCGTCATCCAACAAAAACCAGGTACAGCAGACATGTAGATATTTCAAATTTTTTCTTTGAAATTCATATTTTAAAATAGGGTTTTCCAATGATTCATCCAGCAGAGAATGAGCAAGAAGAACAGAATCTTTATCCGAAGGGGGCTGAACAGAAGTCCATAAATAGAAATATTCTGTTGCCTGTTTTTTATCATCAGGAAGAAGCTGCTCCGGAATTCCCAAAAGATAACCTACATATTTCCAGAGATGAAAAATTCCCTGTTCCTCTTCAACAGAAAAGCTATTTCCTAATTTTTTAAGACTATGAAGGAATACCAGACTGAATCCGATATAGGTTGCCATCATATCCCACGAATTGATAGGCTCTCCCCAGTTTTCAGTATCCCAGTCTTTATAATGTTTCTTAATGGAAAGTCTTGCGTAAGAATGGATCAAACGGGTTTTTATAGCAAATTCATATCCTTTTGCATGAATTTCCAGTGCATTATAGCGGGTAGCATTCACCCAGAAATCCAATGTTTCCGAAAGACGCTTTACAGCACCTTTTTTCAATGCTTCTGTGACAATCAGTGGCTTGTTGAGATAGGCGTAGTCGTAACCGCCAATCAGACAATAATCCCTCAGGGAGATCAAAGAATCAAGGTTGCTTCTCATACACAGTTCAGCACCACTTTTGAGAAGGTTATAATCCAGCCATTCGGGAACTTTTTGAGTTTGGGTGAAAAGCTTTTTTACACTTTCAGGAACTGCCTCTGTTTCCGAAACCCCATTTCTGATATACTGTTCAATTTCCCTGGAAGCCTCATGAAATTTTTTAGTGAAATAAACCTCTTTTACCACTTCATCACCGATTTCATCTACATGATGAAAATAGGGAGCAAATTTTTCAAATTTTTCAAAATTCACCTCTGCTCCGGAAAATTCAATAAGGAGTTTTCCATTCCCACTTTCCCAAAAGTTTCTGAAGTGAGGAGCATCTTTAAATCGAGGTTGTATCATGTTCATTCCTTTACCTATAAAAGTACAAGTTTTATGCTGAAGTTTTCCGGTGAGATTTATCAGCTATCCAGGAAAAACTTTCTGGAAAAATACCACAAACGGGTAATTTACTTGTGTTTATATAATTTGAAACTTTGTGTAAAACAAAACTAATAACCATGAAAACTTATTTATTACTACTATTTCTGCTTGGGTATGTGGGAATGGTTTTTGGACAAGAAAATTTTAATGTAAGATATCGCATCTATGATAAATTAGGTGATTATACTCTAAAAAAGAATATAAAAACGAGTTTTGAAAGTTTATCTGAGGAAGAAAAACGCAAAATAAAAGAAAAATATAAGTTCGGAGATAAAATATCTGTTGAAGATAAAGTTATTATTGACGGAAAAGAAATAAAAGTGATAAGAGAGATTACTATTGATGAAAAATTCTTTCGGGAGTATCAGGTTGATGAGGTTGTCGATGCAAATATAGGAAGTATGGAATGTGGAAATGTGAAAGTTGAGAAGAATAAATTGCTTGTTAATCTGCTGTTGAAAGATGGAAAGAGTAGCCCAGTCTATTTTTATGAATTGCAAAACAGAAAGAGCCCTGTTTTATACTTTACTTCTATGACCTTGAATGCTTTAACAATACCTATTAAATATCGATTTAGAGGTAAGAATGGACTTGATGAAGAGTTTTCGACAGGAATTAATGGTAATCTATTCTGGGGTATATATTCATATGGAGGAACAACATTTTTCTACAAGGACGAAATTGAAACCAAAGAGAATACATGGCGGATTACCGGAGGATTGTTGGTAGGAGCATCTTCTGTTAAGCTTAATAAATCAAATACAAACCTTGCGGATCGACCGATTACAGATGATACTGAAATTACTAAGGGACTAGGATCCGTTGCTTTGGGAATTACTTTTATGTATAATAGTATCAACATCGGAGTATTTTTAGGCGTTGATTATGCTATCGGAAAGGATGCTTCCATGTGGAACCATAATAAAAAACCTTGGCTAGGTGCTGGCTTTGGGTATAAAATATTTTAAATTTTATAAAAGTTAATACCTAATAAAAAGAAACCTTCCCATCGGGAAGGTTTTATATTACTAATTGCTTATCGTTTATTATAAAGAAGCAGCGTGTACAAGCATATCTACTAACTTGTTTGAGTAACCCATTTCGTTGTCATACCAAGAAACAAGTTTCACGAAGTTAGGAGAAAGCATGATACCAGCATCTTTGTCGAAGATAGATGTTCTCTTATCTCCTACGAAGTCCTGAGATACTACAGCCTCTTCAGTATATCCTAGGATACCTTTCAATTCACCTTCAGAAGCAGCTTTGATTACTGAACAGATTTCTTCATAAGAAGCAGCCTTTTCAATTCTCACAGTTAAATCTACTACAGAAACGTCAACAGTTGGTACTCTGAAAGACATACCTGTTAATTTTCCGTTTAGTGAAGGGATTACTTTTCCTACCGCTTTAGCAGCACCTGTAGAAGAAGGGATGATGTTGTTTAGAGCAGCTCTACCACCTCTCCAGTCTTTCATTGAAGGACCGTCAACAGTTTTCTGAGTAGCTGTTGTAGCGTGTACAGTTGTCATTAAACCTTCTACGATTCCGAAGTTATCGTGGATTACTTTAGCTAAAGGAGCTAAACAGTTTGTAGTACAAGAAGCGTTTGATAAAATTTTGATATCATCAGTAAGTTCCTTGTGGTTTACACCCATTACGAACATTGGAGTATCATCTTTAGAAGGAGCAGAAAGGATTACTTTCTTAGCACCTGCAGTAATATGTTTTGCAGCGCTTTCTTTATCTAAGAATAAACCAGTAGATTCTACTACGTAATCTGCACCAATTTCATTCCACTTTAGGTTGCTTGGATCTTTTTCAGCAGTTACTCTGATTCTTTTCCCGTTTACTACAAGATCATTTCCTTCTACAGAAACTTCACCTGGGAAAATACCGTGTACAGAGTCATATTTTAACATGTAAGCCATGTATTCTGCATTGATTAGGTCATTGATTCCTACAACTTCAATGTTGTCTCTTTCAGTCATTGCTCTGAAAACAAGACGTCCAATTCTACCAAAACCGTTGATACCTACTTTAATTGTTGACATAATAGTTTGTTTTTATTAGATTATAAAAATAATTAGATTGCTAAAATTTCTGAAATCAGTAAAAGATCTTTATTGATTTCGTTATGTTTTTTAATGGCTTCTTCTATCGGTGTATACGTCAAATCATTGGAACGCATTCCTGCCATTACATTGGTTTGTCCTTCCATGAGTCCTGTTACAGCACCGTATCCCAGTCTGCTGGCCAACACTCTGTCTGCACAGCTTGGAGAACCTCCTCTCTGCATATGTCCCAAAATCGCTACACGAATATCATAATCAGGGAATGTCTGCTTGGTTTTTTCAGCAAGTTCGTAAACGTTGGCTAATTTTTCACCTTCTGCTACCACTACAATACTGGATGATTTTCCTGTTTTTTCAGCATTTCTGAATTTTATGAAAAGTTCATCAATACTGTCTTTTTTCTCAGGAATTAAAATATCCAGAGCTCCGGTTGCCAATCCACTGTTTAAAGCAATAAAACCTGCATCACGACCCATCACTTCCACAAAGAAAACTCTGTTGTGAGACGTTGCGGTGTCACGGATTTTATCAATGGCATCCATTGCAGTATTCAAAGCAGTATCGTATCCGATGGTGTTATCTGTTCCGAAAATATCGTTATCGATTGTTCCCGGGATACCGATTACTCTGATTCCAAATTCTTCATTAAAGATTTTTGCACCGGTGAAAGTTCCGTCTCCACCAATACAAACCAATCCGTCTATTCCAAGCTTTATGCAATTGTCATAAGCTTTCTGACGGCCTTCTTTCGTTCTGAACTCAGCGGATCTGGCAGATTTTAGAATCGTTCCACCCTGGTTGATTATATTTTTTACGGAACGGGCTCCCATTTTCAGGAAATCATTGTTGATAAGGCCGTTGTAGCCTTCTCTCACTCCGTAGCATTCGATATTATAGTAATTGGCGGTTCTTACTACCGCTCTTAATGCCGCATTCATACCCGGAGAGTCACCCCCTGAAGTAAGAACTGCAATCTTTTTTACAGCACTCTCTTTCATCAAGTAAAAAATTTCGAACACAAATTTACAAAAACAAGTTCAGATTATCGTAGTAACTTTCCAATAGTTTTGAATATAAATTATTAAAAGCTTCTGAAGTTTGTAGGTTTAAAAAAATATCGTGCAGTTTTTGTTTCCTGAGCATCGATATCCAGGTCATACCAGGGCGTAAAATAGGGATTAAACGGATTAGAAAGCACATGAACCGATTGAGCTGGGGTAAATCCTTCACTTAATAAATACAATCTTTTCCCTTTTTGATTTTTGCAAACTCCGGTAATGAAAACAATATGTCCGGGACTGCCTGGAGTGATCAGAATATCTCCCGTTTTCAGATCAGAATTTCTTGTAACAGGCTTTGTTTCTTTATTTAAAGAAATTGTTCCTGCGTAATTGAAAATAAGATCCAGGTAATTTCTGAAACTCCCATAAGAATCATCAAAAGCTGCTGTTTTTCTAAAGCTGACCGAATTTCCGCTGACAAAAGCTCTCGTTCCGTTTTTATAATCGTTCCAGCTGAGAAGATCACCACTGGTAAAATGAAACTTGATTTCGTCAAATTTTTTTGCCTTATAAAGATACTCAGCTCTCATTCGGATTGCCGCATCAGCACATTGCTGGAGATCTTTATTTCCGGTATCAATATCAAAAACGGCTTCATGAAGATGCTGGGTAGAAATAGGAGTACCGTCATATTTTAAAATTGGACTGTCATAAGGTTTCAGTTTAAAATTTTCAATAAAATATCCGTAAGAATCTGGTTTTTCGTCAATCCACTCATATCCTTCCGGTGGAGAAAATCTTTCCCGGATGGTATTTTTATCCTTATGAATCTTTAGAGAATTTTCAGCAATTAAATGTTCGTTATGATCTGGTTCAGCCAGTAAACGGTCTGACAGTTTTTCTTTTGTACAGCCTGTGAGAAAGAGAAATGCTGTAATTCCTGTGATAATTTTTTTCATGCGTTTTTAGTTGATACAAAGATCATTTTTTTAGATATCTGGCAATTAAGGATTCTGAAAATATGAAGATTTGAAACCTCCTTTACACCTTTTCTTTTTCCGGAATTAAAAGTTTTCCCCAATCATTCAGCTGCCAGAGTATTTTTACTAATTTTTCTCCCAGTTCCGTAAGTGTGTATTCAACCCTTGGGGGAAGTTCATTAAAAGATTGCTTTGTTAAAATACCATCTTCCACCATTTCACTCAGTTGCTGATTAAGAACTCTTCGGTCCACTTTTGCAATACCACGCAAAAATTCACTGGGACGTTTTTTTCCTTCATTAATCTGCCAAACGATAGGAATTTTCCATTTTCCACTGATGGTATTGACTGCGACTTCCAACGGACAAATTTTATTTTCTTCAGCTCTTTCCTTTGTTTCCATAAATTGACTTTTTTATCCCTATGGGGGAAAAATATGCGGTATTGTTTTTCTCCGCCCACTTTCAGACTTTTGTAAAGATAATCATTAAATAGTATGACAGAAAAACGAAAAGGAGCCCGCTCCATCAAAGATATTCCACCAGATATATTGGAACAGCTGAACAGAGGAGAAATTGAAACCGCTAATCTTACAGAATGGCTGGCTGTAGATCAAAGGTTGTTGCTGGAAAATCTGCTTTTACAAAATGATCGTAAAGAATATCTAATCCCTGTTTTAGAAAATGTAAACCAGCTGAAGAAACAAACTGTCAATACTATTAATGAAACAATTGGTGTTGGGCTTCTTAATCTTGCTGTGAAAAATAAAGATGATCAATTTCTATTAAAATTATCTGTTCATCCGGCAGATTTGGTACGTTGCTGGGCAGCTTATACCATTGGGCGAAACCATGATTTAAAATTGAAAGAAAAGTTAGATAAAATTCAATATTTTGCTTCTGACTCTCATTTTGGAGTGAGAGAAATCTGCTGGATGGCGGTACGCCCGGATATTTCCAGAAACCTGGACGAAAGTTTATCTATATTATCAAAGTGGACAACACATGACAATGAGAACGTAAGACGTTTTGCCAGCGAATCCACAAGGCCTAGAGGTGTGTGGTGCGAACATATTGATACTTTAAAACAAAATCCGGGGCTTGGACTGGAAATACTGGAATCTTTACGATCTGATTCCTCCAGATATGTACAAGACAGCGTTGGCAACTGGCTGAATGATGCCAGCAAATCACAACCCGAATTTGTAGTGGAAATCTGTGACGAATGGCTTCGGGAAAGTCCCACAAAAGAAACGCAGTATATCGTCAAAAAAGCATTGCGAACGATTAAAAAGTAAAAGTTATCCACAAATTTGAAATGTTGATTTCAATTCTTGTTGTATAAATAACAGGTTTTCATCTATTTATATAAGATTTTCATATTCCTTATTCTTTTAGAAATGCCTTAATCTGCTTAGTTTTTAAGGAAAAAACTGTTTTGAAATATTTTCAATGTTAACGGTATGTTAACTGAAAAAAGTTATCCACAATATGAGTTTTCAAATAATGTGAATTATATCTACCACAAAATTAATAGGTTAAATGATCTTCTTCAAAAAAGAGTTTGAAATTATCTCTTTTTTCGCTGAAATAAAAAGTTATCCACAATATGGAATTTCAGACTACCATTTTTCAGTCAGATACTTCCAATATCTTTTCGGAACATGCTGAATATGGAGTTTCATATTTTTTCTTTCCACAATATTTGTTTTTGTGAAATACCTCTGCCAGAGAACCTGATAGCTTTTTTCATCATCATGGAATTTTTGCTGGTAATTATTGAGATCAATTTTTTCATCAGGATAGAAAAACTCACAATCGTTCAGATCATACAGAATTCCATAGTTTCTTCGAAGATCATAGATCATCCATTTCTGATCCTGATAGCGGTCATGAAAATGTTTTCTGATTAAAGGAAGAACATTGAAATCGGGATCTGTTTTGGAGAAGAAAACACCATCCTGCATTTTTTCAAAGCGGACAAATGCGGTCATTCTATGTCTTTCCCTGTCTACGGATTTCCCGATTTTAGAGATTTTCAAAATATCAGAATCAGCAAAATTTTCAAGAATATTAGCTTCCGGATGTTTTATAGACTGTTTTACAGCAGATAAGATGAGGTTTTCCAGCTCCGGTTCTTCAGATAAAAAAACTTTTAAAAGTTTGTAAACACCCTGTTTTCCGATATTCTGTTCCAGTTTATTCAGTACTCTTTCAGATTTTTCTGTCTGGGTAATAACTTCATGGATCTCCGCAAAAATATTTTCCTGGTGAAATCTTTCTCTACTTGTGATCTCTACATCTTTATAACGGTATTCGAAAACTTCAAATATCGCAGTGAAAAGTCCTTCGAAGCTGCCATCGTAGAGTAGGGTTGTCATGTATTTAATTTAAAATTTATTTGTGTTTGTCATTCTGAATGAAATAAAGTGAAATGAAGAATCTGGTTAATTGAAGAGATTCTTCCTTCGTCAGAATGACAAATGTGCTGTTAGATCGAAGTAATAAATTAGTGGCCATTTGTGAACATATTCGTGTGACTTGTGTTTAAAAATCAAAATAAAGTCAGCTGTTGTGAAAACTGGTTATGGAATTTGGATGAACTTCCCCCTATCAGCAGCTTTCTGAAGTTTTTATCTGTTAAATATCTTAGGTAAGCATTTCCTGCATTAAAATCAATGAAGTATTTTGCCCGATTCACAGCCGCACCCAGTTTTTTCAAATGATCCATGGTTAAAATCTGAAAACGTCTGGCACTGACAATTTTCTGAGCCGTTTTTACTCCAATTCCCGGAATTCTTAAAATCAACTGATATTCTGCAGTTTGAAGATTAATGGGAAACTGATCGAGATTTCGCAACGCCCAGCTTAATTTCGGATCTACTTCCAGATCGAGGAAAGGAACACGAGGATCTAAAATTTCTTCTGCTTTAAAACCGTAAAATCTCATCAGCCAATCCGACTGATACAAACGGTTTTCCCGAAGCATAGGAACTTCCGTCGTTAAAGAAGGCAACCTCTGGTCTTCCAACACCGGAACATATCCGGAGTAGTAGACTCTTTTCAAATTAAAGTTTTTATAAAAATGATCAGCAACTTTAATGATCTGAAGGTCGTTTTCATTGGTTGCCCCTACGATCATCTGTGTAGATTGTCCTGCCGGAGCAAACTTGGGAACTTTTTTCAGAACTTTCTTTTCATCCTTATATTGAATAATTCCTTTTTGGATATACCGCATCGGGCTGATCATATCCTGTCTGTTTTTTTCAGGGGCCAGCAATTTTAATCCGCTTTCTGTAGGAATTTCGATATTTACGGATAACCGGTCTGCATACAACGCAGCTTCCTGCATCAGATCATCACTTGCCCCGGGAATAGATTTCAAATGAATGTACCCGTTAAAGTTTTCTTCCAGACGTAACTTTTTGGCAACTCTTACAAGCCTTTCCATCGTAGTATCAGCGTTTTTGAAAATTCCTGAACTCAGAAATAACCCTTCAATATAATTCCTTCGATAAAAATTGATGGTAAGATCTACCACTTCTTCTACCGTAAATGCTGCTCTTTTGATATCATTGGAACTTCTGGAAACACAGTAAGCACAATCATAAATACAATGATTAGTCAATAAAATTTTAAGCAAAGAAACACATCTGCCGTCTTCTGTATAGGTATGACAAATCCCGCTTGCGGAACTGTCTCCTAAAGCTCCTTTTTTATTTTTTCTCGTGCCTCCGCTTGATGAACAGGAAACATCATATTTCGCTGCATCAGCAAGGATTTCAAGCTTTTCTTTAAGTCGGTCAAAATTCATATTTTAAAACAATTGATCTGTTTTGTATCAAAAAAGTATTTTAATTTTGTTCAAATTTAGTTCCAAAATTGATAAAAGTCAATCTTTTTTCATAGAAGTTATCAACAAAAAAGAGTCTCAAAATCATTATATTTACGGCTCATTAAAGTTTATATCATGAATCATAAACCAATCGAAGGTTTTTCCAAGCTTCCAAAGCAGGGGAAAATCGAATGGCTCGTAAACGAATATCTTGAAGGAAACCAGGAATATCAAAATATATTAAAACAGTATTGGAACGATGATGCAGATCTTCAGAAACTTCATGAAGAGTTTTCTGAAAATACCATCTCCAATTTTTATATGCCGTACGGAATTGCTCCGAACTTTTTAATCGATGGAAAACTATTGGCTCTTCCAATGGCTGTTGAAGAAAGTTCAGTAGTAGCTGCTGCTTCCAAAGCTGCCAAATTCTGGATCGACAAAGGGGGATTTAAAACAACCATTATCAATACAGAAAAGTTGGGACATACCCACTTTATTTTTAATGTAGAACCTCACAAATTATTACATTTCTTTAATTTCAGTTTAAAGAAAAAATTATTCGAAACAACGGAAGATATTACATCCAACATGAGAAAACGTGGTGGAGGTATTTTAAATATCAGCCTGGTGGATAAAACAGCAGAAATGCCGAATTATTACCAGCTTAAAGCAAGCTTTGATACTGTGGATTCAATGGGAGCGAACTTTATCAATTCTTGTCTTGAGCAGTTTGGAAAAACATTGAGGCAGGAAGTTGCTACCAGCGAAGATTTTACTCAGGAAGAAAAGAATTCACTACAAATTGTAATGAATATTCTTTCCAACTTTACGCCTGACTGTATCGTGAGAGCTGAGGTTTCATGTAAAATGGAAGATTTAAAAGACGACAGTGGAATTTCTCCTGAAGAATTTGCCGCTAAATTCAAACAGGCTGTTACCATTGCAGAAATTGAACCTTACCGCGCAACCACTCATAATAAAGGAGTAATGAACGGAGTAGATGCTGTTGTGATTGCTACCGGAAATGATTTCAGAGCTACTGAAGCCTGTGCACATGCGTATGCAGCGAGAGACGGACAGTACAGATCTTTAACCCACTGTACAACAGATAACGGAGTTTTCAGATTCTGGATTGATCTTCCTATTTCTGTAGGAGTCGTAGGAGGGCTTACCAACCTTCACCCTCTGGTAAAATTCTCTCTGGCACTTCTTGGAAAACCTTCTGCTCAGGAGTTGATGAGTATTCTTGCCGTTTCTGGCCTTGCACAAAACTTTGGTGCTTTACGTTCTCTGGTAACCACAGGAATTCAGAAAGGACATATGAAAATGCACTTATTGAATATTCTGAACCAATTGGGAGCTACCGAAGAAGAAAAGCAGCACTTTGTAACGTATTTTAAAGATAAGACGGTGAGCCACCATGAGGTGATCAACGAGTTTAACAGAATGAGAGGAAACTAATGTTACAGATCATTTTGCCCATTGTATTCCTTATTTTTGGATTTTTTCTGAAGAAAACAAACCATGAAGGTTTTAGAAGCTCCAAGAGATTTGCCAATATGTTTATCATACTGGGGATTTCTACATTGGTGGCCAAGTTCATTTTAATGTACTTAAAATCAAAATAGTGAAAAAGGGTATTGTATTTTTCTTACTGATTTCCGGATTAAGTTTTTCACAACAGCAAAAAGTGAAAATAAGTAATCTGCAGCCGAAAACTGAAGATACCGTTTTTCCGGTTGTTTCTTATTATGAAAATCCTCGGGTAGAAAATAAAATCAATACATTTTTGCAGGTGGATCAGCTGGAATATGTCCCCGGATCTGGTGGTAATCCTTTTAAACTGGCTTCTACAGCAACCAATTCCTATTCCAACTATCTTTATTTTTATAGTTGGGATAAGATTGAAACTCCCAAGAATATTCTGAGTATTGCCATAGATGGTGAAGCTTCAGGTGCTTATCCGGAAGGTTTTTTGATCTGGAAGAATTTTGATTTGAGAACAGGAAACTTTATCAATGCCAAAGATTTATTTCAACCCAGCTCAGTGAAGACTGTTGAGGGGATTATTCAGAAAAGAGTAAAGAAAAGGATTTCTGATTTTCTTGTTACACTGAAATCTGAGAAAAATCCTGAAGAGGAGACTCAGGATCAGATTGCTATGTATGAAGACTGTTTTACGGAACATACTTTAGAAGGGATCAGGTATTTCTTTGGAAAAGATAAACTGACTTTTGTTGCCGGAAGATGTTCTAATCATGCCATGAGAGCTTTGGATGAGCTTGGAAGTCATGAAATAGAATTTTCCTACAAAGAGCTGGAAAAACATTGGAGTCCTTACGCGAAAAATTTAATTTCCGGATCTGAAAAAACAGAGATAACCAGTCTTACTAATAAATTGTATAAGGGAAAGATCGATGGAAAGTATTCCATTACTGTTTTGATCAGTGAAGTATATGACGATGGTTCTTTTTCTGCAAAATACTGGTATGATAAAAATAAAAAGCTGATTGAGTGGAACGGAAAGATAAAAGGTAATCATATCTCCATTATAGAAAACGATTATTACAGCGAAGAAACCAACCAGTGGATTTTCAAAGCCTTGGTGGAAGCGGATCTGCAAGGCAGGAAAATTATGGGAACCTGGCAGGATTATAAAACAAAAAAATATTTAACCCTAGAATTAGACGAGTTATAAAATGAAAACAATTACTTTAGTTTTTGGAGCAGTTTACGGAATGGTTTCTGTAATCTTAGGTGCATTCGGAGCGCACGCTTTAAAGAAAATATTAGCTGTGGAAAGACTGGAAAGTTTTGAAACAGGCGTAAGATATCAGATGTATGCAGCTTTTTTCCTGCTGATCATCGGATATATTTTAAAATTCGAAACATCTGCTGAAAAATGGACTTCCATTTTAATGATTGCAGGAACTCTTTTATTCTCAGTAAGCATCTACTTTCTGAGCATGCAGGATTATCTGGGGATGAATCTTAAATTCTTAGGCCCTATCACTCCGCTTGGAGGTCTGATGATGATCTTAAGCTGGGGAATGTTGATCTTATATTTTGCTAAAAACAGAATTTAAGAATGAAAATCAATAGAAGGAGACGGTTAATACGAACATTCAATCTCTTGGATCAACCTATCAGATTCAACCCGTTTGTGTTCAGCCGCACTTTTTTTATGTGGGCTGTTACAGGCCTTGTAGGCGGCATCATTGCCGGAGGATATTGGATCGTTCTGGAACATTTTACAGAATTTCTGGCTGAGTTTCAAGGTTGGCAGGTGATTCCGACGATGGCGATCTGTGGTTTGCTGGCCGGACTGGTAATTCATTTTATCGGAGATCCGGGAGAAATTCATCTGATTGTTAATAATATCAGATTCAATAAAGGAAAACTGGAACCGAAGAATAATCCTTCGATGATCCTTTCTTCTCTTTTCTGTGTAGCATCAGGAGGAAGTTTAGGTCCTGAAGCTCCTTTGGTACAGGTCACCGGATCTACAGGAACCTGGCTTGGAAAAATTTTCAGACTGAAAGGGGAAGAGTTGCGGTCTTTGAGCATTGCCGGTATGGCTTCCGGTTTTACAGCGTTATTCGGTGCTCCGCTTGGAGGAAGTCTTTTTTCTTTGGAAATTTTGCATCATAAACATGCGGTAGAATATTACAAAGCTATTATTCCGGCACTGGTAGCAAGTTGTTTCAGTTACCTGATGTTTGCTTTGATTATCCATTTGGGAATTGGAGCAACCTGGGATCTGAAAGCATATCATTATACCGGAGTGTATGATTTTCTTTATGCTACATTGTTCGGAATTGTAGGAACTCTTTTCGGATGGATCTTTATTTTTGTAGTCAAATTTTTCAAAAAGGTTTTTGAGTACAGAAAATTTCCGATTTACATTAAAACATTAGTAGGTGGGATTATTTTAGGAATCATTGCCTATAATTTTCCCATTACAAGATACTTTGGGCACAACGAGATCAATCAGCTGATCGGAGGAAACTTCGGACTGAATTTTTTAATTCTGATTCTTATTTTTAAAATATTGGCCATTGCCATTACGGTGACTTCCGGATGGAGAGGAGGATTTATCATTCCCTTGTTTTTTGTAGGAACAACATTAGGACTGATTATCCATAATTTGTTTCCAAATTTTGATACTACTTTAGCTATCGTAAGCTGTATGGCTGCAATCAATGCCTGTGTGACAAGGACACCGATGAGTACAACAATTATTTTGGGAACACTTACAGGATTTACCTATTTTGTACCTATTTTATTTGCCAGCCTTACCGGATATTTTTTGGCTCCAAAAATTCCGTTTATCGGATCTCAGTCTGAGAAATTGTCGGAAGAATAGGGGAAATAGAATGATATGTTAAAAATCAAGTCGATCAGACTTTAAATTTTAAGTCAATAAACTTGAACTTCCGTGTCTTTTTAGTAAATTTGTCAACCTTTAAATATTAAAATAAAATAATAAAAATAATATGAATCTTCACGAGTATCAATCAAAAGAGATTTTATCAAAGTATGGAGTAGCTATCCAACGTGGTTTCGTTGCAAACAACGTAGATGAAGCTGTAGCAGCTGCTGAAAAATTGACTGCTGAAACCGGAGCACAGGCTTGGGTTGTAAAAGCACAGATTCACGCAGGTGGTCGTGGTAAAGGTGGGGGTGTTAAGTTTTCTCCAAACATGGATAAACTTAAAGAAAACGCTCAGAATATCATCGGAATGCAGTTGGTAACTCCACAAACTTCTGCTGAAGGTAAAAAAGTACACTCTGTTTTGGTTGCAGAAGATGTTTATTATCCTGGAGAATCTGAAACTAAAGAATTTTATGTTTCTATTCTTTTAGATAGAGCTGAAGGAAAAAATACAATCGTATATTCTACTGAAGGTGGTATGGATATTGAGCACGTTGCAGAAGTAACTCCTCATTTGATCCACAACGAATTGATTGACCCGGCAATCGGTCTTCAAGGATTCCAGGCTAGAAAAATTGCTTTCAACCTAGGTCTTGAAGGTAATGCATTCAAAGAATTTGTGAAATTTATTTCATCTCTTTACAATGCATATACAGGAATTGATGCTTCTCTTTTCGAAATCAACCCTGTATTAAAAACTTCTGATAACAAGATTATCGCTGTAGATGCTAAAGTAACTTTAGATGACAACTCATTGTTCCGTCACAAAGACTTAGCTGAGCTTAGAGATACAAGAGAAGAAGATCCAATGGATGTAGAAGCTGGTGAAGCGGGGCTTAACTTCGTAAAACTAGATGGTAACGTTGCTTGTATGGTAAACGGAGCTGGTCTTGCAATGGCAACTATGGATATCATCAAATTATCAGGTGGTAACCCAGCAAACTTCCTTGACGTAGGGGGTACTGCAGATGCTCAGAGAGTACAGACTGCTTTCGGAATCATCTTAAGAGATCCAAACGTAAAAGCAATCTTGATCAACATCTTCGGAGGTATCGTAAGATGTGACAGAGTTGCTCAGGGTGTTGTAGATGCTTACAAAGCTATGGGTAGCCTTCCGGTTCCATTGATCGTAAGATTACAGGGAACTAACGCTGTAGAAGCTAAAAAATTAATTGACGAGTCTGGTCTTCCGGTACACTCTGCAATTACTTTAGAAGAAGCTGCAAACAAAGTAAAAGAAGTTTTAGCTTAATCTAAAATTTTCAGATAAATAAGAAAACCGTTTCATTTTTGGAACGGTTTTTTTGTTGGCACGTAAAGGGTACAGTTTTGTAATAACTTCAGTGGAAATGTACTATTGTAAACCTAACAGGTTTTTAAAACCTGTTAAGTTTAAACATCTTCAATCAATCATCATAAAAAAGACCACTTCAATACTTGAAATGGTCTTTTTATTTTTATAAATAATTTTACTTATCCTGATGGCTTTCCGGCAAGTTAGCCTCTCCACTTGTAATACTAATACTTGTGGGCGTTACCAACTGAACTTTATCCACATCAAAACGTTCTTTAATTCCTAAATAGGCCTTACTTCTTATTTGAGCAAGGTTGGCTCCTACTTTTATCCAGAATTTCACCTGCAGGTTAAATGCCCCTTGTTTAAGGTCTGTAAAGATTACCTCTATAGTATCTAACTTATCCACATTGTCAAGATTTTTAATCACATCAAGAATTCCTTTCTGTGCTTTGGTGATATCTTCATCGGCCGGAATTTCAAAATTTAAAATAATTCTGCGCTGTGGTGAAGCAGTAATATTGTAAAATGGAGCATTAAATACTACTTGATTAGGAATATATGCTTTCTTCCCATCATCCGTAAGAATTTTTGTGGTTAAGAAACCGATTTCCTGTACTGTTCCGGAGTGGGCACCGATGGTAATATAATCACCTACTTTAAATGCTTTATCGATTCCGATCAGCATTCCTGAAAAAATACTCGAAACAAGGTCTTTCAGGGCTACCCCTGCAATAACTCCTGCAACTCCTAAACTTCCGATAAATTTCCAAAGAAAGTTACTGAACCCCATTATTTCAAGAGAAATAAATGTACCCATCAGCATGATCAGAAATCTGAATATGCTAATTAAAGTTACTAATGAACTTTCTTTTTGACTTTTCGGGAAAAATTTGTGAAATAATTTTACAGCTCCTTTGCTTAAATATTTACTGCTGATAAGAAAGAATGTAAATACTAAAATTCCGACAATCAGCTTTGGGGTAAGTGCTGCAAAAGTTACATACCAACTTTCCAATACCTTATAAACAACATCTACATACCTTAATCCGGTTTTCTCCATGGATAAAATTTTAGTTAAATATATAAATTTTCATCAAAAAATTTGCCAGTTCCAAAAAGTCTACTAAATTTGTAGACTATAAAGAAGGAACATTATGTCAATTAAGCTAGGAGATACAGCACCCAATTTTCAGGCAGAGTCATCCGTAGGGGATATTAATTTTTATAATTATCTGGGAGATTCCTGGGGAATTCTGTTTTCGCATCCTGCAGATTATACGCCGGTATGCACTACAGAACTGGGATATACGGCAAAACTACAATCTGAGTTTGATGCCAGAAATACAAAAGTGATTGCTCTGAGTGTAGATGGAGTAGAGGATCATCAAAACTGGGTGAAAGATATTAATGAAACTCAGAATACCACTGTGAAGTTTCCCATTATTGCTGATAAAGACAGAAAAGTTTCTGAGCTGTATGATTTTATTCATCCCAATGCTTCCGCTACGGCTACTGTACGTTCTCTGTTGATTATTGATCCTTCCAAAAAAGTAAGACTGATTATTACCTATCCGGCCTCTACAGGAAGAAATTTTGATGAGATCCTTAGAGTGCTGGATTCTTTACAGCTGGTAGATAATTATAGAGTGGCTACTCCTGTTAACTGGGAAAATGGAGAAGATGTTATTATACCTCCAACAATTTCTACAGAAGATGCACGAAAAATTTTCCCAAAAGGGGTAACGGAAATAAAACCGTATTTAAGATATACCCCACAACCGAATACATGATTTATTTGATTTTTTATAGTTTAGTTTTAATTTGTACGAAAATCGCCCCGAAATTTAATTTCGGGGCGATTTCATTTTTTATAAGTATTTCAGTGATTACTTAACGTCGTTGATGATTTGTTTACCTTTAGAAGTTGGTAAATAAATGCTAAATCCTACATTGAAAGTTAAAGTAGAAGTTAATCCTTCGCTACCAAATCCTGCAACACCATTATATTTTACTAAACCTTCAACACCGATATTTGGTGTAATGAAGTATGAATAACCAGGACCTGCTCCAAAATCTAAACCTGTAGTAGAGTTAGATCCTTCAGTAGAAGTACCTCCAACACCTACATTACCTTCGAAGAACCATCTTCCATGGTGTAGTAAGTTATCTACTCCTTTTTCCCCTGGAGAAACATAATATCTTCCTAAAGCTCCAACTTTATATACAAAATTGGTAGGGGATCCATTTGTTACTTTATTAAATCCTAAATCTACATATCCTCCTACTGCTACATTGTCTTGAATAAAATAAGCTGCTTTTGGCTGTAGTGAAATATTATATCCACCGCCTGTATTTAAACCAAAATTACTGGCTACGATGCTACTTCCTACCATCCAATTACCTTTTTGAATCTGAGCGTTGGCAGTTGCTGTTAAGCCTGCTACGGCTAATATTCCTGTTAAAATAAGTTTTTTCATAATTTATTATTTTAATAATTAAATGTTTATTATTCACGAATTATAGAAAAAACAATAAATGTGCCAGACTCTTAATTTTAGGTAATTTCTCTAAAGAAACGTTAAGATTTTCAGGTAGATATAATTTATTTTTTTAACCTATTCACTCTATATATTATCATGATAAAGAAAATAAAATGAGTGATTTAAGAATAAAATGATAAAATCAGGTGGTATATCATTAATTATATAAAATGTTTATTTTTTTCTTCCGGTTCTGATTTTTTAAATAAATAAAAGAATTGCAGAAATAATAAGTCCTGCAATGGTAAACTTAATTCCGCGTTTGAATGCTTTGGTCTTGGGATTAAACATCCAGAAACTTGAGATAACAAAAAAGAAAAGGGAAACTCCAAAGAATACACTTAGCGGAGAGATGGCGTCTTTGGATTGCGATTTGTGTAGAGAAACCATTTTATCCAATACGAAAGGCAGTTCCTTTTTAGTGTATTTAGCTTTTCCTGTGGCACTGTCATAAGTTCCCTGTTTAAAATAAAGAACACTTCCTTCCGTTTTTTCCACTTCCAGGCCTTTCATCTTCAGTTCTTTTTTTAATTCTTTCTCTGAAAGATTGGCTGCAATGTTTTTTTCATATTTCTTTTCGCTTTTCAGAAAGTCTGTGTCTCTGTACACCAGAAGAATTCCACTTAGGGAATATACAGCCATAATTCCGGCAAGAAAATATCCCAGATAACGGTGAGTAATTCTCATGAAACTTCTTGTGTCTTTAATCTTATCCATATCTTATTGTTTTGTTTTTGTTTAAAATTTCAAAAGTGGAAACTGCAAAAATGCAATTTCCACTTTTAATGAAAGAATTATTATATAAAGAATTCTAGAGTCTGTATGTCAATGTGAAATAGTAATTTCTAGGAGTAATAGGATTCACTGAATAATTCTCGTGAACATTGTAGTTTTCGACATTAAACAGGTTACCCACTTTTCCTTGGATAGAGAATTTTTTCCACTCATATCCTACAGAAACCATTACGGTGGTGTAATCTTTTAAAGCAAATGATCTGCTGATCCCGTTTCTTGCACCCAATCCTGTAGAACCATTTTTTGTATCATTCCATCCTGCTAATCTGTCACCGATGAAATATGCACCTGCACCTACTTTAAGTCCTTTTGCATAACGCGTGAATTTATAAAATACAGAAGCGTTTGCTGTTGTAGCTGGTGTTCTTACTAATCTTTGTTTCTCAACATATCCAAAACCGTCTGGCGTATCAAGATATACAGAGTTGTTATAAGAGAATCCACCGATAATTGATAAATTTTCTGTTGGATTTCCTGTAATATCCAACTCAACACCACGGCTTCTCATTTTTCCTGCGAATTCTTTATAGAATGAATCTGAATTCGCCTGCCCATTTGCTAATTGAGGCGCGGTTTGATAATAATTATTGTAAACAATTTGATATGCAGTCAGGTTTACAGCTAAAGCATTATTCCAGAAATTCTTTTTTACTCCTGCTTCATATTGATCAATTGTAGTAGGTTTTAATGCTTGTTCATAAATATCTTTTCCTGTATTCTGAGCAAAAGAGTTGGTATAGGTTGCAAATACGGAAAGGTTATCGTTTGGCATATATACTAAACCAGCTTTTGGTGAAAATGCTCTGTCAGATATTGCTGTATTTTTTTGATCAACATCTCCAAGGTCATTTGAAAATGTATTTTTAGTATTGGTCATTGTTTCCAAATAAGACCATCTTAAACCAGCAATTACTTTAAGTTGCTTGGTAAGGCTTATGAAATCCTGAATATATATACCCAATCTTTGTGTAGGGATTCTTGTTCTATCTTTTAAGGATGCGTCAGGCATTTTTCCACTAGCCCAAGTTGATGAATCATCTAAGTAAAGGTTATTATTAATGGTAGCTGTATTACCGTTAGTCCCATAAACTGTTGGATTGGTGTAAGTATAGTTATTTTGAACACCATAGTCTCCATCAGTACCAATTAAAACCTTATGATTGATTTTTCCGGTATTGAACTCTCCATTAATATTAACTTGTAATGAAGTGTAATTTTGCTCGTTAAATGTTTTATTTAAAGGTCTTTGCCAGAAAAGACGGTTTGTGTTCTTTTCATATCCCCATTGCACTCTTTCAGTAGAGTAATAGTCTTTAGTATAGTTCTGATAAGAAGCTACAGCATTTAATGACCACTTATCAGTAAATTGGTGATTAAAAGTTACATTGGTAGAAACTTGTTCTACATTTTGATATTGCCAGTCCGCTCCTAAGAAAGCATTTTTAGGTAGAAGATCATTGATTTTATAACTTCCATCAGGATTGGTGATGGATCCAAGACCGAAATCAGGAGTGAAATTATTCTTAAGATAATCTGCTTCCACAATCAATTGCGATTTTGGACTTAAATTGAAAAGGAATGAAGGATTGAAATAGTATTTTTCTGATTCTACCACATCTCTGAAACTTTCTGCATATTCGTAAGCTCCATTTACTCTGAAAGCAATATTCTTTGATAAAGGGCCGTAAATATCAACAGTTGGTTTGTAAGAATTCCAGCTTCCGCCATTTAATCCGATACTTCCACCAAAATTGAATTTAGGTTTCTTTGTAATCATGTTGATGATACCACCTGCTGCTGCATTACCAAATAACATGGCATTTGCCCCTTTTAAAACTTCAACTCTTTCCAGACCACTTACTTCAGGAAAAACTCCACTGTTTACTCTTGTTCCGTTTTTGAAGATATTATCATTTCCTAAAATGAAACCACGTCCCCCGAAGCTGTCCTGAGAATTTCCTCTGGATGAAGTAACATACATTCCGTTTACATTCTGAAGAACATCACTCAGTTGCTTTGCCTGTTGCTGCTCAATGATTTCGTGAGTAACAATAGCAATGGGCTGAGGGTTTTCCATTACCGTCAGATTTGATTTTGTTGATAATGGTCTCGCCTGGTTAGGATTTCCTGTTTTGTGAAGATTAATATCCTCAATCGTCTGAGTTCTGATGGTGTCTGCTTCCGCATTTTTCATCTGAGAACTTGCTGAAACAGCGATCAATAGAAGACCTAAAGAAAGTAGTTGTCTTTTCATTTTATTTTTATGTAGAACAGTTTTAAATAAGGCGCAAATGTAAGTATTTGTTTAGAATAGATAAAAATAATTTTATGATTTAAATCATATTCTTAGAGTTGATGAGATGGATTATTTCTATAGCTCCTTTAGACCAAGGGATAGAGAAATTTTTATGAATATATTTGTTAAAAATTATAATATGCAATTGGTAAAAGCAGGGCTTTGTGCCTTTGGAATGAGTGGAAAAGTATTCCATGCTCCCTTCTTAAAAGAACATCCGGGATTTTTTATGTCTGCTGTGGTGGAAAGAAGCAAGGAAGAATCGAAGGAAAAGTATCCGGAAGCAACAATCTACCGCTCCGTGGAAGAAATGCTTCAGCATGCTGATGTAGAGCTGGTGATTATCAATACTCCGGTTCAGACCCATTATGAATATGCCAAAAAAGCACTGGAAGCAGGAAAAAATATTGTTGTGGAAAAACCCTTTACAGTAAATGTTTCTGAAGCAGAAGAGCTGGTACAGTTGGCAGAAGAAAAAGGATTGTTTTTAAGCGTATATCAAAACAGAAGATTCGACTGTGATTTTTTGCAAGTTCAAAAAGTTTTAACTGAAGGGAAATTAGGCAATATTAAAGAAGCAGAAATCCGCTTTGACAGATTCCGTACCACAGCTAGTGGAAAGCAGCATAAAGAAAATCCTGATCAGGTGGGATCAGGATCACTTCACGATCTGGGAGCACATCTTGTAGATCAGGCAGTGCAGTATTTTGGATACCCAGAAAAATTGTTTGCAGATGTGTTTTCCATGAAAGGAACTGAGTTTGCTAACGATTATTTTGAAATTCTCTTATTCTATAAAGATAATCTGAGAGTGAGACTGAAATCGTCTGTTTTCAGTAAAGAAGGTCACTATGCTTATACAATTCATGGAGACAGAGGAACTTTCTTGCAGGAAAGAACCGATAATCAGGAAAATGAACTGGTAGCAGGCGCTATTCCTGAATATGGTAAAGAATGGACGCAGCCTTTAAAAGAACCGGACGGAATTTTAAACTTTCTGAATGATGATTCCGAAACAGAAAGAATTCTTATCTCCAGTGAAGCCGGAAACTATATGAATTATTATCAGCAGATTTATGAACACATCGTTTTTGGATATGCTTTACCATCTCCCGGAAAAGAAGTTATTCAGAATATGAAAATCATAGATGCTTCTCTTGAAAGTGCAAAAGAAGAAAGAATAATTGAATTATAAATTATGAATGATGAATTATGAATGAGTCAGAGCGTTTTAGAGTTTGAGTGTAAACGAGTTGGAAACTGCTGATCACGACTGCTATCAACCTTGAACTTTAAACTTTGAACCTTGAATTCATTCATAATTCATAATTTTTAATTCATCATTATTAAAGAATTTCCTGAAGTTCCAGCCATCTCATTTCATGGTTCTCCAGTTTTTCTGAAACGCTTTCCAGTTCTGAAGAAAGTGTGGCTATCTTTTCGTAGTCAGCTTCGTTATTGAGCTTATCCAGAATTTTAGTACGCTGTTCTTCCAGTTCAGGAATTTCTTTTTCAATCGTTTCCAGTTCTCTTTGCTCTTTAAAAGTGAGTTTTCTTTTAGAATTCGAAGACTGAATATTCTCGGTTGAAGAAACAATTTCTTTTACAGGCTCAGGTTTTACCGCTGCATTTTTTTCTAATGCTTCTTCACGGCTCCTGGCTTCTCTGTATTCTGAGAAATTCCCTACAAAGTCCCTGATTTTTCCGTTTCCTTCAAAAGCCAGTACATGATCTACAATTCTGTCCATGAAATACCTGTCGTGGGAAACGATAATCAAAGATCCCTGAAATTGCTGAAGGAAATTTTCTAAAACCGTCAATGTAGGAAGATCCAGGTCATTGGTAGGCTCATCAAAAATCAGGAAGTTAGGATTCTGATACAAGATATACATCAGGTGAAGTCTTCTTTTTTCACCACCTGAAAGTTTAGAGATAGGAGAATACTGCGTCTGATCGTCAAATAAGAACAATCTTAAGAACTGTGATGCAGATAAACTTTTTCCATTTGCCAAAGGATAAAATTCTGCAATTTCCTTGATAAAATCGATGACACGCTCATCTTCTTTATAAGTAAGACCTTTTTGTGAGAAATAACCGAAAGAAATAGTTTCTCCAGTTTCGATTTCTCCTTTATCAGCTTTTTCAAAACCTTGAATAATATTAAGCAGGGTAGATTTTCCTGCACCGTTCTTTCCAATGATTCCCACTTTTTCTCCACGTTGAAACTGGTAGCTGAAATCTTTTAATAAAACTTTAGGTCCAAAACTCTTATCAATATGTTTAAGTTCAAGAATTTTATTTCCCAAACGTTTCATTTCAAAATCCAGCTCAAGCCCGTCTTTTCTGGTATCGGTTTTGGCTACCTTTTCAGTTTCATAGAAAGCATCAATTCTGCTTTTTGATTTTGTGGTTCTGGCTTTTGGCTGTCTTCGCATCCATTCCAGTTCCTTTCTGTAAAGGTTATTGGCCTTGTCAATTGTAGCATTAAGATTTTCCTCACGAATCATTTTGTTCTCAAGGTAAGTAGCATAAGAACCGTTATGAACATACAGATTCTGATCCTCCATTTCCCAGATAATGTCACAAACACTGTCAAGAAAATATCGGTCGTGGGTGACAAGCAATAAAGTAATTTTTGCTTTGTTCAGATAATTTTCAAGCCATTCTACCATATCCACATCAAGGTGGTTGGTAGGTTCGTCCATGATAAGAAGTGTATGTCTGTGCTCGGCTCTTGTTTCTGTTAAAAGTTTAGCCAACGCTACACGCTTGATCTGCCCTCCGGAAAGAGTGCCCATTTTAGCATCCAGATCAGTGATTTTAAGCTGGGAAAGAATCTGTTTCATTTCATTTTCCAGATCCCAGGCTTTATGAACTTCCATATCAGCCAATGCTTTCTCAATAAAATCATTGTCTGTAGAATGAAGCGATTTATGATAGTTTTTAAGGGCCAGGATAGGCTCAGAATCAAGGGTCATCATAAATTCCTCAATGCTCAGCTTAGGATTATAATCAATTTCCTGGTCAAATAATACTACCTGGATATCTTTGTTGATAATCACAGTTCCGCTGTCTGCAATTTCCTTACCCATTAATATTTTCAGAAGGGTAGATTTTCCACTTCCGTTTTTGGCAACAATAGCTATTTTATCTCCTTCATTAATATGAAAAGAAATGTCTTTAAACAAAACTTTGATGCCGTAAGATTTGGTAAGATTTTCTGCAGAAACGTAATTCATTGGGAATTAATAGTTTGATTTTAATTTTGAACTAAGCAGCAAAAATACGAAAATGTAGCCATAAAACTTTCCGGAACGCCTCTTATAAAAATGAATATTTATGATTTTTTAATAGACTGTGTCCCATGTCTGCAAAAACTAATCAGTAAATTTGATCAGAAACAATACAATATACAGTTTAAAATAGTAATAAATAATACAAAAACCTGATTGAATTAATGAAAAAAGTAATTGTCGACATGGACGGGGTAATGGCGGATGTATATCATCAGCTGGTACAATTTGAAAAAAGAGATACAGGAAGAGAAATTGAAATCAGTGATTTGGCTGGTAAACCTGAAATAGAATCTTTCCCTAACGGAAAAAAACATGTAAATGAAGTAGGTTTTTTCAGAACCTTACCTTTAATGAAAGGAAGCCGTGAGGCAATGGAGTATCTGAATAATAAATATGAACTCTATATTGTCTCGGCCGGAATGGAGTTTCCGAACAGCTTAAGAGAAAAATATGATTGGCTGGCAGAGCATTTCCCATTCATTACCTGGGAACAGATTGTTCTTTGCGGAAGTAAAAAAGTGGTTGCCGGAGATGTTATGATAGATGATTATCCAAAAAATTTAGATCATTTTTCAGGGCAGAGATTGATATTTACCCAACCTCATAATGAACTGATAGAAAATGAAACTTACGAAAGAGTTCATTCATGGGAAGAAATTATGAATATCCTTTAAGTAGGAAAAATTTATAATTAGGAAATATTTAAAACAACTTTAACTAAAGGGAGAATAATTTTAATAAAGTATTGGGATAGCGGACTGTTTAAAATAAATAAGTTTGCGTCAAACTTTTAACATGAAAATATCTCATACTTTATTTTTCCTTTTGACAGCTTCAGCCTTTCATGGGCAGACTATTTCCGGAACCATCATTTCTAAAAATGAAAACCATCCAATTCCTTATGTAAAAATTGGAATTGAAAAAAAATCAATTGGAACGATCTCTGATGAAAAAGGAAATTTTTCAATTGATCTTTCCAATATGGATCCTCAGCAGAAAATAAAAATAGAAGTACCAGGATTTGACCCTTACCAGGAAACGATACAGAATTTTAAAAAAAATGATCAGCAAAAAATATTTTTAACAGAGAAAACTAAAAATATTAAAGAGATTACCATTAAGCCTAAGAAACTTGTTGATAAAAACTGGGGAGTCAATACCAAGACAAAAAGTGTTATGTACTCTGTAAATCCACACCTCAGAAAAGAAGATTTTCTTGGTGAAACTGCATTGGCTTTTAATGCTAAAAAGAAATCAAAGATTAAGAATATTAACCTGAATATTGCCAGCTATACCTCAGATAAGCCTGTCGTTATGCGGTATACTATTTATAGTGAAAAAGATGGTTTTCCGGATAAGAATATTCTTGATGAGGAAATTACTGTTGAACTTACCAGCGATATGATTAAAGATGGAACTTATACATTGGATGTTAATGATCGTAATATCTGGGTTCATGGAAAATTTTTTATAGGAATTCAGTTTTTAAAAGAATTTGAAGGGAGAGTCAATATAAGTGCAGCATTGTTCAAAACAGGATTTATAAGGAAATTTTACGGAGAGTGGACAAAAATGACTCTTGCCGCACCTGCCATTAATATCGATGTGAAAATGGATAAAAACGGAGACAAAAATACGGATGATGAAAACGGTTTTGCAGATGATAGCGCAGAAGCACTGATGCCTGATGTATCAAAATATATACAGGAATCTGAGCAAACTGTGTATGGTCAGAATAAAGCGGTGGGAAACTATCTGAAACTTCAGGATACGAACCTTTATTATGAGGTCTATGGTGAAGGAGAACCATTGATTCTGCTTCATGGCAATTCCGGAAGTATTAAAGATTTTTATCAGCAGATTCCTGTTTTATCTAAGCAGTATAAAGTAATTGCTATAGATACAAGAGGCCAAGGAAAAAGTATAGATTCTTCTAAAAAGGATTTTACTTATAAAATGTTTGCTGATGATGTAAAAGCAATTACAGATCAATTAAAGCTCAATAAAGTAAATATCGCAGGCTGGAGTGATGGTGGAAATACCGGACTGGAATTTGCCCTGAAATATCCTGAAAAACTGAATAAGCTCATTACAATTGGAGCCAATGCATTTCCTGATGGAGTGGATGACAGACTTACTGATCATTTTGAAAATAAAATGCTGGTGATGAAAGAACTGAAAAACCCTGAAAAGTTTAATGAACAAAGGCTTTTGAAAATTATGCTGACACAGCCGCGCATTGCGAAGAAAGATTTAAATAAAATTGGAAGTAAAGTATTGGTTATTGCTGGTGATAAAGATGTTATTAAAAAGGAGCATACCGAATTTATTGCTAAAGAGATACCTAATGCCGAACTTAAAATCTACAGCAATGCCACCCATATGATTCCTTTTGAAAATGCAGATCAACTCAATACAGATATTCTGAATTTTTTAGGAAAAAGTAATTAAATAAAGGCAGGATGGAAGTAGGGAAATGGAAGTTATATCAGTCAGGTAATGTTGAAAGCGGGATCAATGAAATTTTATCAACTCCCAGCTTCCTGCTTCTAGCTTCCTTTCATTTTTTAATCCAGTGTCAGTCTTTTCAAAGACCACGAATTACCATTATAAATATCAAGATCCACCTTCACATTGATCCCATGAACAATTCCGTTTTCTGTAAACTGCCAGAAATCCCACTCATCATCCGGCGAAGGAGACGGAACATCATTGTAATTGGCCAGCCATAAAGGATAACCTTCAAACTCGCCTTTCAGAAAATCTTTATAATAATGATAGTAGGTGTAGATAATCGGCTTTTCACCATAAGCATCTTCTACAATTTTACACCATACTTTCAGATCTTCAATGAGCTTTTTATTGGTTTTGCGCTTTGGGATTTTTTCAATATCGAGAATCGGGGGAAGATCTCCGCTTTCAAGTTTTACATTCTCTAAAAAATTATTAGCCTGGATTACAGGATCTTCATCGGCTCTGTAAAAATGGTAAGCTCCACGGATAAGATCATGTTTTTTAGCACTTTCCCAGAATTCGTCAAAATGTTTATCGGCACTTCGGTTTCCCATTGTTGCACGCATGACAACAAATTCTAGCGGAATCGTTTTATTTCCGATGCTGAGACTGTCCCATTTGATATCTTCCCGGTTTTGATAATGAGAAACATCAAAACCATAGGTTTTATCAAGGTTGCTGGCTAATATTCTCTGAATTCTTGCTGCTTCTTTTTCACTGTTATGAAGCTTTTTATGCTTAAATTTATTAAAGTACAAGGCATAGTAATAACTGATAGACTGTCTTAAATAAAGCCCTGTTCCTACCAATGCGATCGTTAAAATAGCCAATATCACCCATCTTCGGAAAAAATACTTCTTCCGTCTCGATTTATGGACCTGTTTGGCAGTTTTTTTGGTGTACTTTTTTGGTGTCATAAAGTTTTGCAAAACTAACTTTTTTCACTGCTAAATGCTAAAATAAAATCAGTAAATTTGTGTATTATGGAAACACGCGAAAAAATCATCATTATTGGAGGAGGATTTGCGGGGCTGCAGCTTGCAAAAACATTGAATAACAAGAACAAAAAGGTCATTGTTCTGGATCGGATGAACCACCATATGTTTCAGCCGCTTTTTTATCAGGTAGCCTCAGGGAGGATAGAACCTTCCAACATTTCCTTTCCCTTCAGAAAGATTTTTCAGCAGTCCAGAAACACACAGTTCCGTATGACGGAAGTCAAAGAAATAGATCCTGCCAATCATAAAGTTATTACAGACGAAGCAGAATTTACCTATGATAAACTCATCATTGCAACGGGCTGTAAAACTAATTTTTTCGGAAATAAAGAATTGGAAGGAAAAGCTTTCGGAATGAAAAATACCCAGGAAGCCATCAGTATCAGAAATCATGTTTTGATGACCTTTGAAAAACTGATTATTGAAAAAAGCCGAAGCGATGACGGAAACTGGAATATTGTTATCGTTGGAAGCGGTCCTACAGGAGTAGAACTGGCAGGAGCTTTTGCTGAAATGAAAAAAGACATCCTTCCAAGAGATTATCCTTATATGAACTTTGATCATCTGAAGATTATTCTGGTAAGTTCTACCGAGAAGCCATTGGCTGTAATGAGTAGCGAAGCACAGGATAAATCTGAGAAATATCTTAAAGACTTAGGAGTCACTTTTATGAGTGGGGAAGTGGTAACGGATTATGACGGAGATAAAGTTCATTTGAAAAGCGGAAAAGAAATTCCATCCAATAATGTGATCTGGGCAGCCGGAGTTACAGGAAATGTTGTAGGAGGTTTTCCGGAAGAAAAATTAGTAAGAAACAGATATATTGTAGATCGATATAATAAAATAAAAGGTTACGATAATATTTATGCTATCGGGGATATTGCCTATATGGAAACCCCTAAATATCCACAGGGACATCCTCAGGTAGCCAATGTAGCCATTAATCAGGCAAAAAATTTAGGTAAAAATCTATTAAAGAAAAGCCAGGAAGAATGGAAAGAATATGAATATGATGATAAAGGCTCATTAGCGACTATTGGGAAGCACAGAGCGGTTGTAGATCTGCCGTTTATAAAATTTCAGGGATTTCTGGCATGGTATTTCTGGATGTTTCTCCATTTAATGCTAATTTTGAGCGTTCGAAATAAGCTGGCCATATTCTTCAACTGGATGTGGAGCTATATCAACAAAGATTCTTCTTTAAGATTAATTATTATACCTACTAAGAAAAACGGAACATTACAATGAGAATTGACATAATAAGCGTACTTCCGGAATTGATGGAGAGTCCGTTCCAGACTTCTATTTTGAAAAGAGCAATGGATAAAGGGCTGGTAGAAGTACATTTTCATCATCTGAGAGACTGGGCAATCAATAAGCACAGACAAATTGATGATGAGCCTTACGGAGGCGGAGCAGGAATGGTAATGATGGTTGAGCCATTGGATAAATGTATATCGGAGCTTAAATCTCAAAGAAATTATGATGAAGTGATCTATCTGACTCCGGATGGGATAACTTTAAACCAAAAAATAGCCAATTCATTGTCTATCAAAGATAATTTAATTTTTCTTTGCGGGCATTACAAAGGAATAGACCAAAGGGTAAGAGATCTTCATATCACCAAAGAAATTTCAATTGGAGATTACGTTCTTACAGGAGGAGAATTGGCTGCCTGTGTTTTGGCAGACTCAATTATCAGATTGCTTCCAGGAGTTTTGAATGATGAACAAAGCGCCTTAACAGACAGTTTTCAGGATGATCTTCTTTCACCACCCATCTATACTAGACCTGAAAGTTATAAAGGTCTGGATGTCCCTAAAATCCTATTGAGTGGAAATTTCGGAAAAATTGAAGAATGGCGTCATGATGAAGCTGTAAGAATTACAAAAGAAAAACGCCCCGATTTACTGTAAACGAAAATTGTCAGAAATGATCTAATTTTTGCTTCAATATTTAATTCCATTTATTATAGATAAATGGAATAATATTTGTTGTAATTTTAATAAGTGTGAAAAATATTAATGTTTCTGATTTTAAATTGAAAATTTATTTCTATTATTCCATATTTTGTATATTGTCTCAATTTTGATTAATATATCGAAACTGCGGGATGGTTGAAAAATTAATTCACAATGACTTATTTCATTAGTATTTTTTACTATATTTGAATTGTTTTTTATTGGAAATTGATTTACTGTTTTATAGGTAAATCACGAAAATTTGAAAAAAAATAATAAATTTACATATTAAAGTAAAAAGGACATAATAAATTAAAAGTATAGAAATTAGTGTAGATGGAGCTGTTCTCTTTTTATAATGTTGAAAATTTATTTTTACCCGATCCGAAACCTGTCCACAAATTAGATCCTACCCGGTCAGGATTAAGGAATTGGGATGAAAAGAGATATAGAAATAAACTTTTCAAAATCTCTCATGTATTTCAGTTGATGAAGGAGGATAATGAAGTATTACCATTTGTAATAGGATTATCTGAAGTTTCCGGAAGGAAAGTTTTGGAAGATCTAGTAGAAATGGAGCCCTTTAATTCGGAATACGGAATTGTACATTACAATTCTATGGACGAAAGAAAAGTGGATGTAGCCATGTTATATGATAAAAATAAAGTAGAGGTAATAGATTCGGAAACCATTACTTTCTTTTTTGAAATAGTAAATAAAAACACAGAAAATTACGACACAACCCGAGACGTACTTTTTTCAAAAATTAAATATAAAGGGGAAATTATTAATGTCTTTATCGCCCATCTTCCCTCTAAGCGCGAAAAAGATATCAATAAACCTAAAAGAGCCTTTATATTGAATGAAGTACGGCAACGGATTATGAAAATTATAAATGCTGATAAAGAGCATGTTATATTGTGTGGTGATTTTAACGAAAACCCGGATGATGAAAATTTAGTACAGATTCTCTATGACAATGACCATGAGAAGGTTTTAATGAACCCTTTTCAACAATTGTTTTCTACAAGAAATTATTCTACTTTTCATTATAAATCTGGATTGCTGTATGATCAGATCATTATGTCAAGATCTTTGCTTGATAATAAGACGCTGGCTTTTCAGGATGCCCATATATTTAATTCTGAAAAAATCCGCAGCAGAACCAGAAATTTTGAAGGACGGCCTTTCCGAACATATGCTGGTACACGGTATTTAGGAGGATATAGCGATCACTTTCCGGTTTTTGTAAAATTTAAAAATTTACATTAAAAAACATAAATAATAAAAAAGTAGAAAATGAAAAATTCGAGCAACACAAGCTACCATTTAGATTCTATTGACAAAGAAATCATCTACATGTTGATGGACAATGCTAAAACTTCTTTAGCCCACATTTCAAAAAATGTTGGAATTTCCACAACGGCGGTGCATCAAAGAATCAAAAAACTCGAACATGCAGGAGTTATTGAAAATTCAATATCATTTCTTAACCCTAAGAAAATTGGATATAAAGTGATTTCCTACATCGGGGTATTTCTGGATCAGCCAAGCCATTATCCGGAAGTGGTAAAGTCTTTGCATGATATCAATGAAGTAGTGGAGGCCCACTATACTACAGGAAATTATACTATTTTCCTGAAAGTTCTTTGTAAAGACAATGATCATTTAATGCAGATTCTTAGTAAGCTTCAAAAGCTGAAGGGAGTAACAAGAACAGAAACTTTTATATCTTTAGAACAAGGTATTTACAGACAATTGAAAGTATAACAATATGAACATAGCCCAATATTTGGATTCAACTTACCTGAAAACTCCGGAACAGTCAGGTATTTCCCACGAAGAAACACTTCAAAAAGATAAAGAACTTGCTCAGGAAGCAATAGACAATGGTATTTTTGCCGTGATGATTCGACCGGATTATGTATCTGAGATCAAAAAATTTATTCAGGAAAGAAATTCGAATGTTGTAGTAGGAACTGTGATAGGTTTCCACGAAGGAACGTACTCTATTGATGAAAAACTTGCAGAAGCTTCAAAAGCAATAGAAGACGGAGCAGATGAATTAGATTTTGTGATTAATTATACTGCTTATCTACAGGGGAATATAGAACTGGTAAGAGAAGAATTTGTAAAATGTACCGAATTATCTCTTGAGCATCATAGAGTTGCAAAATGGATTATTGAAATTGCAGCATTAACGGATGAACAAATTGCAGATCTTACTAAAAAGATTTCTACCTGGGCAGAAGAGAATTTCTCTGAAAATGAGTTGTCGAAAATTTTTGTCAAATCATCTACAGGATTTTATCAGACTGCTGAAGGAAAAGCTAATGGAGCAACCTTTGAAGGAATAACAATTATGCTCAGCAATGCTGGGAAACTTCCTGTAAAAGCAGCAGGTGGAGTGAGAACTCCCGAAGATGCTGAAAAAATGATCAAAATGGGAGTTAAAAGAATTGGAACCTCTTCAGCTTTGGGATTAATTAAAAACGAATCTTCATCAGAAGGATATTAAATTAGATTCTCAATATAAAAAACCATCAGTTTTGCTGATGGTTTTTATTTTTATAGTTGTGCCTGATATTCTTCGTAGAACTGTTGGGTTTCTTTAATCAAGCTATTCATTTCTTCCATAGTGAACACTTCCAGGAATTTTTTTCTGAACTCCTTGAAATGAGGAATTCCTCGGAAATAGTTGCTGTAATGTTGTCTCATTTCAACTAAACCTAATCTTTCTCCTTTCCATTCTGCACTCCATTCTGCATGCTGACGAACAGCCAGTAATCGGTCTGAAATGGTCGGTTCAGGTAAATGCTCTCCTGTTGCAAAGAAATGTTTGATTTCATTAAAGATCCATGGATATCCAATGGCAGCACGTCCGATCATAATACCGTCACATGCATACTTTTGTTTATACTCTAATGCTTTTTCAGCAGAATCTATATCACCATTTCCAAAAATTGGAATTTCAATATTAGGATTTTGTTTAATTCTTGAAATATGTTCCCAGTCTGCTTCACCCTTATACATCTGAGCACGGGTTCTTGCGTGTATCGTAAGAGCTTTAATTCCTGTTTCCTGCAGACGCTCTGCTACTTCATCAATATTAATACTGGTGCTGTCCCATCCTAAACGGGTCTTTACCGTAACAGGAAGATGAGTAGAACTTACAACAGCTTTTGTAAGACGTACCATAAGGTCGATATCTTTCAGGACACCAGCTCCTGCTCCTTTGCAGACAACTTTTTTTACAGGACATCCAAAATTAATATCTACCAGATCCGGATTTACCGTTTCAACAATTCTTGCAGACATAGCCATAGCTTCTTCGTCACCACCAAAAATCTGTATCCCAACGGGTCTTTCATAATCGAAAATATCCAGCTTTTTACGACTCTTGATAGCGTCACGAATCAATCCTTCGGAAGAAATAAATTCCGAATACATTAAATCTGCACCATGCATTTTACACAAACGTCTGAACGGAGGATCACTTACGTCTTCCATCGGAGCCAGCAAAAGTGGAAATTCCGGCAGTTCTATGTTGCCTATTTTTATCATGGTGCAAATTTACGAAATTCTGAAAAAACAATATTTTATAAATTAACATGTGGTATCGTGTTTTGTCTGTGTTAGGTTATTTGAAGTATTTTATGATATTATGTTTAAATTTTTATTAATATATTTATTTTATTATCAATGTTTATTGAATTTTATTGATAATTATTTTTTATATTTAGTATAATAAAAATTAATGTCATGAGAAAAATTCTATTTTGTTTGATGGCAATTTTGGTTTCATCAAATTTTTATTCACAAGTGAATATTTCTGCCACGGCAGGAACAGCTACAGGAACCTATACCACATTAAAAGGAGCATTCGATGCTATTAATGCGGGAACACACCAGGGAGCCATTACAATCAGTATCACAGCGAACACAACAGAAACAGCCACCGCAAGTCTGAATGCCAGTGGTGGAGCGGCAAGCTATACTTCTGTTGTCATAAAACCCGCTATAGGAGTTACGGCTGCTATTTCCGGTGATATTGCCAGTGCTCCCTTAGTAAGAATACTGGGGAGTAATATTACCCTGGATGGAAGCAATGCAGCTTCAGGAACGACAAGAGATCTTACTCTTACCAATACTTCTATTATAGCACCGCAGGTACTTACCTTTATTGCAGCTTCTGCAGCTGCCGCTAATACGAATATTATGGTTAAAAACCTTAATATTATCAACGGAATGAATAATTCGTCAGCTTTGGTAATGTATGACGGAGCAGCAACACCTACGGGAGGCTTCTTTAACAATGTTACTATTCAGAATAATGCTGTGAAGAAAGCTTATATGGGAATCTATTTATTTGCTGCTACAGCTGCTGGTAACGGAGCTAATACATTGGTTACGGGTAATGATATAAGTGCTTCGGGAGCAGATGCCAACCGTCTTGGAGGAATTTATGTTCAGGGTGCAGATGGAGTAACAGTAAGTAATAACACGTTAGGTAACTTTGAAACGACCAATGCTGAAATTAAAAGAGGAATCTGGTTTGCCACAGCAACAGTCAATTCTTCAATTATTTCAAATACCATTACCAATCTTGGGTATACCGGAACTGGTGCGGGAGGAGCTTCCGGAATAACGATTACCTCAGGGAGTACAGGTGCCTCTGCTGCAGCCAATATTATTGTAAGAGGAAATACAATCTCCAATTTTAATTCCAGTGGAACAGGGACTCTTTTTGCTGGTATATATGCGGGAGGTACGTTAACAACCGGAATGACTATTACCAATAATAAAATAACCGGGATCAAAAATACAAATACATCCGGATATGGAGCACAGGGAATATATCTTTCAACAACTAGCCTTACTTCGAATACCTTAGTTGCCAATAATATCGTGAGCGGTGTAGCCGGTTATGGATATGCAACCACCGGAGGTGTGAATGACAATGGAAACGGAATTGTGATTGCTGCAGGAGGAGGATATAAACTTTATTATAATACTGTTGTGATGGATGTAAGCCAGACTGTTGCAGGAAGACCGTCTGCTTTAAATATCACAAGTGGAGTAACCGGTTTGGGAGGAATTGATGTAAGAAATAATCTTTTTGTGAATACCCAGACCCAGGCAGGAGAAAGATATACTATTTATGCAGGAGCCGCCAGCGGGGTTTTCTCTACTATTAATTTTAATAATTTCTATTCTTCAGGAACTAATCTTGGCTATATTGGAGGTCTTGCAAAAGCTACACTTGCAGATATCCAGGCGGGATTCGGAGGAAATGTAAACTCTCTGAATGTTCTGCCAGTATTTGTATCAGCTACTGATTTCCATTTATCTGCCACAGGAAATGCGGTTCTTGATAACAAAGGAACTCCTGTCGTTGAAGTAACTCTGGATGCAGATGGTAATATAAGAAATGCTTTAACACCGGATCTTGGAAGCTTTGAATTTACAGCAGCTGTATTAGCTGTGAATGAAGCTGCGAAAAAAAATACGGTGAGTGCTTATCCAAACCCTGTTACGGATTTCCTTTATATCAATAATGATACAAGGATCAAATATGTTGAAGTGTATAATGTTTCAGGCCAGAGAATTCTTAGCAAAACAATGAATGCTGAAAAAGGTTCTGTAGACATGAGAAGTGCCGCTTCAGGTGTTTATATTGTAAAAGTAAATACAGAAAAAGGATCACAGTCCTTGAAAATTATTAAAAAATAACTGTTAAACTAATAACTAAAACAAATCCCCAATAGCGATATTGGGGATTTTTTATTGTAAAAAATAACGGTCATTATTAGAAACTTGCTTTTACCTGCATACTTCCGATATGAATAGTTCTGTCACCGGAATTTCTTCCTTCGTAATTAAGATTCAGCTGGATAAACGAGTTGATAGCCTGTTGGATAAATACGCTCCATACCTGGTTTTTTCCAGGTTTAAGTCCATCCAGCATCTGGTTTCCTACAATACTGAAATTGTTTCCTGTAAAATTGTTACTGATGAATGAGAAGTTTCCACGGATAGACGTTTTTCTTCGCTCCCACTGGATGGTTCCCGTAACATCAAACGCTTTAAGAAGTTCTTCACCATCCAATCTTTGTTTCTGGCGGAAAGCAGAAGATAATTCAGCCTGAATGGCATCTGTAAATTTATAAGTTGCTTTAGGCTTGGTTTCAAAATTATTGAGACGATAATCTCTTGTTTTAAATAATTGGGAGGAGTTCTGGATATCGTGAACCGAGTTTTCCCAATCTACTCTGAATTCTTTATTGAACCAATATCCTATATTCAGGAAATGGGAAGTTTGCTCACGTTCTTCATTGCTGAAATTGGCATTGATGAGATTATCATTGGTGATGAATCTGTAATTTCCGTTCCAGCCTGATTTATCGGTTGGGTTAAATTGCACGGAAGCAAGAATGTTCTGATTTTTAAGGATCTGATCACTGTTCTTTTCAAAAGGATTCAGAACAAGTACTTTTTCCTTTTTGTAGAATGAGTTTTGAGAGTTTAATGAAATATTGAAATTCCAACGTTTTAAAAATCCGTTTTCAGAATTGAAAACAATGGCCGGATTGACAAATAAGGCCAACTGCAATTTATTTTTATTGGAAGGAATGTATCTTACAGAATTAGTATACACACGGATATATTGGGCAAGATCTGAATACTCAGCGATTTCAAATTCGTCCAGCTGCTGAACGCCGTCTCCGTTATAATCCGTCCATTTATAGACACCTTGTCCGTCTGTTACTTTAATGTACTGAAATTCCCTCTGGGCTTCCTGTCCGTTCCCCAGTTCATAGAAAGCCTGAAGACGCATACCATTTCTGAACAGCTGTTGGTTGTATAAGATGTTTCCAACAACAAAATCATTATTACGGGTTACTTCACCTTCTGCACCTGCATAGAAGAATTTTCGGTAGTGAATTAGAGCATTTAAACTAGTTCTTTCGGTCTTGATAATCTGACTTTCAGCCATGATCCCCAAAATATTGTTCATATTCTGAAGTCTGTTATCACGTACTGAGTCATTATCTCTCATATATACTTTCGCCAATAATTTGGTTCTTGTACTGTCACCGATTTTCTTTTGCAAAAAGATTTCTTTCCAGCTGAAACTTGTGACATCCAAAAGCTGAGTATCATTGTACTTTTTCTCGTTATGTTCCATACTTCCACCAATGGCCCAGCTTCCTTTTTTACCGGTAAATTCTGTTGAAACTCCACCACGGATGAACTTCGTGTCCTGAAGAGTAGCATTGGTGCTCAGATAAGACAGATTTCCTTTAGTAAAGAATTTTCCTGTCAGCCAGCCGAAGTCAAGGTCATTTTTAATCCCTTTGTAAGAATCCTGTTCATTCAGGTAATTGATGCGGTAATTCAGCGTAGATTTATTATTCCATTTATTAAGGAAGCTGAAAGTAAATCTGTTCTGGGTCTTTTTATTGAATTCCTGTGTAAGGTTGAAGTCTCTGGAGAATTCTACATCGTTGATACGGTCAAGGATATGAAACTGTCTGTCTATATATTGATATTCAAAGCTTGGAGTTCCTCTCCATGTGTTCTTTGTAAAGCTTTTATTTCCAAAAATACGCCATGCATACCCCATATTCTGATCAGAATCTTTTGATGAAAATAAATTGACATCATAGTTACTCAACGAGATATCAGCACCTATTTTCCCTTCGTTCAGCAGATATTCAGAGTTCAGAGAGTATACCTGCGATTTCTGTGGCGAAGGTAGTTTTCTTACGGCTCTGTAATCTCCGGCATTAGGACCCACATATTCAAAAACACGTCCGTTGTTAGTGGTCTGTGCTATTTTATAGTCTCCCTGATTAACTCCGAAATAGGTAAAAGAAACCTGATAAAGCGTTAAACTTGAATCCGTAGAATATTCATAGAAGTTACCTGCGGGACTTAATTTGTATAAAATTTTATTGACATCATATTCCGTTATCACTCCTGAAGGAGCATACATCAGGTCAGGATTATTTCCGGCTTCGGCAAGAATTTGCTCATCTTCTTTAGAAAGGTTTAGAGAAAGAGGTGCATTTTTGTTGTCATTTTCCATAAACCAGTTGAATCCTACTTTGAATTTCTCTCTCTGATGCTCAAGCTTTCCTGTAAACAAATACCTTGAATAATTCCTGTTGGCATAGTTATAAGAAATCGTGATGAAATTCTGCTGGAAAATAGGACGGAAACTGGTAAAGGTAACTTCACCTGTATTGTAATTGATAATATAATCCTGGTTTTCACCACGCTTCATTAAAATTCCATCAATAAAAACCTGTTCAGAACCGGAGATCAGTGTGATAAATTGTTCTCCGTTCTTACCGGTCAGACGATAAGGTCCCTGGTTACCTTCAACCCCCTGAAAACGTATTCTGTGGAATTCACTTCGGGCAACACCTGCAGAGATATCTACGAATGTCTTATTCTCTTTACCGAATTCTGTCTGGAACTGAAGTCCCATACTTCTTCTCTGGTATTTGGCAAAATAATTCTTAGCTTCTACAAGATCAAGATGTCCCGCCCTGAGGATAGACTTATCTTTAATATTAAGCTGCATATAAATTTTGTCAAACTCCTCTAAAGTCTGAGTATAACCATCAGCCTGAATAGGAAGGTTATGATCTGAAATACTCGCTAAAATAGTGACATCTTTTGATAACCGTCCAGAAATCTGAAGATCCATAGAACTTTGTACAGATTGCCCCTGATTATTACCAAAAGTAATCCCACGGATAATAGAACCTTTTGAATTAAGTTCTCCTAAAAACCTCTTTTTATCATTTTTTGCCAGTACAGCTTCATCAATAATGATCTTATTATGCGTTCTTATGAAATCAAGAGTGTCTTTTGCAAAGATGTCTTGTTCCAGTTTTGCTGCGAGAATACTGTCTCTTTTGATGCTGTCTTCCGGGACGTTGGGATTTTTCCACGAAAAGACCTGAGCATTTCCTGAAAATATGCCTAAGAAGAACAAAACGAATAGAATGACAAAATTCCGCAACTTTTAAAAATAATTCGTAAAAATAATTAAAAAATGTTAACATTAAGAGGTCAACTATAATTAACAAAAACTTAACCTCTTTATTGTCCACCAAAAAAAAATTAGAATGTAGTTTTGTTACGGAAAGAAAATTATTAACAACAAAAAAATTAAATCATGAAAAAACTTTATTCTCTTTTTGCAACAGTTGTGATGAGCGCAGTTGCTTTTGCACAAACAACTTACCTTTGGGATGGGAGTTCTGTAAATCCTATTTCTGGTACAAATGCCAATATTTCAAGTGTAGTATTTGCAGCAACTCAGGGAAATAATAATGGTACTACTAATTTAATTACTACTTCATCTGTGTCTTCAGGATATACAGGAGCAAGTGGATCCAGCAATTTTGGTGCTGCAGCTTTTAAAGAGGTTCTTTCAACTGCGACAAGTACTTATTTTAGTGTAACTGTTACTCCTGTTGCCGGTAATAAAGTAACTTTAAATTCTTTAAACTTAGGATCCAGAGGAACCTCTACAGGACCTGGAAAAATTACTGTATATTCCAGTATTGATAACTATGCAACAGCGATAGGTACTGTAATTGTTAACAATAATAGTACATGGACATTGAATAATATCGCTTTTTCAGGATCTAATTTAGTAGGGGCAGAATCAGCTCCGGTTACCTTAAGAATTTATGGAAGTGATAGTCCTGGAACAGGAACTCCGTCTCTTGGTACTGCTAACTGGAGAATAGATGATATTTCTTTAACGGTTACTTCATCTAGTGCTACTTTAGCGGTTATTGATGCTAAAAACGCAAAGCCAGGAAACTTCATAAAAAACTCTTTCGTTAAAAATAACGAGATCATTTTCGGAGCTGATGTAAAAGATGTAAAAGTTTTCAATATGTTCGGACAACTTGTAAAAGAAACTTCAGTAAAACAAAACGAATCTGTAAGTGTAGCTGAACTGGCAAAAGGAAACTACATCGTTACAGGTACAGTAAACAATCAGCCGGTTTCTCAGAAAGTTCTTAAAGACTAATTTCTTTTTAGATAAAAATAAAAAAGCCACTTCACTGAAGTGGCTTTTTTGTGATTGTTTCCTGGTTTTTAAGTTTTTGTATCCTATATATTTCTTAATTTGGTGGTATTGTTTTTGATGTTTTATGATCAATCCATTTCTTAAAAATTATTACGATGAAAAAAATCTTTACTCTTGTTGGACTTACAGTATTAACCTCCTTTTCCAATGCCCAGATTGTGATCAATGAAATCTATGGTGGTAACGCCAATTCAGGGGCTGTATTGAAGAATAATTATATCGTCCTTAAAAATATCGGGACTAATTTGGTTTCTTTAACGGGAGCAAGTATTCAGTATGCACCGGCAATAGGTGCCTTTACGGAATATCATACGCTTCCGGACTTTACTTTAGGACCGGAAGAAACCTATTTAATTCAGGAGTCAGCAATTGAAGGAGGTGTTGAAAATCTACCAACACCAGATTTTATTGCCACTACGATAACTAATTTTGACGGAACGCCTAATCAATCTTCCGGACTGAAAATTTCCAGTGTATCAGGAAAAGTAGCTTTAGCCGGAAATATAGTGCAGGTGGAAGGACCTTCTGCATCCAATGTACTGGATTTTGTAGGATACGGATCCAATGCAGATCAGTTTAAAGGAGACGGACCAGCTCCTTCTCCCACTACAACCACAGCTATCAAAAGAACTTTGGTAGGTAGTAATGATAATATGACAGACTTTTCTCTTGAAGGAAGTGTAAAATCAGGTTTTGTACAGAATCCATTCATAAAAGACAGTAAAGTAGTGTTCGGAACTGAGGTGAAAGATGTGAAAGTGTATGATACATTTAGACAAGTTGTTAAAAAATCACCGACTAAACTGGCCTCAACTCTTGATATCGCAGAGCTTCCAAAAGGAACTTATATTGTCACAGGAACAATTAACAATATTCCTATCTCGCAGAAAATTATAAAAGATTAGTTTTAAATAAGAAATAGCTTCTTTGAAAAGTGTCATTCTGAACGTAATGGAATGTAGTGAAGAATCTTATGAGCTTGGCTGCAAATAAGATTCTTCCTTCGTCAGAAATCGAAGATTCGACGCAGTCAATGACAAAAGCCAATTTATTTGACTTTTGAGACCATCTTTTTTGTTATCACGAATCTTAATACCAGCCTCTTCTCGCTGCATTAATAATTGACCCGAGATTAAGAATTAAAGTATATCTGATACGTTTCCCATAATCTTTGAATGAAGGTTCAAATCCTAAAGAAGACTGTATCGGGAAATAAACTTCCAGAAAATCTGGAATGATTCTTACTTTAACTCCGGTGTCCCAGATGAATTTGGCAGGAAGATCTTTGTTTTTATAAACTCCGGCATCTGCATATACGTGGAATATTTTCCAGACACTTGAATCTACATTGGCAGAAGTAATCCATTGGTTCACTGTTCCCGGAAGAAAAGATTTAAAACCACCATCAGCTAATATAAATTGTTGAGAAAGAAGACCACTGCTAGCACTTTCTCCCAAAAGGGTGTAGGAGAATGAATAATTGGAAACCCTTGAGATCCCATAATCAAAAAGATTATTTCGGGTATTGTTTCTTAAGAAGTATCCGGCAAATAAACGCAAGCTCAACTTTTGTTTAGGTGCAAATTCCCATCTGTAGAAGCCTTCAGCTGTTATTTTATTGAAATCTTCCATTCCCTGGGTGCTTAAGCTGAAGCTTTTTTCATGAATCATCTGGCTATCGCTATAACCATATCCGATACTCCAGAGGTTATATTTACTGTAATCATTATTGGCGATCATTTTAGCACTCAGATCCCTTTCAAAATAATTATAGGAAATTCCCAGACTTCTGCTTACTGTACTTCTTGGGTTCTTTCTGAAGTTAATGGAAGATGATATTGAGGTTTTTCTGTAGGCAAGATCATAATCATAATGGAAATAAGAGCCTGAAAGTCCAAATGTCAGACTTCGGATAATACTTTCTGCAGGCAGAATAGAATAGGAAACAGCTCCTGAACCGGTCAGTTTGCCTGTTCCTGTACTATAAGTTGGAGTTACTGAATACAGGAATTTCTGATCAAAGAAAGACTGATTTTTAAAATTGGCTCCCAAAAGAAATTTATCATACGTATTGTTGAAACGCACTCTTGGGCTGATGTAAATTTCGTTGTATTCCGGATTGGGAATATCTTTTATTAGTTTAAGTTTAATTTTTTTTGCATTGGAAAACAATCCTTTTGCATATAAGAAGTTATCTCTGTAATTGGATTCAGGGAAAGTATAGCCACTATTTAAGGTGACTTTGTAAATATTTTCTGATGCAGGGAGAGATAGACTGGTAGTACGTTCATTTTCTTCGGTATCTATCCAGTAGGCCTTTTTTTCTCCTTCTTTGGTTTCTGTTTCCAGTTTTACAGGAATAGAAACATCTGTATTCCTTACAATTTTTATTTGTAGAGAATCGTTATCTTTTCTAATGTTTTTTAATTTAAAATCAACCCTGTTCTTCTGTTTGAAAAAGTTCGAGAGGTAGGCAGTTGATTTATTATTTTCAGAAAGAGAAGCCAGAAACTCATCAGGATTAATTTTTTTTCCGGAATTCTGAGAAATATAATTTTTTACAATTCCATTGAATTGATCGTATCCCATTTTGTCTGCCGAGTAGTTGAAAAGACTTCCCGTTTCAAAACTACTGATAGCCATATCATTGAAATTACTCAAAACAGGGAAATGTTCATCAATCTTCTGATCAAGGTTTTGCAGCATGATATACTGATAGGAAAGTCCATAGCGGTCCAGAAGTTTTACTTTGGATGCATGGAATAACTTTAAAGGTTTAAGTCCAAATATTCTGGTCTCAGGAAGTGTACCTAAAAGTTTTGTGTCACCATAGAATTTTTTGAGATACTGAATTTCAAGATAAGCTTTTAAACCATTTTTAAACCAGTGATCTTTTTCTTTATCCGCAATCACGCCTTCATCAAGAATTTTCTTGGCAATGATTCCAAAATAATCCAGATCAGTCTTTTCCGTATCGGTAAACAGACGGAATTTGAACTTCCAGAAAGTAATATCATTATTTCCGAAAAAGTCTTCTTTAGCTCGGAATTTATCTGAAATAAAAATACTTTTCGGAAGAAATCCGATGCGTTCTTTAATGAATTTTAATTGTAAAGGAAGATAAAACTCGAGGTTTTGTTTTTCTTCCGGCTTCAGATTATATCCAAATTTGATTTCAACTTCATCTCCGTCAACATTCGTTTTGATGGATTGAAATTCTGTTGGAGAAATCAAAAATTCAGGATCTGAGTCAAGATATCCCTTAAATGAATTCATCTGAACTTGCGGAAGATTACCTTCAACAAAACTATTTACAGGGATGTCAAAATTGATGGTCCAGAAAGTATTAAAACTTACCTGTTCCTCAATATCGTGGTAGTTTCTTTTGGAAATATTGTCCGGATCAAAATGATCCGGAACAATAAAGAAATATTTTAATACAGTATTTTGAGCGGATGTTCCGTATCCCGTAAAATTTTTATCGGGAAGCTGCATCCTGTATTGCAACTGTAAAGTGACGCTTTCGCCAGGTTTTAATACATTTTTCAGAGGAATAAAAAGATTTTCATCTGAGAGTGTATTAACAGGAAGGACTTCATTGTCAGAATTTTTAATATTCAGTTCAAGGAGTTTTCCCAATTGATCATTTTTTGCAAAATGCAAATCATTATTTCGGTCTTCCAGTTTTCTGTAGACTAAAGAGGTTCCCCGTTTATTGTACGCGGAAACCCAATTCAGGAGTTTTACGGATTGAAGTTCTTTTCCGGAGTGATTGTAATAAACAATTTCCTGGCGGACATCAAGATTCTTTTTGTCAGGAGACAGTTTTGTTTCAATGTATATACTGTCTGTCTGTGCAGAAACCTGTACAACTCCACATAACAAAATAAGGCAAAGGCTGATCTTTTTCAAATATTCGTGATAAAGCCCAAATATAACTTATTTTGTATATACTTTATAGGATTTTAACCCTGAATTGCTTTTTTTTCCAAAGAATTAATATAAGCATTCCATCCCTCTGTTTTATAAGTGATTGCTGATGCTTCAGGATCATTGGATTTGTAGATTCCTCTTCCTACGATAATGAAATCTGTATGCAGTGTTTTGAAAACATGCTCAGGTGTGTTGTACTGCTGTCCTTTGCCATCTCCTGAATCTGCAAGATTTACTCCCGGAGTGAATAATAAAAGATCCTCAGGAATTTTATTCTGAGACACACCACCAATTACATTAGGATGAGATAAAGCTACTTTTAAAGCTTCTTCACGATAGCTGGCTGTTGTTAAAGCTCCTTTTGAAGACATTCCAACGATGGCTACCACTCCTACATTTTTGAAACAGTCTAATGATTCAAAACCTCCGATTACCTGAGAAGTTACGAAATCTGCCCAATCTGTAATTTTGAAAACTCCGCTTGTGAACTGAAGTTCCTGTGTATTTCCGATATCAGCAAATTTTCTGTCTTCCATCAGTAAGAACTGGTGTTTTGCTGCAATCGCTTTTAAAGGAGTAATTGTTTTTTCATATTCGAAATCAGAGATAATATCAATATGCGTTTTTAAAGCAATAATATGGGGTCCTACTTTTTCAGCAAGTTCCAATAGCTCCTGAGTTGTAGTAACATCAGCAGAAGCAATAAGGTTTGATTTTTTTGCTAAAGCAGTTTCCAGTAATTTTTTCGAAACGGAATGTTGTGTTGATTGAAGTTTCTGCTCATAAGAAGATCTTGTTTCTTCTTCAAACTGAATGTGGTTCCCTTGAAGGAAATCCTGGATTCTTTTTACTTCTTCATCAGATAATTCACCTGTTTCCTGAAGAATATTGCATACTTCCGAAATATTGAAAAGAGTATGTACTCTGTATCCTTTACCTTCCAATAACTGTTTTCCTCCCTGCTCTCTGTCAAGTACCACAACGATATCCGAAACTTTAAGATCTTCCTGTTCTATTTCAGGAATGGTTTCCAGCAAAGATTTTCCTGAAGTGATCACATCCTCTACCAAAAGACAGTTTTGTCCTTTCTGATAAATTCCTTCAATCAGTTTCTTTGTACCGTAGCTTTTCGCTTCTTTTCTTTTAATAATTAATGGAATATAACTTTCCAGAGACATTGCAGTAGCCATAGGAAGCGCAGCATAAGGAACTCCACAGATTAAATCAAAATTATCCAACGGAAGCATTTCCAGTAAATAATTAGCAAGATTTTTTAAAATTTTAGGATCTGAAGCCAAAGGTCTCAAGTCTACATAAAAAGGACTTTCAATACCACTTTTCAGGGTAAACCTTCCGAATTTAATGATTCCTAGTTTGTAGCACTCTAAGAAGAATTCTTTTTTACTTTCCATTATTTTTTATTAGATATTGCAAATTTAAGGAATTGAAATAAGGCTTAAAAATTTATCACTCATTTGTAAACAAAAAACCATCCCGGAGTAACCAGGATGGTGTGAAAAATATAATAAACTATTATTTTACGATTTCAGCATCAATGACTTGGGCACCACTGTATTTTTGCTGAGCTTCCCATAATAAAAACTTGTCAACCTCTTTAATGAGCTTAGGAATGGTAAGTGACAATACTGCCAGGTCATCCATGACTCCAAGTACCGGTATCACAAATTCAGGAAGGAGGTCAATAGGAGAGAGGACATATAAAATTCCCAGTAAAGGAAGAATAATGTCTATGGATTTCATTGGATAAATTCCTTTTCTCCACATTTTGACCATTCTGAAAATATCAGGGATCTTTTTGATAAAGCCCTTATGATTGATGGCTTCTTTTGCAAGATTTAATTTTGAATATTTCATTTTGTGTTTGGATTTAATAAATTTTTCAACGGTATAAATTTCGCAAATCCTGTACCAACAAATTATAAAATTTAGTTAAAATCTTATTTGATAATATTGTCAATGAACTGATGCACAGTCTCTGTGTTCCAGTCTTTTGTAGCATCCTCTTTAATAAGAATTCTTCCGTGTTTATCCAGTAGGAAAGTGGTTGGAAATACCTTTGGAAGAATTTTCTCAGAAATTGGACTTTGAGCAATATATACAGGAACAGTATAGTTATTTTCTTTCAAAAACTTTCTTACATCCTCTTCCTTATCATTCATAGCAATCAGCACAAAATCTACATGATCTTTTCTGGTATCATACAATTTCTGAATAGAAGGCCATTCTTTTCTGCAAGGTGGGCACCATGTTCCCCAGAAGTTAAGGAAAACACCTTTATCCTTAAAGTTTTTAAGATTAGTGCTCGGAGCATTAATTCCTTTAAGTTCTATATCATAATCCTCTTCACTGATATGAACTGCATTTTCTATAGTGGCTACAGGAAAGAACGTATCCTTTAGAAAGTTTCTTACCCCTGGTATAAAAGCAACACCAGCGATAATGACAATAATTACAAGATAAATGACATTTTTTTTCATATCTATTGTTTATAGAAGATCCAAAATTTCCTGAACAGCATCTTTTCCTCTGTTTTTGGCATAATATATCTGCAGATCATTATAGAAAGTATCTTTTGGATAGGCTTCAGGATCAGCTTTATATTTCATCAGGAGCTCATATCCATATTTGGGACGTGGCCCCCATGAATTTTTTACATTCAGGTCTTTATCAAGGATAATTACTTTAGGAATAGACTCTGTACCATTGGTCAAAAACTGGTTGATTAAACTTTTATCACTGTCTCTCAGGAAGACTCTTACCTCATTATGCCCTTCAAAAAATCTGAAAAGAGCGGGTACTGTTGCGCTTGCGTCTCCACACCATGCTTCGGAAATGATTAAAATCTTTCCGTCAAAATTTTTGGCAGCAAGTTCTTTCAGTTGATCTTCATCCGGAACGTATTTTTTTACCGTTCTGTCCATTCTTTGAAGACCTAATTCGTAATATTGTTTATAGTCAAGTTCCTGTTGGTTGGCCGGATTTTCTAATCTTTCTTTTGCAATCTGAAGATATTCTTCAAAAGAAATTCCTTTATCCCAGTAATTTTTCATTACTAAAAATATTTATGTTAAAAATTATTGATGTTTCTTGTTTTATTGATCAAAAACAGGTCTGCCAATACAAATGCAGCAAGGCCTTCCACTACCGGAACGGCTCTTGGAACTACACAAGGATCGTGACGCCCTTTTCCTTCTACGATTACTGGGTTTCCGTCTTTATCGATACTGTCCTGAGGTCTCAGAATAGTAGCTACAGGCTTGAATGCTACACGGAAATAAATATCCATTCCATTAGAAATTCCCCCCTGGATACCTCCGGAAAGGTTAGATTTTGTAGTAAAATCTGTATTGAAAGCATCATTGTGTTCTTTTCCCGTCATTTTAGCTCCACAGAAACCGCTTCCGTATTCAAAACCTTTGCAGGCATTGATATTCAGCATTGCTTTTGCAAGCTCAGCCTGAAGTTTGGAAAATATAGGTTCACCAATTCCTACAGGAACATTTTTAATCACACAGGTGATGGTTCCTCCGATAGTGTTACCCTCTTTTTTGATTTCTTTGATTCTTGAAATCATCTTTTCAGCAGTTTCAGCATCAGGACAACGAACATCATTGCTTTCTGTTTGAGAAAAATCTAAAGCCTGATAAGGTTTTTCGCAGAAAATATCACCTACGGAAGATACATAAGCATTGATCTCAATGTTGGGTAAAAGTTGCTTGGCAAGTGCGCCGGCTACTACCCAGTTCATTGTTTCTCTGGCAGAAGATTTTCCTCCTCCACGATGATCTCTGAAACCAAATTTCTGATCATAGGTGAAATCAGCATGACTTGGACGATATGCACCTGCGATATGGTCATAATCTTTTGATTTCTGATTTTCGTTTTCAATGATAAAACCAATTGGCGTACCTGTTGTTTTCCCATCAAAGATTCCGGAAAGAAACTTTACTGTGTCACTTTCTTTTCTTTGTGTAACGATTGCTGACTGGCCGGGTTTTCTTCGGTTCAATTCATACTGAACTTTATCGAGATCTACCGCTAAACCTGCCGGAAAATTATTGATGATACCGCCATAAGCCACTCCGTGACTTTCTCCAAATGTTGTAAGACTAAGAAGATTACCTAATGTGTTGAACATGATACAAAATTACCTTTTTTTCTTCAGATAATAAAGTTTCTGGATTTGTTCTATTTATCAATGTTTTTGATATTATTGATAACCTTTTGGGCTTCCTCTTTTTCTTCTGAAGTCATTTTTTTCGGGATAAACCCTTTTTTGATATCATTTTTGTCTGAAAGCTGTGGAAAAATACCTGCATTCAAATCATCAAAAAGATAAGCCAGAGTAATTGCCGGAAGTGGAGTGTCAAAACTATAGGGATAATGGTGAGAAACATTAAACTTTAAATTTCCCACCTTAAATGTGTCAAATTGCTGATATTCATAGGTTGAAGGCTTGTACATCTGCTCTTTTTCAAATCCGGTCATAAAACTTCCCACCCGGAAACTTGGAATATATCTCTGGATAAATTCCGGAAAGGATAAGGTAGAAATAAATAATAAACTGAGTGCTGAAAAGACAATAATGGATTTCTTTTGATCAAAATATTCGTAAAATAAAATAAAGAATATCACAAAAAAGACATCTATAAAAAATCTGTATTGGGCTGAAAATACAAGAACTAATATACTTTTTATCAACAATGAAATGCAGATCAGGGTGATAAGTTTTTTCTTTTTTATCCAGGCGAATACTATGAAAATAATTAAGCTCAGAACAAAGAGAATATTAATTTTGGATTTGATCCCTTCCAGAGAAAACCAGTTTTTGATATAATCTGCGGTCGAGAATTTTTGAATTTCCTCATAGGTGTACTGCATATCATAGGTTTTCATGATGGCAAATTGTGAAGAAATTTTTAAAATCTCAGGATCAGGCTTCCAGAAGGATACTCCTATATCACCTATTGCTATCGGAAAAACCGGATATCCAAATGTCCAGATATTTTTAATGAAAAATAAAAATAGTATTGAACTCCCTAAAATAAGTTGTTTAAAGTGACTTTTAAAAATAAAAACAGAACTTAAGAAAACCAGTATGGGCAGCCATATCATCGTAGGTTTTATCGTAAAGACAAAAACTGAAAATGCAAAAAGGAGCATGGTATTTCTGTTTCCGGCTACAATTTCATTTAAAATAATCAAGGAAAAGATAATAACAGGAAGGTCCGGGCTTGGAGACTGGGAAAACAGTAGGAGTATCGGCAGAAAACAAAGATGGATCCAGTTTTTTCGTTCAATACTATACATGCTGTAGATGACAAGCAGTATAGAGTTGATTCTTAAAAACGGGTCGGAAAAATTCGAAAATCCTGCCTGAAAAATGTGCCAGACAGACATTTGTCCTAAGGTGAGGTCTACATTCGAGATACCCTTTACCAGCCCATATTCTGTAAGCCATTTCAATGTAGGGATATAATACCCGAAGTGATCCAATATATAAGGATGGAAAGAACCTGCGAATATAACGATCAGAGAACTTACACTTAATATAATAAAATCCTTTTTTGAAAATTGACGGAACTCCTGGTAAAGTTTATTTTTAAAGAAAGAAAATAATCCCAATAGTATTGAAGGTGCTTCCACATTGATATTTAAGGGAATGAAAAAAGAAATAATTGCCCATATCAGGCAAATTCCAAGGATTCCGGATAAAATTTTTCCAGAGATTCCCTGAAATAAAATTCCCCACATATTTTCCATGATCTTTCCCCAGCCCATCAGGACAGGAATGATGAAAATAGAAGAAAGCAGAATCAATATCATAAAAAAAGATTGCTTAAAAGTAAGCAATCTTTATATTCTATCATTAAAAATATTTATTAACGGGGTTGTACCCTTCCGTCTTTTCTATCCTGTGATCTCCCAATAGTATATCCGGTTGCACCACCTACAACACCACCAATTACAGCTCCTAATCCTCTGTTTTTCTTAGCGATAAGGGCTCCGGCAGCGGCTCCGCCTACAGTACCAATGACGGTTCCTTTGGCAGCTTTACTCCATCCTTTTTTCTGAGTAGTTCCCTGTGAAGTACCATTTCCGTTATTGGCATAACTTCCGTTGTTGCTTCCTGAGCCAGAATTTGAGCTTCTGTCTCTATATATTGTTCGTGTTTCTCTGATCACCTGTGGTTTTGAATTATTTTCAGCAGCAGCTCTCGCTTTTTTGCTTTCTGATACACTGTCTGCTTTTTTTTGAGCTTCATATACCATTTTTTCCTTTTCTATAGCCAGCTTTTGTTTTTCTATTTCAAGTTGTCTGGCCTGAAATTCAAGTTTCTGTGCTTCCAATGACTTTTCAGCAACACTGTCATCTTTCTTGCAGGCCGTCATTAAAAAGACGGATAAAAAACCTGCTAATACTATCTTTCTCATAATTCAAATTTTAATACGATAAAGCCAAAATGACTTTGATTTTAATTCTATTTTCAATTATGAAGCCAAATTTTAGTTAATAAGTGTTAAAAGTGATAATTAAAAAGAGAGTTAATTTTATATAATGATCAGTTTTATACTGTTAATGGTAGATTCCGGAGGTCTAAGAATAAAGATTGATTTTTTTTGATGGTATATTTTCATAGGTGAAAATAAAATAAATTGAACTATATGCTATCAGAATAGTTCCTTTTCTCTGTTTATTTTTAAAAGTATTTGTAAATTTTATTTCATTGATAGTTTTTATTAAATTCATATAAGTTGAGTATTTTTGAATACCAAATTACTTTTTAATATGAAAAAATCAATTTTTACAGTATCAGCATTGATAGGATTGCTGACTGTTGCTACCTCCTTTTCCTCCAGGGAAATAGCAGAACTACATAAAGTCAATTCAGAAATAGCTGATAAAACACCCGAAACTCAGACCTATAAGATTCGTTATGGTCTTCTTTCAAAAAACGGAACAAAAATTCTTTCAGGAAATTATGATGTAGGAAGTTTCCTTGCTGAAAATATGACAACTGGAGAAGTGTATGATACTTATTATGGTGGTGGATTTCAATCTGTTCCACAATATTATGATGCGCTTCCTGCAGGAACCTATATTTTTTCTGCAATGCAGGGACAGGGAGGATGGGTTGGCTATGGAACAGTAGTTGCAACAGTTTCTGATGCACAGGTAGATTCTGATGGATATATCACCGTATATATTCCGATCATTTGGGAAGAATAAGCCTTGTGAGCAAACAAATATTTAGCTAAATTTACCCATTCCAGAGATGAAGATGTTTTCAATCATTCAATAATTATATATGGTTTTTAGATTAAATATAACCTATAAAGCATTTCGTAATGCAAATTATTTTTGATTAGTCTTCAGCGGGGCATCTTGATTCTTATAGAAAGTATTCATTCTTCTGTTGTGATATTGGGTTATATTTTCTTCTTAGAAAATGTAAAATATATTAGTCATGCTGAATGATTCTACCATATTCTGTTTGGATTTTTCTAAATAGATTTTTTTCATCATTTGTGTTTTTTAGGCCTCCGTCAGGAGGCCTTTTCTTTTTAATGCTTTTATGATTTTACGCATATAATAATTGTTCAAAAACTGATACTTTTATTACAAACATTTTCATTCCATATTTTATAATAAAAGGCTGCTCAAATAGAACAGCCTTTTATTTATATATTATCTAAAGTAACTTTTATTTTGCTAATGATGCGGTGCATTCTGTTGGTCTGGTAATTCAGAAGATTAAAAATTTCATTTGAACTGGTAAAAACCTCAGGAACGGTTTTGTGGTTAATGGTTTTTATTCCCCGTCTTTGCATCGTTTCATGGATTATTCTTGCAAAAGATTCTTTTGCACTTTGTTTTGCTTTATCCTGAGAAATTCCATTGGAATGGAGTCTGTAGAGATACAAAGGTTCTTTGAGGTATTTTACTTCTCCCTGCTCCAGTATTTTCAGATAAAGATCCTGGTCTACCGCATTTTTCAGATTCGGATTAATTCCTGTAGTTCTTAAATAAACCTCTCTTTTAAAGGTGAAAAAGTGGGCAAACTGAATGGGGTAGTTGAAGAAATAACGATTGTTATAAATTTGTTTAGTACCCGTATAAATTTTTTCAGGAACAAGGTTCTCGTTGCAAAGTATCATTTGAGAATATATGGCAGCAAGATCATCTCTGTTCACAAATTCCAGCGCTACTTTTTCCAGCGCCTCAGGATGAAGAGCATCATCAGGGTCAAGATATGCACATAAATCTCCCTGAGCATATTTCATGCATTTGGCTTTCGTAGATCCACAGCCTTCATTAAGGGCATTATGATAAAGTTTAAAACGGGAGTCATTTTTAATCAGAGACTCTATGATCTCTACCGAATCGTCTGTAGAGGCATCATCAATAATAATCACTTCCCAGTTTTCATAGGTTTGATTGATTAATGAAAGATAGCACTCCTTGAAATACTTTCCATTATTATAGTTTGCTATAAGTATAGAAAAATTTGTCACGGTTTTTTTGAATTAATAGTGTAAAATTATAAAATAATATATACGGAAAACATAATCTCAATCATTATATATCTAGTATTTTTTTCTTATATTTTGCACACTACGAAGTGTGTTGTACTTTTTTAAGAATAGAATATTTTACCAAGCACAAGAACTATAATCATATAAATTTTGATTATTGTCTTTTTTTGAGAAATAAAGTGGATAGCCTGAAAATTCTGTATTTAAAAGAAATAATAATTTTATGATTATACTCATAAAATAAAAAAAAAGACTGGTATATCTTTGGCTAAGAATTAATAGATAAAATAATTTTTATCTCTGATATAAAATTTTTTTTCATCATTTGTGTTTTTTGAGGCCTCCATTTCTGGGGGCTTTTTATATAAAGGATTTATATGATATTTTATGTTGATCTTCATGGAATTTTTCATAACTTTTTTGTATCATGATGATTAATCTTTTTATGGAGGATGTAGGGAATGTGCCAATTTGTTATCGAAAATCCTTTTTATGGCAGATCAGCTCTTTTAATTTTTTTTTATGTCCTGAATGTAAATTTTATTTTATTAAAATGTAAATTATTTTTTTTTTTAATACTTTTGCCGGAGCATTAGATTTATCTGAAATTATTAAAGGTAATTATGAAGAGGTTTTTAAGGTATCAGTAAAATCTGTTTTAAATGTTGAATTGGTGAAAATGGTGTCATAACAAGAAAATAACTTTTTTTCTCGAAATCGTTATTCTTGGCACGATTTTTCAATATAGAAATGTAACTCATGTTTAATTTGAGTTTTCATGGTTATTAGTTTTTATCCTCGGAATTTCCGGGGATTTTTTTTACCCTAATATGACGCTACTCATAAAAGTATGTTGGATCAAACTTCTATTTTTGAACGAGATAATTTTCTATCCATCATTACTTTTTACATTATTTATCAAGCTCTTCTTTGATCTGGAAGAGCTTTTTTTTTGTGAATAGTATATTACATTATAAATAAAAAACCATAAAGATTGAATAGTCCGTGGAAAAGTGCTGTTAGAATAAAACTGTATTGATGAGCGTGCTTGTTGTAATAGATGTAAAGATTATTTAAAATAATACCGCCAAAGAATGTCATAGCGATATACAGCCCATTATAATAATGCATAGAGGCAAAAATACTGCTCATAATGATTATGCAGAGCATTCTATTATTTATTTTCATCCATTTGCTTAAAACCAGGTAAGGGAGATATTGAAATAGAAAAGTCTCCAGAAAAGGTGCGATGAATATTGCAATGAAGTTTAGTTCTTCTTTCGAAATATTGTTGTGTCTATTTTGATTGACATCAAAATGAAAATAGGTATCATTAATGAAATTAAAGAAATATCCATTCAAAAGAGCAAGAGAAAATGAAATGATGAAGAAGGATAGTAATTTTTTCATACGTAAATATTGATGATAAAAAAGAATGGAATACTAAAAAAGCTAAAAGTATCAAAACAAAAAAACCTCTAAATAACTTAGAGGTTTTTTTTGAGGTACCTAGCGGATTCGAACCGCTGTAGATGGTGTTGCAGACCACTGCCTAGCCGCTCGGCCAAAGTACCATTTTTACCATTTTTGAGGTGTGCAAATATAGTGAAATTTCTTTATGAACAAAAGTTTTTAAGCAAATTCTTTCCTCCCAAGATCTTCAATTTCTCTTTTTGCTTGAATCTCAGCCTGATAATTTTTGATGTTAATTACTCTTGTATCACTCCAGCTGTCATGCCATCCGTTTACACCAAGAAAAGATATCCCATCAAAGGAACAATTCTGGAAAGACTTCTGTAAAAAAATTGCTGGGTAGTTGGCTTTGTATCGTCTGTACTGATTACTTTGGTTCCGGTAATATACTTTGCAACGGTTCTTCCATCTAAAAAGTTTTCCATCAAAAAGTAATACACACAATAATTGAAATTTCCAATAAAGAGCTGCCATATTATATTTCCATTACTATAGAAGTAGAAAAACTCAATTGAGGTTGCTTCATAAAGATAGTTTTTTAGTTTAGTTTTTTTATTGGAGTTTTAAAATCCGTTCACAAGTAGCTTTAAGGAGGCGTTCGTATCAATAACCGCTGTAATACCTGTATTACTGAGTAGAATTTTACTAGGTTTAAGATTGAAAACTTTTCCATTCATCTTTAATCCTTTATAATATTCTTTGTTGAAGGCTTCTTCAATACTTTTTCTTGAAGTTTCTTCCAGTTCCTGAGTTGGGATACCATATTCTTCTTCAATCATTTTTACGATTTTCCCCTGAAACAGGAGAGAAGCTGTTTTCTGCAGAATATTGGTAGTTTTTAGTTTGAATTTGGTTTCTGACAATACAATTTTTCTTTTTGTTTCGTCATACACCGGAATTCCTGAAATAATAGAAGTTCCTTTGATATAACCATCAGTTTGAGCCTCAATAACTACTCTGTCATCAACACCGTATACTCTGATATCTGTTACTTTTACTTTAGAATCACGCACATCAAACTCTTTGTTTAGAAACGTTTTTCTTGCCATATTACTAGCTTCTGTAAAAGGAATATTGGCTGTCGTCTGCAGAATAAACTTGTCAGCAACGGTAGGTGTTGTATTAAAATTGACAACACTGGTTACTGGTGAAGAAGCGGCAGGTTTATTTCCTGTAAAAGTTTCAGAAAAAATATCTACACCAAGGGTAGCATTGATCTGGTTTCCATAAAATTTTAAAGGAGTGATATTGACTCCCACAGGGCTTACTTTCAGCCATGTATTATACTCCTCAGAAATATTGAAGGGCTGAAGGAAAGTATTCCACGCCATTAACGCATATTGCTGGAAATTCAGCTGTGTAGCCATTTGCTGATCAATAGTTTTACAGAATTTTTCCTGTTGCTCTTTTAAACTTTTTTCAACAATGGAGGTAATAGGAATCTGTATTCTTCCATAGTCCAGAACAGGTTTTGTTACCCATCTGAAGCCATTGGGCCGGGTATTGGTGGTAATGGTCCAGTTATTTTTAAAAGTAACGGTGGTATTGAAAGACATTACCGTTTCGAAAGTGGTATTTTGATAGGTATATACTCCTAATGTACCAATTCCTTTTTCAGCCCATATTTTTAAAGGAACTTCAATCAGTAAATTCTGACTGGTTCCTCCTACAAGGCGAATGGGTCTTGTTTTCCATACTTTTACCTTAAACTGATCATTATTATTGTCTGTATAAGAATCATCCTGATACACAAGATCTTTCACGGAAGCATTGATCATATTGCTCAGTTCCGAAAGGGGAATGGTCACAGGCATTGTAATACTGGACTTTATCTTCGGAAAATTATAAGCCGCCAACTGATTATCAACGCCGGCCTGGCCAAAAACGCTGATTCCTGCTACTAAAAATAATATTTTAACGAATTTCAATTTGTATGTTTTTTTAATGAAACGAAAATAAGAATTTTAATTTTCCGGTTTAAAACTCTTTTCCAACTCAATACTCGCTCCTTTCATTTCTCCCTGCATAGGTGGAGCTGTTTTGGTGATTTTTAATTTAATATAATCGACCTGTGGAAAGCTGTCATGAATTTTTGTGATGATTCTTCCCGCTACATGTTCCAGTAATTTGGATTTTATTTTCATTTCACAGTGAAGGATATTGTTGATATCTGCATAACTTATAGTGTCATGCAAATCGTCGGATGTGGCTGCTTTCCACAGATCGGTATGAAGTTCTGCATTCAGAATATAATAGGTACCGATGGTATTTTCTTCAGGAAGTACACCATGGTACGCATATATTCTTACATCTTCAAGATATATTTTGCTCATTGCATCAGATTTTATGAAGCAAAAATCGTCTTAATTCTTCAAAATCTGAATTTATTTCTACAGTTTTTTTCTCCTTTTCCATAAGTTCCTTCAATGATTCCGGAATTTCAATTTGGGTATGAATCGCTTTTTCCACAGCATCAGGGAATTTTACCGGATGAGCAGTACCCAGGATAAATCCTTTTTGATTGGGATTTTCTTGCAGATATTTTTCCATTGAAGCAAAGGCTACGGCACTGTGAGGTTCCAGAATATATCCGTATTTTTCATAAACTTCTGTGATGGTACTCATGGTTTGGTCATCATTAATGGAATATGCCGATATTTTATATTTTAAAGCTTCAAACTGATGCCCAAAAAGCTCCAGAACTCGTACAAAATTACTAGGATCTCCTACATCCATTGCATTGGATAGAGTAGCAATCGCTTTTTGTGGTTGGTAGTTCTGAGTTGTAAAATAATCCGGAACTACATGATTGGCATTACAGGCTGCAATGAAATGACTGGCAGGTAATCCTCTGAAATGAGCCAGAAGTCCGGCACAGATATTTCCGAAATTACCACTTGGTACACAGATTACAGGATGTTCTTTATGCTGCTGAATCCATTGTTTTAATGCAATTAAATAATAAATCTGCTGGGGAAGCCATCTTGCAACGTTGATAGAATTAGCAGAAGTCAAAAATAACTGATTGTTGATTTCTTCATCTGAAAAAGCCTGCTTGACAAGATTCTGACAATCATCAAAACTGCCATTGACTTCTAGTGCCGAAATATTTTCGCCTAATGCCGTCAACTGTTTCTCCTGCACCGGACTTACCCTGTTTTTAGGATACAAAATAACTACATTAATCTGCGGAATTTTATAAAATCCATGGGCAACAGCGCCTCCGGTATCTCCGGAAGTGGCAACAAGAACAGTTACTTTTTTCTGCTGATCTTTCAGAAAATAAGACAGGCAGCGGCTCATAAATCTCGCACCAATATCTTTAAAAGCTAGAGTAGGGCCATGAAACAATTCCAGTATAGATATCTGTTCATTGATTTTTACCAAAGGAATTTCAAAGCTGACGGTTTCTGCAACAATCTCTTTTAATACTTGTGAAGGAATTTCATCGCCCACAAAATCTCTCATGCATTGATAAGCAATTTCTTCATTGGAATACTGATGAAGGTTTTTAATAAATTCTTCATTCAACTGGGGAATGTTTTCAGGAAAGAACAATCCTTTTTCTTTTCCCTGACCTTTTATTGTTGCTTCTCCGAAATTAATTTTTTCCAGATGGTCTTTTAAATTATAATATTTCATTTCTGTTTTTTATGATTAAGCTTCTTCAATGATTTGAATACCAGCCGGATTTATTTTTGAAACGTATACAAAACTTTCTATTTCAATTTCCTCATATATTGATTTCATCATTTGGGCAATTTTATCTGCAGTTTCTTTTTGTTCAGAAAGCATAAAAATAGAAGGCCCAGATCCTGAAATTCCACCACCTAAAGCTCCTAATTGCAGACTTTTTTCTTTGATTTCGTTAAATTTCGGGATCAAAATACTGCGGATAGGTTCTATAATGACATCGTTGAGGCTTCTGCCAATCAACGGGAAATCATTCTTCTGAATCCCAGCTACGAGCCCGGCTATATTTCCCCATTGTTCAACAGCGCTTTTTAAAGTGATATTTTTCTTTAAAATCTGTCTGGCATCTGAGGTTTTAACTTCCACCTGTGGATGAACGGCAGTTACAAATAAATCAGGACTATTCAGAGGGATGATATCCACCGGCTTGGTAGATTTCACCAGCGTAATTCCACCATAAATGCAAGGAGCGATATTGTCTGCATGCCGTACTCCTGAAGCCAGCTCTTCTCCAAACATGGCAAAATGAACCATTTCCTCTTTGGAAAGTTTGTTTCCTAATAACACATTGGCACCAAAGGCGGCTCCGGCGGCACTTGCCGCACTGGAGCCGAGCCCGCTTCCGGGCTTTATATGTTTATGAATAATGACTTCAAAGCCGTTTTTCAGATTAAAGTATTCCTGAATTTTTAAGAGAACAATCCCGGCAACATTACTGGAAGGCTTTTCAGGAAGTCCGAAAGAGTCTGTATGTTTTATAATAATTTCTGGGGTTTCCAATAATCTGAATTCCATCTCATCATAAGGATCGTGCATAGCCATTCCTAAAATATCAAATCCGCAAACCAGATTGGCAACAGTGGCTGGTACTTTTAATTTTACTTTTTTCATAATTATATTTTAAATAGAACGGATAATATCTGCAAAAACTCCACTTGCCGTTACATCTGCGCCGGCACCGGCTCCTTTTACAACCAATGGCTGTTCTGAATATCTTAAAGTTTTAAAAATGACAATATTGTCTTTTCCATATAAGTGAAACAGATCGCTATCCGGAGCAATATGCTGTAGCCCTACTTTAGCTTTTCCGTTTTCAAATTCTGCAACATATTTTAATATTTTGCCTTCGTTTTTAGCTTTAATCAATAAGTTTTTAAAATGATCTTCATATACTGTAAGCTTTTCGTAGAAGTTTTCAACACTTCCCTGCATGCATTCTTCAGGCAGAAAACTTATGTTTTCAATTTCCTCAAACTGAAGCGGATATCCTGCCTCTCTTGCCAGAATTAAAATTTTTCTGGCTACATCTGTTCCGGACAGATCAAGTCTTGGATCCGGCTCTGTATATCCTTCCTTCTGAGCCTGAGCTACTACTTCAGAGAACGTTCTGCTGCCATCATACTCATTAAATACAAAATTCAATGTTCCACTCAATACAGCCTTAATAGATTGAATTCTGTCTCCGCTTTTGATCAGATCATTAATGGTTCCTATTACCGGAAGCCCTGCTCCTACATTGGTTTCAAAATAGAAATTACAGCTGTGATTTCTTGCGGTATTTTTTAAAGTTTTATACTTTTTGAAATCTGAAGAAGCCGCAATTTTGTTACAGGCCACGATGTTCACACTTCTTTTTAATAAGCTTTCATACACTTCAGGAATGTTAGCGCTTGCCGTTACATCAACGAAAACCGAATTTCTAAGGTTTCTGCGGATAATTTCATCAGCAAATTCTCTGGCAGAGGCTTTTTCACCATGTTGTTCCCAGTTAGCATAGCTGTCCATTGAGATTCCCTGATCTGAAAACAGCATATAACGGCTATTGGAAATCCCTGCAATTCTCAGGTTGATCAAAAAGTTTTCTTTTAAATAATCATTTTGGTTATAAACCTGCTGTATTAGTTTTGAACCTACATTTCCTGTTCCACAGATGTACAGATGGATTTGCTTTATTTCAGATTCAAAAAATTCTTCATGAAGTACGTTAACCGCTTTTTTACTATCCTTTTCTGAAATCACAATGCTGATATTTCTTTCTGAAGATCCCTGTGCAATTGCTCTTATATTAATCCCATTATTTCCGAGACATCCAAACATTTTTGCACTCACTCCACTTCTACTTTTCATATTTTCTCCTACCAAAGCCACGATGGAATGTCCTGTTTCAATTTTTACAGGATACACTCTTTTCAGGTTAATATCATCTGCAAAAGAAGTATTGATGGCATATTCGGCACGCAAAACTTCTTTTTCTTCAATAGCAATGGTGATAGAATGTTCTGAAGATCCTTGTGTAATTAGGATTACATTTATTTTTTCATGGCTTAGACATTGAAATAATTTTGCTGAAATTCCGGGTATTCCTACCATTCCACTGCCTTCAAGGGTAAGCAGGGCAATATTGTTCATATTTGAAATTCCTACTACAATCTGCTTTTCATCTTCGGAACATCTCGGTTGATGAGAAATTAAAGTTCCTGGTGCATCCGGATCAAAAGTATTCTTGATGATCAGGTTTGTATTTTTTACCATCACAGGCTGAATGGAAGGTGGATAAAGCACTTTTGCCCCAAAATGTGATAGTTCCATCGCTTCATGATAAGAAATTTCTGAAATAGGTTTAGCATTGGAGACCAGACGCGGATCAGCGGTCATCATCCCGCTTACATCTGTCCAGATCTGAAGTTCTTCTGCATCAATAGAAGCCGCAATAATAGAAGCCGTATAATCGGAACCACCTCTTCCTAATGTGGTTGTATTTTTTTTTTCATCATGAGCAATAAACCCAGGACCTAAAAGAATACGGTTTGGGGTTTTATTCAGGAAATTGGCAATATTACTATCAGTACATTTAAAATCTACTTTTGCATGAGTGAAATTACTGTCTGTTCTGATCAGCTCTGCAGAATTCATCCATACGCAGTCTGATTTTTCTTGTTGAAGTCTTGCTGCAATAATATTTGAAGACAGAAATTCTCCGTAAGAAGCAATTTTATCTTTTATTCTGTCAGTAAGCTCACCAAGTACAGCAATCCCGCTGCAGAGCTCTTCGATATCATTGAAATGTTTTTTTACAAAACTTAACCATGAACTTTGTTCTGCAATTGGAAAAAGTTCTTTTACCAGATTGATATGTTTTTCCTCAAGGTTCTTGACAATCTGAATATAATTTTCATCTTTTACAGAAGCGTGTTCTGCGGCTTTGATCAGTTGGTCAGTAACACCGTGAAGTGCTGATACAATAACAACAACTTTGCTTTTTAAAGATTCTCTTTTTATTATTTTTTCCACCAGTAAGATATTCTGAGAATGGGCGACTGATGTTCCGCCGAATTTTAAAACTTTCATCAAGTATTTTTTTGAAGTTGGATAAATAGAATGATATACTCTTTTAAAAAAAAGAGTACGGATACCGGGAATAATATGTGAAAATCTACCCCGTTATGGGGTAATTGTTGTAATTCCGAATGTAGAAACAGAAGATATGCCTGAAATAAGTGATTTCAGGGAAGAAATATCAGATATGTTTCTTAATAAATTCATTGTAACGGAACAAATGTACAAATTATTTTGAAACCACCAAGTTTTTAACAGAATAAAATATATTTCCTTTTCATGAGATATATTTGGTGTAATTGATTAAAAATGTTACATTTATAATATTAACTAATAACGAAAGAATTATGAAAAATTTAAAGAAATTAAACCGCCAACATCTGAAATCAATGAATGGAGGAGATGTGAATAACTGTTTTGAAAATTGTCCTGCCGGACCCTACGGACCTGGTGAACCAAGATCATGTGCTGATTATTATGCATTACCAGAGTGCTGTAAAGGAAGAGTATTAGTAAGCTTTGAATGCTTCGGCCCTTACTGATTTACATGATCAATTTATTGTTATTACAGAATACTAAAATTATTACAATATGAAAACAATCAAGAAATTATCAAGAGAAGATCAGAAAAATATCAAGGGTGGTTTCACTGATATTCAGATTGAAGCATGTGGAGGTGAGCAATTTGTCTGTTTCCGCGGAGGTGGAAAATGGGGCTGCTGGCTAAAGCCGGGTGGTACTTGTTATGCGCCTATGTTATAATAAGATAAGATGTAATTATTTCAATAAACCTTAATCAAACTCAATGACCATGAGAAATTCAAAAAAACTTAACAGAGAAAGCTTAAGAGCCATCATTGGAGGGACAGGAGACAGCTGTGCCGTAGATCTTGACTGTGGACCAAAAGGTTGTGCGATATGTACAGATCTTAAAGGACGTAAAGTTTGTCTTTATCTTCTCTCTTATGATCCATCTATTCCAGGCAGCTGTATGGTTCTGGAAGGTTAGTAAAAAATCAAAAATTAATTAAAACTACTATGAAAAATTTAAAGAAATTAAACAGAAAAGAACTTCAAATGCTGCAAGGAGCAGGTCCAGCCACATGCACAGGATGTCCTAAGAATACTACTTATGGAAATAATCCTGGTGATGCTCCATGTGAGGCTTTTCAGATGCTTCCTGACCGTTGTAAAATGTGTGTTATTGTAGATATGTCATGCATGAGCGGAGGAGTTTCTTAAAAGATAATTTGACTTTATGAAAAAATTAAAGAAACTGAACAGAAGGGATTTGGAACAAATGAAGGGTGCTGGTGTATCAAGGTGTGATGGTTGTCCTACCCATCTGGTTTTTGGACCAGGCTCTTCCAGTGATCCTTCGTGCGAGGCATATTGGATATTGTCCGAGAATTGCAGAATGTGCGTTGTTGTGAGCGCAGATTGTTTTGTTGCAATCACTGCTGACTAAAAATAAAAATAAAAAAGCACTGTGAAAACAGTGCTTTTATTTATTTTATACTTTTAGAAAGATCAAGCATGGCTTCAATAGGTTTCAATGCTTTTAATCTTAATTCTTCGTCGATAAGAATTTCAGGAAGCTCATATTTCATACATAAATAAAGCTTTTCCATTGTATTACGTTTCATATAGAAACATTCTGAACAGTTGCAGCTTTCATCAAAAACCAATGCAGGAATCAGTTCCTTGTGAGGAGCACGTTTTCTCATTTCGTGAAGAATTCCTTCTTCTGTAGCGATGATGAATTTCTGACAGTCATCTTTTTCTACATAGTTCAACAGGGCAGAAGTGGAACCGATAAAGTGAGCCAGTTTTAATACTGCTTCTTCACTTTCAGGGTGTGCAATCAGTTTTGCATCCGGATTATCTGCCAATTGCTGGGCAATTCTTTCCATTGAAAATGCTTCGTGTACTACACAGCTTCCATCCCAAAGGATCATATCACGACCTGTTTTTTTTGATAAATATCTTCCAAGGTTTTTATCCGGTGCAAAAATAATTGGTCTGTCTTTCGGAAGTGCTTCAATTACTGTTTCAGCATTGGAGCTTGTAACGATGATATCACTTTCTGCTTTCGTTTCTGCGTTACAGTTGATGTAAGTGGCAATTAAAGCATTTGGGTACTGTTCACGCATTTTTCTTAATCCCTCTCCGGAACAACCGTCTGCCAGAGAGCATCCGGCCATGGTATCAGGAAGAACTACTTTTTTAGTTGGGTTCAGGATTTTAGCGGCTTCTGCCATGAAATGTACTCCGCAGAATACGATCATATCAGCATTCGTATCTTTTGCCTGTCTTGCAAGCTGTAAAGAATCCCCCAGGAAATCAGCAATATCCTGAATTTCTCCAGGCTGGTAATAATGGGCAAGAATAACAGCGTTTTTTTCCTCTTTAAGCTTAAGAATGGCTTTCACCAGTTCTTCTCCCTGAGGAATAGCAATATCTTTTATATCCAGAAATCCTCTGACAGGAATTGCAGATTTAGCTTTTTCTAATGTTTCGGTACTCATATCAACCTCAATTTTTTTCTTTATAGAAGTTAGAGATTAGACATTAGAAGTCAGTATACAATGAGGATGATTTTCCTGGATTAAAAAACTAACTTCTAATTTCTAACTTCTAGTTTCTTTCTATAAAACTTTTTATTAAACTTTCTATTTCTTTTTTAGCTGCATCAAGATCTTCATTAATTACGATCTTGTCAAACTCGCTAGCGTAGGTCATTTCTTCTTCTGCCTTTGCTACACGGGTTTTTATGGTTTCTGCATCATCTGTATTTCTGGAGATCAATCTTCGTTCCAATTCTTCAATGGAAGGCGGTTCTATAAAAATAGACAGTGCCTTTTCACCAAAATATTTTTTTAACGAAATTCCTCCTTTTACATCTACATCAAAAATAACTACTTTTCCCTGATTCCAGATTTTTTCTACTTCAGATTTTAAAGTACCGTAATATTTGTCAGTATATACTTCTTCATACTCTACAAAAGCATCTTCAGAAATTTTCTGTCTGAACTCATCCGGTGTCAGAAAATGATAATCTACCGCATGAATTTCACTTCCTCTCGGTTGTCTCGTTGTACATGAGATTGAAAATTCCAGCTCAGGAAATGTTTCCAGTGAATGCTTTACCAATGTAGTTTTTCCGCTCCCTGATGGTGCTGAAAATATAATTACTTTATCCATTTTTTTTAATTTCGGACTATGGGTTTCGAGTTACGGATTTCTTTCTTAAAAATTATAACCACGCATCTCGTACCTGCCATTACAATACGTTTAACGTTTGCTCTTTTATTTTTTCAAGGTCATCTTTCATCATCACAACTAGTTTCTGGATATCTGCGTGATTGGCTTTAGACCCTAATGTATTGATTTCTCTTCCGATTTCCTGAGAAATGAAGCCCAGTTTTTTTCCATTAAAAGATTCATTGTCCATTACTTCTTTATAGTATTTCAAGTGCTGGCCAAGTCTTACTTTTTCTTCAGAAATATCAAGTTTTTCAGTAAAATAAGCCATTTCCTGATAGAAACGTGTTTCATCAACGTTTTCAAATTCTTTCAAAGATTTCTGATAACGCTCTTTCACGCTGACAATTCTTTCTTCTTCAAAAGGAATTACTTCACCAAGATATTTGTCAATATTCTGAATATTTCTGTTTAATTCTTCGTGTAAAATACTACCTTCAGTTCTTCTGAATTCTTCGAATCTGTCTACAGCATTATTGACAATCTTAGCCAAAGCTTCCCATTCACCTTCCGTCAATTCGTCAGGTCTGGATGTGATGGCATCAGGAAGTCTTACCGCCATTTTAAGGTATTCGAAATTGGGACCGTCAGAAGCTATGTTTTTAAGTTCATTGATATAAGAGTCAATTAAGTTTTTATTAATTTTTACATCATTGGACTCTTCAAGATTCTCAATATTAACGTAGCAGTCTACTTTTCCACGGATAATTCTATCATTAAGAATTTTTCTGATCTCAAATTCTTTTTCTTTATAACGTAAAGGAATTTTGATATTCAAATCAAAGCTCTTGCTGTTCAGAGATTTAATATCTATTGTAATCTTTTTTCCTTCAAAAACATCTTCGGCTCTACCGAATCCGGTCATTGATAAAATCATAGTTTTTTATTGTTCTACAAAGATAAACATTTAAGTCTATAGTTGGGCTAATGTTGAATGGCTGGAAGATGGAGGTAGGAAGCGGGAAGATTGTTGCAAATATAAATGAGATCTAATTTTAACTTCCAGTCTCAGGCTTCCATCTTCCAGCAAATTAAATGAGCTCATTTTCGTAAATTAGCGCTGTGAAAAAGAAAAATTTAATTTCTGTTGTAGGACCCACCGGAATTGGGAAAACGAGATTGGCAATTGATTTGGCTCAGTATTTCAATACGGAGATTATTTCATGTGATTCCCGCCAGTTTTTTAAAGAAATGAAAATAGGAACAGCGGCACCTTCTGAAGAAGAACTGGCGGGTGCACCTCATCATTTTATCGGAAATCTTTCGGTGGAAGAATATTATTCTATCGGGCAGTACGAAGAAGATGCGCTTCAAAAACTTAATGAACTTTTTACCACTCATGACACCGTTATCCTTGTCGGTGGAAGTATGATGTATGAAAAAGCAGTAATAGAAGGCTTACATGATCTTCCGGAAGCGAACGCTGAAAACCAGGAGAAACTTCAGACTATTATGGAGCAGGAGGGGATAGAAAAGCTTCAGGATATTTTAAAAGAACTGGATCCGGAATATTTCAATGTGGTAGATATTCACAATCACCGCAGACTGCTGAGAGCCATTGATATTATCTGGCAAACGGATAAAAAATATTCTGACCATATTTCGGTTTCCCAAAATGGAAGGGATTTTAATGTAATCAGAATCGGAATAGAAGCTCCAAGGGAAGAACTGTATGACAGAATCAACCGTAGGGTGGATATTATGATGGAAAAAGGTTTACTGGATGAGGTAAAAGGTCTTGAACAATTCAAAGAACTGACGGCTTTAAATACGGTAGGATATGCTGAACTTTTCAAATATTTTGATGGAGAGTGGGATCTTGATTTTGCGGTTTCAGAAATTAAAAAGAACAGCCGAAGATATGCGAAACGTCAGCTGACGTGGTACAGAAAGGCGGATGATATTCATTATTTACCGCTCGGGTATTCTCAAAATGATTATAAAGAGCTGCTAAAATGGATTGCTGAGCAGTTTCAGAAATAATACGTTTACACCATTAAGAAGCTTTAAAAGTTTTAAAAATAGAGATTCCTACGGAATGACATAGTGTATGAATAAGCTAAGCGTACAGTTTGTCATTCTGACGAAGGAAGAATCTCATTACGACTAATAGATTCTTCACTCCACTGCGTTCCTTTCAGAATGACAGTGCAGATAAAAATTAATAATTGTCTTTTAATATGTAAATAAAAAATGCGGTCCAAAAAGAACCGCACCTTAACAAATATAATTTAATTTACTACTTCCAACCGCCGCCTAGCGCTCTGTATAGATCTACAATGCTGCTTAATCTCTGTCTTTTAATGGAAGCCAGATTCAACTCTGCCTGTAGGGAATTTCCCTGTGCTGTAATCACTTCCAGGTAATTGGCTGAACCTCCTTTGTAAAGAAGTTGTGCACTTTTAATTCCGTCTTTCAATGTGGTAGACTGCTCGGTAGCTTTCTGTTCCTGAACTTTTAAGTTTTCATTGGAAACCAAAGCATCTGAAATTTCACCTACTGCATTCAGTACCGATTGGCGGAATGCCAGAACATTTTTCTCCCTTTGAATTTTTGCTACTTCCAGATCTGTTTTCAATTGTCTTTTCTGGAAAATAGGCTGGGTAATTCCTCCTAAAACTGATCCGAATAACGATGCCGGAATCTGGAACCAGTTATCAAATTTGAATGAATTTACTCCTCCGTTGGCTGTAATTTTCAATGCCGGATACATATTGGCCTGAGCAATTCCTACCATCGCATTGGATTCTAGTAAAACCAATTCCTGCTGACGTACATCCGGTCTGCGGCTCACCATAGCTGCCGGAAGTCCCGCGGAAATATTCTGAGGTAAAGAAGTATCAGACATTTCAATGGTTCTGTTTACTTTATTAGGCAGTTCACCTGTCAGAATACTCAGTGCATTTTCCTGAATAGCGATATTCTGTTCCAGCTGAGCAATCAGAAGTTCTGTTGCCTGTTTCTGTGCTGCAGCCTGCTGTACTCCTAAAGAAGTATTATCACCACTTTCCCACATTTTTTGTGTAATCATTAGGGTATTGCTGCTCAGTTCCAGATTGGATTTTGCAATAGCCAATTGTCTGTCAAGCATTAACAGGTTATAATATCCCTGTGCAATAGCTGCCACTACCTGAGTCTGAACTGCTTTTGAACCTTCATAGGTCTGAAGATATTGCATTCTTGAAACTTCCTGCTGGTTTTTGATTTTTCCCCAGATATCTGCTTCCCATGAAAGGTTGAAGGCTGCATTATAATCTTCAACATGGCTTGAACCTAAAAATAAATTTAAGCTTTGTCCGTTCATGCTGTTTTTAGAAGGTCTTGAAATCTGCCCGCTTACTCCGAAACCAACATCCGGATATTGCATATATTTTGCCTGTTTCAGTTTTTCCTGTGAAGCAGCTACCTGTTTCAGGGCAATCTGAAGGTCATAATTATTTTTAATTCCTTTTTCAATCAGTTCCTGTAAAATAGGATCGCTGAAAAACTGTTTCCACTCCAGGTTGGCTATACTGGCAGTGTCTGCAGTGGCGGTGTACTGAAATTTTTCCGGAAGAGGAAGCTCAGGCTCCGTGTATGCCAGTTTAGACACACACGAAACAGAGCCGATGGCCAGCACAAATGTTAGAATAATATTTTTTACTCGTTTCATAGTTTTTAAACTTTTAATTGAATACAAAACTTAGAGAGGTTTCTGTTGAGGCAAAAATTGACTTTAGTAGGAGAAAATAGTTAGCTTTTTTAAACCATTAAGATTAGTAAGAGAATAGTTGATCTTTTAATCTTAAAATTTTCCCTAAGTTTTTGTTATTCATTTTTTATTAGTGACTAGCAGCTAAAAGTTCTTCTTCCATTTGTTTTTTCAGAAGTCTTTTCTTTTTTCTGCTTGGCATTTTTTCATGAAGGTACTGGAACACTACATACATTACCGGAATGATAAAGATCCCGAAAATTACTCCTGTAAGCATTCCTCCTACAGTACTATAACCGATAGAGTGATTTCCTTTTGAAGAAGCACCTTGCGTCCATACCAGCGGAAGCATTCCCACGATGAAGGCGAAAGAGGTCATTAAGATCGGTCTTAGACGTAATCTTGATGCCTGAAGTGCAGATTCAATTAATGTTTTCCCTGCTTTTCTTCTCTGTACAGCAAATTCCACAATCAGGATGGCATTTTTTGCCAATAGTCCTACCAGCATGATCAATCCTACCTGAACGTAAATATTGTTATCAATTCCAGCTAATCCTGTGAAAGCAAATACTCCGAAAATCCCTGTAGGAATCGTAAGAATAATAGCAAACGGAAGAATATAACTTTCATATTGTGCTGCCAGTAAGAAGTAAACAAACAGAATACTTAAGAAGAAAATAAAGGCAGTCTGTCCGCTTGTTTTAATTTCCTCACGGGTAATTCCTGTCCATTCATATCCATATCCTCTTGGAAGTGATTGCTGAGCCACTTCTTCTACCGCTTTAATGGCATCTCCGGTACTGTAACCAGGTTTTGGAGTTCCGTTGATTGTTACGGCATTGAAAAGGTTATTTCTTGTTACCGTTTCAGGACCGAAAGATCTTTTTAACGTAACCAGTGTTTTTGCCGGCACCATTTCTCCGGATTTATTTTTTACATAAATTCCTTCTAATGAATTAACATCTGTACGGTAAGGAATATCGGCCTGAGCCATTACTCTGTAATATTTTCCAAATCTGTTGAAATCCGATACAAAGCTACTTCCGAAATAAATCTGCATGGTCTGCATCAGTTCTGTTACAGAAACACCCAGCTGGTTGGCTTTATCCGTATCCACATCAATAGTATACTGAGGGTTTCCTGCCGCATAGGTTGTAAAGGCAAAAGCAATTTCAGGTCTTTTCATCAATTCACCAATGAACTGTTGAGTAGTTGTTCCCAATTGTTCGAAAGAACCGTTCGTTTTATCCTGAAGCATGAATTCAAATCCGGAAACGTTACCGAAACCTTGTACAGTAGGGAAGTTGAAGAAAAATGCGTTGGCATCTTTTACCTGGCTTACCTTACCTGTCAATGTTGCTGCAATCTGATCAGGATCTTTCATTTCACCACGCTTGTCATAATCTTTAAGTTTAATGAAACCTGCAGAATATGGAGAAGCGTTGGCATTACTGATGAAGTTCATCCCATCTGCTACCCAAAGGTGGTTGGTTGCTTTTTCCCCGTTGATGATTTTATCAATTTGTGCTGTCGCTCTGTGTGTTCTTTCTAATGAACTTCCTGGAGGAGTATTCACGGCATACAATACGAATCCCTGGTCTTCAGTAGGAATAAATCCTGATGGTGCTTTTTTGATCAAAAATACACTTGCTGCTGTAATGACAACAAGACCTCCTATCGCTACCCATTTGTTTTTAATTAAAAATTTAAGGCTGTAGATATATTTTCTGGTCATGCTGTTGAAGCTGGCATTAAAAGCATTGAAGAATCTTGCTCCAAAACCTTTTTTATGACCGTGTTCTCCATGCTCTCCCTGAGGATCATTTAAGAACATTGCACATAATGCAGGACTCAATGTTAATGCATTCACTGCTGAGATTAAGATGGCAATCGCTAATGTGAAAGCAAACTGTCTGTAGAAAACTCCTGCAGGTCCCTGCATGAAACCAACCGGAATAAACACGGCACACATTACCAATGTAATGGAAATAATGGCTCCGGAAATTTCACTCATTGAGTGCATCGTTGCATGTTCTACAGGCATTCCCGTTTGTTCCATTTTGGAATGGACGGCTTCTACCACCACAATGGCGTCATCCACTACAATACCAATGGCGAGTACCAATGCAAATAAGGTAAGCATGTTGATACTGAAACCAAATAACTGCAGAAAGAAGAAGGTTCCGATAATCGCTACCGGTACGGCAATAGCCGGAATTAATGTAGATCTGAAATCCTGAAGGAAGATAAATACTACAATAAATACCAAGACGAAAGCAATAACAAGCGTTTCTACAACCTGATGAATCGAAGCATCCAAAAAGTCTTTGGAATTATACATGATAATGGGTTTCACTCCTTTTGGAAGGGTAGTTTCCATTACTTTCACCTGCTGTTCAATTTCGGTTAGGATCTCATTGGCATTGGAACCTGCGGTTTGTAAGATGGCAAATCCGGCAACCGGTTTTCCGTCTACTCTGTTGGTCGCAGTATATGTATAAGAACCAAACTCTACTCGTGCAACATCTTTCAATCTTAGGAAAGATCCATCACTATTTGCTTTGATGGCGATATTTTCATAATCTTCATCTTTGTTCAGCTTTCCTTTATATTTAAGGATATATTCGTAAGTTTCCTTACTTCCCTGTCCCAAACGACCTGGAGCCGCTTCAAGGTTGTGATCTTTAATGGCTCCTAACACTTCCTGCGGAGAAAGATTATTAGCTGCCAGACGATCCGGTTTTAGCCAGATTCTCATGGAATAATCCCTTGTTCCGAATACCTGAGCCTGTGCTACACCCGGAATACGCTGTATCTGTGGAATAACATTAATTTTCAGGTAATTCTGAAGGAATAATTCATCATATTGTTTTTCATCTTCACTGGTTAATCCCATGAACATGATCATACTATTCTGAACCTTCTGGGTTGAAATCCCGGCCTGTACTACTTCCTGAGGCAGCTGGCTCATCGCTTTCGATACACGGTTCTGTACGTTTACTGCTGCATTATCAGCATCAGCACCCTGTTTGAAGAAAACACTCAGGGTCATAGTACCGTCGTTACTGGAGTTTGAGGTCATGTACGTCATGTTCTCAACCCCGTTTACCGCTTCCTCAATAGGAGTAGCCACTGAACGTGCTACCACCTCAGCATTAGCTCCAGGATAGAAGGCCGTTACCTGAACGCTTGGTGGAGCGATATCCGGGAAAAGGGCAATCGGTAAATTAAAGAGAGACAAAGCTCCCAATAATAAGAGTATTATGGAGATGACCGTTGAAAGAACCGGTCTTTCTATAAATTGTTTTAACATAAGAAGTTTATTTTTTTAAGTCTTCTGTATTCGGAAAGGACTATAATGGTTTTGCTTTTAACAAGCTGTCCGAAGAAATGTTTTTCGGCTTAACAGAAGCACCGTCTTTCAGGTTTCCAATTCCGGTGAATACGATTTTTTCTCCAGGCGAAAGCCCTTCAGAAATAAAATAATAGCTATCCGTTTTTCCTGATATTTTGATCGGTCTTCCGGTTACCTTCTGGTTTTTACCCATTACATAAACATAGGTTTTATCCTGAATTTCGAAGGTTGATTCCTGTGGAATAACCACCGCATTAGAAATCAGCTGAGGCATACGTACTCTTCCTGTATTTCCTGTTCTTAAAGTTCCGTTGGCATTAGGGAAAACGGCACGTACACTGATCGCTCCGGTAGTTTTATCAAACTGTCCGTCTACAATACTTAATCTTCCTTTTTCAGGGTAAGTACTGTTGTCGGCAATCACAAGATCTACCATCGGCATATTTTTCAGTTTTTCTTCAAGACTTGCTCCAGGATACTTATTCTGGAAAGCAATGAAGTCAAGTTCACTTAAAGAGAAATAGGCGTAGATTTCGCTGATATCAGATAATAAAGTCAATGGATTTACATCTGTTCTTGAAATCAGACTTCCTTTTTTATAAGGAATTCTTCCGATATAACCGCTTACAGGAGCAGTAATGGTTGTAAATCCTACGTTGATTCTGGCGCTTCCTACAGAGGCTCTCGCTTGTGCAGCAGCTGCTACAGCCGCTTCATAATTGGCTTTTGCAGTTTTAAGCTGTACATCAGAAACTACTTTGGCAGCAACCAGTGGCTGAAGTCTGTCTACTTCCACTCTTGCTTTTTGGATATTGGCATTGGCAGCCTGAAGATTAGCTTGAGCCATATTCATCTGTTCGCCGTAACTTCTTGAATCTATTTTAAATAACGGTTGTCCTGCTCTTACATAAGCTCCTTCTTCTACATAGATTCTATCCAGGTAACCATCTACCTGAGATCTGATTTCTACGTTGTTTTTCCCTTCCAGGGCAGTTGGGAATTCCTGATATGTAGTAGCGGGTGAGGTGATAACGGTATAAACCGGAAGTTCTGGAGCTGGAGGTGCGGCATTGGTTCCTTCTGCGGCTTTTGTGCAGCTCTGTAAAAGAATTATACTTGCAATAAGTACAATAAACCTTGTTTTTCCAGGTAATTTCATTGTTGGTTTAATTTTTTTAATGAAGTGTTAGAGGTAAGTAAAGTGTTTTTATAAATGCTGTATTTTTTCCTAACAGTGTTAATAATTAGTTCAAAAAAAATTACAGAATTTTTAATGTCCGATAAAGTCGATTGTTTCCATAATTGAAAATTGTTTTTAATGTATTTAAGTGTATAATGTTGGTGTAAGGTGTGTTAATTTTACTAACAGTGTTAATTTATAAGCAAAAAATGACTAATTTTAACATCTGAAAACTATGAATGGTTTCATAAAATGTTTGAGTTTTTAATCAGGAATAACAGAATCATTTATATTAATTCAGTGTTAAGTTTCCTAACGGTGTTAATTTTTAATTCAAAAAAAAATTACAAAGACTTAATAAAAGCCGAAACAGTTTCGTCCAATGTAGTCTTATTCATTGTTGAAGGGATATCAGCTGTACGCATCATCATAATAGAGATCATACCGTGTACGGCAGAAAACAGAGCATGAGACATATGGCAGGCATTGTCCGGATTAGATCCGTTTTTCTTGATAATCTCATAAGTACATTCATAGATAAGCTCCTGAAATGATGAGAATTCCTTTTTCATCTGACCTTTTCCGCAACACTGCATTCCAAGACCAAACATAAGCTGGTAATATTCCTTGTTTTTAAAAGCAAAGTTCCAGTATGCATCCACAATGGCAACAAGCTGCTCTTCCGGAGTATCGTGTTTCTGCTGAGCTTTTAATAATTCTATATGTAACTTGTGGAAGCCATCTAAAGAAATTTCAAATAGGATAGCTTCTTTATTTTCAAAATAATCATATACAACAGGTGCACTATACTCAATAGCATCAGCTATCTTACGCATAGAAAGCGAACCCCAGCCTTCAGTTTTAGCCAACGTAAAAGCAGCCTGCAATATATTTGCACGGATGGATTCTTTTTCTCGTTGACGGCGTTCATGTAGACCCATGATATTTATTTACTAACAGCGTTAGCAAAACTACAAACTTTTTGATATAAGTTCCAAAGGATATTATGAGTTTTATAGATTTGCGGACTATTTAAAAATATTATATCAAAGGTTGGAAGCTGGAAGAATGGGGGCTGGAAGTTATTTCAGTAGTAAATAAATTAAATAATAGAATTTGACTATAACTATTTTTGAGACCCGAAAATCTTCTTTTCTTCAACTTCCTGCTTCGGTACCCTACAAAAATAAAATGTCTGTTTAAGAACTCAGTTCAATTAATAAAAGAAATAATTATCTTTGCCACTAAAGAAATAAGGATATGAATACTCCCTCAAATATGCTGGCATTAGGAACAAAAGCTCCGTTTTTTGAACTTCCTAACCCGTCAAAAACGAATGAACTTCAGTCTTTGGATGAACTGAAAGGAGAAAAAGGTACTTTGGTGATCTTTATGTGTAACCACTGCCCGTTTGTTCTTCATGTGATTGACAAGATCAATGAATTATACGAAGATTACAACGAGCGTGGAATTGAATTCATCGCCATCAATGCGAATGATATCGAAAAATATCCGGCAGATTCTCCCGAAAAAATGATTGAATTCCAGATTGAAAGAAGATTTGATTTCCCTTATCTGTTTGACGAAAGCCAGGCAGTAGCAAAAGCTTATGATGCCGCTTGTACACCTGATTTTTATTTCTTTGATGATAAGCTTGATCTTGTATACAGAGGTCAGATGGATGATTCAAGACCTGGAAATAATAAAGATGTAACAGGAGAAGATTTAATCATCGCTTTTGAAAATCTTTTAGCTGGTGAAGCTCAGGAAGAAATCCAGAGACCAAGCATGGGATGTAATATCAAATGGAAATAATTACTGGTTGCTGGTTGTTTAGTTACTGGTTTTTACTCATTATAATACAAGCTGCTCTTTTTGGAGTGGCTTTTTTGTTGACTGCAACATATACTTGCAGCTTATCCACACCCTTTGTCACTCTGTAGGAGTCTCTGCACAGCTTATTTTGTTTTATTGTAAACCATTGTAAAATTTGAAGAGAGTCTGGATTCCTAGGGAATGACAAATACGAGATATAGTCTATCCAAAGCCTTGTCACTCCGTAGGAGTCTCAGTATAGTTTTTTATTAAAAACTTACCTTAGCTTTAGTCTCATTTTCAACCTTCAAATCTACATTGACTTTATTGTGAGAATAATTCTTTATAAATTCCGAAGGCGTTTTCCCGGTATATTTTTTAAACATCCTGTTAAAATACGTCACATTATTAAAACCACATTGATAGCTGCATTCTGAAATAGATCTGTCCTGAGCCATCAGCAAGCATGCTTTATTGATTCTGTATCGGTTCACAAATTCTGTAAACGTAATCTGGGTGGCTTTTTTAAAGAAATTACAGAAAGCTGGTAAAGTCAGGTTAGCTAGTTTTGCTACTTCTTCAATATCAATTTCCTTGTCGTAATGATGTTCTACATAGGTGAAAATATTCTCAAGACGGGTTTTATTTTTAGAAATAATGGTATAGGGCATAATTTCCTTGTTTAAAAGATCATAATCCTCACATTTCGAAAGTTCAAAAAGAATCTCAAGTAAAAGTAAATATCTTTTATAACCTTCAGATTCAAGCATCATTTTCAGCTTTGGAAGCATTATTTTTTTTACTTTATGATGAAAATGGATTCCATATTTTGAAAGCTCCAACAGGTTTTTGATGGATCTGGCTTCTACTTCCTGCTGGGGAAACTGAAGAATTTCTTCCTTGAACTGAAGTACAATTTCCTCATGTGGATCAATAGAATTCAGTCCAAATCCGGAGTGGGGAATATTGGATCCGATTAAGACCAGATCCCCATTCGTATAATTACTTTTATGGTAGCCTACATGGCGGGTTCCGTTCCCGGAAATGACACATACCAGCTCAATTTCGGGATGATAATGATACTCCCATTTAAATTCTGAAATAGGGGAATTATTATGAATGGTACGGAATGAGCTCTTCTCATTAGGGATGACCCTTTCAAAAGTAACTTTCATCTAATTAATCATATTTATTCATTAAAAATACTAAATATATTAATATAGTTCAAATATTGATTTACTGTGTTAAATTATCGTTAACAGAAATGCTTCTATCTTAGCCGACAAGAAATAACCTGAATGAAAAATATTAACATCAAGGCCGTTTTATTTTTAAACTATTTTGTCTTCGCCATTCTTCTGAATTCTGTAGGAACAGTTATTCTACAGGTACAGCAGAATTTTGGGATTTCAAAATCTTCGGCCAGTGTTTTGGAAGGTTTCAAAGATCTTCCCATCGCCATATGTTCTTTCATTCTGGCTTCCTTCCTTCCTAAAATAGGAATCAAAAAATCAATGCTGACTGCCTTACTCCTGGTAAGCTGTATGTGTTTTGTAATGCCGTTTACCAATGAGTTCTGGGTTTTTAAATTATTATTTGCGACAGTAGGAGTTTCCTTTGCATTGATCAAAATATCAGTTTTTACTTCTATTGGATTAGTAACAGAAACAGATAAAGAGCATTCCAGCTTTATGGGGTTTCTGGAAGGTTTTTTTATGATTGGCGTATTGGCGGGAAATGTATTATTCAGTTTATATATTGATGATCACAATCCGAAATCTACCGAATGGCTGAATGTATATTGGGTGCTGGGAGGACTTTCAAGTTTATCTTTTTTATTCCTGTTCTTTTCAAAACTCAATGAGCAGGAAGCTAAAAGTGAGAAAACAGATCTTTTGGGAGATTTAAAAAACAGTGTAAGCTTATTCAGTTATAAAAAAGTGTTGTGCTTTTTATTATGTGCTTTCCTTTTTGTATTGGTAGAGCAGAGTTTTCAGACATGGACTCCTACTTTTTATAAAGAGATTTTAAAAGTACCTACCTCTATGAGTATTCAGGCAGGAGCGGTGTTAGCAGGAGCTTTTGCTTTAGGAAGATTTTTATCGGGATTCTTCTCTAAGAAATTTAGCTGGATCTATGTAGTTTCTTTCTGTGTGGTAGGTTTTGCCATCAGTTTACTGTTGGTGTTACCATTAACCCATAATATTCACATCGATACGAATACAAATTGGATGAATGCCCCATTGGTCGTGTATTTATTTCCTTTGATGGGCGGTTTGCTGGCGCCGATTTATCCAAGTATTAATTCTGTAATTCTGGCATCAATTCCTAAATATCTACACAGCGCGATGTCAGGGTTGATTGTCGTTTTCTCAGCAATCGGAGGAACTATAGGTTCTATCATTACCGGTTTTGTGTTTCAGGAGTTTAGCGGACAGCAGGCATTTTACCTTTCCCTGATTCCGCTTTCATTATTGATCATTTCCGCGGTTTTCATGAATAAATTAAAAATTAATCCTAAAAAATAACAATGAGTAATCAGCTTTACATAAACGAAATTCAAAGTCTGTTTGATGAGGTACAGAAATCTGAAATTTTTGAAGATCAGAAAATGATGACGGATGCAGTTCCTCTGTTTCCCATTTCAAAGATTAATGAGGATTATGAAAAATCAAAAAATACGGAAGGTTTTAACCTGAAAGATTTTGTGATGACTCATTTTGACTTTTTAGGAGCAAGGGTTTCTGTACACAGACAAAAACAGCTTCCCATTGGGGAACATATTGAAAAACTATGGGACGAATTGACCCGCACAGCCTATGAAGAAAAAGGAACACTTTTAAAATTACCAAAACCTTACATCGTTCCTGGAGGGCGTTTTAATGAGTTTTTCTATTGGGACAGCTATTTTATTATGCTTGGGTTAAAAGCTTCCGGCAGAGTAGAAATGATGAAGAACATTATTGAGAACTGTTCTTATCTGATTCAAAACGTAGGATTTGTTCCGAATGCCAGCAGAACTCATTTCCTGAGCAGATCGCAGCCTCCCTATTTTTCATTAATGCTGGATCTTCTTTTTGAAACCACGAATGACGAAGGAATTTATACAGAATACCATGACACTTTGGAAAAAGAATATGCTTTCTGGATGAATGGTGAAGAATGGCTTGAAAACAATTCCAGTGTAAAAAGAGTAGTGAGAACTGCAGACGGAGATATTCTGAACCGTTATTACGATGCAGAAAATGCACCTCGCCCTGAAAGTTACCTGATCGATATTGAAGATCATGAGAAAACTTCATGCGATGAATTTTACAGAAATATAAGAAGTGCTTGTGAATCGGGTTGGGATTTTTCCAGCAGATGGTTTGCAGACGGAGAAAATATACAGACGATAGAAACGCTGAACCTTGCACAGGTTGATCTGAACTGTCTTTTATGGCATTTGGAAACGACGTTGGCGAAATCATCAGCGCTTCACAATCTGAGTGAAAAAGAAAATTATTTTTCAGAAAGAGCAGCAAGCCGAAGACAGATGATCAATAAATATTTCTGGGATGGAAATACTAACAATTATAAAGATTATCACACTAAAAAAAACACAAAAACACCGTCTGAACATATTGCTGCTCTTTACCCTTTATTCCTGGGAATTGCAGACCATACACAAGCTGAAGCGGTTGCTAAAGCGGTTGCTGAAAAATTTCTTTATAAAGGCGGGCTTGTCACCACAACCAAAAACTCAGGACAGCAATGGGATCTTCCCAATGCATGGGCTCCTTATCAATGGCTGGGCTTTAAAGCAATGAAAAATTACGGCTTTGATGAGCTGGCAGAAAAAATTAAAAATAACTGGTGTTCCAATGTAGAAAGGGTCTACAAAAATACCGGAAAACTGATGGAAAAATACAATGCATTAGACACAGAAACAATAGCAGGCGGCGGGGAATACCCTAATCAGGACGGATTCGGTTGGACCAATGGAGTGTATTTACAATTACAACAAAACTGAAACTAACAATAAAAATAAGGCTATGAAAAAAAAATCGATCTTTTTAATCGCCGCAACAGCTACGTTATATTTTAATAATGCTTATGCTCAGGAAACACCGCAGGATTCTGCAAAAGTTTCCTCCATCGATCAAATTGTCATTACAGGAAACTCAAATCCAAAGAAAAAAATAGAATCCAGTACAGCAATTTCCACATTTAGTTCCAAGGAAATCCAAAAACAGAATCCAATCAGTGCAGCTGCTTTATTGCAGAGAGTTCCCGGATTTGCGGTGGAAACTTCAGGAGGAGAAGTAGGAAATAATCTTTTTGCAAGAGGAATTCCTTCTGCAGGAGCCTATGAATTTGTACAGGTACAGGAAGACGGTCTTCCGGTTTTTGAAGACGGAGCACTTCAGTTTGCCAATGCAGACAATTTTTTCCGTGTAGATAATTCTGTCAACCGCATGGAAGCTTTGAGAGGAGGATCCGGATCTATTTTTGCAACCAATTCTCCCGGAGGACTGATCAATTTTATTACGAGAGAAGGAACCAATGATTTCAGAGGTACTGCAAAACTGGAAACAAGTACCTATGGATTAATGCGTACCGATGTTAACGTAGGTGGAGCATTGGTTCAGGATAAATTGTTTTTCAATGTCGGAGGTTTTTACAGAACAGATGACGGAATCAGAAAAACAGGTTTCAAAGCCAATAATGGAGGACAGATCAGAATGAATCTTAAATATGTCTTTGATAAAGGCTATGTAAAAGTGTATTACAAAAAACTGGATGACAGAAATACATTCTTCCTTCCGATTCCTTTGATCCAGAACGGAAATAAACTGAAAGGATTCCAGGGATTTGATCCTAATTATGGAACATACAGCTACAGAGCCATCAGTCAGCTGAATATTCCACAGGCCGGAGGCGGATTTTTCAACAGAAATCTTGAAGACGGAATTCATCCGAAAGTAGATGTTTTAGGAGCAGAGTTTAAATATGATCTTGGAAATAATTTCAGTGTTTTAAACAAAACCAGATATACAGATATCAATATGAATTATACAGGGATTTTCCCGGCTGGAGGTCCAAAACAGGCTTCTAAATTCGCTACTGATGCTGTGAAAGACGGCGGTCTTGGAATGAGCAATTATCAGTATTCTCTGGTAAGCAACGGAGCCATTGTCAATCCTGAGTATGTACAAAAATTAGGGTTCTGGGCGATTGACAAGCAGATGAATAACTTTGTGAATGATTTACAGTTCAATTATAAATTTGACAAAGGAAATGTTACGGCTGGTTTTTATAAATCCAATTGGAAATCTCAACAATACTGGAACTGGAGCAATGTTCTGGCGACTGCTACAGACAGACCTGAACTTTTGAATCTGGTAAACCCTTCTATGAGCCCAACAGATGATGGATATTCTAAAACCTACAACGGAGTAATAGATATGACATTTTTACAAAGAAGAACACAGACTCAGGGAAGTTTGAATGATCTTTATGTAAACTTAGATTATAATATCACTGACGCCTTAAGTGTAAATGGAGGACTTCGTTACAGTCATGATTATTATAAAGGAAATTTTGCCAATACCACCACTTCCAATTTAAATAATTCTGGGTTAACTACTGATGGAACTCACGGTTTCAACACGACTACAGCTGATGATAATATGAGTGTATTGGGAAATAAATACACCTATTGGAACTTTAATGTGGATAAAGTATCTTTTACATTAGCTGCAAATTATAAAATTAATAGAGAAAATGCGGTGTATGCACGTTTTTCCAATGGTTTCAGATCTCCGAATGAAGAAGCTTATTACAATTATTTCTCCACTCCAAACCCTGATAAACCTTTAAAATCAGTAACCACCAATCAGCTGGAAGTAGGATATAAATATTACTCGCGTACTTTTGACATAGCGGTGATTCCATTCTATTCTACCTTGAATAATCTTTCGTTTACAGATATCTTCTCTGATGGAAAATCTGAAAATACTTTTGCCAATACCCAAAACTATGGAGTTGAATTTGAAGGGTATGCCCGTTTATTCAATAATATTTTAGAAGTTGCATTCAACGGAACCGTTCAAAGCCCAAAATATAAAAACCTTGAAGCCGGAAGTGTACTTGAAGGAAATGTGGTAAGAAGAATGCCAAAGTTTTATTTTAATATCTCACCGGCGGTGAACATTACCAAGTCATGGAGAGCCTATGTAAGTATGAATTATTATGGAAAACGTTTCCAGGATGAGAAAAATGTACAGACCTTACCTTCTTTTACAGAATTTGGAGCGGGAATGTCTTATCAGTTAGGAAGAATACGTTTTGCAGTAGATGGTACCAATATCTTTAACACTATTGGTATTACAGAAGGAGATCCAAGAGCCGGATCACCTAATGGAGACGGAATCATTATGGCAAGACCTATTATGGGAGCAGCTGCCAGAGCATCAATCACACTGGATTTCTAAATTCTATTTCTTTATAAAAACAAAACCGTCAGAATTTCTGACGGTTTTGTTTTTTTTTATTACTGCCCGATAAAAAGAATAAATAGATTAAAAATATCAATATTTACGGCATGAATTAACAGGTCGCTCCTCCGGAGCTTTATTTTATGGAGACTTCATTTTTTTCTACTAACAGTAGATCCCGATGGGATCAAATCCAGCTCCAATGGGAGCTAACTGTTAATAGAACGTATTTTTCTTAAAATTATAGCTCCGGAGGAGCGATCTGTTCATTATGTTTAAATTTTATCGAACATGATTTTTTATATAAAGTGTCAGATCTAAGGTTGATTCAAGACATTTATATGACTCTCAAACTCTCAAACCCTCCGACTCTTTTACTTCAAAAACGGATTATACTGTTTTTCAAAGCCAATGGATGTAGGATTTCCATGTCCTGAGAAAACCTGTGTTTCATTATCCAGAATGAAAAGTTTTGATTTAATTCCTTCAATCAGCTGATCATAATTTCCTTTATACAAATCTGTTCTTCCGATACTGCCTTCAAAAAGAACATCTCCTGAAATCATGAATTTCTGATTTTCATTATGATAAACAACACTTCCAGGAGAATGTCCCGGAACATGATAAATTTTAAATTTTTCTCCATCCAGATCAAGTTCATCTCCTTCATTTATATATTCTACATCCACTTTTACAGGGTTGAGCTGCATTCCGAATCTCATGCCGCTTGCCTGAAGCATATCCAGTACTTCCTGATCTTTCTGATGCATATTAACAGGTACGTTGAATGTATCAAAAGCCCACTGAAGTCCCAATACATGATCAATATGAGCATGGGTCAACAGAATTTTCTGAATCTTCAGTCCTTTTTCAGTAATGAAGTTATCAATAGCCTGAGTTTCCTGAGCATTCATATTTCCCGGATCGATTAACCAGGCATTTTTATTTTCGTTATAAAGGATATAAGTATTTTCACTCGCAAAGTTGAATACGAAACCTTGAATCTGAAGCATATCTGAATATTTTTTATTCAAAAATACGATATTATTAAGAAAATGGCTATTTTTCGTTATCTTCGTCATAATGAAAACTTTGCGAATACTCTTACTTTCTTTGGGCGGACTGGTTTTTGGACAAAATATCCAAAGTGTTCAGCTGTTCAATCCTCAGACAAATGATGAAACCCCTGTAATTAAGATTGGCGAACAGCTGGTTCTGGGCTTTGATGATCTTACCAACGGCAGTCAGATCTATAGGTATACATTCAAACATTACGACAGAAACTGGAATGAAGATAATCTGTTTTTTACAGAATTTGCTACCGGAAGTATGAATGCACTTCTGGATCAGTTTCAATATTCTTTCAATACATTACAGGCGTATACCCACTATAAACTTGTTTTTCCGAATGAGAAAATCCAGTTGAAAGTTTCCGGGAATTATGAACTGATTGTTTATAAAGATTCTGCAGACCAGCCTCTTTTCAAAAAAAGGTTTTATCTGGTAGAAGATGTAACATCTGTGGGGTTAAATATTACGAGATTTGCCGACGCAAAAAATCCAAATCTTAATCAAAGGGTAGAAGTGAATGTTTCTCCGAAGGGAGGTGATATTTCTTCCAATGTCAATTCAATCACGATGAATGTGATGCAGAATAACAACCCGAATATGGTGATTTCTAATCTTAAGCCAAGCAGTGTTTTAGGAAATCAGGTTCTTTTCCAACAGATGAACCTTACGTTCCCGGGAGATAATGAGTTTTATTATTTCGATAATAAAAATATGAATATGGCAGCGGATATGGTGCGTGCTACCGAAATAAAAGATGATGTGAACCAGACGTATCTTCATCCGGTATGGGCATTTCCTTTGAATTATCAGTATCAGCCCGATGTGAATGGAGCATGGTATTACAGAAGAAATGATTTGGGTAGAGAAAGAGATGCAGAAAGAGAAGCGGATTATTCATGGGTGCATTTCTATTTAGATTCCGATCCTGTGGATAAAGAAATTTATGTGCTGGGAGGATTTAATAATTTTAAACCCGGCAAAGAAAATCAGATGCAGTATGATGCATCTACTAAACAATATGTGGCAAAAATATTCCTGAAACAAGGGTTTTATAACTATGTGTTGGTAACAAAAGATGGAAACGGTTTGAATTTTGGGGAAGTGAATGGTAATTTCTGGCAGACAGAAAATCTTTATCAGGCATTTCTTTATTATGCACCGTTTGGAAGAAATTATGATGGATTAATGGGATATGGAGAATTCAGAACACCGATTGCCAACAAACGGTAAGTAATTATAATTTAAAATATGCATAAAAAATAGGGCTGTCTCTTAAGATAGTCCTATTTTTTTGTCCGTATTGAAAAGAATTAATCTCTCAAATCTTATATTATGGCTAATTTTTTCATATTATAATGCACTACATAGTGAAAAAAAATAATTCACAAAATTTTGATTTTAATTAATTTTTTTAACATAAAATTTACATTGCTGAAAAATTATATTTAAATAATTTTCTTTTTTTTAAAATCATCATTGTGTTTTATTTATTGATTTATAATATCAATTGAATTTTATTCATTGTTTCTGTTGTTTTATTGTGAAAAGTTTATAAATTCGTCACCACAATCAACCAATATTAATATGAAAACGAAATTTATCTTAGTGGCAAGTGTTGCCGCCTGCTCTTTTGTGTTTGGACAAAACACTCCATCGAAATTAGTTCCGGGTAAAAGCGGACTCCATGCTGAATTTATGAGATTTGAAAAAAATGCACCTGCGTATCAGGGAACTCCTGTTTTATTTGACGAAGCTTCTCAGAGACTTTCTCCGGGACAAGCTCGTAAACTAGGGCTGGAAAAAGATGCATTAGGTTTTGAAACTCAAAGATTTCAACAGACCGTTAATGATATTCCTGTAGAATATGGAATGATCGCTGTACAGACAAAAAACGGTAAAATTGTAGGACAATCCGGAAAATGGGTTGTTAAAGTTCCGAAAGGACTTGACAAAAATGCAAGCCTTGCTGAAAATGCAGCATTACAGAGTGCTTTGTCATTCGTAGGGGCAGACTCCTATAAATGGAAAAATAAAGAAGAGGAAGATTTTCTTAAAAAAGAAACAGGCGATCCCAATGCAAGCTATGCTCCTAAAGGTGAATTAGTTTATTATTCAGATCCTGATGACGACAGACTGACTGATTTAAAATTAGCTTATAAATTCGATATCTATGCTGAAAAACCATTAAGCAGACAATATGTTTTTGTAGATGCTAAAAATGGAAAAGTACTGGGAGTAGATGCTATTATTCATGAAGTGAATAGCCCTGGAACAGCAGTTACAGGATATAGCGGAACCCGTAACATCACTACAGATTCTTATAACGGAAGCTACCGTTTAAGAGAAACAGGTAGAAATGGTGGAACTTCTGTGGAAACTTACAATCTGAAAAAAGGAACGAGTTATGCTTCTGCGGTAGACTTCACAGATACTGACAATAACTGGAACAATGTCAATACCAATAAAGATCAATATGCTACCGATGCACATTGGGGAGCAGAAATGACAGTGGATTATTTCTATACAAAATACGGACGCAAGAGTATTGATAATAATAATTTTGCTATTAAATCTTATGTTCACTATTCTACCAACTACTTCAATGCATTTTGGGATGGTTCCAGAATGACTTATGGGGATGGAAGCTCTACAACGAACGGTGGAAAACCTTTGACAGCAATAGATGTATGTGGTCATGAGATTACACACGGATTGACTTCTAAAACAGCTAATCTTGCTTATCAGAGAGAATCCGGAGCATTGAATGAAGGTTTCTCAGATATCTTCGGAAATACCATTGAGCGTTGGGCAAGACCTACTCAGGCAAGCTGGACACTAGGGGAAGATTTCAACTACGTGATCAGAAATATGGCGAATCCAAATGCGTACAGCCAGCCAGATACGTATATGGGAACCTACTGGAAAACTACTACAACTTCAGGCTGTGTTACACCAAGCCAGTCCAATGATTATTGTGGAGTTCATACCAATTCAGGAGTACTTAACTTCTGGTACTATCTGTTAGTTACAGGAGGTTCCGGTACAAATGACAAAGGCTTTGCATACAATGTTTCAGCCATCGGACTGGATAAAGCCGGAGCAATTGCTTACAGAACATTAACGACTTATCTTACTTCTTCTTCTACCTATGCGAATGCAAGAACCTATTCTATTCAGGCTGCTACCGATTTATACGGAGCAACCAGCAATGAAGTAACTCAGGTTAAAAATGCATGGAATGCTGTAGGCGTAGGAGGAGGAACTTCTCCGGCAGGAAAAGTGGCGGCCACAGATACAGCTCTGTACACCATAAGTCCAAACCCTGCAACAGACCGATTTACCATCAACTTTGAAGGAAAATCAGGAAAAGGAATTGTAGAATTGGTAAGCCTTACAGGTAAGAAAGAAATTTCTGAGAAAGTAGAAATGACTGATGGGGCAAATAAGCTGAACATTCAGTTACCTTCCAATATTCTTCCAGGAGTATATATTGTATTGGTAAACGGAGAGAAAGCAGGAAACCTTATTAAAAAATAGCACCAAACTTTTTAATATATTCAACGAAAAGGCCGCAAGTTAATTCTTGCGGCCTTTTGTATATTTTAAACAAAGAAGTTTATACCAAATAGAAATCATTCAGTTTTTCTTCACAAAGCGTTTTTACAACTTCAATCCATCGGTCTTCATCATTCAGACATGGAATGTAATGGAAGTTTTCACCTCCACCATGCATAAACTGCTCTTTCCCTTCTACAGAAATCTCTTCCAGGGTCTCCAGACAGTCGGAAACGAATGCCGGACATACAACAGCCAGGTTTTTTATTCCCTTTTTACCAATGGTCTCCAGAGTTTCGTCTGTATACGGCTCAATCCACTTGTCTTTTCCTAATCTTGACTGGAAAGAAACAATCGTTTTCTCTTTAGGTAAATTCAATTTATCAATGACAAGCTGTGTTGTTTTATAACATTGATGACGATAGCAGAACTGATGACTTGGATTATCCTCTCTGGAACAACAGTCATTAAGGTTACAGGTCTTCGTAGGATCTGTCTTATAAATATGTCTTTCCGGAACTCCATGATAAGAAAACTGTAATGCATCAAAATTTTCAGGAAGCTTCTCTTTTATACTTTCTGCAAGGCAATTGATATAAATATCTCTGTTGTAGAAAGGCTGAATATAATTGATCTTTATAGTTGGAAAATTCTTTTTTCTCACTTCTTCCGCTTTTTCAATCACGGTTTCCGTGGTACTCATTGCATATTGAGGATATAGTGGAAAAAGAACAATTTCAGTGACTCCCTGATCAACCAGTTTCTGGATACCAGCTTCAATGCTTGGTTGCGCATATCTCATTCCGATTTCCACAGGAACATCTACCACTTTCTGAAGTTTTTTCTGAATTTGTTCAGTAATCACAATCAGCGGAGAACCTTCATCCGTCCAAACCGTTTTATAGGCTTCAGCAGATTTTGCAGGTCTTGTTTTCAGAATGATTCCCTGTACAAGAAGTGCACGAAAGATCCAACGGTAATCAATCACTCTTTCGTCCATCAGAAACTCATCAAGATATTCCTTTACGTCGTTTACAGAAGTTGATCTCGGTGATCCGAGGTTGACTAGTAAAATTCCTTTCTTATTCAATATTCTAAATTTTAATTATGAAACAGAACTTGTAAAATCTGTTACTAATTTTAATACTTTGGCAAAGGTATTACTTTCCAGTAAGCCATTGCCGTCAAATTTGCCTTTTATCCCTTTTATTAATGCCTGATGTTTATCATCTGCTACCGCTCCAAGAGTCTTTAAAATTAATAATAACTCTTCATGACCTCTTTCTCCACTGGCAGAAGCGGTAATCACAGCAACAGGTTTTTCAGAAAAAACTGTCGTGGAAACACACCATTCCAACAGATTTTTTACTCTTCCCGGGATACTGAAAATATATTCCGGTGTGGAAAATATAACCCCTGAAGCGTTTTTAATATCTTTTCTGATTTTCAGAACTTCTTCCGGAGCAAGATCATCTGTTAATGCCGTATCAAAATGTGGAAGGACAGCAAGATCAGTATACATCTGAAAGTCTGTATTGTTTGTCTTTTCCAGCACCTGTTCCATCAGTTTCTGATTGCTGGAATTTTCAGAAGCACTTCCAATAATCACCAAAATTTTCTTTCCGGGAGGCATTTTAACTGTTTTATCCGTTTACGGCTTCCACTCTTTCTACCAGGTCCGGAACGAATTGTTTTAAAATATTTTCAATTCCGTTTTTCAAAGTAGCAGTAGAACTTGGACATCCTGAGCATGCACCCTGTAAAAGCATTTTAGCTGTTTTACTTTCCTGATCATATTCCATCAGAGAAATTTTTCCACCATCATTTTCTACAGCAGGAGCTACATATTCATTTAAAATGTCAGAAATTTTCTGCTCATCTTCAGTATAATCTCTGTTGATAATTTTCTCAACAGGATTTTCGTGTTTCTGAGGTTCTATTTTTGAAATTTCACCTCCGTTCTGAAGATATTCAGCGATAAGCGCACGAACAGTCATCATCACCTGGTGCCATTCTACAGAATTATTTCTTGTAACCGCTACAAAGTTGTCCGAAATGAAAACTTCCGTTGCAAAATCAAATTCTTTAAAAATAGCCAGCGCCAAAGGAACTTCTTCAGCAGCTTCTTTCGATTTTACTTCCACAAAACCATCCATCAGCAGTTTGCTTGATACAAACTTCATTACATTCGGATTTGGAGTCATTTCCGCATAAATCTGATACATTTCTTTTTTCTTCTGAAGATAAATTCTTGGGTTGGCCAATAATTCATCCTCAATTACATTTTTCAGACTTTCAGCAACATGTTCCCATTCTATGGTATCTTGTTTTGCCACTGCTACAAAATTAGCGGTAATGAAAACTCTTTCCACAAAAGGATAATTGAAAAGTTCCTGTGCCAAAGGAATTTCCGAAATATCTGAATTTCTGTCCAGTTCTAAAGACCCTGGGATGAGGTTGTAATCTGCTACAAATTTCATCACTTTTGGGTTTTCAGTTGGTTCTATAAGTACGGTACGCATTTTTTCGTTAAATTTGAGATACAAAAATACGCATTAGAAGTTAGAAGCTGAAAATTGAGAGTTAGATTTTTGCTATCACTGTAATTTAGAACTTAGATACAAGAAAAGATAACACATCATAAATTCTCAAATTGGCTCATTTTCAAATTTTCAAATTAATATTATGGCACTTATAAAAGAACTTTTAGGAAAAGCACCACAGATCGGAGAGAATACTTTTTTAGCAGAAACTGCAACTATTATTGGCGATGTTACAATGGGAAAAGACTGCAGTGTCTGGTATAATGCAGTGATCAGAGGTGATGTTCACTATATCAAAATGGGTGACAAGGTGAATGTTCAGGATAATGCAATGCTGCACTGTACGTATCAGAAATATCCTTTGAATATCGGGAACAATGTTTCTATAGGGCACAATGCCATTGTTCATGGATGTACTATTAAAGATAATGTACTGATTGGAATGGGAGCTATTGTGATGGATGATTGTCTGGTAGAAGAAAATTCTATCGTAGGAGCAGGTTCTGTAGTGACTCAGGGAACTCACATTAAATCCGGAGAAGTTTGGGGAGGAGTTCCTGCAAGAAAAATCAAAGATATCAATGCTCAGTTACTGGAAGGAGAAGTGAACAGAATTGCAGATAACTATGTGAAATATTCATCATGGTATAAGGAGAATGTGAAGGATCATCAATTTTAGATGTCAAGTGAATAGTGAATAGTCAATTCGCTGCGCTTGTCAATTTTTTTTACGAAGCAAATTCACTATTGATCTATTTAAAATAAATATAAAAGCTCTGTCCAAAAACAGAGCTTTTTCGATTTGATATAGAACCTTTGCTTTATTGTTAATTATTATCCGGTGTAATAAGCCTGATCTTACCATTGATACATTTGAGTGATGTAGGTGGCTCGATCATCATACAGTCAGACGTAATATTATACTTTTCATTAAAAGCTTTCACTTTATCCGTATACTCATTCACCCTTGGTAAGAAAGTTGTTTCTATTTTTTTAGGATAGGCAATGTATTGCTGAGGACCGCCGCAGGCTTTTGATCCCATAGGAGCAAATGCCCATTGGCTGGCATCGGTACATTTTTCTCCTGATACTTCAGATTCAATAGAAGCTTTTAATCTATCCAGCTGTGCCTGTTCATATTTCTGACTGTCTTCGTCAGCAGGTCTGTCAGCAATATCAATAGGAAGATTGGTATTGGCACTCTTTGATGTATTACACGAAACTAAAGTTAATGTAGTACACAATACTATTGCCGGGATATGAAAGAATAATTTTTTCACAATAAACTTTTTTCTTTTTAAGAATTTTCAAAACTTATGCCAAGGTAAGAAATTCAAATTCATTTCCGTATTTTTGACGAAGATGAATAATCATTTTTTTGACTTAATAGAATATACGAACAGAAGCGTTTTTTTAACCGGGAAAGCCGGAACAGGAAAGACGACATTTCTTAATGATTTTGTAAGGCGTACCAAGAAAAAGCATATTGTAGTGGCTCCCACAGGAATTGCTGCCATTAATGCAGGAGGAGTAACCATCCATTCCATGTTTGGACTGCCATTAAGAACCTTTCTTCCTACTACAGAAAGGATAGATACCAGTTTGGCTAATAATATTGCCGATCTGATGCCCCATTTCAAATACCGTAAAGATAAACTGAAGCTTCTGAGAGAAGTTGAAATCATTATCATTGATGAGGTTTCAATGTTGAGGGCTGATGTTCTGGATATGATGGATTTTTCTTTGAGATTCATCAGAAGGAATAATCAGAGATTTGGAGGTGTACAAATGCTTTTTATCGGGGATTTGTTTCAGCTTCCTCCGGTAGTGAGGGATGAGCATATCCTGAAAATGTATTACAACTCACCTTTCTTTTTTGACAGCCATGCCATTAAAGAAATTCCTATCGTTACCATTGAACTCACAAAAGTATACAGACAGTCTGATGAAGAGTTTCTGGAAATTCTGAATGCAATCCGTGACGGCGATGTGGATAATATAGACTTTAATCATCTCAATGAAAGGTATGATCCTGACTTTGATATGGGAAAAGAATCATATGTATATCTGTGTTCTCACAACAAAATGGCAGATGAGATCAATCAGGAAAAACTGACAGAAATAAAAGTTGATCCTCAGGTGTATGAAGCTAAACTGGTAGGCGATTTCAAAGAAAACCAATTTCCGAACGAACAGTTTTTAGAACTGAAAATTGGAGCTCAGGTCATGTTTATCCGAAATGATATTTCCGGTGAGAAGAAATATTTTAATGGAAAGCTAGGAGAGATCATCGGATTGGATGAAAATGAAATTCGTGTTGTATTGGACGAAAGTGAAAATGAAATTGTTGTAAAAAGAGAAACCTGGGAACAGAAAAAATATTTTCTTGATACTGAGAAAAATATTCAGGAAGAAGTGTTGGGAAGTTTCGAGCAGTTTCCTATCAAATTAGCATGGGCGGTTACGATTCATAAAAGTCAGGGATTAACGTTTGATAAAGTGATTATTGATGCCGGAAAGAGTTTTACTGCCGGTCAGGTGTATGTAGCTTTATCCCGTTGCAGAACATTGGAAGGAATTGTTTTAAAATCAAAAATTACTCCCGAAGTTATTTTTAAAGATAACAGGATTTTACATTTCCATACAGATACGATTGCCAATGACCATGTGGAAACGATTCTGAATCAGGAAAAATATGATTACAGCATCAGAAAAGTGTTGCGTACATTAGACTGTACATGGTTTTTAAAGGAAGTGGAGGAATGGAATAACCTTTCCATTGTCACCAAGAATATTGACCATGTTAAAACCAAACAGCTTTATCTTCAGCTGAAGCATGAAGCGGTAAATCTTGGAAAGATATTTGAAAAACTGGAACGTATCATTTTTCAGAAAGTCAATAATTTTATTGAACAGAAAGAAGAGTGGTCCGAAATTGAGAGTAAATCAAAAGGTGCTGTTAATTTCTTTTTTACAGAAACCAGAAATAAAATTTTTGATCCTTTAAAAGAATTTTATGCCGAAATAAAAGGTGCGAAAGGTTTAAAACAATATAACGAAGAATTTAAAAGCTGGCTGGAAGACATTGAAGAATATCTAAACAGTCTGAGAGAGATACACCTTCTTGAAACGAAACTTTTAGATGAAAAGAATGATAAAGAAATCAATCTCAAAATTGCTAAAGTTCCGTCACAAGTTTTAACTTTTCAGTTGTTTGAACAGGGAAAAACGATCGGAGAAATTGCCTTAGAAAGAGGTTTGGTAAAAGAAACTGTTATCGGGCATCTTGCCAAATTTGCAGAACAGGGATTGCTGGATATCGCCAGAGTCATTACTTCAGATAAAATCAAAGCTTTTGAAGATGAATTCTATAAAAATCCACATGAAACTTTAACCGAGTGGAAGAATGCACTGCCCAATCATTTTGAATTTAACGAAATCAGGATTTTAATTAATCATTATAATTATAAAAAAGAAAAGAACTCATAAGAGTTCTTTTTTTATGGAGAGACAATTCTTAAAATCTAAGGATACATTGCATTGATGGTATTGATATCTCCGGTAGTAAATCCTGTTCTATTATAAGTAAAATTGCTGTTATCAGCTCTGGTAATCGTTGGTAACCCATTTTTAGAATAAGAGGTTGGCCAATACATCATCACCGAATTAATATTAAACGGGCCTATATCTGTTCCGGAATTATAAATATTGAAATTATAAGATTGTCCGTTTTGAATATTGTTCCACAGAATTTTTACATATTGATCTCTGTCTTTACGCGTATGTTCATGGTAAAGTCCTACTGTATGTCCCATTTCATGAATAACGGATCCTACAGAAATATACTGATCCAAAGAAACGGTTTGTTTTCCACCCTGATATCCGATATGAGCCCAGCCATCAGATCCTGACGAGCTTCCGAAAATAAATTCCACATAATTAGACTGATTGGTGCGATAGATCCACTGAGTATTGGTTTTATTATTATACTCGCTGATGGCAGAATTGATTTTATTGACGTTGATGGAACCCATATTGCTGGCAATGGTGTAGTAAATTTTACCATTGGGCCATCTGGAATAGCTGGCGCCGCCTTTATTAACTTCATTACCTTCTGACAGTTGTTTGTCGGTAAGAACAATATCTCCCTGGAAAAAATTCATTCCGTTTTTTCTTTCGTAGGTAATTTCCTGGCCGTTCAATTGCCCCTTTTTTACATTGTCTGCGTTGAAGGCATTGGTTTGAGCTTCAGAAGTAATTTCTTCATTGTTTTTACTGCAAGAGGAAAATGTAGCAGCAATAAGAAAACTCATAAAGACAGTTTTTCCTGTCAGCATCTGCTTATAAAACAGGCTGTTTGTTTTTTTGTTCATATTAAAGTTTTTAAAAATTTGGTATACGAATATAATGAATATGTCTCTTTTTATTGAATTATTTTTGTTAAAATACATTTTTAATATGATTATTTAATTTTAAAATCATATAGACAAAACGATGTAAACAAAATTTTTATTCCAATAGTTTTTCCCTGAACTGATCAATTGTTTTTATTAATTACAAAAAGTAACTAATGCAGTTTTTATGTTTTAAATTTGCCTTGTTTTTCAGATTAAAGAAAAATTAACATCATAACATGAAAAATTTTGAAATTTCTGTTTTAGATCTTGCACCGGTAAAGCAAGGTAAAAGCATTCATGATACTTTTCAGGACAGCTTATCACTAGCTAATCACGCTGAAAATTTAAATTATAAAAGATTCTGGCTGGCAGAACACCACAATATGGAAAGTATTGCAAGCTCTGCAACTTCTGTTTTAATAGGTTTCATCGCCAATGGAACGAAAACAATCAGAGTAGGTTCAGGAGGAATTATGCTTCCGAATCACAGTTCTCTGATTATTGCAGAACAATTTGGTACTCTGGAGTCTTTATTTCCGGGAAGAATAGACCTTGGATTAGGAAGAGCTCCGGGAACAGATGGCTTGACAGCACAAGCGTTGGGAAGGAATCCAGCCATCATCAATGAACAGTTTCCAAGACAGATTCTCGAACTTCAAAGATATTTCTCAAAAGAAAATTCAGAGGCGATGGTTCGTGCCATTCCGGGAGAAGGGTTGGATATTCCGCTTTATATTCTGGGATCAAGTACAGATAGTGCATGGCTGGCTGCAGAACTAGGTTTGCCATATGCATTTGCAGGACATTTTGCACCAGAACAGATGGAAATGGCTTTTAAGATATACAGAGAGCATTTTGAACCGTCAAAATATTCGGACAAACCTTATATCATTGCCTGTGTAAATGGGGTAGCAGCTGAAACATCCGAAGAAGCTCATAAAATCTCGACGACTTTATTTCAGGCATTCATCAATATTGTAAGAAACGACAGAAAACCTTTTGCTCCACCCGTGGATGATATGGATGAAATCTGGTCGCCCATGGAAAAATCTATGGTGTTGCAGAAACTGAGATATACGTTTATCGGAGATCAGGCCGAAGTTCAGGAAAAGCTCACAAATTTTCAGGAAAGATTTCAGGTAGATGAACTGATGATTAATTCACATATCTACGATCATCAGAAAAGATTGAGATCTTACGAGATTTTCAGAGAGGCTGCAGACTCTTTATCCAAAGCGTAATAAACCATACATAATTAATTGGCAGATGCTTATTTTTATGAGTATCTTTGCACAAATAAAAAGTAAACATGTCCGATATTAAATTAAATACTATTCCAGAGGCTATTGAAGACCTTAAAAATGGTAAAATAATCATAGTAGTAGATGATGAAGACAGAGAGAATGAAGGTGATTTTCTTTGTGCAGCAGAACTGACAACGCCGGAAATTATCAATTTTATGGCGCTTCACGGAAGAGGACTGATCTGTATGCCGCTTCCTGAAAAAAGATGTGATGAGCTTGGCCTTGAAGTAATGGTAAGCAGAAGCAGCGATCCTAAAGAAACTGCTTTCACCGTATCAGTTGACCTTTTGGGTAACGGAACATCTACCGGAATTTCTGCGGGTGACAGAGCAAAAACTATTTTAGCCCTGATGGATGAGAAATCCAAGCCTACAGACTTTATGAGACCTGGTCACATTTTCCCGCTTCGTGCAAGAAAAGGTGGTGTATTGAAAAGAGCCGGACATACTGAAGCTGCAATTGATCTTACGCATTTAGCAGGATTGAAAGAAGGAGGAGTAATCTGTGAGATCATGAATGAAGACGGAACAATGTCTCGTCTTCCTGAACTTCACGCTTTTGCTCAAAAGCATGATATGAAGATCGTTTCTATCGAAGATCTGATTCACTATCAGCTGAAAAAAGGAAATCTGGTAGAAAGACTTGAAGAGAAAAAAGTAAAAACGCACTATGGTGATTTTGATTTTTATGCTTTCAGAGAAACTTCTAACGACCAGATCCACTTTGCATTGACAAAGGGAGCTTGGACAGTAGATGAGCCTGTTTTGGTAAGAGTACAGTCTTCAGATTCTTATTTCGATGTATTGACAAGACTGAATAACGGCGAAAAACCATTGTTGGAAAAAGTAACCGGTATGGTGAATGAAGCTGGAAAAGGAGCCATCATTTTCATCAACAACGTTTCCAATTCTGAAAATACATTAAGAAAACTTCAGCAGTTTCTAAACTATCAGGACGGGCAGGAGCAGCATCCTACATTAGCGTACAATTACAGAGATTATGGAATTGGAACGCAGATCTTAAAGAATTTAGGAATCAACAAGTTCAAAGTAATCACTCAAAACCCTAATATCAAACCTCAGGTTGGAGGATATGATGTAGAGGTGACAGAGATGGTACAACTATAAAAAATGAATGGTCAATAGTGAATTGTTTTCACAATAAATGACTGTTTGCAATACAAAATTATAAGGTTTAGGATTTTTCTAAACCTTTTTTTATTTTTAAACCATGACTGAGTCCTTAAAAAAACATATTCGGGGATATATTGATATTTCAGACGAAAAGCTGGAAAAATACTGCAATGCCTTTAATCTTCAGAAAATAAAGAAAAAAGAATTCCTTTTAAATGAAGGAGAGATTTGTGAATTTGAAGGATTTGTGGTGAGTGGCTGCTTTAAAGTTTTTCATACCCATCATAATGCAGCCGAACAGATATTGTATTTTGGAATTGAAAACTGGTGGATCTCCGATATTGATAGCTTTATCAACCATATTCCTTCAAAGCTCAATATTCAGGCGCTGGAGGATAGTGAGATTCTTCTTATTCCGAAAAAAGATAAAGAAAAACTGTATGCTGAAATGCCGGAAATTGAAAGATTGATGAGGCTTAAATTTCAGCAGTCAATTATTGCATTACAGCGTAGAATTATTGATAATTTAAGCAAACCTTCAGATGAAAGGTACGTAGAATTTTTAAGGGATTACCCAAAAACAGCGCATCGTCTTACCAATATTCAGATTGCAGCTTATCTGGGAGTAACCCCGGAGTTTATAAGCAGAATACGGAAGAAAATTGTCAGTAAAAGCTGATGGTTAAAAATTGAAAAAGTCCCAAAAGTATCTACAGACCAACTTTTGGGACTTTATATTTGATAAGATATAAATCTTTAGATTAATGTGATTCCATCAAAATTTCGGAAGCCATTCAGAAAATCTTTTACCATCATTCTTTTTTTACCTTCCAATTGAAGTTCCAAAGGATAGTAAATTCCGTCCTGGGTATAGATTTTAAATTCATTTTTAGAAATATCAAGACTTCCCGCTGGTTTTCCGTGATCAGAAAGTTCAAATTTGCCCCCGAATATTTTTAATCCTTTTTCCTCGTTGTCAATCTTTAAAGTGGTGAAAGCTGCAGGATAAGGTGACATTCCCAGAATAAACTGATGAATGTTTTTTGAAGGCTGCTCCCAATTGATTTTCGTATCTTCTTTGAAAATTTTGTAAGCATTTTTAGGATGTTCTACGTGGGGTTGAGGTTTTTCTTCAATTGCATTTTCAGCAAGGCCGTCTAACGTTTTTACAACAAGTCCTGAACCCATCTCCATCAGTCTGTCGTGAAGGCTTCCTGCATTTTCATCAGGTAAAATTTCAATTTCCTGCTGAAGAAGAATATTACCTTCATCAATTTTTTCATTAATAAAGAAAGTGGTTGCTCCGGATTTTTCTTCTCCATTGATTACAGCATAATTGATAGGTGCAGCACCTCTGTAATCAGGAAGTAATGAAGCGTGAAGATTGAAGGTTCCCATTTTAGGCATTTCAAAAAGCACTTTAGGCATCATTCTGAATGCTACCACTACAAAAACATCAGCATCCAGTTTTCTAAGTTCTTCAAGAAACTCAGGGTTTCTCAACTTTTCCGGCTGGAAAACAGGAATGTTGTTTTCTTCTGCGTAGATTTTTACCGGTGACTGGTGAATTTTCTGTCCTCGCCCGCTTGCTTTATCGGCCACAGTTACTACACCTACCACCTGATGGTGAGATTGATTGATTGCCTCCAAAGAAGTTTTTGCAAACTCAGGAGTCCCTAAAAAAACGACTTTCAATGATTTCATACTGCAAAGATAAGTTTTTGATCTGAGAGTCGGAAGATATTGAAGTTCGAGGGTAGGAGAGTTTTAGGGTGTGAGAGTTTGAGGGTAGCTGATTTAGGCAGGTTGAGATCATAATGTTTATCATTAATGATTACTCATTACTTATTACTCATGATTAAGCGCATATGTTCTGAAGTTCAGCATTCTTACTTTTCCTGAATCCAAAAGGAAGATCAGATTTTCCAGGATATTTTCTTTTGAATGATAGCTGAGCTGGATAGACAGTTCTTCAATGGTAGCCGATTTTTTTGCCAATAAACTAATGATTTGCTGAGAAATATTCTTACCAAAGATAGACTGCTTATTTTTTTCACAGACAGAACACTGGCCACAGTTTTTTGTGTTTTTTTCACCAAAATAGGCAAGAATTAGTTTCATTTTACAGTAGTCATTATTTTCTGCGTAAAACTTCATCTCTTCCCATTTCTGAATTTTGTTTCTTTGAATATGTTCAAATAATTTCCAGTACGCGCTATTCACAGCTCTTTCATCGCGGGGTTTCAGGAATTTGATACTGGCTAGTGCCCCATCAATATATTCAAGATAATTCTTTTGCTGAAGTTCTTTCAAACGTTCTTTGATCAAAGGAACACTGATATTGATTTTGTTGCTCACCTGCTGCTCACTGAACATTACTTTGTGGGTGGTAATTCCTGAAATATTACGGAAAAGAAGCTCTATAAAATAGGCATCTTTTTGGGGCAGCTGGTCCATCTCATCAGCTTTGATAAAAAGTTCAAGTGAAGACAGACTTTTGTAATCGTTGTAGTAGACAACTTCCTGATTGTGCAGAAAATTGAGTACATTGTTGATTTTTGCTTTCGACAGTTTTGTGAAATTCTGTATACTCAGACTATTCAGTTGAAAAGTTTTTTCCGGAAGTTCAAATTCTGCTACCTGAAAAATAGAGTAGAGGTAGCTAATGATCTTCAAAAACTCGGCTTTATTGGGAGTCTGATTTTTTAGAACCTGATCAAAATTCAAAAGTTCCTGTTTGTTCCAAAGCATGAAGGCAAAACTGTCTTTTCCATCTCTTCCCGCTCTTCCGATCTCCTGATAATAGTTTTCCAGAGAGGCAGCCGGGGAATAGTGAATCACAAAACGAACATTATCTTTATCGATACCCATTCCAAAGGCATTGGTAGAAATAAGAACATGATTGTCACTATTGTTCCAAAGATGCTGTCTTGCATTTTTTTCCTTGGTTGTAAGGCCGGCATGAAAATAATCTACATTTTTCAGTTGGTTTTTCTTCAGGAATTCTGCCAGCAATTCTGCTTCTTTTCTTGTTCTTACATATACAATTCCGGAGTCATTGCTGTATTTTAAAATATCAAAAACACGTTGGAATTTATCAGATACTTCATCGGTGAAAATTTTGATATTCTCTCTCTTGAAACTTTTTTGAAAAACAAAAGGATTTTTCAGTTCCAGTTTATTTTTGATTTCTTCAAGCACTTTTGGGGTCGCTGTTGCAGTCAAAGCAAGACAAGGGATTTCAGGATTATTACTTCTGAATCCTTTTATATTCTGATAACTGGGTCTGAAATCCTGACCCCATTCTGAAATACAGTGAGCTTCATCCACAGCAATGAAGGATAGTTGAATTTCCTCCATGTTTTGAATAAACTGACTATTGGTAAGTCTTTCAGGAGAAACATAGAGTAGTTTAGTAAGTCCTTCTTTACAACGGTCATAAACTGCTTCTGCATCATATTCATCCAGCTCGGAGGACAGATATTCTGCTTCTATCCCACGCGATTTAAGCTGATTAACCTGATCTTTCATCAGTGCCAGCAAAGGAGACACAACAAGGCATGTTCCTTCTTTCAATAAGGCGGGGAGTTGATAGCATAAAGATTTTCCTGCTCCTGTGGGTAGCAGAACCAGGGTGTCTTTTTCGTTGATGACAGCATTGATAATTTCTTCCTGAGAATCTCTGAAGTCAGTATAACCCCAGAAATACTTAAGAGTATCATATTTTAGCTTTTGAAAATCCTGCGGAGAAATCATGTTGTAAAAATAAGGAAAGAATTAGACAAAAAAAGTCACGCAGGGCGTGACTTTCATATGATATATCAATATGTTTATTATTTAGCTTCGAAGTATACTCTTCTATTGGCTCTGTTTTTCCATTCAGGGCACTTCGTTGCTGGTTCACATTCAGGGTATTTAAGGTCTTTTTCACCTTTTCCTACTGCCTGTAGTTTGCCTGTTTGAACACCGTTTTTGATCAGATAGTTCTTAACGTTGTTTGCTCTTCTTTCTGATAGTTTTTGGTTGTAAGCATCAGTACCTCTTGTATCAGTAGCTCCGATTACATTATAAGAACCAGTTGAAGAATTGATGTAGTTTACAGCATTATTTAAGATTGGCGTATTTGATGGTAAAATTCTGTCGGAATTTAAATCAAACTCAATTCCCTCCAACTTAGTTTCTGTTTCTACCACAGGACCTGTTGTAGCTACAGGACATCCGTTGTTTTCAACAGGTCCTGGAACTGTAACACACTTATCGTAAAGGTCAATTACCCCGTCTAAGTCAGTATCAAGCGCAACTCCGGCACCGTCCACTCTTGCTCCTGCAGGAGTATCAAGCTGTCTGTCCCAATCGTCACATACCCCGTCGTTATCAGCATCTCCTTTTTTACATACTTCGATATCCTGGTTTTTATTAGCCAGTACATCCAGTTTGTAATAGATTTCCTGAAGTGGGTCATGCCACATTAAGTGAGATTCGTGTTTTCCAAGTTTTACAGAAAGACCTAGGGTAGCATTGAAGAAGTTGTCAGAAACCTGCTCAGAACGCTTATTAATCGCGCTGTAAGCATCACCGCCTCCGTCAAATTCATCATCACCTGTTACCACATACATTAATCTACCTTCAATATCGATTCTTCTGTTTACTTTGAATTTAAGACCTGTACCAGCCTGGAAGAACAGAGAACCTAATTGGAAAGGTTTGATTTCAGTCATTAATGTCTGTTTGTTACCTCCGTCTTTCTGGTATGCTCTGTAGGCAATAGTACCAATACCTGCATATCCATGAAGTGCCCATCTGTAAGGGGAATGGTTGTCAACTCTTCTTAATAAGTTAGAAAAATTAATATCTCCTAAGATGGAGATTGCGTCATACTGAGTTCTTGCTCCTACTGCAGATGCATCTGGTGCTGCATTTTTAGTATTGAACCATCCTTGTCTGGTTTCACCTCTGTCATATTGTAAATTGATCCCAAAAGCATGGGTAATCGCTTTATCAATACTTACATACGCCGAATATCCAAAAAGGTTTTTACCGTTACCATTTTTAATCGAGGTCAAATCTGCTGACTGAAGAAGTGGAACACCTGCTCCTACAGAAATAGACCAATCATTAAATCTTTTAGACTGGTTGGTAAATGGGGTAACATTGGCAGATCCTGAAGAAAATGTATTAGGATATTTTCCATTTGAATCTGCAGTTGAGTCTTGTGCATAAGTAGCAGAGGGAATTGCCAAAGCTAATGCAACAATTGCTAAACTTAATTTCATCGTGTATTATTATTTGATTTCTTTTATTGAAAAAGAAGTTTAAGTTTGTTTAATTATTTAATTGGACAACCGTTATTTTCAACAGGTCCTGGTACAGTTACGCACTTGTCGTAAAGGTCAATAACACCATCCAGATCCATATCCAAAGCAACTCCGGCACCATCTACTCTTGCACCTGCAGGAGTATCAAGCTGTCTGTCCCAGTCATCACATACTCCGTCATTATCTGCATCTCCTTTTTCGCAAACAACAAGGTCAGTACTTGCATTTTCAAGAATGCTGGTTCTGTAGTAAGCTTCCTGAAGAGGATCATGCCATGCCAGATGAGATTCGTGTTTTCCTAATTTGAAGGATACACCTAAACTTACCGTCCATGCATTATCTGATCTTCTAGCGTTTAGCATATTATATTTTGAACCTGGAGTGGAAGGATCATAATCATTAGGATCTGCCCATCCGCCACCATCAAATTCATCATCACCACTGATGATGTACATGGTTCTTGCCTCAACATCAATAAGTTTAGAAACATTATATTTTATTCCTAAACCTCCCTGATAGAAGATAGAGTTGATATCAATGTCTTGTTTTATGAACAAAGGCGTTCTTCTTGGAGTATTACTCCATCTGAATTCATCGTTATCATGTAGTGATGTTCTGAATCCCTGAACTCCAATTCCCATATATCCATGGAAAGCCCATCTGTATGGAGAGTGGTTGTCTACTCTTCTGAATAAGTTCGAGAAGTTGATATCTCCTAATAAAGAGATGTTGTCAAATTGTGTTGTAGCAGTCGCTATTCCTGATTTTACACCTGCAGCACCGGGAAGCTGGGCTGTCTGTTTCGTTTCTCCTCTCATATACATTAGGCTTAGCCCGAATGCATGTGTGATTTGTTTGTCTACGCTTACGTATGCATTATACCCCCAATTGGTCTTATCCTTGCGGATAGATTTTAAATCGGAGTGTACCATAAATGCAGGACCTCCTCCAACAGAAATAGACCAGTCTCTGAAACGTCTGGATTTGTTGTCGAAAGTTTGTACATTAGCGGAACCTGAGGAGAATGTATTAGGGTACTCTGTGGAAGAGTTTACTGTAGTGCCGCTGTTCTGTGCGAAAGCTGCAATTGGCAATGACGTAGCCAATAATAATAAACCTAATTTCATACAATATGTTTTATGTTTTAAATAAAATCTTTCAATAATATTCTGGAAAAATCCCTTTCAAAAAGATGTTTTTTATGAGGGACTTCTAACCTTTCTGATTTAAAATTTAACTCATTATACTTAATGATATCAATGTCTATAATCCTATCAGTATAACCTCCGGATACTTTTGAATCATTAATTCTTCCCATCTCAACTTCTATATTCTTAATACAATCAAGCAGTTGGATTGGTGAAAGATGAGTGAATATTATTGCTGCAATATTACAAAAAATATTGGAACTGACAAACTCTACAGGGTCAGACATTAAAAATTCGCTGGTTTGTGAAATGTGATTTCCAGCTTCATTTATCATTTTTAATGCAAGCTCTACATTTTTTTTTTGCTCTCCTAAGTTACTTCCTAGTAACAAAACGACCTTATGCTGCGACATATTAGAAAATTGATTGATTTATGAGAAGTTTCTTTAAAAATGTTTTGGCAAATATAGTAGCAATTATCATACTTTGCGCTCTATTTTTCATCTTTTTCATTATGATGCTTGTGTTCAGTGCGATGGGGAATGATAAGTCGGTGGCGGTAAAAAAGAACTCCGTTCTTACGATTAATTTAAAGACAAATATAATCGATAGTCCTACTGAAGAAGAGATGGGATTATTTGGTTTAGGAGCTCAAAATAAAAGTATCCTTATATATGATGCATTGGAAGCTATCAATAAAGCAAAAACGGATGATAATATTAAAGGGATCAGTATAGAAACTGATTATTTATCTGCAGGACTTACTCAGATTGATGATCTTAGAAACGCTATTGAAGATTTCAAGAAAAGTGGAAAGTTTGTGTATGCATACGGAAATGGAGTATCCCAGTCTGCTTATTATTTAGGATCTGTTGCTGATAAATATTATCTGCATCCTGCAGGAATGGTAGAGTTAAAAGGTCTTTCTACAGAAGTTACTTTCTTCAAGGATTTTGCAGATAAGTACGGGATTGGAATTGAAGTAATCCGTCACGGTAAATTCAAGTCTGCAGTAGAACCTTTTTTAAGAAATGATATTTCTCCTGAAAATAAAGAACAGTTAAGTACGCTTTTGAATGACCTTTGGAAAAATACTTCCAATAAAATGGCAGCTTCAAGAAAAATTGATACTGCTCAGTTCAGAATGATCACAGACAGTTTGTATGGAATGATTCCTGAGCAAAGCCTAAAATATAAACTAGCCGATAAGTTGATCCAGAAATCAGAATACGAAGATCTTCTTAAGGCGAAGTTAAGTGTGAAAAATGAAGATAAACTGAATAAGATTTCTTTGACAAGTTATATCAACTCTTATGCAGATGAAGATAAATCTGGTGAAAAGATCGCAGTACTTTATGCTTCAGGATCTATTAATAATGGAGATGAATATAATGATATTCATTCTGAGAAATATGTGAAGTATATTAAAAAACTTCAGGAGGATGATAAAGTGAAAGCGGTTGTTTTCAGAATCAACTCTCCGGGAGGAAGTGCTAATGCTTCAGATGAAATCTTATTTGAAATACAGCAGCTGAAAAAGAAAAAACCACTGATAGTTTCTTTTGGAGACTATGCGGCATCAGGAGGATATTATGTAGCAATGGCTGCAGATAAAATTTATTCAGAGCCTAACACACTTACCGGTTCTATCGGAGTATTCGGGGTGATGCCTTACTACAAAGATATTGCAGCTAAAAACGGAATTCGTGCAGATATTGTTTCTACCAATGCCAACTCTATGTATTATTCCGGATTAAACGGAGTAACCCCTTATGGAGTGAATATGATGACGAGAAGTGTAGAAGGTACTTATAAGAGATTTGTTCATTTTGTGACTCAGAACAGAAAGAAAACTTTTGAGCAGATTGACAATGTAGGAGGTGGTAGAGTATGGAGCGGAGTTCGTGCAAAAGAAATAGGATTGGTAGACGAATTGGGTACTTTAACAGATGCTGTGAAGTTTGCCGCTCAGAAAGCTGGATTAAAGTCTTATCATGTAGAAGCTTTCCCTAAGAGAATGACTCCGTTTGAGCAAATCTTTAAAGACCTGAATGAAGAGGATGTTTCTGCCAGAATTATCAAAAACAAGATTGGTAAATCCAACTATGAGATTTTGCAGCAGATTACAGACAAGAAACTACAGTCTGAGGTGAAAATGGAAATGCCTTATCAGATTAGAATTAATGACTAACTAAATTTTATATTGTATACAAAAATCCCGGACCTGAAATTTCAGATCCGGGATTTTATTTTTTATCAGCTTTAATATCAGCTTTTCTTTGTTGCCATTCCGTAAATCCAGAGAATGATTAAAGCGCCTCCAATTGAGAGAATCCAGCTTCTAGGATTCCAGAATGAAGTGACATCTCCCCAGTGTAAAACGTAAACTCCTATAGCTCCTCCTACAAATGCTCCAAGAATTCCAAGGATAATAGTGATAAGCCATCCTCCTCCCTGAGTTCCCGGCATGATCATTTTAGCGATAGCACCTGCGATAAGACCAAATAGGATCCATGTTATAATTCCCATAGTTGCAAATTTTTTTATTGTTAATATTTAAAAATGATTTGTTTGCTAATATAAGGGAAAACATGATATAAATCATCTTTTCTTGAAGAATGAGTCTACAAATTCCGTACCATTAAAAAGTTGTAAATCCTGCATTTTTTCGCCTACACCAATATACTTCACCGGAATTTGGAACTGATCGGAGATACCAATAACAACACCTCCTTTGGCTGTTCCGTCCAGTTTTGTTACTGCTAAAGCATTTACTTCTGTTGCTGCTGTAAACTGTTTTGCCTGTTCGAAAGCATTCTGTCCTGTAGAACCGTCAAGTACCAATAGAATCTCATGAGGTGCATCAGGAATTACTTTCTGCATCACTCTTTTGATCTTGGACAATTCATTCATCAGGTTGATCTTATTGTGAAGTCTCCCTGCGGTATCAATGATGACAACATCCGCATTCTGTGCAACCGCGCTTTGTACAGTGTCAAATGCTACGGAAGCAGGATCAGAGCCCATTTCCTGTTTTACAATAGGAACGCCCACTCTTTCGCTCCAGATAACAAGCTGGTCAACAGCAGCAGCTCTAAAGGTATCTGCAGCTCCAAGAACTACTTTTTTACCTTCCGATTTGAACTGGTGAGCCAGTTTTCCGATGGTTGTTGTTTTGCCCACTCCATTCACTCCTACGACCATGATGACGTATGGTTTTTTAGAAGTATCGATATTTCCTGTACCGGCATGAGGATTTTCAAGCAATAATCCTGAAATCTCATCACGAAGAATTTTGTCAAGTTCATTTACTCCTACATATTTATCTCTGGCAACACGTTCTTCAATTCTTTCAATGATTTTGATAGTGGTAGAGGCTCCTACATCGGAAGCAATCAGTACTTCTTCAAGATCATCAAGTACCTCATCATCTACTTTACTTTTGCCGACTACGGCTTTCGTCATTTTTTCAAAGAATCCCTGACTGGATTTTTCCAATCCTTTGTCTAAAGTTTCTTTTTCTTCTTTTTTGAAAATATTTTTAAACCAACTCATAGTTTTAGTTTATTCTTATTTATTTTTAATCACTGCTGTGGCTTCTACTTCTATAAGCACATCATCTCTGAAAAGCTTGCTCACTTCTACGAGGCTGCTTACGGGAGGATTTTGAAGACTGACATACAAATCCCTTACTTTTCTGAAATCAGGTGTTTTTTTGATGTCTGTGGTATAAATTACCAGTTTAATAATATCTTTTCCTGTACCTCCATATTCTTTCAGGATATTATCAATATTCTTGAAAACCTGCTGCGTTTGCTCTTCAATGGTATTTCCCACAAGATTACCTTCAGAGTCCAGAGAAACCTGTCCGGATAACAAAATCATTTTAGAATTTCCACAATCAATACTTACTGATTGTGATAATCCTTTAATGTTGAAAACTTTTGGCGAACTTTTATATTCTACAGGATTCATTGTTTTCTGACTGAATGAAAATAGAAAAGTTGCTGTACATAACAGAACAAGAATCTTTTTCATATTTTGCTGATTAATAATCTGGTGAGCAAAGATAGCAAAAAAACTACCCAAAAAATGAGTGTTTTTTTTACATTATCTATAAAATATAGACTATCTCACCACGTTAAGCCCGTTGTATTGCGTATCTTTTTCTTATTTAAAATTATAGTTCTACCGTATCTCCAAGCCTTGCAATATTAAATCCATTGGCCAGAACCGTTTTACTCTGTTGGCTATCCGGAATTAAAAGTTTGTTGGTGTGATTGAAGTGAATAAAGTAGATTTTCTTTTTTTCCTGAACCGGGAGGTTTTTAAAAAGCTCCATACTTTCCGTTACAAATGGATGGGGAATTTCTGAGATATCTCTGAAACCTACTTCCTCAGCGTCATAAAACGTTGCGTCTAAAAATGCATAATCAACCTTTTTGATGAAATCTGTAATGCTGTGCTTCCAGGTATTCCATTTATCAATATCGGGTATAAATAAAGCCTTCTTATGAGGACCTTGAATTAAGTATCCTACTGTTTCGGAGTATTCATCACGATGGGGCACTAAAATGGGAGTGACTTGAAGGTGAGGATTTATTTGTAACGACACTTCATTCTTCATTTCCCGGATCTCAATATTTTTTAAATGAACCAATTGTGACCAGGGTCCGTTATTCTCAAAATATTTCTTAAGTATCGGCATAGTATACACTGGAACATTTTTAGAATTCATACCTTCTCTTCCCAAAAACATCAAACCTGTATAATGACCGATGTGGGCATGTGTAATAAAAATTCCATCCGGAGCTGTTTTTTCTAATGTGCCGGATTTTTCCTGTAACAATTGAAGTTGTGAAGTGAAATCAGGGCTGCTATCGAAAATATAATTTTTTTGCAGATCGTAATCAATGATTCCCATTGATATAATTTTCCGATCTTGTCTGGGATGTTTCCAAAGATCAGCACAACAGCTTTTCTTACAGCCTGCCTGTGGTGAACCTACATCCTGTACATTTCCAAGGACTGTTAAGACGACCCCTGTATTCGTATTTGTTTTAAGACTTTGAGCCGAAATAAGACAGAAAATAAGGGTGCCTAAAAGCAGCGTAAACAACGATTTCATTTGTATGTTTTTTAAGCATAAAAATAACAAAAAAACTACTCACAAAATATGAGTAGTTTTTTATATTGTAAACAAAATACTGATTATTTCTTTAAATAACCATCTACTTCGTCAGCATTCATTACTTTTTCTTCGAAAACGTAAGCTCCTGATTTAGAAGACTTAACCATTTTCACCACTTTAGTCATCTTCTTAGACTGACCGCTTTGTAGGGTTGCTACTACTTTCTTTGCCATGGTAAGTTATTATTTATAAATTACTTAATTTCTTTGTGAAGGGTAGATCTTTTAAGAACTGGATTATACTTTTTAAGCTCTAATCTCTCTGTAGTGTTCTTTTTATTTTTTGTAGAAATGTATCTAGACATTCCTGGCATACCACTTTCTTTGTGCTCTGTACATTCAAGGATTACTTGAACTCTATTTCCTTTTTTTGCCATGATTTATTAATTCTTTTTAATCAATCCGTTTCTAGTAGCTCTTTCAATAGCTTCCTCGATTCCAATCTTGTTAATCACTCTCAATCCATGAGCTGATACTTTCAGTGTAACGTGCTTATCTTGCTCCGGAAGGTAAAACTTCTTCTCTAATAAGTTAATTTCAAAACGACGCTTCGTTTTGTTATTAGCGTGAGAAACGTTGTTACCAACCATTGCACGCTTTCCTGTTATTTGGCAAATTCTTGACATATCTCGATGTTCTTATTTGTATAATATTTGAGAGTGCAAAATAACGAAGAATTTTTTAGATAGACAAATCTTTTGGAAAATATTTGCAAATAAGTAACTGATTAATAATATTGAATTTTTAAAATAGTAGAATCCTTGGGATACAGCAGATAAAGGGTGCTGATATATTTCATACATGCTTTTTTTTACTCTCAGAATTTAATATTCTATCTTTGTTTTTAATTAATCTAAATAAAAACAACTATGAAGAGGATTTATATTTTATTGTCTATGATACCTGTCAGTCTGATGGCTCAGAACTTTACTGAGGTGCAGACCAGCATGAATAATTTTTATTATTCTGCAGCTGATATTGCAGATATAGATAACAATGGTACCCTTGATATTGTGCTTAACGGAGCGATTGATTCTGATGGTGACGGAAATGTAGACAGTACCTATAATGAAGTATATCAGAATAATGGGACAACTTTATTGCCGTTTGTTGGATTGGGAGCAGATGTGACCCATCTTGGAGATATTAAATTCATTGATTATAATAATGATGGTCTGGTGGATATTGTTTCTACAGGACTCAGCTATTGGGATGTTGTTAATTATAAACAATACAGGTTTAAAAATACAGGTTCAGGATTTGTAAAAGAAGCAGAATTGCCAGGTAAAATTTACGGATCTCTGGAAGTTTTTGACTTTAACCATGATGGGAAATCTGATTATGCAATTAATGGAACTCAGTATGCTCACGGAGGAGGTTTTGGAAATAGTTTGGATTATTATAAAAATACGGGTACTGGTTTTGATCTTACGGGAAATTGGGTAGATGGAACTCAGAGCGGAAGTTTTAAAGTAGTAGACCTTAATAATGATAACCTGCTGGATCTTGTGATTATCGGATCAGATATCAATGGAGATGCAGTATCCAAAGTATACATGAACCAGGCTGGAGTTCTGACCCTTACACAGGATCTTGCGCCTGTAGCGGTGGGGAAAATAGATTATGCAGATTTTAATGCAGATGGTTTTCAGGATATTGTGGTGATTGGAAGAGATGGCAATGATGATCCCTATTTTGCTGTTCTCATGAATGATGGTACGGGGACATTGACTCCTCAGGCGATTGCCGTAAACGATATTTCAGATGTAGCATTGAGTATAGGGGATTTAAATAACGACGGCTATTACGACTTTATTATTTCAGGAAATGAAGATTACAACGCTGTTGTGAAAACCTATATCTATGATGTTTCTAATCATAAATTCAATGACGGAACTGTAACTGGTATTACTGCTCTTGGAGGTCCGGGACTGGTACAGCTTTTTGATTTTAATAATGATCATCATCTGGATATCTTATTGGGTGGATTCGATTGGGCTGCTTCTGATCTTCCTTCACTGACTAAAGTATTTAAAAATAATTCCACAGCAGCCAATGCAAAACCTGCAGCACCTACTCAATTGAATCTGACTAAAAACGGAAATCGTTTTAATTTTACATGGAGTGGGGCATCGGATGATAAAACTCCGGTGAATGCCTTACGTTATGAAATTACCGTAGGATCTACACAGGGAGCTCATGATATTGCAAAATATGTAGTAACAACACCATCATGGTTTCTTGAGCTTGATCCGTCCATTCAGAATGTATACTGGAGCGTAAAATCTATTGATGCTTCAAAAGTGTATTCTGATGCTTCTACTCAAAGTGTGCTGGGAACAGCGGACATCAAATCTGAAAAGCAGTTTGTTATCTATCCTAATCCGGTATCAGATAAAGTGTATATCAAAGGCGAAAAAGTTTCAGAAGCTGAAATGTATTCGATGGATGGAAGAAAACTGAATATTAAGGTAAATGGGGACCAGTCAATTGATGTTTCTCATTTACCTAAAGGAATATATTTATTAAAACTGAAGATAAAAAACGAAATAACCACAAAGAAGCTTACGATTAAGTAATTGAATCAATTCTATCTTCTATCAATGAGAAAAGCCAGACGTCCAGCTGGCTTTTCTCTTTTTTATCGAACAAGGATCTTCGAGTATTCTATTTTCCCGCTGATCGTGCAGATCACGCAGATCTTGTGTTATTTGTGGAAAGATTTGCGCAATTCGTGTTTAAAGACTACGCTTTCTTTGTTTTCTTTTTGAACCATTCAATCAGGTAATAAAATAATAAAAACCCTAGTGCAAATATGGAAAACCTTGAAAGAAGGTCACCTGCTCTTGTATAAAAGGTCATGCTATCATATAGATTTACTTTCGCAAATAAAGCGGTTTGGTCACCATAGAAAGTATCAGCGGTGATCTCTCCTTTAGCATTGATATGCGCTGAAATCCCACTGTTGGCAGCACGTGCAATTTCTCTTCTGGTTTCAATAGCTCTTAGTTTAGCGTAAGATAAAAGTTGTTTGTGTCCTTCCGTAACGCCCCACCAGGAGTCGTTGGTCATAATACCTAAGAAGTTAGCTCCTTTTTTTACATAGTCTGTTACAAATTCACCATAAATACTTTCATAGCAAATGATAGGGGCTAGCTTTCCTTTGTTGTAAAGGTTTGAAAAGGCAACTCTTTCTTTATCTGTTCCTAAAGAAGCTACTGTTCCTCCCAGATTCAGCATAGCGTCTCCAAGCAATGGTTTTAAAACATTCATATAAGGAAATATTTCAACACCTGGTACTAATTTCCCTTTGTGGTAAGCCTGAACTTTTTGATTAGGAACCAATTGAATGGCTGTATTATAACTGCTTACCCAAACACCACTGTTGATCTGGTAAGCTTCCTTAGGCAAAGCGGCAGGATTATAAAAAAATCGATGTGAAGAAATTCCTGTTGCAAAAACAGATCCGGGATGATTTGATAAAAATCCTTTGATATTATTAAGAAGTAAACTCTTTTCAAAAGCTGTTTCGGAAATAGATCCTCTTCCCGGCAGAGCTGTTTCAGGAGCAATATAATAATCAATTTTACCGGTTGAGTTTTTTTCAGCAAGTGCTAATAAATCCTGTTCTATGGTCAGGCTGTCTTTCGAATATTTTTCAGCATAAGGGTCAAGATCCGGCTGCAGCATCAGAACATTAACCTGTCCGATTGGTTTTTCATCAAAATTATTGTATTTGATTACTGAAATAATCATTGGCAAGGCAATTAATGCTCCAATAATAGCCGAGTTTTTAATCAAATCCTTTCTCTTTCTTCCGGCTTCCCATGTTCTTACTGTGTAAAAGATCAGAACATTAATCAGGAGAATCCAGAAGCTTCCTCCGGTAGCTCCTAAAGTGTCATACCATTGGATTAGTTTTGGGTAGTCTGAGAATACATTCCCCAGGTTCAGCCAAGGCCAGGTAAGTTCCCATCCCAAATGAAATTTTTCAAAACTCATCCAGATAGCAATTAAAAATCCTAATCCCCAATAGGTTCCCTGAGCATTTTTGTACCAGTGATAACATTGGAATACCAAAGAATATAAAAGAGAATTGACAAGTACCGGAAATAAAACAGCCATGAGAGAGTGGCTTCCGTCAGGGTTCTTGGAACCATACAGCCATCCTGTAGTCACAACATTCCAGATAATAAAACATAGGTAAGACAATCCGAAGACCATCCAGCTTTTCCTTTTATAATCTGAAAATTTTGAAATTCCATGCTCCATCATCAGAAGAGGAACAAGAGCGAAAAATATAAAAAACGGAACCCCATAAGTTGGCCATGAAACCGACAGCAGCATTGCTGAAATAAGTGTAAGTAGAACGTATTTCATTAAATTATTTTAATACACAAATTTAATGTTTTTGAAATGAATATATTAGCAGTTCGATGTTAAAGAAAATTTATAAAATCATTATTGTTCCGTATACTCTGTTTTTGCTCTATCTGATGTTTTTAGGAATGGGCAGATTTCAATATGAGGAAAATCTCATTACGGTAGAACCTTTTTTTTCTACCATAAAATTTATTCAGGGGCCTAATAAGACGATAGATATTGTGATGATTGTTTTGGGTAATATCATGATGTTTATTCCTTTTGGCTTTTTGGGTTGGATTATTCCCGAACTGAGAAAACTGAAGCCATTATTATTTGGTTTTATCTCATGCATCGTTATTGTAGAAGCACTTCAATATTTTACGAGGATGGGAATATTTGAGGTAGACGATATCATCCTGAATACTTTTGGGGTATATCTGGGATGGAAGATTTGCGGATTGATTGAAAAAAGATTTAACTATTAAGTTCTTTTGCACGCTTTTCGGCGTTCAGAATTCCTTGTTTTAGAATTTCTTTAAAACTGTTTTCTTCAAACGTTTTTAAAGCAGCTTCAGTAGTTCCACCTTTGGATGCAACATCTTTGATCAGCTCTTCAAGATTCTTTTCTGAATTATTGATCAGATGATAAGCACCCAGCATAGTCTGTTTTACAAAAAGTTTGGAAAGATTTTCTTCAATTCCCATTTCAATACCTGCTTTAATCATAGCATCGATGATATAATAGAAATAAGCAGGTCCACTTCCTGAAAGGGCAGTGACCCCATCCAGGAGTTCCTCATCCTCCAGATAAACCGATCTTCCTGTACTGTTCAATAGTCTTTCAATATTGATTAACTGGCTGAAAGAAATTCCATTGGCTGCAGTATAGCCTGTTATTCCCATTCCCAGAAGGGTAGGAGAGTTGGGCATTGCTCTTACAACAAGTGGATGATTCAGTAATTTCTGGATTTTTTCAATATTTATTCCCGCCATGATGGATAAAACCATCTGGTTTTCTTTGAGCGTAAATTGAATATTTTGGGCTACTGCATGAAAATCCTGAGGTTTTACAGCGATAATGATCAGATCAGCATCGAGATCTTTTACTTCTTCAAAAGTGGAAATTTTAGATTTGGGAAATTCCTCAGCTATTTTGGCAGTTTTTTCCTTATTTCTGATAATAAGATGAAGATTTTCAGGTTTAATCAGTTCGTATTTCAGGAATGATTTTGAAAAAGAAAGCCCCATATTTCCGGCTCCAAGAATAGCTATTTTCATCGCAAATTGTAATTTTTAAGCTAAAATAATGATTTTCCGGAGACTGGACATGAATTGATTCTGAATTAATTTTTTATTGGAAAACACAAGGCGCAAAGGTTTTGAATAATATGCCGTTTTAAGGCGCGAGAAAATCGGGGATTTTCAGCAAAATTTTGGATAAAAGTTGTTTTCCCAAACATCTGCGTCATCTGTGAAATCTGTGAGAAATTATATTATTAAAAACCTTCTCTTAATCCGACAAATTTTATACAAAAAGGCTGAATTCATATGAATCAGCCTTTTTGTATCTTTTAAATAATATTCACTTCCCGTTCAAGTTCTATCCCGAACTTTTCTTTCACAGAATTGATGATCTCTGTAGAAAAATCAAAAATTTCTTTTCCTGTAGCATTTCCTGTAGCATTGACGATGACCAGAGACTGTAGTTTGTGTGAAGCTACATTTCCGATCTGCTTTCCTTTCCATCCGCATTGCTCAATCAGCCATCCTGCAGGAACTTTTACCATCTCTCCAATCGGGTAACCCTGAATATTTTCAAACTGTTGTTTTAATGCTTCAAACTGAGTTAAAGGAATAGTAGGGTTCTTGAAAAAACTTCCGGCATTTCCGATTTCTTTAGGATTTGGTAATTTGCTTTGTCGGATATTGATCACTGCTCTGGAAACATCCTGAATGGCTGGGTTTTCAATACCAAGATTTTCCAGTTCAGATTTGATAGCTCCATATTCCGTCTTGATAAGGTGATTTTTTTGAGTCAATTTAAAAGTGACTTCCAGAATAACATATCTGCCTTTTCCTTCCTGTTTGAAAATAGAATCCCTGTATCCGAATCTGCATTGTTCAAGATTGAAAGTTTTCAGTTTAAGATTTTCTAAATCCAATACCTCACAGCTTACAAAAATATCTTTGATCTCTGTTCCGTAAGCCCCGATATTCTGCATGGGAGAAGTTCCTACGTTTCCAGGAATTAAAGAAAGATTTTCAAGTCCACCATAATTTTTTTGCAGGCAGTACACCACGAATTCATGCCAGTTTTCCCCTGCTTTTGCAGTTACCCATACTTCATTTTCATTGATATGCTCTTCAGAAATTCCTCTTAAATTAAGTTGAATGGCAAGACCGTCAAAATCTTTGGTAAGAAGAATGTTACTTCCGCCTCCTAAAAAAAGAAGCTGAAGAGATTGAGACTTCGAGAAAGTGAGAGCTTCTTTCAATTCATCAATAGAATTGACTTCAGTAAAATATCGGGCCTTGGCTTCAACACCAAATGTGTTATAAGGTTTTAATGAAAAGTTTTCTTGCATGTTTTATTGGTATTCTTTGGGAAGAATCTTGTATAGTTGTTCTTTAACTTGCTGTAACTGTTTGTAATGTAAAGTGTCTGCATAGGCATTCACATAGATATGAGATTTTTTTGGAGTCCGGATCTGGAAGGTTTCATCTATTCCGTCCACAGGCTGTTGACTGTGAGAACTTTTGATATGATCAAGATCTACAATATGGATGGATGATACAAGCTTTTTCCAGGTTTCAGAATTGATGGCAGATGACCATGCTGTATGGGTTTGATTGGCTGTCATTCCTTTTTCTGCAAAAACAGAATCTTTTGTAGCTTTAATAATCCTGTAGTTTCCGAGGTTTCCTTCAACATCAGATACACTGATGAAAGTAATCTCGTATGGATTTTTATGGGGAACAGATTGTTCCGTTTTTTTAGAATCACATGAAAAAAATGCCGACAGCAAAAGAATCGAAAACAGGATTTTCAGATGGAATTTTTTTGTTGTCGGCATAGGATATATTTTACAGACTGAATTCTTCTCTGTACTTCTTTAAAGCTTCTTTAAGAATCTCAGCACTTCTTTTTAAATCTTCTTCTTTCAGTACGTAAGCAATTCTTACCTGCTTTTTACCTAATTCAGGATTACTGTAGAATCCTCCTGCAGGAGCCACCATGATGGTTTCGTTATTAAGAGAATATTTTTCAAGCAACCACTGAGCAAATTTTTCAGTATCATCTACCGGAAGTTCTGCCACACAGTAGAAAGCTCCTCTTGGTTTAGGGCAGATTACCCCAGGAATAGCGTTTAAAAGATCTACCAATACATTTCTTCTGTGGGTATATTCTTCTCTTACGGCTCTGATGTAAGGGCCGTCATTCTGGTGTGCTGCTGTTGCTGCAATCTGTCCTAAAAGAACCGGGCTTAATCTTGCCTGTGCAAAAAGCATGGCTGCATTACGAATCTTGTTGGAACGTGTTACCATACATCCGATTCTTACTCCACACATAGAGTAACGCTTGGATTCTGAGTCAATGATGATACAGTTTTCAGCTAATTCAGGGAAGTCAAGCATTGAGATCTGCTGCTTTCCATCATATACGTACTCTCTGTAAACTTCATCCGAGATGATAACGATATCATATTTCAAAGCAATTTCTGCCAGTTTCTGAAGTTCCTCACGGGTATAAAGATATCCGGTAGGGTTTCCAGGGTTACAGATAATGATTGCTCTTGTTTTTTCTGTAATTTTTTTCTCGAATTCTTCAACAGGTGGCAAAGCAAAACCAGTGTCAATTGTAGAAGGTACTGCAACTACATTCACATCAAATGTGCTGGTGAACCCATTGTAGTTGGCATAATAAGGTTCAGGAATAATCACTTCATCCCCTTCGTCACATAAAGTAGAGATGGCAAAGTTCAGGGCTTCAGAACCTCCGTTGGTAACAATAAAGTTATCAGGTGTAAGATCTGAGAAACCTAATGAATGATAGTATTCTGTAAGAGCTTTTCTGTATTCAATATTCCCTTCAGAAAGCGCATATTCCAATACTTTTAAATCGATGTTTTTTAAAGCATTTAACGCTGTTTCCGGAGTTTCAATATCAGGCTGTCCGATATTAAGGTGATATACTTTTATTCCTTTCTGTTTTGCTTGTAACGCAAAGGGAACCAGTTTTCTTACCGGCGATGGCGGCATATGCAGTGCTCTGTTTGAAATATTCGGCATTGTTCAAAAAATTTGTATGACAAAAATAGGATTTAATTTCTCAATAATAAAATTAAGAGCCAATTAAGAAATGGGAGAATGTTCTTTAATTTTTTTTACTTCTGCTAATTTTTGTGTATGTGAAATATTAATATTTGACCTTTTTTGAAATTATTTTACTTTTTAATCAAAAAAAACTTTTTTGTATTATTATTTTTACTAAATTTCGCCACAAATGTGATTAAAATGGCAATAAATTTATTTTCTAGAGTGGTACCTGCTGTCGCTCTGTTTTCAGCCAGTGTACTTATGGCTCAAAATTATCAGACCATGCCGATTGCTTCAGGCTTAACCGCTGATGTAATTGCAAACGGTATCGGTTCTTCAACAATTTCTACAAATAATGATGTAGATGGAGTTTCATACGCTTTTGTAGCGAAAGATTTTCAGCTGACTTCTACAAGTGCAGCGATTACGTATGGTATTCCTGTAGATGGACTCATTAATTCTGTAGTGGGAACAACTCCCGGATTAAGCTTTCAACTGGCAAGTTTAAATGCAAATAATTCTCTAAGATTGGCTGCAACCAGTGATAACGGAACTTTGGCATTTACAACACCAAAGGCAGCGACCAAACTCTATATGCTTGCTGTAAGTGGAAGTGGTACTTCTACGGTAAGTGTAGTGGTTAATTTTACCGACGGCAGTTCGCAGACGTTTTCAAGTATAAGTCTTGCAGACTGGTATAATGGATCTAATTTTGCGATACAGGGAATAGGAAGAATTAAAAAGCCGGGGGCTACTCCAGCCAGTGGTGATGATGTGCCTTCTCCTGAAGGTGGAACCAATCCGAGATTATATCAAGCTGAACTGGCAATAGATGCCGCAAACCAGGCAAAGCCAATACAAAGTGTAACAGTAACTAAAGTTAGTGGTTCAGGTATACCGAATATTTTTGCTTTTTCAGCAGATGCTTATTCGGATTGTGTACCTCCTGTATTGCAGGCCGTTTCCGGAATCACAGCAAACTCAGCTTTAGTTTCATGGACAGGCAGTGCTGCCAGTTATGATGTATACCACAGTCCTTCAAACACAATACCATCGGGTTCAGTAACGCCTACTTATCCGGGGGTAACAGGTACAAGTACAACTATTGGAAGTCTTAATTCAAATACCACCTATTATTATTGGGTGAGATCCAATTGTAATACTGCCACCAGCCAAAGTGTATGGTCTTTTGCAGGAACATTTAAAACGGCTTGTTCTACTTTCACTGTTCCGTATACAGAAAACTTTGATACAACAAGTACAGGTTCCACTTCAAATACGAATGCTCCAAGCTGTTGGGCATATCTTGAGAGTGCCTCATTTGCAGGGTATGGATATGTAGCGGCATCCAATAGCTATTCAGCACCCAATTCTTATTATATGAATAATTCAAGTGGGACTACAGGCAGCCAAATGTTAGTGGCTCCTCCTACTATAAACCTTTCAGATGGTACGAAGCGTGTAAGATTTTATGCAAAAGCGGGAGGAAGTAATTATACATTATTAGTGGGAACACTTTCGAATCCTACAGATCCTGCTTCTTTTACACAGATTGGAGCTCCTATTACCTTAACTACTACTCATACACAATATACCGTTAATATTCCTGCAGGTTCTGATTTGCAATTGGCATTTAAACATGGATTGGGAGGTTCTTCACGTTCTATTTATATTGATAATATTACTGTTCAGAATATTCCTTCTTGTCTTGAGCCAACTGCTGTTACCTCATCAAACGTGACAATGAATACAGCAACAATCGGTTGGACGGCACCAGCTTCTGCTCCTGCCAACGGATATGAAGTATATTACAGTACAACGAATACTGCACCTGATGCATCTACTGTTTTGAACGCTTCCAACTCTGTAACTTCTGCTACGACTTCTGCACCGCTGAGCACTCTATCTACTGATACGAATTACTATGCATGGGTAAGATCTGTATGTAGTGCTAGTGACAAAAGTATCTGGAGTGATGTTACAGCATTCAGAACAGGTTACTGTCTGCCTTCATCTACTTCACAGAACTCATGGCTCTCTGACTTCAGTTCTACCGGAGGATTGGTAAATATGACGTATTCATCCGGTTCAAGTGTTGCAGGTGGATATCAAAATTTAATAACAAGCAATAACAAGATCATCAATGCTCCGGGATCTGACACTTCAGTGTCTTTCACTGCGGGAGGCCCTACATGTGGAATTGCAGTTTGGGTAGACTGGAATAATAATTTAACTTTTGAAGCTTCAGAAAGAATGTTTGTTACTAATACTTATATAACAAATGCTTCCGGAACTATTACTGTACCTGCGGGAACACCTCTTGGAAGTTATAGAATGAGAGTAGTAACTGATTATAACAGTACAGCACCATCAAACCCTTGTTCAGCTATCTCAAGAGGAGAATTCATTGATTTTACCTTTGAAGTAGCTACTTCATTATCAACTTCAGAAACCCATCTGAAGAAAAAAGAAGTGAATGTATATCCTAATCCTTTCAAAGATGTTCTTCATATTGCAGATATCAAAGATGTTAAATCTGTAACTGTTACAGATGTAGCGGGAAGAGTAGTGAAAACTATTGATAACCCAACTACAGAACTTCAGTTAGCTGAATTGAACGCTGGTTTATACTTAGTGACAATGAACTTTAAAGATGGCTCAAAATCAACAGTAAAAGCCATTAAGAAATAAAATTTTTTGAGTTAATAATTTCTGTAGGCAGTTGCATTCGTGTAGCTGCCTTTTTTGTGATAATTTTATAAAATAGTCGTATTTTAGAAAAAATTACCATATGCAGATTCAGTCAGTTTCTATAGAAGATTATATCTCAAAAATTCCTGAAGAAAGACAGGAAGCCTTTAAAAAGCTTTATGATACGGTGAATGACAACCTTCCAAAAGGTTTTGAAGAGGCCACCAATTACGGGATGATTGGTTGGGTCGTTCCTTTGGCAACATTTCCTGCCGGATATCACTGTGCGCCCGGGACCCCGCTGCCATTCATCAATCTTGCTTCCCAGAAGAATTTTATAGCATTGTATCATATGGGACTGTATTCCACACCAGAACTTCTCGATTGGTTCGTAACAGAGTATCCAAAACATTCTAAGAAGAAACTGGACATGGGTAAATCTTGTGTCCGCTTCAAAAAAGTAGAAGATATTCCTTTTGAGCTGATCGCTGAACTCAGTAAAAAAATGACTGCTGATGATTGGATCAAAATTTATGAATCTCAGTATAAGAGATAAAAAAAGCTCTGAAGTCTAACTGATTTCAGAGCTTTTTTTATGTTGGACGCTGGAAGTTTGAAGCTGGAAGTAATATTTGTGTTTTTAGAATTATTGATATTTATATACAATTTTACATTAATCCTGTTAACCCTATGTCATTCTGAATGTAACGTAGTGAAATGACTTTACATAGGATTCTTCCTTCGTCAGAATGACAATGGTGTAAAATTGTATATAGTCACCAAATTAATAAAATGATTTTCATATATCCATCGGATTGCAGAAACTTCCATCCTCCAGTTTCCCACTTCCTTTCTAAAAATGAATATCCCAGATTCCTGCTTTTCGTTCAAGTTCAATCAAAGCAGCGGCATTATCTGCAAGAGCCTGATAATAATCTTTTCGGACATTATTGTAAGTTCTTTGGGCATTCAGCACTTCCAGAATAGAGCTTTCTCCTCTTTTATAGCTGTAGGTGATTCCTTCCAAGATGCTTTGTGCTTCTGAAAGCATTCCGTTTTGGAACTGTCTGAGCTGTTTCTGAGTTGCTGTATATTGCTGATAGGCCTGCATCACTTCAGCTCTTATGCTTTGTTCGATTTGTTTGTATTCAACTTCTGCCTGAGAATGTGCCATTTCTGCAATCTTCAATCCTGCATTTCTTCTGTTGGAAAATTTCAAAGGAATACTGATACCCATTTTTACAGCATTTACGGTAGGGGAAGGTGCAATTTCGTTGGTTGCTTCTGTATGACGTTCCGCTCCTGCACTGATGCCTAAGTCGATAGCACGGTTGGCTTTTTCAAGATTGATCTGGCTTTTAGCTACTTCTGTATTTTGTCTTGCTGCCAATAAATCGGCTCTTTCATTCAAAGCCTGTAAGGTTAGATCGTCAATACTGAAATCTCTGTTGAAGGCATTAAAATCTCCGGCCACCTCTCTGTCTGTTATCTTGCTGTCGCCAAGAAAGACTGACAAACTGGTGATAGTCTGTTGTTTTGCACTCTCAGCCTGATAGACTTCATTGAGTAAAGAAGCCGCTTCCAGTTTACTTTGTTTGGAAGTCACTAATGATATGGTTCCCAGTCGATACCGGATACTGTCGGACTTTGCCAGTTGCTGCATATTTTTATAAGAATCCTGCTGTACCTCAAGCAAAGCCTTGGATTTTAAAGCATCAATATATCCTAAGCCGGCATCAGCATGCAGGTTTCTGAAGAAATCCTGCAATTGTATTTTGCTCAGTTCAGATTGGTTTCTGGCCAGATTTACCCGGGCTTTTCTTTTACCACCCAATTCAAGCGTCCAGCCAATTGATGCTCCATACACATATCCCATATCTTTATTCACTCCGTTATTGGTGGTTTCCATTTCCAGTTGAGGGTCAGGAAACATATTAGCCGTCTGAATGGCAGCCTCAGCCATACTTACATTGTATTTTTGAGAAGCATAACCCAGATTTTTGTTTCCGACAAGGCTCAGGTATTCTTCGAATGGCAAAAGCTGTTTTTCCTGTGCCTTTATTCCTGTAATACTAAACAATACTACAGATAATATGATAATATGAACTTTAATTTTCATCTGATTTCAAATTTTGTTTTTCGTGGCGGCGTTCAGCCATAAAATAAATAGCCGGCAATACGAAAAGTGTTAAAATAGTAGAGAACATCAATCCATAGACAATTACCGTTGCCAGTGGACGCTGTACATCCGAACCGATGCCTGTAGCCAGTGAAGCTGGGAATAATCCAATTACAGCCACCGTTGCAGTCATCAATACAGGTCTGAAACGGTCTTTTGCTCCTTTAATGGCAGCCTGTTTCAGTTCATATCCTTTCTTACGCAGATCGTTGATATGAGAAATCATAATAACACCATTCTGAATGGCAACCCCGAACAATGCGATAAATCCTACTGCCGAAGATACATTCAAGGACATTCCCCGTATGTTGAGTGCCAGCATTCCGCCAAATAATGCCAGCGGAACAATAGACATCAGTACCAAAGCCTGTCTGAAATCTCCAAATGCACCATATAATAACAGGAACATGATGGCTAATGCCAAAGGAATAATAAATGCCAATCTTGAATAGGCTCTGTTTTGATTTTCAAACTGCCCACCCCATTTGATCTGGTATTTTTCATGGTCATATTGGATGTCTTTTTCAATTTTATCCTGTGCACTTTTCAAAAAGGAAGAAAGATCCGTTCCTCTAAGATTCAGCTTCACCGTAAGATGTCGTTTATTCATTTCTCTGGTAATAGTGCTTTCACCGGTACTCAGTTTCACTTCTGCTACCTGAGATAAAGGAATTTTAGCTCCGGAAGCTGAGGTAAGCATCAGGTTTCCAATTTTATCCGGAGTATCACGGCTGTCTTCTGTATAACGGCATGAAATATCATAGACCTTATTGCCGATAAAGATCTGGGAAATGGCTTTTCCACCTAGTGCAACCTCAATGAGATCGGCGACATCGGCGACATTCAAACCGTACTGAGCAATCTTATCTCTGTTGGCAATAATCTGCAATTGAGGCAATGGCGGTTCCTGATCTATGGCAAGGTCTGCCGAACCCGGGATTTTATTTAAAGTAGACAATACATTATCTGCAATTCGTCTGGTTTCTTTAAAATCTTCACCATATACTTTTACTACCAGTTCGCTATGAGCTCCGGAGATTTTATCCATCACTCCGTCAATCATAGGTTGTGAGAAACCTACGGTGAATCCTGGCATATCTTTATAATCAGCTGCCAGTTCTTTGATGAGGTCTGCTTTTGTTTTTCCGGCTGGCCATTCGCTGTAAGGTTTTATTCCGACAGAAACTTCAAAGTGGGAAGCTGTCCACGGGTCGGTACCGTCATCGTTACGTCCTGCCTGAACCATCATATAAGTGATTTCGGGATGCTTCAAGGTTCTGGCACGTAATGTATCACTCATTTCTTTTGATTTGGCTAAAGAAATCCCGGGTGGCAGTTGTACCTGCAGCCATATAGAACCTTCATCCAGCTCGGGAAGGAAGTCTTTTCCCACATGATAGGAGAGAATTCCGGCAGAAACTAAGATAATCATAATAGGAATGATCACTCTTTTTGGGGTCTGCATTATTTTTTCAATGCTTTTTCCGTAGGCTGTGCTTAGTTTTTCCAGCCATTTATTGTGATAGATTTTCTGTGGTTTACGATAGATTACATAGGCCAATCCTGGGATCAGAAGCAGTGCTACAGCAAGTGCTCCCAATAGTGCATATCCTACAGTAAACGCCATTGGGGTAAATAATTTTTTTTCTACTCTTTCAAAAGCAAACAAGGGCAGATAGGCAGTAATGATAATGATGGTTGAAAAGAAAATAGGCTTGGCCACTTCAATCACTCTTTGAGTAATGGTTTTTTCTTCCAGTGTCTCTTCAGCATTTTCTTCTCGTTTCTTCAGAATGGTTTCCAGCATGACGATGGCTCCGTCTACAATGATTCCAAAATCAATAGCTCCCAGTGAAAGAAGGTTAGCCGGAATATTGGTAAAATGCATTAATATAAAAGCAAATAACAAAGAAAGCGGAATGGTAATCGCTACCAGTAATGCTCCACGCCAGCTTCCAAGAAATACAATCAGTACAATAATAACCAATACAATTCCTTCGGTAAGGGTATGGGAAACTGTCGTAAGCGTTGTTTTAACAAGGTCTGTTCTATCCAGGAAAGGATGGATCTTTACACCGGGAGGCAGTGTTTCGTTATTCAGTTCTTCGATCGCTTCATGCACTCCTTCCAGTACTTGTGAAGGGTTTTGACCTCTCAGTAAAAGAACAATTCCTTCCACGCTTTCAGAATAATTACGTTTTCGGTCTGTGTAGCCAAGAATTCCTTTTCTTTCCAGGTTTCCGTATTTCAGTGTTCCTACATCATTCAGAAAAACAGGGACGCCATTTTGTGTTTTTACCACAATTTTTCCAAGATCATCCAAGTCTTTTACCAAACCTATTCCACGGATTACATACGCAAGATTTCCACGGGGAAGCATACTTCCTCCGGCACTTACATTGTTTTTGGAAATCGTTTCTGTTACTTCTGACAGGGAAAGGCTATATTGTTCAAGTTTATGTGGATCCAGTTCGATCTGAAACTGGGTAGTGATTCCCCCGAAATTGGTGACATCAGCAATTCCTGAAACCTGTTTGATCCTGGGAATGATGACAAATTTTTGCAAATCCGTCAATTCCCGAAGGCTGTGGTTGTTACTTTCGATAATATAGCGGTACACTTCGCCAATAGGAGAGGTGAGAGGATCTAATCCGGGCTGTGCACCATAAGGAAGATCCACATCTGTCAGTCTTTCCTGAATACGCTGGCGTGCCCAGTAATCATCTATACCATCATCAAAAACCATAGTAATAATGGAAAGTCCGAAGGTACTTTTGCTTCGCATTACATGCATTCCCGGAAGACCGTTCAGTGATCTTTCTAAGGGAATGGTGATTTGCTGCTCTACTTCTTCAGCGGCCAGACCCGGAACCTGTGTTACCACCTGGGAAGTTACGTCGGCAATATCAGGATAAGCTTCTATGGATAATCTGGTCCAGGAATAATATCCAAAGAACCCCAGTAAAAGGAAGAGAGCAAGCATGAGCCATCTCTTCTGTATAGAGATTGTTAGTAATTTTTTCATAGTTTCTGATTTCGCATCATTTTACATTATTTCGCATCAAGCATATAAATTCCTCCTTCCGTCATGATGGTTTCTCCGGGTTTTAATCCTGAAATGATTCTTACTGTTTTCTGATCGGTTTCCCCTGTTGTCACTGAGCGTTTTGCATATTGATGCTTTCCTGTTTTTACCCATACATATTGGGAATTGTCCTGTTGCATTAAAGCGGTTACGGGAATCATCACAGCTTTTTCAGGCGTTGTGGAAAAATTAACGGTAGCGTACATTCCCGGTTTTAGTTTTCTGTCCGGATTATCACATTCAATAAGAACTTTTATACTTCGGGTATCTTCATCTACAATTTCATTGACGTGATATACTTTTCCTGTAATATTTCTGTCGGGATAGGCACTTACTTTTACAGAAACCTGATCTCCGGTATTCACAAAACGGATGTCTTTTTCCTTTACGTCACCGGAAATCCAGACTTTTGATAATTCTGCGATAATCATTACAGGATCTGCGTCTCCTTTCAGATACTGGCCGTTTACAATTTTATTAGAAATGATTTCTCCTTTGATGGGCGCTCTTACAATAAGAGGACTTCCTATTCCTCCGCCTTTGCTGTTGTAGACCTTCAAAGCAGAAGAGGCATTGGAAAGAGATGTTTTTTTATTTTTAAAATCTGTGTCTGCTTCATCCAGTTCTTTCTGAATACCTACACCGTGTTTGACAAGATCCTGCTGGCGTCTGTAATTTTTTTCTGCAAGCTGTACATCATTCAATGCATCTGTATAATCCTTTTGAACCGAAAAATAGTCGGAAGAAAGAATTTCAAAGAGCGGGCTTCCGGCAGAAACATTTTGTCCAAGCTGAATAAAAGATTTTATAATTCTTCCGGAAAAAGGGCTGGCTATTTCCGCGTAATGATTGGGGATTGCCTGGATTGTTCCGGCTGAGACTACACCATCACTGTGTTCCTGTTCAGTAACGACTTGTGTTTTAATTTTTTTGAAAACAGGATGTGTTTCCGGAACAGTGACCTGATCATTTTTTATAAGGAGATCCTGATCCTGCAGAGTTTCACTTTTGGAATTTTTACAAGAGGTAACAATTGTCAAAAGTACCATTGTTAAGACTGTTTTTCTCATATAAGTTATTTATAACCATTATTTTAAATTTTATTTATAGATCCGTGACTAGGATTTTGTACTAAAGCCACTGCCCGAATTTTCTGATAAACCATTGTTTCACAAACTGGGTTAATACACAATACCCTGTAAGAATTCCTATTAAATACGGGAAATAGCTCAGAGGTAAAGGCTGCATTTTGAGATACAAAGCCATTGGAGTGAAAGGAATCAGAATTCCGATCAGCATGATTAAACTTGTTAAAGCAACTACCGGTGTGGCGGCCCAGCTTTGGATAAATGGTATTTTTTTTGTTCTGATAATGTGAACAATCAAGGTTTGGGATAATAATCCTTCCACAAACCAGCCTGTCTGAAATAAACCTTGTTGTTCCGGTGTATTGGCTTTGAAAATGAAAAACATCACAGCAAAAGTCACATAATCAAAAATGGAACTCAAAGGACCTATATACAGCATGAATTTTTTGATGCTTGCAGCTTCCCATTTTTTCGGTTTTTCCAGAAAGTCTTTATCCATTGTATCCCATGGGATGGAGGATTGCGATACATCATATAGTAAATTCTGGGTCAGAATCTGCAGTGGAAGCATAGGCAGAAACGGAAGCAATGCACTGGCTCCGATCATACTGAACATATTTCCGAAGTTGCTGCTGGCCGTCATTTTTATATACTTGACAATATTCCCGAAAGTTCTTCTTCCATAGATCACTCCGCTTCGAAGGACCATCAGATCTTTTTCCAACAGGATGATATCCGCACTTTCTTTGGCAATGTCTGCTCCTGTATCAACAGAAATTCCGACATCTGCTTCCTTGATGGCTGCTGCATCATTAATTCCGTCACCCATAAAACCAACGGTGTGACCTTTCGATCTTAATATTTTTACAATGCGTTGTTTTTGTAACGGACTTACCTTAGCAAAAACAGAATAGAGATCCATATCATTTCGAAGTTCATCATCACTAAGATGTTCCATTTCATCGCCAAGCATAATGGTATTGATAGGAATTCCTACATCATGGCATATTTTTTTAGCCACAATATCGTTATCTCCTGTTACTACTTTCACTTCTACGCCAAGTTTGTGTAAAGCTTTGATGCTTGGCTCTGCAGAGGGTTTTGCCGGATCAAGAAATCCCATAAATCCTGTAAGGGTAAGGCTATTCTCATCAGCAACAGAATAATTCAATGGGTGATCCCCTTCAAATTCACGGATGGCAATTAGTAATACACGAAGTCCTTCAGCATTCAGCTTTTCGGACATTCTGATAATCTGCTGTTTCATAAGATCATCCAACGGAACACTATTGTCATTCTCGACATGCAGACTGCGATCGTCTCCAGGATCTAAGGCATATTGACATAAAGGAAGCATTTCTTCTACTGCTCCTTTGCAGATCATAAGATGTTTTCCTTTGGAGGTATTCAGAATGACAGACATTCTTCTTCTTTCAAAATCAAAGGGAATTTCATCCACTTTTTGATACAATTCATCTGCTTTCATCAGATTGTGAACTTCAGCATGATCGAGAACAGCCTGATCTAATAAATTTTTAAGACCGGTTTGGTGGAAACTGTTGAGATAACCCCACTTCAGTACTTCATCATCTTCAATACCACGAACGTTGAGGTGGGTTTCCAATACAATTTTGTCCAGCGTAAGGGTTCCTGTTTTATCCGTACACAAAATATCCATAGCTCCGATATTCTGAATGGCATTGAGTCTTTTAACAATCACTTTCTTTTTACTCATATTGACTGCACCTTTAGCGAGATTAGCGGTAACAATCATAGGAAGCATTTCAGGTGTCAATCCTACCGCTACAGCAATGGCGAATAACAGTGCCTGCATCCAGTCTCCTTTTACCAATCCGTTGATCAGGAAAATAACCGGAGTCATGATCAGCATAAATCTGATCAGCAGATAGCTTACTTTATTCACTCCTATATCAAAAGCAGTTTCAGGTCTTTTAGAAATCAGGCTTCTGCTGATGCTTCCTAAGTAGGTGAAAATACCTGTATTGGCTACAACAACCGTTGCTGATCCGCTTACCACATTGGTACCCATAAAGCATATATTCAGAAGGCTGAGAGGATTGCGGTCTTTGGTATCTTTGATAGGAAATGCATTTTTCTCAACCGGAAGTGCTTCTCCCGTCAGGATGGATTCGCTGATGAAAAGATCTTTGCTTTTAAGAATCCTGCAGTCGGCCGGAACCATATCACCTGCAGACAGCATGACAATATCTCCGGGGACAATTTCGGTGATTTCTATTTCTTCACTTTTATTAAATTTTCTTTTGGTGAGACAGCTTGTCTTTACCATCTTCTTTAATGCTTCTGCCGCTTTGTTACTTCGGAATTCCTGAATAAATCTTAAAACTGTACTAAAGAGCAGCATCAGCGAAATAATAATACTGGTACTGAAATCTTTTTCACCGGCAGGTACAAGAATAGCATCAATAAATAAGGAAATGATGGCAATACATGCCAAGATATAATTAAATGGATTAAAAAAAGAATGAGCAAACTGTTTTACCCATGAGGGCGCTTTTTGGGTAGCTATTTCATTTTTACCATACATTTTCAGACGGTCTTTTACGGTGTTTTCGCTGAGTCCTTCTTCTGAGGTTTCCAGTAGGGCATACACCATTTTTTCATTCTCGGCTGCAGCTTCTTTTAATTTTACAAGAGCGGCAGAATTGAGATTTTTGTTTGAAGATTTTCTTAACATCGCTTCAAAGGTTGTTTTTACATGTTACAAATCGTTTTCGGTACCTATAATTTCCCAGCTTACTTTGATGACTTTATCTTCAATCGTAAGTCTGCTGGCTGTTTTTTCCATGAAACTGTCCTGTGGTGTAGAAGCATGAACTTCCGCTGTAATGATGGCGTTTTCAGGCAGACCATTGTCATCGCTGGTAAGAGATTTCAGTAATACTTTATCATTTCCGCTCAGAGACTGCATCAGTTGTACACGGACGTGATTTTCTACTTCACTTTTGCATTTGATGCTGAGAAGGTATTCTGTATAATGGTTTCTGCTGTTGATATTGTTGCCCAGCTTGACACCTAGAGGACGAAGGATCATATGTGTGAGAATAATAAATCCGCTGGTAATAGCTGCTTCTACGGGAAATCCCATAGCACTGAGAGCTCCTACAGATGCGGAACACCAGATGGTAGCAGCGGTATTGAGTCCTCTCACGGTAAGACCATCTTTCATGATAACGCCTCCACCTAAAAAACCAATTCCGCTTACGATATAAGAAGCTATTCTGCCTGTAGCATCGCCTCCAATCCTGATAGAAAGAAGAACGAATGCTGCGGAGCCAAGACATACCAAAGTGTTGGTACGGAGACCGGCACTTTTCTGACGCCATTGTCTTTCAAAGCCAATGCTGGCACCCAGAGCAAATGCGGTAAGGAGACGAAGAGTAAATTCTAATGTATTCATAACTTTTCCTGTTGTTATAAAGCTTTTCAGCTGTACGGGAAAAGTGAGTACAACTAAAGCTTTTAAGATTGATAATTACTGTAAGGATCAGAGTCCATATGCTTTATTTTTTACTGTGCAAAAGTAAAACTGAGAGCTTTTTTTTACCGTTAGAAAAGCTTTAGAATGTTATTAGAAAATCATTAGAGAAAACTCCTTCCTGTTTTTTTGAAGATTCTGTAAGAAATATTTATTTATTATATCCTATTAATATATGTAAACTGTACCCATGGTAAGAGATAAAATTTCAATACATTTGGAGGCTGGTTTTTTGTATAATGAATTTTACAATTTGTCATATAAAATAACGGCTTGTTTAATCCCGGATACTTCCTTCCAACATCTTTTTAATTATATATTTTAGAAATGAAAAAATCAAACTTAGCAATACCAGCTACGCTTTTAGCGATTATCTGTGTGCAGGGAGGAGCTTCCATTGCAAAGCAGCTTTTCCCTGCTATCGGAGCTATTGGTACAGTTACTTTAAGAATTGTGCTTTCTGCGATTTTGCTTACTTTGATTAACCGTCCGAAATTTTTACAATTTGACAGTCAGAAATGGAAATATTGTGCAATCTATGGAGTTGGATTAGCCGCAATGAATCTTATTTTCTATATGGCGATTCAAAGGATTCCTCTGGGGCTTGCTGTTACTGTGGAATTTGCCGGACCGTTATTTCTTGCCTTAGCTTTGTCCCGTAAACTGTTGGATGTCATATGGGCATTACTGGCTTGTGTGGGAATTCTGCTGATTGTCCCATGGAAAAGTGATCATGTAGATTTATTAGGACTTGGACTTGCCTTTCTGGCAGGAATTTTCTGGGCTCTTTATATCGTTATGGGTGGAAAAGTTTCTAAAATAATGGATGGAAAAGATGCGGTTACCACAGGAATGATCTTTGCAAGTCTGGTGATTATTCCTTTTACGATATGGGATGGTGCTGTTTTCAATATTACCCCGACTATTTTTATGAAAGGGCTTGGTGTAGCTATTCTTTCGAGTGCTTTACCTTTTTCATTGGAAATGATGGCCTTGAAAAAACTTCCTGCAAAGACATTCAGCATTCTGATGAGTCTGGAACCTGCATTTGCAGCACTTTCCGGATTGGTTTTTCTTGCTGAAGAATTATCTTTTTTACAATGGATTTCTATTGCCTGTGTAATTACAGCGAGTATTGGAACAACTATTTTTAGCAGAGTTTCTAATCATTAAGAAGACTTTACAATATGATAAGGATGCATTGGAAAATACAATTAATCTTACTTCTGATATCCCTCTTTTTTGTTGGGTTGGGTATAGAAAGTATTGTAAATGAAAAAAAATCTGGTAGTCTTTTACTCAGACACTTTTTTCACATAATCCCTTTTATAATCAGCAGTATGGTTTTTATCATAAACATTTATTACCAACGAAAAAAAGAATAAAAACGTTGATCCTGAGATTTAATTTCTTTAAGTGTCTATACAATATCAAATATCACCGCAAAAATAGTTTCGTTACGTTCTGATAGCACCGTAATTTTTGCATGGTGGAGCAGAATAATTTTCTGAGTAAGAAATAATCCTATTCCATGACCTTTTTCCTGTCTGGACGTTTCGCTTCTGTAAAAAGGTTCGAAAATATGTTGTAAATCTTCTTTATTAATACTATTTCCGGTATTAGTAAAACGTATTGTAAGAATTTTTGAATTGGTATTTACATCAATCATACAAGTATGTTCCGGTGAATATTTGCAGGCATTGTCAATAAGATTGTTGAGGGCCACCTGAAGAAGATACTCATTTCCTTGAATGATAAGCTGATGCTCTTCTACGGAATCCTCTATGTTCAGAGAAACTTTATATTCCGGATTTTCTTTTGTAATTTTGGTATAAGATTCCAGAAGAACTTCATCAAGGCGTACTTCCGAAAAACTGATTTCATTGGGATCATAGCTGGCTTTTGCAAGATCCATTAAACTATTCGATAATTTTACCATATTTCGGGCATCATCCAGTGCATATTGAATGGTTTCTTGGTATTCTTCTTTGGTTTTATCCTTTTCTGAAGCGAGTTCCAATTCGGTAATGATGGCGGATAAAGGAGTTCTCAGTTCATGTGAAATATTGGAGACGAAATGTTTTTGTGAATCAAAAGAATTTTCAAGCCGTTCCAGCATTCCATTGAAATTTTGAGCAAGTTCATTCAGTTCGTCTTTTTCTTTTGTTGTTTTCAAACGTAATTGGAGTTTTCCGGCAGTAATTTTTTTAATCTGAATAACCATTTCACTGAGTGGACTCAATGCTTTTTTTGAAAGAAATATTCCTGCCAGATAAATCAGAATTAAAATACTGAAGAATGAAATAATACTGATAGTAAGAAGATGAGTTAAATATTCATATCCGTATTGATCATAAGCTGCCGCAGTTACTGCATACGTTTTTCCTTCATAATGGTAGGTCATCCCGATCACCTGCAAATCATTTAAAAAGAAATTGATTTTCTTCTTTTGGAATATCTGAGCAAGCATTTCCGGAGTCTCCTTTACGTAATCTACTTTGGCATCATCATGATAAATCAATTGCTTATTGGAATTATAAATGGCAACCTGAACTTCATTCAATGTTCTGGTATTGTTTTTATAAAGCTTATGCATTTCCTGTTCGGGAAGTGAGCTTCGGAAAAATAAATCAGCTTTGGCAATCGCTTCGTTCTGAAGTTCGCTGTAAAAAGATTTTTCTCTGGCTTCTTTGGATGAATAATAGATCGAAATACTGTAAATACTTAAAAGCATTGCAGTGATTAATGTAAAAAGCAGGGTAAGTCTGGTTCTTATTTTCATCCTGATATTTTTAGTTTATCTCATTGATTTACTATACAGTACCTGATTCGTAGTCTTTTTTCAGAATAAATCCCATACCGGCTTTGGTATGGATCAGTTTGGTTTCAAAATCTTTATCTATTTTCTTTCTGAGATAATTGATATAAACATCAATAAAGTTAGTACCCGTATCAAAATGGGTTTCCCACACTTTTTCCGCAATTTCACTTCTGGAGAGAACCCTTTCGGAATTTTCCATCATGAATTTTAAAAGATTAAACTCTTTCGGAGTCAATTTTATCGGTGTATGATCACGGCTCACTGTTTTCTGCTCAAGATTCATTTCAATACCTTTATATTTAAGAACAAAAACTTTTTGCTGAAGCTGTTGTGAAAAACGTTTCAGAATCACCTTAATCCTTGCTACCAGTTCCCGCATTTCAAAAGGCTTGGTGAGATAGTCATCTGCTCCGGCATCAAATCCTTCCAGCTTGTCATCAGTAGTTCCCAATGCAGTTAGCATAATGACAGGAAGATTGGGTTTTAAAGTTTTGATCTCATGGCAAAATTCAAGACCATCTTTTTTGGGAAGAATAATATCGGTCACTACCAGATCAAAATTTGTCTGTAAAGCCAGTTTCAGAGCTGTGACTCCGTCATATGCCACAGTGACCTCAAATTCAGCTTCCTGAAATCCCTTTGCAATCAATTTTGAAAGCCTGTCGTCGTCTTCAACTAATAAAATATGGGGCATAAGATTCTTGGAATGTTTGGGTTGGTGTGAGGAATAGATCAATATTCTCACAAATGTAATGAATTCTATTTTGTAATTTTGATACCGAAAAGTATAATAGAATGTCTGAATTTAAAACATTTTTTAGCAAAAGAATCAAAGAAATGATGGTGACTGGACTCTTGTCCTGTTTAATGGTTTTGTTGATTCAGTGTAATCACAGCTTTCCAAGCACTGTACAACTCAAAAATGGAGATCTTCTTTTTGTAACAGCAAAAGAATCGGGTCTTTCCGGGGCGATCAATAATGTTACTCAAAAACAAAAGGCAGCTTCATTTGATCACATAGGAATTCTGGAAAAAGAAGACAACCGGATGTTTGTTCTGCACGCTGCTCCTAAAGGTGGTTCTCAGAGACAGGATTTGAAGGATTTTATAAAAGATCAGAAGGAAGAAGGGCAGGAAGTTGTCATTTACCGTTTAAAGCCGGAATATCAGAAAGCAATTTCCGAAGCTATCAGAAAGGCAAATTCCATGTTGGGAAAACCTTACAATTTCAATTATATTTTGGATGAACAGTCATATTACTGTTCAGATTTTGTGGAAAGAGCTTTCCGTGCAGAAAATATTTTCAAACTGGAACCCATGACATTTATTGATCCGAAAACTGGAAAAACGAATGCATTCTGGGAAGAATTTTACTTGAAAAAAAATCTGAAAGTCCCTGAAGGAGAACCAGGTTGCAACCCTAATGGACTGGCCGGTTCTGACAAACTGGAAAGAGTAGGAAATTTTTAAAATATACAAAGAAGCTGAACAGGCTTCTTTTTTTTTATGTTAAATTTTAAAAAATATTAGTCTACTAATTTGGTGGACTAATATTTTTTTATATTTTTGTCACAGATTTAAATGCAGAATGCAATATGATCTGACAATGTTTAACCCAAAAATGTTTAGCAATGATTACACCTAATCCCGGCCTGCAGGTTTTACAAAATAAAATAAGCCTGCCTAAAAAAGAATTATTACTGGAAATAGAGTTGAATGGCAAAATGAAATTTGAACATTTAATGAATACCATCTATAATCAGTTTGGAATTTGCCATAGAGTGTTATCTGCTAATGTTGAGTACGTGAACGGATATAGTTTCGGTTCGGTACAGTTATATATTAATGTTAATTCAGATGATTTTCAGCAGCTTGAATTCTATCTGAATAAAAATAAACTTATCAATACGACGGTAGAATATACCTGCAGAACCTATTTTTAAGTGAGATTCATATAGTTTTAATTACCAAAGTGTCCGGTTTCGTACCGGGCACTTTTTATTTTTTATAAAAGCAGATTATAAACACATTAAAAAGATCAATCGTTAACCGGAACAAAATTCCCTTCCTCCGCAGAGGTGGCAAAAATTCAAATAATTTTTGACGGGGTGGTAAAACAAAAAAAGCGCTCAGATATCCTGAACGCTTTCCTATTATTAAATAAAATAATGTTAGATTCTTTCGATGTCAGCACCAATTGCTCTCAGTCTTCCATCAATATTTTCATATCCTCTGTCGATTTGCTCGATATTGTGGATAATAGATTTTCCTTCAGCAGAAAGTGCGGCAATAAGAAGTGCATTTCCGGCTCTGATATCCGGGGAAACCATGGTTGTTCCTCTTAACGGGGCTTCCTGGTTTAATCCGATTACTGTGGCTCTGTGCGGATCACATAAAATGATCTGAGCACCCATGTCAATTAACTTATCTACAAAGAATAATCTGGATTCAAACATTTTCTGATGAACCAGAATACTTCCTTTTGCCTGAGTAGCTACCACTAGAATAATCGATAATAAATCCGGTGTAAATCCTGGCCAAGGCGCATCCGAAATCGTAAGGATAGAACCGTCAATAAATTTCTGAATTTTATAATGCTCCTGAGCTGGAATGTAGATATCATCACCACTTTGCTCAAGTTCTATTCCTAATTTTCTGAATGTATTCGGGATCACACCAAGCTGGTTCCAGTTTACATTTTTGATGGTGATTTCAGATTTTGTCATGGCCGCAAGACCAATCCAGGATCCGATTTCCACCATATCCGGAAGCATAGTGTGCTCTGTTCCTCTAAGGTAGTCAACCCCTTCAATCGTAAGAAGGTTGGATCCAATACCAGAGATGTTAGCACCCATTCTGTTCAGCATTTTGCATAATTGCTGAAGATAAGGTTCGCAGGCAGCGTTGTAGATTCTTGTTTTTCCTTTTGCTAAAGCTGCTGCCATTACAATATTAGCGGTTCCGGTAACAGAAGCTTCCTCCAACAGGATGAATTTTCCTCTTAATTCTTTAGCTTTTAAAGAATAGAAATATTCCTCTTCATCATAATTGAATTCAGCACCTAATTCAACAAGTCCCTGAAAGTGAGTGTCTAATCTTCTTCTTCCGATTTTGTCACCTCCCGGAGTCGGCATATAAGCTTCTCCATAACGAGCAAGCATTGGGCCCATCAGCATAATGGATCCGCGTAATTTTGCTCCGTCCTTTTTGAACTCGTTAGATTTAATATAATCAAAATTAACCTGATCAGCCTTGAAAGTATAATCTCCCTGTCCGTTTTTAGTAATTTTTACACCAAAATCTCCAAGAATTTCAATCAGTCTGTTCACATCATGAATATCCGGAATATTTTTGATTCTTACTTCTTCGTCCGTCAGAAGAACCGCACATAAAATTTGTAGAGCCTCATTCTTGGCTCCTTGTGGAGTTATTTCACCCTGCAGTCTTTTTCCTCCTCTTATTTGAAATGTTCCACTCATTATTTTCTGTTTTTATGATTGTTATTATGCCTTCTCTTGTTAGGCTGGTTATTATTGTTTTTATTATTGTTGTTATTCCTGTTGTTATTGTTATTATTTCGGTTGTTGTTATTGCTGGTGTAATAGATTTTACTCTTTTCAAGAGAGTCTATTCCGGTAAGATCCAACCTGTTTTCAGACAGTTCTTTCAGGTGGCGGAAAATCACATCATCCGTCACATGTTCTTTATTATAGACATTGTAAGACTTCTTCATATTGTTGGCAATCACCTCGATAAGGGCTTCTTTTTCATCACCTGTTTCCAGCTCAATTGCTTTTTCTATCAATTGAAGAATACTTTTTCCGTAGAACTTAAAGTCACCTTGAAGTTTTGGATATTCCATTCTTTTTGGTTTTTCTGCCAGTTCTTCCATCGTAGGGAAGGGATAAGGAGAATCTACATCCAGATCATGATTAGCAAGAATATAAAGATGGTCCCAAAGTTTATGTTTATAATTTTCCTCGTCGCGAAGTTGTGGGTTTCTCTGACCCATAAAATCGATGATTGCCATAGCCATTTCATTCCTTTCTTCTTTGGAAGGAAGTTCTTTGCAGCGCTCAACCAACTGTTGTATAATTCTGCCATATTCTGGCATATGAAGCTGAGTTTTTTGGGTATTGTATTCCATAGTATGCAAATATATGGATTAAAAGAAAAATTGTCTCGGGATTCTGAAAAATTTATGATTTTTTAATGAAAAATTTAGATGCCTTTCTTATTGATTTATTGTGGAAAATGAAAATATTTCCCATTCGTTTGAATTTGTTTTTAATAAAATTGTATCTTGTTTAATAGATTGATAATTAATTAAAGCGATGAAAAAAACAAACTTTTTCCTTTCACTGCTGGCTTTAGCATTAGTAAGCTCATGTAGAACCAGTGATGAATTGACAACTGAATCTTCCAGGCAAGAAGAGGTTCACAACAAAACAGTGAATGTTACCCATCATGATGGCCGTCCGTTTAGTACAGGAAGCGGTTCAGGTTCTGCACAAAGTAAATTCACAGCCGGACCTGGTGGTGGAGTTCTGATGCAGGGGTTTTACTGGGATGTTCCGGAAGGGGGGAACTGGTGGAATACCGTTAAAGACAAATTAACCGCATGGTCTACTGCCGGAATTGGAGCTGTATGGTTACCGCCAGCATCAAAAGCTCAGAACGGGGCTTATTCTATGGGATATGACCCTACCGATTATTATGATTTTGGAGATTTTAATCAAAATGGAAGTACAGAAACCCGTTTCGGATCCAGAGTTGAACTGGAAGCATTGATTACCAAAGCGCATGCTGAAAACATGCAGGTGTATGCAGACATTGTAATTAATCACAACAGTGGCGGACAGTCTGAAGCCAATCCTTTTACAGGAACCAATACCTGGACCAATTTTTCAGGAGTGGCATCCGGAAAATTCCAGAGAAACTACAATGACTTTTATAAAAACTCTTACGGGAATAATGATGAAGGAGCTTTTGGTGGCTTCCCGGATTTGTGTCACGCTAATCCTCATGTGCAGGACTGGCTTTGGGGGAGAGATGATTCCGTGGCGAAATATTATAAAAACGTGATGAAATTTGATGGCTGGAGGTTCGATTACGTAAAAGGGTTCGGTCCATGGGTTGTCAATACCTGGAATTCAAACGTAGGAGGATTTTCAGTTGGAGAATTATGGGATTCCAACGTCAATACGTTAGAGTGGTGGGCAAATAATGCGAACAGTTCTGTGTTTGATTTCGCTGCCTATTATAAAATGGATGAAGCATTTGATAACGGAAACTTAAACGTTCTGAATGATGATATGATGTGGAAAAGAAATCCATACAAAGCAGTAACTTTTGTTGCGAATCATGATACTGATATTATTTACAATAAAATGCCGGCATATGCCTATATCTTAACTCATGAAGGTTATCCCACCATTTTCTACAGAGATTATGAAGAATGGCTAAACAAAGAAAGACTGAATAACCTGATCTGGATTCATAATAATAAAGCTACCGGCACTACCTCTATCTTATATACAGATAATGACGAATATATAGCAAGGCGTAACGGTTATAACGGTAATCCAGGGCTTGTTGTGTACATCAACACCTCTTCAAACTGGCAGGAAAGATGGATAGAAACGAACTGGAGCAGCCAGCAAATCAAAGATTTCACAGGAAACTCAAGTTGGTATCCAACAACTCAGGGAGATAAATGGGTGAAAATCCAGTGTCCGCCAAATTCTTATTCTGTATGGTCGCCGAATTTATAAGTAATGAGCAATTGGTAATGAGTAATAATAAATGATGAATGATGAAGTTGGTAAGAGGTTGTTATTCATTTTAATTACTATTAACCATTAACCATTAACCTAAAACAACTATACGTCTTATTTGTCATTCCGTAGGAATCTCTATAATGCATTAATATTGCAGAAAACTCTTACGGAATGACATTTTTGAATATAATCAAAACCATTATGAAAGACTTAAAAAATAAAGTATAATTAAGATGAATCATTCTTCAAGCGAAGCTTATCTTACTATTTCAAAAATAAAAAGTTTAAGCAGATTGTTTATACAAGGTTAAATGTAATACTGAAGGAAGATTATACCTGAATAAATTTTTTCTTCTGATGCTGATCCGGTAAGTAACATTTCTGATTGGCCAGTTTCATTCTGTTTCTGGAAATGACATCATACACTTTATCACTTAAAGATACCGGCAGGATTTTCCCAACAAAGGAAAGTTTATAAACTCCTCCCAATAAATTAGCGATTTCCAGTACGGCTCTTGATTTGATTTGATAATACCGTCCGGGTTTCCATAAATACATGGTGTTGAATACATTCGTTTCCAGTCCTCTTTCGGATAAAAACTGCTGTCCGAAATCAGATTGAAGAGAAGCAAACATGAATTGGTCTTTTTTATCTCTCTCCAAAATCCACTGCACCCAGAAATTGCATACACCGCAATCTCCGTCAAAAAATACAATATGTTTATTTTCCCAGCTTTCCATGACTTTATTTATTAAACATGATTCCTCTTTCCGTATCTTCTTTTACTTTTTTGAAATATTGAACAAGATCTGCACGCTGCTCATCAGACAGTTTGGCATCCTGATGTCCCAAATAATAAGATTCAAGAGGCATTTCTTTTTTCTCAACTATTTCTATACATTCTTCAAGTTTATGAAGCTGTCTTTTAGGTTCATATACTGCAAAGGTAGAAAAATTAAGATGTTTTCTTCCTTCATCAATATGATTTTTTACCCACCATGAAGTTGGGGAAATACTGCTATACCATGGATACCTGGTTTCATTAGAATGGCAGTCATAACAAGACGTTCTGAGGGTACGGGCAATTTTTTCCGGAGTATTTTTAATTTTTAGAAAGTCCATTCCCGGAGTAAGCGGAGGATTAGTTTTATCAATGGGGAAAAACTGGATGATGATAAAGGCAACGAGAACTACAACAATTATTTTTTTCATAGCAGATGTTCATGTTTGGATAATATAAAGGTAGTTAATTTATTTTTAGTGAGATAAAGCTGGAAGTCGGGTGATGGAAGCTGGAAGTACTTTTAGAAATTGTTGAAATAGCATGTTTTTTCATGAGGTTATTAAACTTCCTTCCTTCAGCCTCTAGCTTCTTTTCTCCTTTAAAATTCTTACGTTGAGTAATTCTAAATTGCGCAGTATACTGCTGCTTTTATTTAAGTTAATCTGAAAAATGACTAACTTAATACCTTAATTATGTCTTAGCTTTAAAGCTGTTAAAAATATTTATTTATAGTTTTTAACTATCGTTGAAATAAAAATTAATAGATTGTATTTATCAATCAAACGTTGTACGTTTGTCATGTTCTTACAACAGAAAATTGAAACTGTATTAATCAATATAAAAAATAAAATAAACGACAATGGAAAAAGATTTGAATGACATCAGTAAATGCCCGTTTCATAACGGAACAATGAAGAAGAGCGTAGCAGGCGGAGGAACCCAGAATTCTGACTGGTGGCCTGATCAGCTTAGAGTAGATCTTCTGCGCCAGCATTCTTCCCTTTCAGATCCTATGGACAAGGATTTCGATTATGCCCAAGCATTTGCAAGCCTTGACCTGGAAGCTGTAAAAAAAGACCTTCATGCATTAATGACAGATTCCCAGGCTTGGTGGCCGGCAGACTTTGGTCATTATGGTCCTCTGTTTATCCGTATGGCCTGGCATAGTGCCGGAACATACCGTGTAGGTGACGGAAGAGGTGGAGC